>CAZUXD010000006.1:0-98665 GCA_964624455.1 uncultured Actinomycetes bacterium | reverse complement strand
CGCTAGACGATGGGGGCCGGGCGGTCAACCCGCCCTCAACGGCTGTCCGTTGGGAGCCCAGCAATCATACGGCACCGTGGGCCGCCCCATCGACAGGCGCCGAACGCCGACGAACGCGGCCGCCCGGCGGGAGATCGCCCGGGGCGTGCCGGAGGCGAGGGCACCGCCGGTGTCCCGGGACAGGTTTCCCGGCCGGCCGGAACTCGCAGCCGATGACGGCGGGACCGGTCCCAGCCCACGATCGCGTCGTCCACATATCCGCCGCGATGGTCGCAGCACAGCGTCTGGAGAAAGCGGGCGATCCTGGCAGTTTCCGAGGGCGAGGTCATCGTCGGCCTGTCGATGCGAGCAGCACCTGACGGCCGGCCGTACATGCCCGGCGCCAAGGGGTGTGCTCAGCGACGACGCCGCCCTGCGAGCCGTTCCCGCGGCACCGTTGGGCGATCACCTCTCCCGGCCCCGTTCGGAACGTTCGTCATCCCCGCCTCGGCCCCGTTCGGAATGTTCGTCATCCCCGCCTCGGCCCCGTTCGGAACCTTCGTCGCGGCCGTCACCCTCGCATCCGGACCGGCTGGCGCCTGCGCCACCACCGGCGGTTCCCCATCCCCCGACCTGCCAGCCGCGGCGCCGACGTGCGCGTGATCGTCACCGACGGTGCGGCGCAACTGGATCTCCGGCAACAGCCACGTCAGCAGGAACGCCACCGCGGCGATCGGCACGGCGACCAGGAAAACGGTCGAGATCGTGGAGGCGTACGCCTCCATCACGCCGCCCAACAGGTTCGGCGGAAGCTTGCGCAGGTCGGCCGGGTTGACGGAACCCTCCAACCCAGCGGGAATATGGGCACCGTGCAGCGCACTCACCAGCCGGCCGCCCAGCAGGTTCGCGAAGATCGCGCCGAACACGGCCGTCCCGAACGATCCGCCGATTTGCCGGAAGAACGTCGCGCCCGCCGTGGCAATGCCGAGATCCCGGTGCTGGACGGCGTTCTGCACGGCGATCACCAGCACCTGCATCACGCCGCCGAGACCCGCGCCGAAGAGCACCATGTACAGGTACATCAGCCCGTCCGGGGTGGCCACGCCCACCGTCGACATCAGGTACAAGCCAACCGTCATCACCGCGGTTCCGACGACAGGGAAGACCTTGTACCGGCCCCAGCGCGAGATCAAGAAGCCCGAACCGATGGAGGTGACGAGCACCCCGGCCATCATCGGCAGCATTTGCATGCCGGAGCCCGTCGGCGAAGCGCCCTTGGCCACCTGCAGGAACACCGGCAGGTACGTGATCGCGCCGAACATGGCGAACCCCACCACGAACCCGATCGCGCTGGTCGCGGCGAACACCCTGTTGGCGAATAGTCGCAGCGGCAGTACCGGTTCGGGCACGCGCCGCTCGACCAATGCCCACATCCCCAACAGCACCACCGCCGACGCGCCGAGGATGTACGTCCATTTCGAGTTCCACGGGTAGCTGGTGCCACCGAGGCTCGTCAGTAGCACCAGGGCCGTCACGCCCAGCGCCAAGAACAGCGTTCCCCAATAGTCGATCTTGCGGCGAACCCGAGTCAGGTTGCCCGGCAACACGATCGCCGTCACCACCAAGCCGACAGCGCCGATCGGCAGGTTCACGTAGAACACCCAACGCCAACTCGCGTGTTGGGTGAGCAGCCCGCCGATCAGCGGGCCGATGACGGTGGTGACGGCGAACACCGCTCCGAACAGGCCCTGGTACTTGCCGCGCTCTCGCGGCGAGACGACGTCTCCGACGATGGCCTGCGCGCCGACCATCAACCCGCCGCCGCCCAGACCCTGCAGCGCGCGGGAGAGGATGAGCCAGAGCATCGACGTCGCCAAACCCGACAGCGCCGATCCCACAAGGAATATCGCGATCGATACCTGGAAGAAGGCCTTGCGCCCATACAGGTCGCCGAGCTTGCCCCACAACGGCGTGGAAACCGTCGCCGCCAAGAGGTATGCGGTGATGATCCACGAGATGTGCTGGGCGCCACCGAGGGCCCCGACGATGGTGGGTAGCGCGGTCGCGACGATGGTCTGATCCAGTGCCGCCAGCAGCATGCCGAGCAGCAACGCGGCGATGATGATGAGCACCCGGCGCGGTGGCAGTTGCAGCGGCGCGCCGGTCGGTGCGGAGCTGGGCGGCCCGGCCTGGCTCGTGGCGGATTTGGTCACCGGAGGTCCTTCCCTGGGCGGCCCACCTCGGGATGGCGAGCCCCGATCGCGTCCACCATGGCATCGCGGTAATGGTCCAGGCGGCTGGTCAGGATCGACAACAGCCGCAAGAATGCGGCGCGATCGTCCGCCCGCCAGTCGGCGATGAGCGGTGCCATGGCAGCGCCGCGCATCTGGCGATGCCGGGCGATGCGCTCCCGGCCGGCTTCGGTCAGCACCAGCACCGACGCACGCCCATCCTCCGGATCGGCCCGCCGCTCGATCAACCCCGACCGGACCATCGCCGCCACCTGCCGGGACACCGTGGAAGGGTCGGCGCAGATCCGCTCGGCGAGTTCGACCGCCCTCGCGGGGCCGTTTTCGGCCAACTGGATCAGCAGCAGCGTCTGCGATATGTCGAAGTCCCCCGTCGGCGCCAGCCGGCTACGAAACGCGTTGATCTGCTTGATCAACGCTATGATCGCGCCGACCAGGTCGGCGCCGTACTCGACGTCCGGCTGCGATGCGAAGAGCGCCTTGAGCGCCCTCGATGACGGTGCCGCCGTCGCGCCCTCGCTCCCGGTGGCACCGCTCGTCCTCGCGGTCGCCGCCATCGCCTGGCCAGCCATGATCTTCGAGTCCCCCGTCCTATCCATCGGCAACGGCCCAACCGCTCACCGGTGAACTTGCCCAACTCATTCGAACAACACCCACGCTTCCATGGGAAACCCTTTACGTGCACTAGGCAACTAGTTGCGCTACCCAAGGATGCGGCGGGCCGTCGGGTCGGCGCAACCAACGGTGGTGTGTGCTGCATCACTGCACGCGGTCGCCGGGCAGTCCGGGGGACGGTCGGGATGCGGTCGGGGCGCGCCGGCGGCCGTGGGTGGCGTCCGTCCCCGCTGGGAACCGGTGCGTACGCCTGGGACCGGTAGCCTCCCTTGACCTCCGCAGCGGTTTGGGGTCATATGAGCCGGCACTGGTTCGGTGAAGGGCAGCGCATGGTTTCGTGGAGCGGGCGACGGCTCGCCTTGCTGATCTCGGCCACGGTGGTGTGCGCCTTCGGCGCCGTGGCGCTTCACCGTGCCGACGCGGCCGAGGCGCCGCAGATTGCGGCCTCCCTGCCGAAATCCCTGGCGGCCGGACACCTCGCTGCGGCGCCGTTCGCGGCAGGGCCGGTGGCCCTTGACATGGCCGCAGCGCCGGTGCTGGCAGCTCCTTCCGGCGCTGCTCAACAGCCGCCGCCCGCCGATCCGAACCGACCCCTCACGCGAGGCGACCTGCTCATCCCCAACCACAGTTTCGAGAGCGGGCGCACCGGTTGGAGAATCTCGTGTTCGGCTGCGACCACCGTCACCGCCAAAGAGCATGCCGCCGGCAACCAAGCCGCCGCGCTTCGAAGCCGTCCCAACTGCCCCTCGCCCACCCTGACCAGCGCGCCGCTGGCCGCAACTCCGCAAGAGCGCTACACGGCCTTCGTCAGCGTCCGCTCGCAGTCCGGTATCGCCCGGGCGAACCTGGTGTTCCTCGATGCCCGGCGCGCGGTGATCCGCCGAGCGGCGTCGACCCATACCGGGCGATCGGCCTGGACCGTCCTTCGGCCCGCCGGAATCGCGCCGGCGAAAACACGTTATGTAGCAGTGGAAATCGCTGCCAGGACGTCCTCCGCGGGCACGGTTTACGCGGATGACGTTCGGATCAGCCGCGCGTTCACCGACCTCGGCCCGCAACTGTTCGACGCCTTCGTGCACGCCGTCACGATCGGCAAGGACGGCTCCGGACGCGACGCGGCCTATGCCATCACCGATGGTGGTGGGCCGGTGCCGGCGCATCTCGTCGTCATCGATGCCGCGAGCGGGACCGTTTCGCGGTCGTTCCGCCTCAACACCGGATCGCCCTCCGGGTCGTGGGCCGCGACCACCGCCACCGACGGCACCATCTACGTGGCGAGCTTCCAGCCCGGGATGCTGTGGGCGTATCGGCCGGGCGCCGCGGCACCGACCAAAGTCGCGACGATCTCACGAAACCAGATCCCGTTCGCCATAGCCCCGGGCACCAACGGGAGCGTCTATGTCGGCGGCTACCCCGACGCCGTCGTCTACAAGTACATGCCCGGCCGGGGCCTCGTCACCTTCGCCGATGTCAAGAAGCTCACCGGCCAGGACTACGTCCGAAGCCTGGCCGTCGATCTCACCACCCGGACCGTATATGTCGGGGTCGGCGCCAAGGCCGGCCTGCTCGCCTGCAACGAGCAGGGTGCCAAGTGCACGAACATCACCCCGGCGCAGTTCCGCGGGCAGGAGTTCGTTTACCAGATCGCCGCAGCCCGGGGCAAGGCCCTGGTGTACCTGGCGCCGAGCAGCGCGCTCGTCGTCATGGACGTGGCGAAACAGCCCGACGGCAGCTTCCGTTCGAGCGTTCGCTCGACGATCCCCGACGTGTCGTACCCCGGCGCATCGGCCGACTTCGACGGAAAGGCTTACTACCGCGACGTTCACGGCACGCTGCATGCGTACGATCTCACATCCGGCATCAGCACCCCGGTCGCGGGCTCGTATCCGGGTCCACGCGGATGGGGGCAGGTCGACGCCGCCGACGAGGTCGCCGGCCCGGGCGGCACGATCCTGAGCGCCGGCTCCGTCGCCGGCGGCGTGCAGATCGCCAGCTACCGCCCGGCGACCGGCGTGGTGACCCGCAAGATCGTGACGGGCCTACCGGGCGCGCCGGTCCGCATCCAATCCCTCGGGCTCGGCCCCGACCGCAACGTGTACGCCAGCGGCTACCTGACCGGAGGCTTGGCGTCGTACACGCCGATGCGGTCCGACCTGTCCACCTCGTTTCAGGGGTTCGGCCAGGCAGAAGGTATGGCGGCCATGGGAAATGCGCTCTATCTCGGCGTGTACCCGGGAGCGGTGATCCAGCGTTACCAACCGGATCAACCATTCGCGGCCGGCAGCAACCCGGCGAGGCTCTGCGACCTCGTGGCGCATGGCCAAGACCGCCCCTACGCGTTGACGGCGGGCGGTGGCAAGCTCTACATCGGCACCATGGCGGCATACGGTCAGGTCAGCGGTGCGCTCAACGTCTACGACCCGGCGACCGGGCGTTGCACGACCAAGGGCGACCTGGTTCGGCAGCAGAGCATCGTGAGCCTGGCTTACCAGGGCGGCATCGTCTATGGGGGGTCCCTGGTCTGGGGCGGATTCGGCGCCCGCCCGACCCAGGCCCACGCGCGGTTGTTGATCTACGACCCGCGGACCGAGAAGGCGCGCACGGTCCCCCTTCCGGTGACGTCGGCATCGGTCGAGGGGCTCACGATCGGGCCGAACGGCAACATCTGGATGATGGCACAGGACTGGCTGCTCATCTACAGCCCGCCGCTCGGCCGGTTCGTCTATAAGGCAAAGCCTTTCGGCGATCTCGGCTATCCAAAACCACCGCTCAACGCGGTGAACCGGATTTCCGCTTATGACGCCTTCCTGACCACGGGCGCGGACGGGGGGATCTACGGCACCCTGCACGGCCGGCACTTCTTCCGCCTCGATCCGCGCACCGCACAGGCCACCGCGCTGTACACCGGCTCGGTCGGCGGGCTGACCGCCGACTCGTACGGCAACATCTACTTCGTCGCGAACGGCGATCACCTCGTCCGCTACGTTCCCTGACGGGCAGCCTCTGCTGCCTGGAGTTCGGCGACCCTGTGCCCGGAGCGTGCGACGTGACGAAGTTCTCTAGACTGGGATACCGGGCACCGACGCCGGATGATTCTTTGGATCTTCTGTATCGTCTCGTCGTGCCGCCGGGCCTCTAGCTCAATTGGCAGAGCTGCGGACTTTTAATCCGTAGGTTGCGGGTTCGAGCCCCGCGGGGCCCACCGGCAAGCCGACTCTGACCAGACGCAACGTCGTCAACCATGATCAAGAGATGTTCGAGAGTGGGTGCGGGCAGGACGATCACGGCCCGGCGCCGGCCTTCCGAGGTCTTTGCCTCCTGAAGTCAAAGACCGGCCGGCGCGTCCGAAGGGGGCCCGCTCGGTCACCCGCAGGCGCTCAGAATGCCGGTGCTGTCCCCGAGGTGGCCGAGCGGGGACGTCTCAGTCAGAGAAGTGCTGCCCGGCGCCGCATCCTCACTCACCGATCGAGTGTTCCCCACCGGCTGATCGTCACCGCCAGGGTGACCGTCACCCACCGGTTGATCGTCACCGCCCGGCGGCGTCGTTTGCGCGGTGACGTGCGCGACGGCGGCGGTCTCGGCACCGCCCAACGGTGACGAAGGGCCCACCTCGATGGCGTCGTGCACGAATTCGCGGATCTTCGGGTAGTCGGGATTGGTCGTGTCAACGCGCGGCGGGACCAGCAACAGGGTGCGCACGCGCGCCAGGTTCAACTCCGAACCGAGGGAGACCAGGTCGGGTAGCCAGGCCTGCGGGATGTCGGTGCTCACGTTGTGGATGATCGCGTCGGCGATTTGCGGATACGCGGTCAGCAGGCGCGGGCCGGTGAGTTCCTTGCCGATGGCCGCCATGACGCAGCGCTGCCGGCCCATCCGCTCGTAGTCGTTGTCGGCGTGGCGGGTCCGCACGTAGATGTACAACTCGTCGGGCGTGAGGTGCTGGGTGCCGGCCGGTATGGACGCCGAGATGCTCGGCATGCCCGGTTCGTAGGGCGAGAGCACATCGCTGACGGCCTTGGGCACGTCCAGCGTTAGGCCGCCGAGCGCGTCGGCGACCCCGACCACACCGGCCAGGTTCACCATCGCCCAGTTGTCGATCTCCAGCCCGGTCGCCGCGACGATGGCCTGCTCGAGGGCCGATGCCCCCGGATCGTGCGCGCCGGGGAAGAGGCTGGGATGGTCGAGTCCGTACCGGTACACCGCGTTCGCCAGATCGTCGAAACCGTCCGGGAACCGCTCCTGCATGAGGCCCTTGACGAACGGAATGTGTTCGAGGTTTCGCGGAATGCCGATCAGCACCGCCGAACGGTCCTTCTTCGAGATCGTCAGCAGCATCATCGTGTCGGTGCGCGCCGACACCCGCCCGGGACCGGCGTCCGAACCCAGCAGCAGCACCGTGTACCGGCCATCGGTCCCCCACAGGTCGTGGGTCACGGTGAGGCTCGGCCCACCTGGCGCACCCGTCCCGCTCGCCGACGGGTTCGGCCCGGCATCCGGTTCGGGTGCCGCGGTGGTCAGCACGCCCCCGGCCGCCTCACCGGGCGAGTCGGGCCGTACCGGGGTCGGCAAGGTGCTGGGGAAGACGCTCGTCACCAGATTGTGCTGCGCCCACACCAGCCGCGCCGCAATCTCGTGCGGCACCAGGCTGGCCACCGCGATCACCGATACCGCAACGATGCCGACCGCCGCGGACGCCCGAGGCTGCGGGTTCGCCGGGCGAACCAGACGATAGGCGTCCACCGCGGCGACGATGCGGACCGCCGCGCTGATCAGGATCAGGACCAGCCCTGCCATCAGCCACGAGGGCTGCACCACCAGCGACATGACGCGGCGAACCCCCGCCACCATCCCGGCCACGACGATCGCGACCAAGAGCGCGCTGAAGATCAGGTAGCCGATCGCGCGCCGCGACCTTCCCGCAAACAGTTGCCCGGCACCGGGAATGACAACCGACAGGGTAGCGGCCAGCAACGCCCGCGCCGGCCCAGCCGGCGGGCGGTGGTGGCGGCCAGATGACCTTGTCGTGGAAACTCTTCCTCCCGCTTGTGCGGCAGATCGTATCCTGGCTACCCGTTCGCGCGGAGTTGAACCAAGCCGCACCCATGAAAGCAGACCGCCGGGAAGCCGCCACAGCGCGTCATGCCTGCGACGGCGAGACGGCCGGAACGCGCAGCGGCGCGGACAGGATCCCGCCGGGTAGGTGCGCCCTACTGCGCCCGGTCGGCGAGGTCATCGACCGCAGCGCGCAGCCGTACCACCCCGTCGGCGAACCGGTCGGGCGCGGGGAGCAGCGAGAGCGCGAGCGCGCCCTCGGAGGGCAGGTCGTAGAACCAGCCGGGATGCACGGCGAGGTGCGCGTGGCGCATGAGGTGGATGACGAGGTCCGTCGCCGGCAGGTAGGCCGGCACGTCGATGAGCACCGTCCATCCGCCCTCGCAGCGCCGAACCCGGTACGGGCCGCCGGCCAGGAGCGCCCGGGCGGCGGCCAGGTTCGCGGCGAGGCGCGCTCGCACCGTGCCGACACAGTCGTCCGCAAGCGCGAGCAGATCCGGCAGCGCGGCCGCTATCGGCTCGCTGACCGGCAGGAAGGTGTCGGCGATGGTGTCGAGCCCTTCCCGCAGGCCCTGAAGACCCCCGCCGGGGCCGGAGATCCGGATCCAGGCGAGCTTGAGCTGCGGGGCGCAGAGCAGTTTCGACACCCCGCCCAGCGTGAAGGTGGGAACGCGCGCCTCGCCGGCCAGCGTGGTCACGGAACCGTCCAGGGCGAACGGGCCGAAGACCTCGTCCGCGATGAGGACGGCTCGGCCGCGTTCGCAGACCTCGAGGAACTCCTCCGCCCGGTGATACGCGCCGGTCGGGTTCCCCGGATTGACCGCGACGAGTGCCCGCACGCCGGTGCCGGTCATGGTCCGCGCGAGGCTCGCCGGATCGAGAACCCAGCCGTGCGGGTGCACGTAGTGCAGGCGGTAGCCGATCGCACCAACTCCGGTGAGCCGGGCGATCGGCTCGACCAGCGGGTAGCCGGGCAACGGGATCGCGACCCGCTCGCCGGGGTCGGCGAGGAGCTGGAGCAACCACGAATACGCCTGTGACGTAGACGACGTCAGCCAATAGTCGTCCGGATCGCCGCCGTAGCGCGCCGCCAGCGCTTCGCGGGCCGTGCGTGGACCGCCGGGAAGGGGCTCGTAGCGGCCCGCGCCGAGCAGGTGACGCCCAACGGCAGGCAGCACGCCGCCCTGCCCGAGGCCGTGCCGGGTCGGGTTGGAGTCGGACAGGTCGGTGAGGGTGACGCCTGCCGCGGTCAACTCCGCGCGGGCCCGGGCGATCGCGTTGACCGTGCCGCCGGCCGCGCGGCGCGAGAGGCGGGCGGGCGTCACCGCAGGTGCCTCCTTGCGCGGCGGCGGGTGATCTGCCGCGGCGCGACGAGGTCGGCGCGGACGATGCGCGCGGCCGCCGGACGGGGTCGCGCGGCGCGCCGGGGCCGGCCGCCCGCGCCCTGGACGCTCGTCACCCCCTCATCGTCGCAGAGGCCGCCGGATGGCTGCAGCGGGTCGCGGTCGGCGCGGTCGGCGCGGGGCGCCGGCTGGGGTGTTTCGATTCGGCGCCTGGGGAATCAATCCCGCAGGGCCTGCGGGGACCAGCCTGACACGGAGGGGGCCGGTAGCGTTGTTCCAGTTGCGGCGCAGCGGCTCCGCAGCGGGAACGGAATGCACGAAGGACGCCGACAGTGCCTAGACCGGTCGAGAAGAACACGGCCTACCTACCGGGGCTCGACGGCATTCGCGCACTCGCCGTCGCCTTCGTCATCCTGTATCACCTCGACGTTCCCGGGTTCCAGGGCGGGCTGCTCGGCGTCGGGATCTTCTTCACGCTCAGCGGCTTCCTGATCACCGGGGTGCTCATCGGCGGCTGGCAGCGGCGCGGCGACTGGGGCCTCCGGACGTTCTGGCTCCGGCGTGCCCGGCGGCTGCTGCCCGCTGTGGTGTTGGTGCTGGCCACCAGCATGGCGACCGTCCTTCTCGTCGACCGGGCCGACGCGGCGCGCCGCGCGGGCGAGGCGTTCTCGGCGCTGTTCTACTTCGCCAACTGGCACACCATCTATGCCGGCGATTCGTACTTCACCCAGGTGAACGGTCCCGGCCCGTTCGACCACCTGTGGTCGCTGTCGGTGGAGGAGCAGTACTACCTGGTGTGGCCGCTGCTGTTGGCCGCGCTGGTGGCGATCTTCCGGCGCCGGTTGCGCCTGGTGGCGGCGGCCACCGCGGCTCTCGCGGCCGGTTCGTTCGTGCTGCTGGTGATCGTCGCGCAGCCCGGGATGGACAACACCCGCGCGTACGAAGGCACCGACACGCGCGCCGGCGCGCTGCTGCTCGGCGCGTCCCTCGCGCTGCTGTGGTACGCGAGCGGCCGGCGCGTCGGGGACGAGAGCGCTGCGGGCCGTCGCCATCGGTGGGCCTGGGACCTTGTCGGCCTGGCGGGCCTTGCCGGTACCGGATACCTGGTGGCGGGCACCAACGAGAACCGTTTCGCCCTGTACCAGTGGGGGCTGGTATTGCTCGCCGTGTGCACCGTGGGGCTGCTGGTCGCGGTGTCGCATCCCGCTACGGTGCTCGCGCGGGTCTTCGGGATCGCGCCGCTGCGCTGGCTGGGGGAGCGTTCGTACGGGATCTACCTGTGGCACCTGCCCGTCATCGTGTTCACACCGGACGGGGCGCTGGCGGCCGATCCTGCCCTGCGCGCCGCCGGGCAGGTGGGCCTCACGGTTCTGCTGGCCGCCCTCTCATGGCATTTCGTCGAAGACCCGATCCGCCGGCTCGGCTTTCGGCAGGCGTTCGGCGCCGCCGGGGCCGGGGTGTTGGGCGGCCCGGTGGACAGCGCGCAGGCCGGCAAGGGCCCGCCGGATGCCGCGGAGAGGCCCGGCGCGCGGCGCCGAGTTCCCGTCCTGTTCGTCGGCACCCCGATCGTCCTCGCGGCCGCGATGCTCGCGATGCTGCTCCCGGGTGCGCTGCCCCGGCAACAGCCCGCCGAAATGTCGGCACCCCAACCGGTCGGCCTGCGGGCCCTCGGGCCCACCGCCGCAGGTCCTGCTGGCGGACCCGCCGGCGCCGCGACCGATCCGAATGCGGATGCCCCGCCCACGACCGGGCCGTCGCCGTCGGCCGGCCCGCCCACATCGACCCTGTCGCCATCGGCGATGACGAAACGTTCGTCGCAGACCCCGTCGGGGAAAGGGAATGCCTCCGCGGGGTCACCTTCGCAGATCGAGATGCAGCCGTCCGATACCCCGTCATCCCCGCCGGCGGTGTCCACCTCCGGTCCCTCGTCACCGGTCGAGGCCGCATCGCCGCGCACCCGATGCGAGAGCGTGATCGAGGTGGGCGACTCCACCTCGGAGGGGCTCTACGGCACCAGGTCCAGCCTGTCGCCCACGCAGAACCTGAAGGGGCAACTCGAGCAGGTCGGGGTCCGCGTGTTCAGCGCGGAGATTTCCGGCGCCCGCAGCATCATCGAGTCCTACAAGGGCGAACCCTCCGGCGAGGACGTCATCAGGGCGCACGTCGGGTCCGGCTACCGCGGCTGCTGGATCATCGCGCTCGGAAATGTCGATGCCGCAACGGTTGCCAAGTACGCTCCCGCCACCACATCGATCAAGGCGCGGATAGCAAAGGTGATGACGACGATTCCCGCGGATGCTCCGGTTCTCTGGCTGACCACCAGGACCATCAAGACCGGCGGCGATTTTCGGGCCAGTGTCTATCCGGCCTGGAACCAGGGCCTGGCCGCCGCCTGCCCGAGTCACCCGAACATGCGGGTTTTCGACTGGGCCGGCGCCTACCAGAACGCCTGGTTCGGCCCGGACGGGATCCACCCGACCGTCGTGGGCTATCAACACAAGGCGCACCTGATGGCGCAGGCGCTGGCCGAGGCGTTCCCGGCGGGCGGGGCGTCATCCCCGGGCTGCGTCATCTCCGTTTCGTAGTCGAGCACCGAAAACGCTGCGCGCAGGCGTCCTGCGCTATTGATACGAGATCATCACCGGAACCGGCTTGCGCGCCATGGTCTTTTGAGGCGTCATGGTGGGGGTGTCCTTGACGTAGAAGTTCTTCCAACCGAACTCGACGCCCTTCGGCGCCGCGGAGATCACTGCCTGCCAGGTCGCCTCCTTCATCCCCGGAGAGCCCTGCCCGTCCATGTGGATCAGCACCGACACATTGTCGTTGCCGGTGTCGATCTGGGATTCGTTGCGCAGCATGGAGAGCCGGAACTGATGCAGCACCAACACCTTCTGCGGCAGGTGGTTCGTCGCGGTGAGGTCGCCGAGCCAGTCGATGACCTTGTTGATCTCCGAGGCGTCCACCCCACCGATCTGCTGCAACGGCAACTGGCCGGGGCCGAGTTTCCATTCCGGGTCCAGGGCCAGCCCGACGGCCGGCATACGCAGGAGCTCGGTGTAGAGCTTCGCCTGGTCCAGCAGGTGCGCCCGCCCGGGCTGCAGATCCAGGATCACGTACATCCCCGCGTTGGTCGCGGCCGTCACCCACGGCTTGAGGCTGGCGACGCTGGAGACCGAGGAGTACAGGCCGGACCGGCCCGCGCTCGCCGCGGCGATCGTCGCGATGATCTCGAACGTCGGGACCACCGGCGTCTTCGCCAGTTTCGTGTAATCGGCCGCCACCTTCTTGGCCCGGTCGATCGCCGCGGGCAAGCTCTGCTGGCCGAGCGCCCCCAGCGCTCCCGTGCTCGGATGTCCGTACAGCGCAACCAGTGTCCGGCCGGGGAACATCAACTGGCCGCCGCCGGGCAACTGCACCCCGGTCGCCGCGGTCGCCACCCTCGCCGCCAGCCTTTCCGGTGGGCCGAAGTCCGGACCGAACCCGATCACGGCAGCGGGCGGGTCCTTGGCCAACGCCGCGATGGCATCCGGGTCGCCCCGCGGATCGCCGCCGCGCACCGGCTGGATGCGCGCGCCGACGGCCGAAGCGGTTGCGCGGCCGGCCACCAACCCGCCCGCCATCCCCGAGATCGGTTCCGCCGGAACCAACACGGTGAGCCCGTCTTCGGCGGCCGGCGGCGCGAAGGTCGGCAGGTCGGCCGGGTCACCCGTCACCCGCACGCCATCGATTCGCTCGGCCCAGTCCCGGGCCGTCGAGTCGCAGGCGAGCAGCCAACCCGCGCCGAGCCGGCCGATCTCGGCCGTCGTCGCTTCCTGGTCCGCGACGCTGCCGCCCGCCAGCAGCATCGGCGCCCCGATCCGGGGCGCCTGCTCGGCCGCCTGCGTCATCGCCTGGCCGTCGCCCAGCCAGCACAGCACCACCACCGGGGCGGCGCCGAAGACCGCGGAGCTCATGGCCACCGCCGCCGATCCGGCCGTCTTGCCCCACACGACCGCCGCGCCGGCCGGTTGCTTCGCCGAGGCGGGGCCGATCGGGGGCGGAGCACTCGTGCTGGTCGGATCGGACGACCGGGCGGACGGATCGCCCGTGCCGGTCGGCGACGGCGCGGACGAGGTCAACGGTGACGAAGTGCGGGGCGCGGGCGATTCCGTCGTGCTCGACCCGGAATCGGCACCTGCCGTGCTGCTGACCGTCGAGGAAGCGGTGGACTCGTGGGTTTCCGACGCGGGCTGGCCGGTGCATGCCGCAACGACCACGGCCAGGGCCAGCGCCGCGCACACCGCGGCGAGCCGCCGCCGGCGCGCGACGCGGCGGATCCCGCGCATCTCGCGCTCGCGCACGAAGGTCCCTCCCACCGTGTCAGGCTACGGGCTGTCTGCGGCCCTCGTGGTCCTACCCGCGATCCCGCGCGTTCGAACCGCAACGAGCAGAAACCCTTCGCCGGGTCCGCGCCGCGTCGCCTTCGGCGCGGGCGTCTGTGCCAGCGCCGCGTCGTGGCGACGGCCTGCATCGGCAGCGATCGGCGCCCCGGGACCCCGCCGGGGTTCGGCCCGGTCCGTACCGTTCTGCCGGTCGGGCGCGACGGGCCTCGCCGGGCGGGCCGGGCAGATCAGGGTGCTGTCGACCGAAGCCGGTACCGCAGCGCGATGTCGGGGCCGAGCCGGCGCCAGTCGCGCAATTCCGCGTGTTGGGCGTCGGACAACGTGCCGAGGGCGCCGCCTTCCACCGCGGCCCGGCCGGCGCCGAGCAGCAGCGGAGCGAGGTAGATCAGCACCTCGTCCACCAGGAGTTGATCGAGCATCGCCGCCGCCAGCCGTGGGCCACCCTCCAGCAGGAGATGACGCCGTCCGTCCCGGTGGAGTTGCCGCAGCAACGCGTGCAGGTCCACCCGGCCGTCCGGACCGGCGCCGAACCGCTCGACCGTCGCGATCAAGGTTGCCGCAACGTCATCGAAAACCTTTGCGGTGACGGGGATCCTGCGGTTCGAGTCGACGACGACGCGCAGCGGCTGGCGGCCGCTGGCCACGCCGTCCGCACCGCGCGCGGTGAGTTGCGGATCATCGGCCAAGACGGTGCCGATGCCGACCATGATGGCGTCGACCCGGCGGCGCAACTCGTGGGCGTCGGCCCTGGACGCCGGTGACGTGATCCACCTGCTGGTGCCGTCCGGTGCCGCCACCCGCCCGTCGAGCGACATCGCGATCTTGAGGGTGACGAACGGCCGGCCGTTGGCCGCCGAGCCGAGCCACACCCGATTCACGTCCCGCGCCGCGTCGACGGCAGCGGCGATGGGCGGCAGCGCAGACCCGGTCCGCGGGCCGGAATCCGGCGCATCCGCCTCGGACGACAGGTCTATCACCTGCACGCCGGCGGCGCGGAGCCGATCGGCGCCTCCGGCGGCGGGCGGCCACGGATCCCGCACCGCGATGATCACCCGGGCAACGCCCGCATCGATGAGCGCCTGACTGCACGGCGGCGTGCGCCCGGTGTGGTTGCACGGCTCCAACGTCACCACCGCGGTCGCGCCGGCCGCCCGCGGTCCGGCCGCAGCCAACGCGACCGCCTCCGCGTGCGGCCCGCCGGCCCGTTCGTGAAACCCCTCGCCGATCACCTCGCCGTCCGGGGAGAGCAGGACGCAGCCGACCACCGGGTTCGGCAGCGCCGAACCTGCCCCCCGCTCTGCCAACTCGCAGGCGCGGGCCAGCGCCGCCAGTTCGGCGTTCGAGACGAGCGGCAGGACGGCCACGGTGCCATCCTCCCAGCCGGCTCGCTCCCGAACGCCACCCGTTCCTGTTGCTACGGCGGCCGCGGCCCTGGGCGGCACTGGGCCGCACTGGCCGTTCCAGGCAGCCGCCCTCGACTCAGTTGAACTGGAACGACCGCTTGGCCAGTCCGTACCAAAAGCCGTCGATCACGCTCTCGGCCGCCACGCCGGCCGCCGCGGTCGCCCCCAACGCGACGAACAGCGGCGCGAAATGCTCCGTGCGAGGGTGCGCGATCCGCGCGGCCGGCGCCGTGTGCTCGAAATCGAGAACGGCGTCGATGTCTCCGCCCTCGACCGTGCGCCGCGCCCAGTCGTCGAACTCCTTGCTCCATTGCGGTGCGGAGCCGGACGTGTCCCCGAAGCGGGCCTCGCGGAGGTTGTGCGTGGTGAACCCCGATCCGACGACAAGGACCCCCTCGTCGCGCAACGGCGCAAGGCGCCGGCCCATGTCGAACAACTGGCGCGGATCGAGCGACGGCATCGACACCTGCAGCACGGGAACATCTGCGGCCGGATACATCTCGATGAGCGGAACGTACGCCCCGTGGTCCAGGCCTCGACCGTCGTCCCGATGGACCGGCCGCCCGACCCCGGCCAGCAATCCGCGCACCCGGGTCGCGAGGCCCGGTGCGCCCGGCGCGTCGTATCGGACCCGGTAATAGTGTTCCGGGAAACCCCAGAAGTCGTACGTGAGCGGGACCCGCTCGGTGGCTCCCACGGTGATCGGAGCGGCCTCCCAGTGCGCCGACACGATCAGTATCGATGCCGGCCGGGGCAACGCCCGTCCCCATTGGGCCAACTGGCCGGTCCACACATCGTCGTCGGCGAGCGGGGGCGCCCCGTGCGACAGGTACAAGACGGGCATGCGTGGCGCGCTCGCCCCGGATCCGGAAGACATGCGGCCCCAACTCCCTCGGCTACATCCGAAGGCTACCGCCCTCGCGCCCTCCGGTGGCCGACACGACGGACGTTCCGCTTACCAACGTTCCACCCGGTCCTGCCTCCGCCGGAATCTCGTCACCGATCCTCCCTGCCTTCTCGTGCGCCTGCCTTCTCGTGCGACTGCCTTCTCGCGCGCCCGTGCGAGGCCGCATCAACCGGCCGCGGTGTGTTCGGCGGGGACCTCCTCGCCGGGCGCTACCGGCCCGGGCGGTGTGCCATCACCGAACGGCCTGCCGCCCAGTGATTCCCGGCCGTGCGGCAACCACCAGCCGGACAGGTCGGGGCCCTTGGGCACGATCCCGGTCGGATTGATGTCCGCGTGCACGAGGTAATAGTGACGCTTGATATGCACGAAGTCGGTAGTGTCCCCGAAACCGGGTGTTTGGAAGAGATCTCGCGTGTAGGCCCACAAAACGGGCATCTCGGTGAGCTTGAACTTGTTGCACTTGAAGTGTCCGTGGTACACGGCGTCGAAACGGGCCAACGTCGTGAACAGGCGCACGTCGGCCTCGGTGATGGTGTCCCCCACCAGGTATCGCCGGTCCGCCAGCCGATCGGAGAGCCAGCCGAGCCTGGAAAAGAGCGCGTCGTAGGCACGTTCGTACGCCTCCTGTGAGCCGGCGAAGCCGCATCGATACACCCCGTTGTTGACGTCGGTGTACACCAGCCCGGACACCTCGTCGATCTCGTCACGCAAGTGCTCCGGGTACAACTCCGGCGCTCCCTCGCGGTGATGGGCGCTCCATTCGGTCTCAAGATCCAGGGTGATGCGCGCGAAGTCGTTGGTGACCACCTGACCCGTCGGAATGTCGACGATGGCCGGCACCGTGATGCCCTTCGGGTAATCCGGAAATCGGGCGAAGTACGCCTGCTGCAACCGTTCGATGCCGAGCACCGGGTCGCGCCCGCCGGGGTCGAGGTCGAACGTCCAACTGCGAGCGTCGTGGGTCGGGCCGCAGATCCCCATCGAGAGCACCGGTTCCAGCCCCAGCAGGCGCCGCACGATGACGGCCCGATTCGCCCACGGGCATGCCCTGGACACCACCAACCGGTACCTGCCGGCCTGCACCGGATACCCGTCCCGACCGTCCGCGGTGATCCGGGTCTTGATGTAGTGGGTGTCCCGGGTGAACTCCCGCCCGCCCTCGACGTACCGGCCGGGCTGGGCCGAAATGCCCCGCCCCTTCGACTTCGTCATCCGTTCGGCCATCGCGCTGCGCGCCCCTTCCCGACATCGTCCAATCCCCACCAGTCTGCGCCCGGTTGGCGACCGGTCCGAGGCGGCCTTTCCAGGCTCTTCGGCTTCGATGCGCGGACCGATCCGAGGGTCGGAACGGTTCGTTATCCCACGACCGGCCCTATCTCATGTGCCATCATCACCGTCCGTGATCGTTCACGTCCTCGAAGGAGTGGCGGGGGGCGGGTAGCGCCCCGGTCACGATCACCTCGCTACGTAACGCTGCCACGTCTAGTCCCATCAGTCACACAATGGGCAAATCGGGCGTCACTTCGTAGGGAAAAATTCACCTGATCAAGCCTTATTACTTTCTGTTAGGCGTCGATACAGTTGGTGCTGACGCGTTGTCGAGGGGTCAGCGTGTCAGCGGTGGGGTCCGCTGCAGTGCCTCGTTCCCGTTCGGGACGAGTAAGGGGGGGACGTGATACGTCCATTGGTGACGTCGCGCATCAACGATCCGCAGATCCGTCGGCTCGGTTGGCGACGCTCGGGCACGGTGCTCGGGGCGTTGGTCGCACTGGCGGTGGGATCGGCGCTCGTTGCGTCGCCCGCCGGTGCCGCAAACTCGGCGGGTGCCATCGGACCGGCCGCGGTCGCACCGATGCCGGCCGCGTCCCGGTTGGCATCGTTCGACGCCCAGATGATCAGCCTGGTCAACGGCGCCCGTGCCGGCGCTGGGCTCCCGGCGGTGCGGGAGGCCTCCGGCCTCAGCCAACTCTCCGTGTGGTGGTCGAGCCAGATGGCCAACGGCGCCACCGGCGGCCAACTGCAGCACAACCCGAACGCATGGACCATGGTCACCAAGTACGGGGCGTCCAACCGGACGGCCTGGGCCGAGAATGTCGCCAAGTTCTCCGCGGGGGCCTCGGCACGGGCCGTTTTCGATGCCTACATGGGCTCCGCCGGGCACCGCGCCAACATCCTGGGCGCCGGGTACCGCTATATCGGTATGGGCACGGTCGCGGGCAACACCGCGACGTTCAACACCATGGAGTTCACCGACAAGGTGGATGGTGCCCCGGCCGCGGCGCCCGCCAAGCCGAAACCGGTGACGCCGCCCAAACCCGCCGCGCCGGCACCCGCCGCGCCGGCACCCACGCAGCCCAAACCCGCAACATCTCGGTCCGCGGCCAAGCCGAAACCGGTGACTGCCAAACCGAAACCAGCAGCTGCCAAACCAAAGTCGGTGGCCGCAAAACCCGCAACGTCCAAACCGCAACCGCAGGCCACCAAACCCCGGACCCTGCAGGCGATGGCACCCCGGCAGCCGAGCATGGTTCCCGCCGGGAGCGCTCCTTCCGCTGTGCCCTCGCTGGTTCCGGGCACGCTCGAAGCCTCCTTCGGCGCGCTGGGAGTGCCCGGGATGGCGATCGAGATCCGCGACGTCCGCTGCGAGGCGGTCGTGGCGAAGGTGACGACCGGTCGCGATGGGCGGGCAGCGGTCACGCTGACGCCCGGTCCGTACTGCGCCGTCGTCACGTCGACACCGCATGGGGTGCAACGGCCGCAGCCGACGCCGTTCACCGTCAACGCCGGCCAGGCCTTCACCATCGGCTGGGACAGCCTCGACACGGACCCGGTCCGCTGGGTCGCGCACACCTGGTTGATGCGGCCGGTCTGATACGTCGCGACGCGCCGAACCGACAAGCGCGGCCAGAGCGCTGGAACCACCGGATAACCCAGACGTCCTCGTGCTAACCGAAGTGTCGCCCGAACCTTCGGTAGGGAGGACGTCATGGACATGCGCACTCTTCGTCGCCTCGCGGTTCGGCCGGTACTCCTCGGAATCGCCGCCGTCGCGGTCGGCGCGCTGGCGGTGGTGCCAGGCAGCGCATCCGCTGCTCCGGTCGCTGCCGCTACCGCCACAACCGCCCACGCGGCGGTCGCCACCCCGATAGCCGCACCGATCAGGGCGGTCTCCGCCACGAGCGCGGCACGCCCGACATCGGCGCATACCATCGCATGCCCCGCGGTGCGCTGGGGATCGCTGACAAAGATCGCCGCCGGCATGACCACCGCGCCGATCGCCGCCGTGCGCACCGGCAGGCACCCGTGCTTCGACCGCGTCGTGATCGACCTCCGATCCGGCAGCGGCCCGCTCGGCTATCAGGTTCGCTACGTGTCCACCGTGCACCGGGAAGGCTCCGGCGCCGTGGTGCCGCTTCGCGGCGGCGCCCGCCTGGCCGTGGTGGTTCGCGCTCCGGCGTACGACGTGAGAACCGGCAGCCCCACCTTCAAGCCGGCCAATCCGGCCGAGATCACGCGGGTAGCAGGGTATTTAACGCTACGGCAGGTGGCGTTCGCGGGCAGTTTCGAGGGGCAGAGCACGTTCGGCATCGGCGTCCGCGCCCGTCTGCCGTTCCGCGTCTTCGTCCTCGACGGCCCAGGCGCGGGGCATCGCCTGGTGATCGACATCGCGCACCGCTGGTGAACCCGGAGCCCGAAACCCGCTGCGTGGCGCTAGCTGTCGCCGTCCAACTGCACAGCCGGCCCGCCGAGCGCGACCGTGCGCGCCGGGACCGCGAAGCGCACGTCTAGCGAGCCCAGCACGTCGATGATCTGTTCGTTGATGTGCTGCTGGACATCGCGGTACAGCGTGTAGTCGGAATCGAGCATGTAGTACACGAACTCGAAGGTGAATCCATCGGCCCCGAATCCGGTGAAGTGTCCGCGGTCGAGTCGCGTCTGCTGCGCCTGCACGATGATCGCCTTTGTCCGCCGGGTGATCTCCCGCAGTTGCTCGGCGGTGGTGTGGTACGGCACGGTGAATCCGAATACCACGCGGCGCTCCGGCATCCGACTGTAGTTGTGCACCAGTTGATCCAGGAGCTTCGAATTGGAAATGGCGAGTTCCTCGCCGGAGAGCGAAGCGATCCGGGTCGTCTTGACGCCCACCCGCATGACGGTCCCCTGGTCGTCGCCGAACGCGATGAACTCCCCCGGCTCGAAAGGCTTGTCCAGGCCGATGGAGACCGATGCGAACAGGTCCCCGAGGATGTTCTGCAGCGCCAGGGCGACGGCAATGCCGCCAATGCCGAGGCTGGCAACGAACGCGGTGATGTTCACCCCGGCGTTGGTGAGCAACGCCAGCAGGAACGTCACCCAGATGACGAATTGGCAGGCCCAGGTCAGGATGCCGAGCATCACCGGAACCCCGCCCCGCGGCCCGGGTTTGACGGATCGCAGCAGCACCGTCACGATCAGGCGGTTGACGCACAGCACCAGTTGAATGCCGACCAGCGCGAACGTGATCAGGCGCAGCCAGTATGTCGCTGCGGGTTCGAAGGTCAAGAAGTCCAGCGCTATGACCGCCGCAAGCAGCGCCAACAACCAAACGCGGATGCCACCCACGACGGCGGCGGCGCTGCGCAGCGCGGTGTTCCGGCGGCGTTGCGCGCGGGGGATGACGCGCCGGCGCAACCAGTTGAGCAGCGCGACCGCGACCGCGAATCCGCCGAGGGCCGACGCGACCGCGACCACCCACGACAGCCCGGTGTTGCCCAAGAACCGGTCGTCGGGCACCAGCATGATCACGGCGGTCGTCCCTCTCATCGGTACGAACCTATCCGGTGAGGGGGTTGACCGTGCGCTTTGGTGGCCGGTGCGCCGCGCTGAGGAATATCGTCATCCACGCATCGAAGCGGCCTTCGGCGGGCGATCCCGGACCGACTCGCGTGGGCAGGCGCCGCTCAATCGCGTTCGAAGCGCGCGGTGAAGTGGCGCAACGCCTTCGGCTCGTCCACGATGCGGTAACCGGGCAGGCCCCCTGCGATCTCGGCGACCTTTTCGCAGACCTCGATGACGTAGTCGATGTGGCTCTGCGTGTAGGTTCGCCGCGGAATCGCCAGCCGCACCAGGTCCATCGCGGCAGGCTGCTCGGTGCCGTCCGGATGGCGGCCGAACATGACCGTGCCGATCTCGCAACTGCGGATACCGCCGATTTCGTACAACGCGACGGCGAGCGACTGGCCGGGGTAGTGCAGCGGATCGATGTGTGAGAGCCACGCGCGCGCGTCCAGGTAGATCGCATGGCCGCCGTACGGCTGAAGGACCGGGATGCCCCTGGCGGTCAGCGCCGCCCCCAGGTAGGCGGTGGAGGTGATGCGGTAACGCAGGTAGTCGTGTTGCACGACTTCGGCAAGGCCCTGCGCCAGCGCCTCCAGATCCCGCCCGGCCAGGCCGCCGTAGGTGGGAAAGCCCTCCGTCAGGATCAGCAGGTTGCGGCACTCCTGCGCCAAGTCGGGATCGTTCAGCGCGAGCCAGCCGCCGATGTTTCCCATCGGGTCCTTCTTGGCGCTCATCGTCATCCCGTCGGCCAGGCCGGAAATCTCCCGCACGATGTCGGCGACATCCCGGTCGGCGTAGCCGGGTTCGCGCTGCCGGATGAACCACGCGTTCTCGGCGAATCGGCACGCGTCCAACAGCAGCAGCTTGCCGTAGCGGTCGCACACCGCGCGCACCTCGCGCAGGTTCGCCAGCGAGACCGGTTGGCCCCCACCGCTGTTGTTGGTGATCGTCACGAAGACGCACGGCACGTCCGCCCCGCGGGTGCGTAGCAACTCCTCCAACGCCGCGACGTCCATGTTGCCCTTGAAGGGGTGTTGCAGGGTCGGGTTCTTGGCCTCGGCGACCGGCAGGTCCACCGCCTCGGCGCCGGTCGCTTCGACGTTGGCCCTGGTGGTGTCGAAGTGCGTGTTGTTCGGCACGACCTTGCCCGCACCGCCGAGCACCGAGAAGATGATCCGCTCGGCGGCCCGCCCCTGATGCACCGGGATAATGTGCTCGAACGGAAACAGCTCACGCACCGCATCGCGGAAGATGAAGTATGACGGGGCGCCGGCGTACGACTCGTCGCCGCGTTGGATCGCCGCCCACTGGTCGCGGCTCATCGCGCCGGTCCCGGAATCGGTCAGCAGGTCGATGAGCACATGCTCGGCCCGCAGTTGGAAGAGGTTGTAACCGGCGTCAGCGGCGTGCCGGCGGCGCTGCGCCGCCGTCGTCATCCGCAGCGGCTCCACGGAGTGGATCCGGAACGGTTCGATGATCGTCCGGTATTGGGGCTCGTCGATCGTCTGGGGCTCGTCCACGCCGCTCAACCTAGCCCCTGGGCCGGGCCCGTGGGAAAAAACCCGCCCCTCAGCGCGCCACGAAGGCGCGGAAATCCCGCGGACGTTCGCGAGGCGCGCGCCGCGCGGCCGGCAGCCGCCGTCGGAGTCTCCAGCATAGCGTCGTCCGGGTCGTCAAGGTCGGCGCGGACGGAACGTTTGCTGCGTCTGATGGATGATGGCTGTGCCTCAGGCGGTTTGGCGCAGTTGGACGCCGGTCGGGTTGATGTCGACCGTGAAGTCGACGCCCAGTGCTGCGGAGAGCTTGACCAGCGTTGCCAGCGACGGCTCGTGATCGGCCGCCTCGAGGCGCGCAACGTGCGGTTGGCGCATGCCGACCAGCCTGCCGAACGCGCTCTGGCTCAGCCCGTGCTCCGTGCGGTACCGGATAACGCGGATCGCGATATCGTTCGCCAGCCGGGTACGGTCGTATTCGGCCCGGTACGCCGAGTTTTCGAGGTCGCGCTCGTGGATCTCGGCGGCCGTCGCCAGCTCGGACAGTTTCACCATGGTTCTACTCCTTGATCTCGTCGAGCCGGGTTTCGGCCGCGCGGGATGCCCGGCCGAATCCTTTCCTGTCGCGCAATTCCTCGGGTCCGATCGCTGCGATCACGATCACGCCACCAACCTGCCGGTACAGTGCGCGAAAAACGCTCCGGGCCCGGCCCGCGGCCGCAACTCGCGCAGCGGATCGGCGCCCTGCACCGCGCTGCTGTGCGGATAGCCGAGATCCGGGCCGAGCGCCTCGAGTTTCCGCACCGCCTTGTAGAACGCGGCCCGCTCGCGCGCTTCCAGTCTGTCGCGCTCCGCTGCAGCTCCTGGCAGATACACGACCGTCCGCATCAGCCGATGATACCACATATGGTATGCATCCGTACTGAAAACGGTCGCCCAGCAAGTGCGGACGAATGTGCGGCATCGCTATGCATCAATGGGGTTTTCTGACCGGGTGCCGCGGTGCATTGTCAGGATGATGAGTGCGGTGGCGCCGATGCTGCCGATCTTCCAGGGGCAGACGGTGACGAAGCGGAGCGCCTTGAAGCCGGACTTCGGCAGCGCGTTGGCGCGTTCGGCCGGCGGACGCATGGCGGTGAGCAGCAGATTGGCGACCTGGTTGTCGGCGGCCAGATCGCGGCCCTTGGCGGGCACATGAACGCCGATACCGAGACGTGGAATCAGGGGTTTGAAGCGGCTATTTTCGCTGGTGAGAGCGCCTTCTGCGCTGGTGCCGCTGCCGAGCCGCCTTGGAGAATCGAACTCCAGACCTTCTCATTACGAGTGAGACGCTCTACCGACTGAGCTAAGGCGGCAGCGCCCGTCAGTGTATCGGGTTCGGCGTGGAACTCGGCGGCACCCGGCACGGCTGCGTGCGGCATCGTCGGGCGCCGGACGACCGCCGTCCTGCTACGTGATGACGGTGTTCTCGGACAGCGCCGACAGCGTCGTCCACGTCGACCAGGGGATCGCCCAGTCGTAGATGTCGCCGTCGGCGCGGGACAGTTGCACCGACGTGCCGACCACCTCGACCGGGTCTCCGTAGATAGCGGTCTCGAAGTAGGCCTTGGCGTTGTCCCAGGAGAGGTTGATGCAGCCGTGCGTCTTGTTCACGTTCGCCAGTTGCCACGAGGTCGTGCCGGGGTTGTTGTGGATGAACTCGCCGTTGTTGCTGATCCGGACCGCCCAGTACTCCTTGGCGTCGGTGTAGCCGTACGCGGGGTTGCTCATCTTGTACACCGGGTGCTTGCTCATCACAACATGGATCCCGGAGCGGGTGACGAGGTCCGGGTCCAACCCGTACTTGCTGCCGGGGTTGTCCCCCATGCCGAACGATGCGTCGTAGGTGGCCCACACCTTTCCGTCACGTTTGACCGTCATCCGGTGCGCCTTCGCGTCCGCGATCACCACCTGATTGCGTCCGATGGTGAAGTCGACGGTGACATCGTCACCGCCGTACCACTTGTCGGCGAACTTCAGCCCATAGACGTTCGACTCCACATGCACCTTCGTGCCGGCCGGCCAGTACTTCTTCGGTCGCCAGTCCAGCGACGGGTACTTGTCCCCGTTATGCGTGATCCACGCCCAACTGCCCTCCACCTCAGGCTGTGTGACGATCTTGACGTTGCGTTCGATGAGCGCCTTGTCCTGCGGGTTCAACCCGAACCGGACGATCACCGGTGCGGCAACGCCGACGACGGCCCCGTCACCGGGCGATATCGAGGTGGTGACCGGTTCGATGGTGGCCGCGGTGCGGTACCTGCCGTCGATCTTGGTCTGCACACCGTCCGGGTTCACCGCGAAACCGGTGACGGTGTAGACCTTGTCGAATCCGAGGCGCTCGCTGAGGGTCCAGCTCTTGCGGTCCGTGGCAATGGTTCCCTTGACCGCCTTGCCCTCGGGATTCACGAAGGATACCCACGACAGGGTTCCGCCCTGAACGCTCAGCGTGATCCGTTCCGCCGGAGCGACATCCGTGCTGCCCAGCGCCGGCTCGGCGGTGACGGCCGCACTCGGGGCAAGCCGAACCGGGGACGAGGACGTCGGTTCCACCGTGGTCGGCGGGGAGGTTTCCACAGGGGCCGATTGCTGCCCGCCCTGGATGGCTGGCTGCCCGGCCGGGCCGAGCGGAGCAACGGTGACGGGTGCCACCGTCGGCGCGGTGGTGCTCGACGACGGGGGGCCGGCCGTCGCGGGGTGATCGGTGCCCGCCGCCTGCTGCGAACCAGAACAGGCAGCGGCGGTCAGCGTGACACCGATGGCCGCGCAGATGCCCACCGCCCGGCGCCACCACCCGACAGACATGACCGCTCCATTTCCGATGGCGCCGTTCCCCGGGAGGCATCGACCCGGGACATGACGACATCATCCACTACTGTGCCGCATCCCTATGGCAAGACGCCGCAAGGCGCCACTTCGTTGCCGGCTTTACCCACCTGTGACCAGCGCTGCGACCCCGAGAACCACCCCGCGACACCGCGGGCGGACTCAACCCGGAGGGCGGGAGTCGTACGCCTTGCGGGCGTCGCACACCGACGCCCTGGGGCAGACCTGGTGGGATCCATCGGCATTCAGCCGGATCACCAGCGAATCGGTCGGTACCGAATGCGAGACGACCTTCCCGTGACCCGCCGGGGAGTCCACCGCGGCGCCGATTCGAGGCGCCTTCGCCTTGAACTCCTGATATAGCGGGTGCTCGTACTTCAGGCAGCACATCAACCGACCGCACACCCCGGAGATCCGCATGGGATTGGCCGGCAGGTCCTGGTCCTTCGCCATGGCCAACGTCACCGGTTCGTAGTCCTTCAAGAATGTCGAGCAGCACGTGTCGCGGCCGCAGGACCCGATCGCGCCGGTCGCCCGCACCGCGTCTCGGGCGCCGAGTTGACGAAGCTCGACCCGGGTGGACAGGGTTGCGGACAGGTCGCGCAGCATCGACCGGAAGTCCACCGTCTCGGGCGAGCTGTAGTAGATGACGATCCGGCCGGAGTCCTTCTGCGGATCCGCCGCCAGCACCTTCATCGGCAGGTGGTGCTCGCGCGCCAGGCGACGGGTGGCGATCACGGCACGCGCCTTGAGCTGGCGGAGGTCCTGCTGCGCGGCAATGTCGCGCTCCGTCGCCATGCCGAGGACCGTGGGGAACCCGCCCGTGTCGTCGCCGACGTACTCCGCCGCCCACACCACGGTTCCCACCACCGCGCCGTGCTCGGTGGGCAGCAGGACCTTGTCGCCCACGTGCAGCTCGTGCTCGCCGGGCGCCGCGTAGTGCAATTGGCCGAAGTCGACCAGCGTCACCGCGCACAGCATGCCCACGATCCGTCAGGCTACCGGGCGCAGGCCCAGGTCGCCGGTTCTCGGCGATGACGGGCCTTCTCTGCCTCAGCCGGTGCGCAGTCGCATCATCAGCGCCTCGACCGCGATCTGCGGCTTCACGTTGCGCTCCAGCGCCTGCCGGCAGGCAAGCACTGCGTCGAGGCGGCGCAGCGCACCCTCGGCCCCGATGCGGGCGGCCATCGCGGCCGTCTCCCCATCGAGATCTGGGTTGATCCTCAGCGTTTCCGCCCCGGTCGCGCGCACGATCACATCCCGGTAGAAACCCGAAAGGTCGATGAGCGCCCGGTCCAGCACATCCCGCTCCGTCCTGGTGGCCCGGGCGCGCTGTCGGCGTTCGAGATCCTTCAACGCCCCGGCGCTGCCGCGGGCCGCCGCGGCAGCACCCTTCCCGGTGCCACCGCCACCCAATGCGATCCGCAGGCTTTCCCGTTCGGCGTCGTCGCGCCGGTCGGACTGCTCGGTGGCCTCGCCCTTGGCGGCATCGAGCAAATCGTCCGCGGCGAGGAAGACATCGGCCACCGTCCGCAACGCCATCGGAATCCCCAACACCTTCGCGCGATGGTCACGCCCGGCCTCGCTGCGCGCCAGCGCTCGCGCGCGGCCGACGTGGCCGCCGCACACCGATGCCGCCCAGGCCGCCGTTTCGGGATCGATGCCGTCACGGTCGACCAGGACGGCTGCGATGGCCGCCGGTGACGGGGTCAGAAGACCCAGCACCCGGCAACGCGAGCGGATGGTGACCGACACGTCGTCCGGGTGGGTTGACGGAGCGCACAGCAGGAACACGGTGTGCGGGGCGGGCTCCTCGACCGACTTGAGCAGTGCATTGGCCGCGCCCTCGGTGAGCCGGTCGGCGTCCTCCACCAGGACTATCTGCCAGCGCCCCGTGCTCGGCTTGGATGCGGCGCGCGCCACCACGGCGCGCATCTCCTTCACGGGAATCGTGAGGCCCTCCGGAACGATCCGCCGGACATCCGCGTGGGTACCGGCCAGCACGGTGCGGCACGCGGCGCAGGTTCCGCAGCCGCCCCGGTCGCACTGCAACGCGGCGGCGAAGGCCCTGGCCACCACCGACCGGCCGGAGCCGGGCGGACCGGTGAACAGCCAGGCGTGGGTCATCGCGCCTGCGGCGACCCCCGGGCCTCCCCTGCTTGCCGCCACAGCGGCGCGGCAGGAGGCGACCGCCGCCGGTTGGCCGATGACGTCGGCGAAGACCCCCTCCCCGTCGGTCACCTACACCGCCCGATACGCGCCGAGGAAGGCCGGATGCCACGGCAGCGCCCGCCACAGCCGAGCACCCACGAAAGGGGCGAAGCTGCTGGCGACGGTGACGAAGCCGTGCTGCTCGACGAGCCGGGAAAATGCCTTGCCGGAGGGCCGGTAGATGTGGGTGGGGTCCTTGTCGTAGGAACCGGCATAGATCCGCGCCTGGACGCGATTGCCGATCGTCGGCAGGTGCGCTACGAACAGCCCGCCGCGGCGCAACCGGGAGCGCACGGCGGCGAGCCCGGCGGACGGGTCGGCAAGGTGCTCGAAAACGTTGATCGCGGTGACGACGTCGAAGGTCCCCGCGAACGGGATGCCCTCGGTCAAGCTGCCCGATGCAATGTGTGCGCCCGGAAGCCGCACGGACGCTCGGGCCACCGCGTACTCGGACACATCGATGCCGTACAACTCGAATCGATCGGCCATCCGCTGCAGGAACAGTCCAAGGCCGCAGCCGACGTCGAGCAGCCGGCCGCCCGGAACGCGACCCGCGATGATCCGCCGGATGTAGGTGTCACGGACCCGGTCCACGACGCCGCGGGTACCCGACTCCGGCCGGGACATTCGGTAGTACTCCGCGGAGTACGGCTCGGGCTCCGCCCCATCCGCCATCGCTCGCCCCCGAGTCGCATCAAGGCGCCGACTGCCGGCGTCGCTGGCCAACCTAGCGCACCGCTCCGTCACGCCGTGCGGTCGGCGAAGCGCCGCCGCTTCCCCGTACGACCCTGGGGCGAATCGGGCGGGCCGTCGCCGGTTGGCGGATCTTCCGCCTCGCGGCCTGCCGGCGCACCCCCTCCGCCGGTACCGTCTCCGCCAGCACCGTGACGAAGGAGGTCAGCCTCGTTGATGCCCACTACCGGTGCCGGCTCGCCGTCCCGGCGCGACGGCGAGCGCTTCCGAAGGACCGACGCCACCCATTCCGCCACCTCCGGAGGAATTCCCTGCCCGGGCCGCAACGGCAGCACCGCCGCGTACCGGTCTGGAACGGCCGCGGCCAGATCCTGATAGACGCGCCGCGGGTCGACGGCATCCGAACCGTCCGGCACGTCCACGGCCTCCGGGAGTCCGGACTCCGCGCCCGCGGACCCGTGATCGGCAGCATCACCGTCAGCCGCACCGACACCTTCCGCCGGGCCGACACCGCCCCCGCCGGCCACGGTTTCGGCGTCCTGTGCGACCTCGACGTCCACGGGGTCCGCGGCGCCGGCCACGTCACGACTGATCCCACCGACACCGCCCCCGCCGGCCACGGTTTCGGCGTCCTGTGCGACCTCGACGTCCACGGGGTCCGCGGCGCCGGCCACGTCACGACTGATCCCACCGACACCGCCCCCGCCGGCCACACCCGCGGCAGCGTCCTGTGCAACCTCAGCGCCCACGGGGCCCGCGGCTGCGGCACCGTCATCGCCGACACCACCGGCAACCACGCCGTCGGCATCGCCCGCGGCGGCGGGCAGCGCGCCGGACGGTGCCTCCTTGAGCGGATCGACCAGCACCGTCAGATCGGGCCGCAGGCCGCCGGTGGCCCACGCGGCCATCCGCAGCATGTACTCCTCGGTCAGCCCGGCAAGCGCGCCGAACCGGACCACCGCCGCGTCGACATAGTCCCGGCACACGACCACCGTGCCGGCCTCCAGCGCGGGCCGCAGCCGCCGTGTGACGAGCTCGGACAGGTCCGCCATGGCGCGTAACGCGGTCGACCGGTTGTCGTCGGCCCGGGGCGGTGCCAGGCCCGCGTCATCCCGTTGCACCCGCCAGCCGCCTGCCGTCAGGTGGTCGCTCACCGCCCGCGCGTACTGCTCGGTGGCTGCTCTGTCAGCTCCCACCACGGTGATCAGCGCACCCGGCAGGCTCTCCTCGGCGTCCAGGAACTCGCGACGCGGGCTCCCCACGATGCGCCGCAGCACCCGGCGCACCGCCTCCGCGCGCAGACCCCCCACCTGCCGGCCGGCGAAGAGGGCCACGCCCACCGTGAGCAGACCGCTGCCGGCCAGCACGATCGCCGGCCCCGACAACTCCAGCCGGTACTCGCCGACTCGTAACGGATGGAATCCGATCGTGTTCGCCAGGATGGGCCCAACCGCAATGGTCCCGAGCAAGGTGATCCGCACGGACGACATGACGAACGCGAACACCCTGCCGCGCAGGCGGTCCGACACTTCGTGGCCGATCATGGTGAACCCGGTGATCCACGCGATCCCGGCGAACAGGCCCATCACCACAGAGGTCACCGCAGCGCCGACGAAGTCCTGCAGCAGGCTCATCACGATCAGCGCGCATCCGGCCACCCCGATGCCGAGCGTGAAGACCATCCGACGCGGGACCGCCGGCAGCACCTTCGGGCCGATCAGCATGCCCAGCGCGATGCCGGAGAACACCGTCCCGAACAGGATTCCGTACCCGGCGTTCCCGGCGCCCATCGTCGCGACGTACGCCTGCGCCACCCCGGCCACCAGGCCGCCCGCGCCGAACGCCCCCAGGATGCCCACGTAGATCGCCCGCATCACCCGGGAGTTCTTGACGAACCCGATGCCCTCCCGGATGAGCGAGAACACCGATTTCGCCGAGGGCCGTTCATCCAGGTACGCCGGGATCAGCCGGCGCGTCACGAACAACACTCCGGCAGCCAGGAAGTAGCTGGCGGCGTCGAACACCAGCGCGATGGTGATCGCGAGGGCGGAGGTGCCACTGATCAGCGCGCTGGTCGCGCTCTCGTTCGGAACCGTGGGAGCTCCGAAGAACTGGGCCAACGTGGCGAGCAGCGCGAACAGAACCGCGGCCACCGGCACCATGCCGTAGACCGAGACGTAGTTGAGCTGGTTGGCGACCGCGAGGCGCTCCCTGGGGACGATGTTGACCCACAGCGCCTGTTTCGCCGGATTGGAGAACAGCCCGACCGCCTCCACCAGGAACTGCGCCGCCAGCAGCCAAGTCAGGTTCCCGACGATCGCGATCGACAGGTACAGCAGGCCGGCCATGCTGTCCCCGATGATCGCGACCTTGCGCCGGTCTAGCCGGTCGACAAGCGCACCGGCGATCGGTCCCAGAATCAGGTCGGGCAGCAGCCGGGTGAGGAGCACACCGGACACCGCCGCGCCCTGAACCAGGTTCGACGACTCCCGCGTGAGGTAGGCCGCCAGCGCGGTCGTTGCCAGCAGCCCCAGCCAGTCGCCAAGGCTGGATACCGACAGGGCCAGCCACATCCGGCGAAATGCGGTGAGGCGCAACAGCACACCGAGCGAGTTCTGCCGTCGCACTATCACCGGCGCACCCGCTCGGGCCGGGAGGTGAGCGGGCGGTCGAGCCAGCAGCGAGCACGCCTCCCGCCGCCGGCGACGGCGCAGGTGCCGGTCATCGGTTGAACAGGTCGGAGAGCGCGTCCAGGATCTGCCCGCCCAGACCGGATCCGACCAACAACAGGATCAGCAGCACCAGCGCGGCCCAGATACCGCCGGACTTCCGCTTGGCCGGCTCCCGCAGCGGCGGGGCCGGCCTGGGCGTACCCGCGGGCGCCTGGCCCGGCCGGACGCCGCCCGAATGCCTGGCGGTGGTCCCGGCGTAGACCGTCCTTGCTGTGGTTCCCGGACGGGGCGCCCGGGGCGGGGCGCCAGGGTAGCCGGCACCGGTCGGCGCGGCGCCCGGGTAGCCGGCCGAATAGACCGGCGGCATCCCAGCCCGGCTGGCCGGCGCGACGATCTCCGGCGCGCGCCAGGTCGCGGAGGGAGCCAACCCGGGTCGACCGCCAGACTTCGCCGTCCGCGCGGCCACCGCTGCATCGCGGCGAGCCGCCGCGGCGCGCCGGGCGGCTGCTGCGCGGTCGGCGCTGCTACCCCGAGATCCCACCGCCGACGGCGCCGGCTGCGCTGTCGGTGCCCGGCCCGGTTCGCCGGCCCCATCCCCCGGCAACGCCATCCGACCGCGCGAGAGCAACTCGGGCATCGGCACGGATGGCATCGGCTCGACGGACCGCTCGGTCGGCGCGGCGAGCGCGTCCGGGAAGAACTCCGGCCGCCATCGGGCAGGCGGCGGGTCACCGGTGCCGTCCGAGCCGGCGAGCGCGTCCCGGAAGGCCGCGTCCGATCCGGTGTCCCACATCATGCGCTCGATCGTATGCTGAGCCGCCGCGGCCACTCGCCCTTCATGGCCCTCGCGCCGAGTTCCCGTACCTCGACGCGGCCCCTCAATCCGACAAACGGCAATATGTCCGGCGCTGCGCCTCAATCTTCGGCACGGGACCTGCCGCCCGCCCGGGCGCTCTTCTTGGCGGCCTTGGCGGCCTTGCCGGGGCTCTTCGCCGGGGTCTTCCCAGGTGATCTGCGGGGCCGGCTCGGGGCCGGACCACGCGCCCGCCGCTCTGCCAACAACTCTGCCGCCCGGTCGATGGTCAGCGCCTCGACCATGTCACCCTTGCGCAGCGACGCGTTCGTCTCGCCGTCGGTGACATAGGGGCCGAATCGCCCGTCCTTCACCACCACCGGTTTGCCGGTGGCCGGATCCTCGCCCAGCCGGCGCAGCGGCTCGGCGCCGGCGGCCCCCCGCCCGCGGGTCTTGGGTTGGGCGTAGAGTTCCAGCGCCTCCTGCAGGGTGATCGTGAACATCGCGTCCTCGCTGGGAAGCGAACGCGAATCGGTGCCGCGCTTGAGGTACGGGCCGTACCTGCCGTTCTGCGCGGTGATCTCGTCCCCCGAACCCGGGTCGGTGCCCACCACTCGCGGAAGCGTCAGCAGCCGGAGGGCATCGTCGAGCGTGACGGTGTCAAGGCTCATGGACTTCAGCAGCGACGCCGTGCGCGGCTTGACAGCACCCCGACCGCTGGTCGGCAGATCCTCCGGCAACACCTCTGTGACGTACGGCCCGTATCGGCCGTCACGCACCACGATCGGCCGGCCGGAGCCCGGATCGGTACCGAGTTCCCGGTCGCCGGATGCGGCGTGCGCGAACAGGGCCTCGGCCACCTCCGGCGTCACCTCGTCCGGGGCGAGGTCGTCGGGCAGGTTCGCCCGCTCGGTTTCCGTTGCGTCCGAACCCGACTGCGTCGCTGCGGCGGCCGCCGGCCGCTCCAGGTACGGTCCGTACCGACCGACCCGGACCACCACGATCCGCCCCGCGGCATCGGTCAGCAACGGCAGGGAGTTGACCTCCCTGGCATCGATCGTCTCCATCCGGTCGCCGACCATCTTCTTCAAACCGCCGGAACGGCCGACCGAACCGGTCGGGCCGACCTCGCCGCCGAAGTAGAACCCCGTCAGCCAACTCGTGCGCTGCAGCCGCCCGGTCGCGATACCGTCGAGTTCGTCCTCCATCGCCGCGGTGAAGTCGTAGTCGACCAGCCGCGGGAAGTGCTTCTCCAGCAGGCCGATCACCGCGAAGGCGACCCAGGAGGGCACCAGCGCCGCCCCCTTGCGCCAGGCGTAGCCGCGGTCGGTAATGGTGCGGATGATCGAGGCGTAGGTGGACGGGCGCCCGATGCCCATCTCCTCCAACGCCTTGACCAGGCTCGGTTCGGTGTAGCGGGCAGGTGGGGAGGTGACGTGCCCGCCGGGGTGGGCCTCGCCGATGCGAAGCTGTTGTCCTTCCGCGAGCGGGGGCAGTTTCACGGCGGTCGCGCCCTTGCCGCCGCGCCCGCTGCGGGCCGATCCGTTGCCGGAGGGCTGCCCGCCGTCGGCCTCGTCATCGACGCCTCCGCGGGAGCCCGCGAGCGCACCGGATCCCGAGCCGTCCGCATCGTCGGCCTCGTCGGCGGTGTCGTCGTAGGCGCGCTGATATCCGGCGAAGGTGATCGTCTGCCCGGACGCGGAGAACACCAGCTCGCGGCCGGCCGCCGAAGCCGCGATACGGGCGGTGACGGTGCGGCCCTTGGCGTCTGCCATCTGGGAGGCGATGGTGCGCTTCCAGATCAACTCGTACAGCCGGAACTCGTCACCGCCGAGCGCACCGGCGACCTCACCGGGGGTCCGGAACGTCTCACCCGCCGGCCGGATCGCCTCGTGCGCCTCCTGCGCGTTCTTCACCTTCCGGGTGTACTGCCGCGGCGCTGCCGGTACGTATTCGGGGCCGTACAGGTCGCGCGCCTGCGCCCGCGCCGAATCCAGGGCGCTCTGGCTGAGCGTCGTGGAATCGGTCCGCATGTAGGTGATGTAGCCGCCCTCGTAGAGCCGCTGCGCGGCGCGCATCGTCCGCTCCGAGGAGAAACGCAGCTTGTAGCCGGCCTCCTGCTGCAGGGTCGACGTCATGAACGGGGCCGACGGACGCCGGGTAAACGGCTTGTCCTCCACGGATGCGACCGTCGCCGTTCCGCCCGACAGGGCGCTCGCTATCTCGCCCGCCGTCGCCTCGTCGAGCAGGACGACGTCGGCATCCGCTCGGATGCGCCCGGTCGCGGGGTCGAAGTCCCGGCCGGCCGCCAGCCGCCGCCCATCGATCGCGGAGAGTGCGGCGGTGAACTCGTCACCGCCACCGAGCGCCTGGAAGGACGCGTCGACGCCGTAGTAGCTGCCGGTGACGAACGCCATCCTGGCCCGCTCCCGCTCGACCAGGATGCGGGTGGCCACAGATTGCACGCGGCCTGCCGACAACTTGGGCATGACCTTCTTCCACAGCACCGGCGAGACCTCATAGCCATACAGCCGGTCCAGGATCCGCCGGGTCTCCTGGGCATCGACCAGGTCCTCGTCGAGCTGCCGCGGCTGCTGCACGGCCGCGCGGATCGCGCTGGGCGTGATCTCGTGGAAGACCATGCGGCGCACCGGCACCGTCGGCTTCAGTGTCTGCAGCAGGTGCCACGCGATCGCCTCGCCCTCGCGATCTTCGTCGGTTGCCAGGAAGAGCTCGTCCGCATCGATGAGCAGGCTCTTGAGCTTCGCCACCTGGGCCTTCTTGTCCGCCGGGACTATGTACAGCGGCTCGAAGCCGGCGTCCACATTCACGCCGAGCCGCGCCCACGGCTCGCCCTTGAACCTGGCCGGCACATCGGCCGCGCCTCGCGGCAGATCGCGGATATGCCCGACCGAGGACTCGACCACGTAACCCTGGCCCAGGTAACCGGCGATGGTGCGCGCCTTGTGCGGCGACTCGACCACCACCAGCTTTCTGCCCACCCGAGGTTCCGTCTTGGTCGTTGGCATGGGTGGATCACAAGCTCCTGTATCTGGCTATGAAGTCCGCGGAGAGGCCTGCGGCCGCACGGATCTGGGCATCTTCTGATGTGGGTGTTGCTCATGTGGGTATTGCGCTGCCGTCGATGACGGCGCAAGGCCCCGCGGGTTCCGCGGGCGCCGTCTGTGCAGGATGCCAGAAAGTCCCCCGTCGTGCAGGAGGCCACCGCCGGCCCGCGCGCCGCCCGATGGAGGCTACCCGATCCGGCGCCCGTCCAGCCGCGCGCAGGGTCGCCGCTTAGCGCCATGCCGCCGGGAAGACCCCGGGCGGCGCGTCCGGCGGCGCCGTGCCCAACAGCTCGGCCAACCGCATCATGCGCCGGTGCCCGATGACACGAACGGCCGGACGGCCGGCAGGCACGCCGACGATCGCGCCGGCCATGCCCGCCCGTGAGCACGCCGCCGCCAGCGGCTCGTAGGTCCCGGCGGCGTGCGGATCCATGCCGAGCAGGAACCCCGGGTCCGCGCGGCGCCCCGCCGCCAGCGTCCAGCAGCGCAACAGGCCCGCGCCCAGCCCAAGACCCTCCGGAACCGCCTTGATCGCGCCACGCGACCAGGCGTCAGCGATCACCGTGAGCTCCGGCAGCCGCTCGGTCCGCAGCAGTACGGCAGCGGTGCCGGCCCTGCGCAGCGGGCTGGTCGACGGCAATTCGGAGACCTCCGCCGGTACGTCGCGCACCCGGCACTCGCGCAGCAACGCCGACGCCCGCCACCGCTCTTCCAGCAGGATGGAGATCCGCGTGCCCGCGCCGCGGCGCGCAGCATGGCCGTGCGCCGCGAGCAGCCCGCCGAGGTCCTCCAGGCGCGGCTCCGCCAGGTCTGCGGAGAACAGCGAGAGCTGCGTCACGGATCGTCACCGTATCTGGATGCGGCCCGGCCGTCGCCGTCCGGTCCCGTCAGGGCCGGCCGCCGGCGAGGCCGAGCAGGCCGCAGCCGGGCCGGCGTCGCCGGTGCAGTCGCCGCCGGTCCAGGTCAGCTCGTCGGGATCGCACCCTCCGCGGCGAACAGCGTGGCGCAGGCGGGCAACTTCGACACCTGATCCTCTGTCTTCTCGTCCAGTTCGTAGTTGTCGAGCGACAGGCCCGCAAGCGCGCCCTCCATGGAGGACATCGCCGCGCTGACCGCAGCCTGGAGCTGTTCGGGGCTGGTGATATCGGCCTTCGCAAGCGCATCGGCGCTCGCCTTGAGCACCGGACCCGCCTGGCCAAGGCCCGTCACCAGCTTCCCGGCGATCTCCGCGCCCTTGTCGAAGGTCGGGGGAGGCAACGGCTTCACCTTCGCCGCGGTGTCGATCATGGCCTGGCCGAACGTCTTGAGGTAGTCGCTGTAGGACTTCCGCATCGCGGCCGGATCGGTGAGCTTGCTGGGGTCGGCGATGCTGCCTATCTCCCCGAGCGGCGCCATGCCCGTGCAGAACGCGCTGAACCACGCCGCCGTCTGCGCGTCGACGTCTCCGCCGATCGTGACCGTCGCCTGCGAAGTCTCGGCCTCCGACGCGGTCTCGCCCTCGGCCGTCCCGGCACCGGCGGATTCGGTCCCGCCGGCCGACGTCTGCACCCCGGTCGGCCCGGCCGCCGAGCCGCCACTGCTCTGCGTGGTCGACTGCTGGCTCGCGACGGTGTCGCCGGAGGATGGGGCGACCTTCTCGGCGTTGCCGGTGTTGGCGCTGCACGCAGCAAGGGCGAGTGCGGCGACCGCCGCGATCGCGGTCAACTTGTTTCTGATCATGTCTGTTTCCTGTTCTGCGAGCGGGGTTCGCCGGGGACGACGGTACCCTTTCCCGGCTGCGCCGGATAGGGATGCATCGATCCGCGGCCCCTGCGATACCGGCGGAACTCTTCGGGGCCGCCGTCACCGATCAGGCGGGTGCCGCCACCGGCGCATCGTCATGGAGCTGCGACGCGCGACGCTTGGACACCACCACGGCGACCGCGATGATCAGGAACGCCACCACGCCGATCAGGATGGAGATCCACACCGGCGCGTCCGACACCTCGCGCAGCAGCACCACGGCCGGCGCGATGAGCACGCTGACCAGGTTCATCACCTTGATCAACGGGTTGATGGCCGGACCGGCGGTGTCCTTGAACGGGTCGCCGACGGTGTCGCCGGTGACGGTCGCGGCGTGCGCGTCCGAGCCCTTGCCGCCGTAGAAGCCGTCCTCCACGATCTTCTTCGCGTTGTCCCAGGCGCCGCCGGAGTTGGCCAGCATGATGGCCATCAGCACCCCGGTGGCGATCGCGCCGGCCAGGAAGCCCGCCAGCGGACCGATGCCCAGGCCGAATCCGACAGCCATCGGCGCGAACACCGCCAGCAGGCCGGGCGTTGCCAACTCGCGCAGCGAGTCGCGGGTGACGATGTCCACCACCCGGCCGTATTCCGGCTTGCCGGTGCCCTCCATGATCCCGGGGATCTCCCGGAACTGCCGGCGCACCTCGAACACCACCGCACCGGCCGCCCGGGAGACGGCGTTGATCGCCAGCCCGGAGAACAGGAACACCACGCAGGCCCCGAGGATCACTCCGACCAGCGTGTCCGGCTGCGCGACGTTCGCCACGAAGAAGCCTTGGACGGTCTCGCCGGCCGACTCCAGGGTCCGCTTGATCGAGTCGGAGTACGAGCCGAACAGCGCCGTCGCCGCGAGCACCGCCGTCGCGATGGCGATGCCCTTGGTGATGGCCTTGGTGGTGTTGCCCACCGCGTCCAGGTCCGTCAGGATCTGCGCGCCCTTCTCGGAGACCTCGCCGGACATCTCGGCGACGCCCTGGGCGTTGTCGGATACCGGACCGAAGGTGTCCATCGCGACGATCACGCCCACCGTGGTGAGCAGGCCGCAGCCCGCCAGCGCGACCGCGAACAGCGCCACCAGGATCGAGCCGCCGGCCAGCAGGAACGCGCCGAACACGGCGGCGGCGATCACCAGCGCGGTGTACACGGCCGACTCCAGGCCCAGCGAGAAGCCGGACAGGATCACCGTCGCGGCGCCGGTCCGCGACGTGTCGGCGACGCCCTTGGTCGGCTTGTGGTGGGTGTCGGTGTAGTAGCCCGTCAGCCACAGGATGAGCGTCGCCAGCACGATCCCGATGATCACTGCGACGAACGCGATGACGGCGGGGTTGCCGGAACCCTCGGTTCCCAGGGCGGCGAAGCTGCCCGGCAGGTATACGAACGCGGCGACCGCACAGAGCACGGCCGAGATCGCCGCGGAGATGTAGAACGAGCGGTTGATGGTGGCCAGGCCGCTCTCGCCGCGGCGGGCCCGGGTGATGTAGACCCCGATGATCGCGGTCAGGATGCCGATGGCCGGCACGATCAGCGGGAAGATCAGCCCTTTGGACCCGAACGCGGAACCGCCGAGGATGAGGGACGCAACCAGGGTGACGGCGTACGACTCGAACAGGTCGGCGGCCATCCCGGCGCAGTCGCCGACGTTGTCGCCGACGTTGTCGGCGATGGTGGCGGCGTTTCGCGGGTCATCCTCGGGGATGCCCTGCTCGACCTTGCCAACCAGGTCCGCGCCGACGTCGGCGGCCTTGGTGAAGATGCCGCCCCCGACACGCATGAACATGGCGAGCATCGCGGCGCCGAACCCGAAGCCCTCCAAGACCTTCGGCGCGTCCCCGAGATAGACCAGCACCACGATCGACGCGCCCAGCAGCCCGAGTCCGGTGGTGGCCAGCCCCACCGTGCCGCCGGTGCGGAACGCGATCTTCATGGCCTGTTCGCGGCCGTCGGCGTTCGCCGCGGCGGCGACCCGGACATTCGCCCGCGTCGCGAGCCACATACCGAGGTAGCCGATCGTCGCCGAGAACACCGCCCCGACCAGGAAGAAGATGGACCGCCCGATCCGCTCGCCCCAGCCGTCCGCAGGCAACACCAGCAGCAGCAGGAACACCACCACGGTGAAGACCGACAGGGTGCGGAACTGCCGGCCGAGGTAGGCGGCACCACCCTCCTGGACGGCCGCGGAGATCTCCTGCATCTTCTTGGTGCCGGTATCGGTTGCCAGTACGCCGGCGCGCAACACGAAAGCGATGGCCAGCGCGATCAGCGCCACCACCCCGACGATGATGACGATGACCTTGTCACCGTCGGAAACGGTCAACGAGGCCGCTGCGACGTGGGGCGCGGCAAGCAAGTGCGGCATGTGCTCCTGGTCCTTAGCAGATGAGCGCCCAGCCGCGCAGGCGCGGGTCCGACGCTGGTTGGCACGCGGAAATACGCCGGGGACCCGGCGTTGCTGGGAATACTCTAGGACACCGTTGGCCGCGCAATTGCGGCGGTCAGTGGCAAAGACCTCGGCGTCACCCCAGCTTCGCCTCTGGCCCGGCGCCTTCACAGCCGCCGCAAGGCTTGACCCGACGGCGAGGCAGTTGCGAGGTCGGCGGGGCCAGGGTAGCGGCTGTTGGAGCGCGACAATGTGACGGTGACGACGCCCAAGCCGGCCGCCGGCCGCCCACCGAGCTCCCCGCTCGACGTGCTGCGACGGACGAGCCCGGACGGAATCCGCCATGTGCAGCGCATCCCGCCGCGCGCCGGGCGATGGGCGACGTGGCCCGATTGGACGCCGCCGGAGTTGGTGGCGGCGCTGGGCCGGCGGGGCATCGACCGGCCGTGGGCGCATCAGGCGGCGGTGGCCGAAGCGGCGCATGCCGGGCGGAACGTCGTCATCTCCACCGGCACCGCGTCGGGCAAGTCGCTCGGCTATCACCTGCCGGTGCTCTCGGCGCTGCTGGCCGATCCGAAGGCATGCGCCCTCTACCTCTCCCCCACCAAGGCGCTGGCCGCCGACCAACTGGAGTGGCTGCAATCGCTGCGCCTGCCGGCGATCCGGCCCGGCCCCTACGACGGCGACACGCCGCTGGCCGACCGGGACTGGGCGCGCGACCACGCCAGGCTGATCCTGACCAACCCGGACATGCTGCACTGCGGGCTGCTGCCCGCGCACGCCCGCTGGTCGCGAGTGCTGCGCCACCTGGCATTCGTGGTGGTGGACGAGTGCCACGCCTACCGTGGGGTTTTCGGCTCCCACGTCGCGCTGGTGCTGCGCCGGCTGCAGCGCGTGGCCCGCCTGTACCGATCGGACCCGACGTTCGTGCTGGCGTCGGCCACCGTCGCCGACCCGGCCAGTTCCGCGTCCCGGCTGATCGGATCGCCGGTGGACTGCGTGACCGACGACGCGGCGCCGCACCCCGGAGCGGACTTCGTGCTGTACGAGCCCGCGCTGCTCCCCGATGCGGACGTCGAAACCGGCCGGCCGCAGCGGCGTTCCGCGACCGCCGAGGCCGCCCGAATCATGGCGGACCTGGTCGCCGCCGGCACCCGCACCCTGACCTTCGTGCGGTCCCGAGCCGGAGCGGAGCAGGCTGCCATCTCGGCCCGACGCATCCTGCAGACCTCAGCGCCGCGGCTGGCGGCGAGGGTGTCGGCCTACCGCGGCGGGTACCTTCCGGAGGACCGGCGCGCCCTGGAAAAAGCCTTCGACTCCGGCGAACTGGCCGGCGTCGCATCGACCAACGCACTCGAACTCGGCGTGGACATCGCCGGCGTGGACGCCGCGGTACTGGCCGGATACCCGGGGACCGTGGCGTCGGTGTGGCAGCAGGCCGGCCGCGCCGGGCGCGGCGAGAACCGCGCCCTGGTGGTGTTCGTCGCGCGCGACGACCCGCTGGACTCCTACCTGGTGCACCACCCCGAGGCGGTCTTCGACAAACCGGTCGAGGCGGCGGTGACGGACCCCGGGAATCCGCACATCCTGGGGCCGCACCTGGCCTGTGCCGCGGCGGAGAACCGTCTGACGGAAGACGATCTCGAGGACTTCGGGGGCGACGCGGCGCGGCTGGCGGTGCGGCGGCTGATCGATGACGGGGTGCTGCGAACGCGCCCCTCCGGATTCTTCTCGGCCGCCCACCACCACCCGGCCGGGGGCATCAGCCTGCGCAGTTCCGGTCGGCAGGTCGCGGTGGTGGAAGGCGAAACCGGCAGGATGCTCGGCACCGAGGACGCCGTCCGGGCGTGCGCGACGGTGCACCCCGGCGCCGTGTACCTGCACCAGGGCCGAACCTTCGTGGTTTTCGATCTCGACCTGGACAGCGGTGTCGCGCTGGTGCGCGCCGACCGACCCGACTGGAACACGATCGCCAGGTCGATCTCGACCGTGCAGATCTGCGAAACCGTTGCCGTCCGAGAACTTTCCGGCGGAATACGGTTGGCCACCGGGACGGTTCGAGCCACCGAGCAGGTGGTCGGCTACCTCCGCCGGCGCGGCGACGGCACGCTGATCGATGTGGTCGGCCTTGACCTTCCGGAGCAGCGACTCGACACCCGGGCGGTGTGGTACACCCTCCCGCCGTCGGCCCTGGTCGATGCGGGCGTTCCGGAGGGCATCGCCGCCGGCGCCCTGCATGCCGCCGAGCACGCCGCGATCGGATTGCTGCCGCTGTTCGCCGGCTGCGATCGGTGGGATATCGGCGGGCTCTCCACCGTCATGCATGCCGACACCGGGGAGCCCACCGTCATCGTCTATGACGCCTTCCCCGGCGGGGCGGGCTTCGCCGAACGAGGCTTCGCCGTCGCCGGGCCGTGGCTGCAGGCCGTGCGCGACGCCGTGCGGGATTGCCGGTGCAGCTCCGGGTGCCCTTCGTGCGTGCAATCTCCCAAGTGCGGCAACGGGAATCACCCGCTGCACAAGCGCGGTGCGGTGGCCGCCCTGGGGCTCGTCATCGACGCGTTGTCGGCGGGACCGGCCGAGGTCGGGCGTGCGCGGCCGGGCCACCCGCAGGCGCAGCTGCCCATTCGATGTTGAGCATGCCGGCGGGCGATCGCGGCGTCGGCGACAGTGGCTACCGGCGAGGCGGCAGGCGGTGACCACCGGGCTCAGGCCCGTTCGCAGACCCACCCGGCCGGCATGGTCCCGGAGGCCAGGAACTCGCGCAGTTCGGCCGTGGCGGGGCCGTTGAGCACGCTGTCGGCCTGCGGGTAGATGATCTGTTCCTCCTTGGCGTTGTGCGCCGCGATCAGCGTCATCAACGTCGATACCAGTTCGGGGACCTGCGCGTCCGTGGCACCGCCGCGCACCAACGGCTCGAGTTCGTCCATGGTCTGCCACATCTCGCCGTGCTCGCGCAGCATCACCATCACGGCCGCGAACATGCCCGAGGCGCGCATCGGCGGGAAGAGGATCGCCTCTTCCAGGTAGATGTGCCGGCGGAGCGCGGTCAGCGCCGCCAGCATGTCCTCGATCGGCGGCTCGCCGTCCTTCAACCCCGCCGTGAACTTCTCGATACCGGCGTCGATGTCCACATGCTCGCGTTCCAACGCCTCCGCCAAGGTTTCCGTCATCTGGTTCCTCCATCGAGACAGACATCTAGATAAACACAGACATCTAGATAAACACGGCCATCCGTAAAAACTCTAGCCGCCGGCCGGCGTGGCCAGACCCACATGTTTTTCCACGGGCGCCCCGTATAAAATTCAGCCATCCAGACCGCCCCCATCCGAGAGAGGAACCCCATGGCCGACCCAGTGCTCGACGTCCGTGCCGAACCGCACATGCGCCGCCACACCCTGATCCTGGACACCTACGGCAAGCTGTCGCCGGGCGAGGGGTTCGAACTGGTCAACGACCACGACCCGAAGCCGCTGTACTACCAGTTCAACGCGGAGTTCACCGGCGACTTCACCTGGGACTACCTGGAGCAGGGCCCGCAGGCGTGGCGCGTGCGCATCGGCAAGCCGGCGCAGTAGCCGCGCCGACGAGTCTTGGCGGGCGGCGGCCGGCACATCATCCGGCCGCGCCCGCCGCCGCCTCAAACCGTGCCAGTGAAATTCTTAAGCCAGGAAGGGCAGACGCCGTGCCTACAGATCAGATGCCGCCCGACATGCCCGCCGAGATCAACGCGATGGTGGCCGGTGCAGGCCGGCCGCCGCACCCGACCGACCCCGACGCGCTGCAGGCTCGTCCGACGGAAGAGGTGATCGACACCCGGGTCAATGCCGACAGTTGCGCGAATCTGGCGACCCGGGCGGTCGACGGGCTCGCCGGCGGCGGAAGCTTCCTGCTGGTCGCCGATCACGACCCGCGCGGTATTCACTACATGCTCGACGCCGAGCGGCCGGGCAGCACGACCTGGCAACTCCTCGAAGACGGCCCGCAGCGCTGGCAGGTTCGCATCGGTAAGGTGGCAACCGCAGCGCCAACCGGGTGACGAACCCACAACAGAAACTCCAGATATCCGATGCCGCAGACCGTTTCATGGCTTGACATCGGATACGTGCGACGGCACCCCGAATGACGGCGAGACCATCCGCACGGCGCCCACCGGGCGTGTTCGCATTGCCCTTCGGCATCGTCATGCTGCTCGCCGGGCTCTGGGGCGGATTGGCCCGGCTCGGATTCCAACTGCCGATCTCCGGCACCTCCGCGGCTGAGCACGGCGTGCTGATGAGCCTGGGTTTTCTCGGCACGCTCATCTCGACCGAGCGGGCCGTGGCGCTGGGCCGGGCCTGGGCGTGGGCGGTCCCGGCGGCCTCCGTGCTCGGTTCCGCCCTGCTGCTCACCGGGCGGGAACCCAAGGTCGGGCAGGCGCTGCTGCTGCTGGCCGGCCTGGTGCTGGTGGCCGTCTACGTCCGGCTCGACCGGATCCAGCGTTCGACGCACAACACCCTGATGGGCCTCGCCGCGGTCGGGTGGGCCGTGGCGGCCGCGCTGTGGCTCGGCGGGCGTGCGGTCTACAGCACGGTGCCGTGGCTGGCGATCTTCCTGGTGGTCACGATCACCGCGGAACGGCTGGAACTCTCGCGCATGATGCGGCGGACCACGCCGGTCCGGGTGAGCCTGGTCGTCGCGATCCTGGGCATGGTCGCCGGCGCGACGGTGTCGATCTTCGATGCCGATCTCGGGGTGCGGCTGTGCGGTGTGGCCATGGTGGCGATGGCCGTCTGGCTCGGGATCTACGACCTGGCGCGGCGCACCGTGCGGCAAAGGGGCGTCACGCGCTTCATGGCGGTGGGCCTGCTGGCTGGCTACGTGTGGCTCGCGGCGGGCGGGATGCTGTGGGCGATTGGCGGCTTCCAACTCGACAACGCGAAGTACGACGCGCAGTTGCACATGATCTTCCTCGGGTTCGTCATGTCGATGGTGTTCGCGCACGCACCGGTGATCGCCCCTGCGGTGATCCGCCGCCCGCTGCCGTACTACCCGGCGTTCTACGGCCCGCTCGCGTTGCTCCACGTCGGCCTGCTGCTGCGGGTCGTCGTCGGTGACGGAGCCGGCGTGGTGGGGGCGTGGCAGTGGGGCGGCGTGCTGGACGAGGTCGCGATCTTGGCGTTCGTGGGGGTGACGGTTGCGGCGTTCGCCCGGGCTCGATACACCCATGCGCACCGCGCCGCGGCGGCGGCGGGGCCCAGGCCCGACACCGGGGCTGCTACTCGGCCCGATGGCGCCCGCGGACCGGCGATCCTCACCGCGGCCAGCGTCCCGGGCGGGTTCGGCCAGGACGCTGCGGCCGACCAACCTGCCGCGCCACCGGCCGGCACCGGCGACGGCGTCGCCCCATCCGCAACCGAAACCCCCAACGACCTCGCAGAGGGACCGCCCATGCCACCGACACACCGCCGGAGGCTCGCCTCCAGCATCGCCGGCGCCGCCATCGGCGTGGTCATCCTGATCGCCGGGATCGTCTTCGCGAACAGCGGGCCATCCGGTTCCGGCGCGGCCGAGGGATCCAGTGGCGGGTCCGCCGGCTCGACGTTCATCGACTCCGCAGCCGCGGCGGCGGGCGTGGCCATCTCGCTGGTCGAGATGCGCATCGAGCCGTCGGCGATCACGGTGCCGCCGGGGACGCACCTGGTCCTGAAGGTGACAAACAACGGGATCATGCGCCACGATCTGCGACTCGCCGACGGCAAGCAGACCCCGATGTTGGATCCCGGCCAGTCGGCGGTGCTCGACGTCGGCGCTGTCGACGCGTCGATGAACGGGTGGTGCACGGTTCCGGGTCACCGCCAGGCGGGGATGACGATGCGCATCGACGTCGGCCATTCCGGCCCGAGCACCGGTTCACCGCCGTCGGGCGCGGCGAGCAGCGCCGGAGCGATGGCTGGAATGAGCGGCATGGCGGGCATGGGCGGCCCCGGTCAGCCGTCGTCATCCGATGCCGTCTCGTCCAACCTGGCGGCAGCGCCGCCAGCGGGCTGGAAACCGATCGACGCCTCCCTGCCACCGGCGCCCGGCGAAACGGTGCACAACGTGACCTGGCACGTCAAGGACGTCCAGCAGGCCGTTGCGCCGGACGTCACGCAACTGATGTGGACCTTCGACGGCCGTGTCCCCGGACCGGCGCTGCGCGGAAAGGTCGGCGACCGGTTCAACGTCACCGTCGTCAACGACACCGACATGACGCACAACATCGACTTCCACGCCGAGTCCGGCCCTCCGGCGAAGGTGATGACCCCGGTACCGGCGGGCGGCACGCACACCTACAGCTTCATCGCCACGCACGCCGGGGCGTGGCTGTATCACTGCTCGGTGGAGCCGATGCTGCTGCACCTGGGCAACGGCATGTACGGCGCGCTCATCATCGACCCGCCGGACCTGCCGCCGGCCGCGGCCGAGTTCGTGCTGGTCGGATCGGAGCTGTTCTTCGGTCCGCAGCGCGGCATCGGCGACTACGCCAAGATGGTCGCCGACACGCCGGATGCGGTCGTGTTCAACGGTTATCCGTTCGCGTACCAGCACGCACCGCTGAAGGCCAAGGCGGGCGAGTTGGTGCGCATCTGGGTGATCAACGCCGGCCCGACCCGGCCGATCGCATTCCACGTGATCGGCGCCCCGTTCACCACCGTCTACCTGGACGGCGCCTACCTGCTCCGCGATGGCCGGTCCGCCGGAGTCACCTCGGGCGGCGCGCAGTCGCTGCCGGTCGACCCCGGTGACGGCGGTTTCGTGGAACTGACCTTCAGCGAGCCCGGGTCGTATCCTTTCTTGACGCATGCGATGGCGAACGCGGTGATCGGGGCGAGCGGCACATTCACCGTCACCGGGTGAGATTCACCGTCAGCGGGTGGGACGTCCACGTTTGGCGGGTGGTTGGCGGGTGGGAGTTTGACCGTCGCGCGGTGGCGATCCGGGGGCCGGTCAACACGCCGGGTCGGCAGCGGCCGAGCGATCCGGGTGGGGAGTCGGAACCGCCGGTGCCGACACAAAGGCGGCGCCCCGCTTACGGAGCGCCGCCTGGCGTGGGCTGGCCGGTTACCAGGGCTGCACCGTCTTTCGTCGGTCTACGCGGGCTGCGCGAGTCTCGCGAATGGCCCTGACGACGTCCCTACGCGGTTGGAGCGGTGAGTGGGTACCTGGGGTCCACGCGGGATCCTCTGGGGCGGGGTGACCGATGCTTCTCTACCACATCGGTCCTGGCCGACCAGCGGTCCCTACGGCCCAGTCTGGCCGGTCGCGGTCCGGCAGGCAAGGGATCTGGGCTCCGGACCGATACAGACGGCGGGAATGCTCACCGCCGGACGCTGATCTGAGCTTTTTCCGACGCGCCACTGTTCGGGGAGGTGACGGAACGCGTAGGGTCGCGTTACAGTTACTGTGTCGGTTTCCACCCCCCCGGAGCCGACCTTCGGTTCGACTCAACCCCCCGGAGCCGGACCGCGCGGCCCCCGCCCTCCCCCCTGGCGGGGGCCGCCCCTATTTTTTCCCTTGGGATTTTCAAGACGCCGCCACAAATTCCCGCCACGCTTCGAGGCGCCCGTGCGTACGGGTCGACCGCCGCGCCGCCCATGATCGTCGCGCTCGTCGCGGCAAGTCCGGGCCGCCCGCGGGGCCTGACGCCACGCACGGCCCGTCCCCACGCACGGTCCGGCGCGTTGCGCGGTCTGTCCCCCTGTCCGGATTCCATGCACATCCGCCGGAGTGCGCCGCGGCACCGTCCCGCACCGTGGTCGACTGCCCAACGGGGGCCCGCGGCGGGCCCGGGAAGGGGTCGCCCATGCTCACCGTTCCGCTCGCCGTCACGTCGGATCCGGCATTGCTCGGCGAGATCGAACGGGTCGCCGCCGCCGCCGGAGTGCGCCTGGAACATGCCGACGCCATCGGCTCGGCCGGTACCTGGCGGGACCCTCCGGTGCTGGTGCTCGATGCGGCGCAGGTGGGAGCCGCCGTTGCCGCCCGGCTGCCGCGCCGGGACGGCGTCATCGTCGTCACCGACCAGGAACTGGATGCCGAGCAGTGGGCATCCTGCGTGGCGCTGGGTGTGGATCGGGTGATCGATCTGGGCGGGTCGGAAGGCGACCTGGTCCGCCTGCTGGCCGAGACGGCCGAGACGGGTGGCGCCGGCGACGGCAACGTGATCGCCGTGATCGGGGCATGCGGCGGGGCCGGCGCCTCAGTCTTCGCGGCCGCGATGGCCCTCGCCGCGCGCCGTTCCGGACGACCGGTAGTGCTCGCCGACACCGACCCATGGGGCGCCGGAATCGATGTGACGATGGGCTCGGAAGCGACCGACGGCGCGCGATGGGGCGACATCGCCGCCCCCAGCGGGCGATTGCCGGCCGACGCCTTGCACCGCGCCCTACCGGCTGTCCACCTGCGGCATGGCAGTATCTCCGTGCTGAGCCATTCTCGGTGCGGTGCCTGCGATGTCGATCCGGGGTTGGTGGACACGGTGCTGGATGCCGCGCGCCGTGCCGGAGACATCTGCGTGGTCAATCTGCCACGCGCCCCCCTCCCCGCGGCGGACCGGGCCGCCGCGCGAGCCGACCTGACGGTTCTGGTGGTGCCGGCCGATGTGCGCGGCTGCTACGGCGCCGCGAAGGTCGCTCGCCGCCTCGCTGATCTGGGGGCACGGGTGGGCCTTGTCGTCCGTGGGCCGTCACCCGGCGGCCTGGGGGGCGGCGACATCGCCCGTACCCTTCAGTTGCCCCTGCTGGCGGGCATGCGGGCGGAGCCGCGGCTGGAGCGCCGGCTGGACGCCGGCCAGCCTCCGGGCGGCGACTGCAAAGGACCGCTCGGCCGTGCCGCCGCGGCCGTCCTCGCCGAGTTGTCGAGGCACCGATGACGACAGCCCTAGCCGCGGCCTTGGCCGCCCAGCAACCCTCCGAATCAACGCTCCCGCCGGGTTCGGGCGCCCCGGGCGCCAACAGGCCACCGGCCGGAGGGGCGCCCCCCGTCCCGCTCGGCCCGGTTGCCCGGAACCCGGGCGGATCGCGGCCGGCCGGGTCACCTGGCACACCCGCATTGCCCGACGATCTGCTGGAGCGGGTTCAACAGCGGCTCGCCGCCGAACGCTCCGACCCCGACCCGGCGGCGCTCGCCCGCGCCGTCCGCGCGGAGTCCGCCGTTGTGCTGGATGAGGCGCACATGCTCCTGCTGATCCGGCAACTGCAGCACGAACTGTCCGGTTGCGGCCCGCTGGCCGAACTCCTGGCCGATCCGTCCACCACGGACGTCGTGGTCAACGGTCCACAGGACGTACGGGTCGATCGGGGCCGCGGCTGGGAACACGCCGGGGTCGCCTTCGCCGACGAGTCCTCCGTGCAGCGACTCGCCCGCCGGCTTGCCGGTATGGCCGGCCAGCGGCTGGACAACGCCCACCCCTTCGTCGACGGCCGACTACCCGACGGCACGCGTCTGCACGCGTTGCTGCCGCCGATCGCGTCCAGCGGCACGTGCATCTCCTTGCGCGTGCTGCGTCCCACGCGCTACGGCCTCGCCGCGCTGCGCGCGACCGGGCTGCTGCCGGGCGCGGCGTTCCCAGCGGTTCAGGCGATCATCCGGGCACGTTTGGCGTTCCTGATCAGCGGTGGCACCGGCAGCGGAAAGACGACGCTCCTGGGAGCCTTGCTCGCCGAGGTGGACCCCTCGGAACGAATCGTCACCGTCGAGGACGCCGAGGAATTGCGCCCGACGCATCCGCACCTCGTCCGCCTCGTGGCCAGATCAGCGAATGTGGAAGGCGCCGGCGCGATTCCCTTGCGGGAAATGGTCAGGCAGGCGCTTCGGATGCGACCCGATCGGCTCGTCGTGGGCGAAGTCCGCGGGCCGGAGGTGGTCGATCTGATCGGGGCGCTGACGACCGGCCACCAGGGTGGCGCTGGGACGGTGCACGCCAACAGCGCCCAGGAGGTGCCGGCTCGCCTGGCCGCGCTGGCCGTCATGGGCGGCATGGGGACGGGGGCGCTGCACGCCCAACTGGCGGGCGCCGTTCAAGTCGTGCTGCACCTCCGGCGGCGGGGTGGCGAACGCCGGCTTGTCGAGATCGCCGTGCTCACCGAGACGCGAGAGGGTTTCGTCCGGGCGCTGCCCGCGGTTGCCGACGGCGTTCCCGATCCGGTTGGCGCTGGCGCGCTGGCGCGGGCGTTGGCCGCGCGTGGGGTTGATGCGTCGTGGTGAGTCCGGTGACGGCGACCCTGCTGGCGCTCGGGCTGCTGGCTTGGCCCGCGGCGCCGCGGGGCGTCCAGATCGGGCGGGCGCGGGAGATCGACGGACACCGACCTGGGCAGGCGCGGCCCACGGTTCGCCAGCCCCTGCGGACCGCCCTGCGGCAAGGCGCTTTCGGCCTGCGACGCCCCGCTCCGATGCTGATTCGGCCGCAGAAGTCGGTCCTGGCCCGTCGGCTGGCAATTGCGACAGCCGTCACGGTCGTGCTCGGAACGCTGTGGTCCTGGCCCATCGCGCTCGCCTGTGGTGTCATCACGGCAACCGCGGCGCGGTTGATCGGACGTGCCCGTGCCGGCGCCCGCGATCGCTCCGATCTGACGACAGCCACCGATACCGTACGAGGGCTTGTGCGGGAGTTGGAGGCGGGAACTCCACCCCACGCCGCGATGTCCCAGGCGATCACGTCTGCTACGGCGAGGGTCTCGACGATGCTGGAGAGCGTCCGCCGCGGTGATCGCTCGCCACCGCATGGCGAGGTAGGCGGCCTCGGGCTTGCGCTGTCTGCGGTACGGCTTCGCCTGCGAGCCGCGTGGGAACTATCTGCAGAACAAGGCATTCCGCTCTCCGTGGTGCTTCGAGCGGTGGCCGGCGACCTGGTGGACCGAACGCGCGCGGCCGAGGCCCGGGCAGCGCAGGCTGCCGGGGCGACCGTCTCCGGGTACGTGCTGTGCGCTCTACCGATGGGCGGCCTCTTCCTCGGCTCGGGAATGGGTGCCCGGCCATTGACCATACTGCTGACGACGCCCATCGGGGGCGTCCTCCTGGTGGTGGGGGTGGTTCTGTGCTGTACCGGACTGCTCTGGTCGGACCGGCTCGTCAGACGGTGACGAGGTTCGTGGGCCTGCGGAGGCGAAGCGGCCGTCTCCTCTTCCTGGTTGCGCCGCCGATGATCATCTGACGCCGGAGCGGTGCAATGGCGATCGAAGTGGGAGTTGCGGTACCGGTCCTGCTTGCCGCCGCGCTGATGGTCCTGCCGCGCGCAGGTTTCTCACGATCGCCTCGATCCGGGCGGCGCCGACTCGACGCGCGCAATCGACGGGCGCTCGCGGTTGCGATCGGTATCACTGCGGTCGGAGTGCTGCTGTCTGTTCCGATCTGGTTGACGCTGCCGGTTGCTGCCGCCGGCGCTGCGATCGCGCGCGCCCTACCCTCCCGTAGGGCACAGCCGAGCGAGATCGAGATGCGGGAATTGGCAAGCATTTTCGATTTGCTCGCCGCTTGCCTGGACGCCGGACTTCCAGCCGGAATGGCGATCACCGCCGTTCTGCAGGCGGGCGAACCAACTTCGGCGCATGGTGTGGAAGGCGCTGCGGGCACGCGCGATCTCCGCAGGATCGACACGGCGGATCGGTCCGCGCTGGGCGCGCTGTCCGAGGTTTCGGCGCTGCTCGCCCTCGGCGCCGAACCGCAGGTCGCCTGGCGGCCGGCCGCCGAACATCCGGAGCTGGTCGCCCTGGCGGGTGCCGCCTGCCGGTCGGCGCTCGGCGGGGTTCGACTGGCGGATGCGGCTCGTGATTCGGCCGCCGAACTGCGCGAACGATGCCGGCGCGCCAGCGAGCGCAGCGCGGCGCGCGCGGCGGTGGCGATGACGGCGCCGCTCGCCGTGTGCTTTCTGCCGGCATTCGTCTGCCTCGGCCTGGCCCCCGTGATCATCGGCCTGGTGTCGAGCATGCACATCTGGTGATCTCGATGCACCGCATGTTCGGGCGCCGGCGCGCGCTCGGGGGGTGCGCTGCCGGGCGTTCAGGAACGCGGCCAGCGTCGGCGCCACCGGCCAGCGGAATAGGGAGATCAACTGTCCGTCAGCAGGGAACCACCTGTCCGCGTACAGGGATCCTGCCGTGTCCGCTAGCACATGCCGCGGCCGTTGTCCCCCTGTCCGAATCCCGTCCACATTTCACCAGATTCTCGGATGGGCGGCGGCGGTGTGCGAGACCGTTGACACAGGAGGCCGGTCGCGTCTCCGGGAAAGGGGAAGGTTCTATGTTGCAAGGCTTTCGCCGCCTGAAACGGCGAATCAGGCACAGCGGCGACGCCGGCACCACCACGGTCGAGTACGCGATCGCCACGGTCGTGGCGGCCGCGTTCGCGGCGGTCCTGTACAAGGTGGTCACCGGCGGTTCGATCGTCTCCGGTCTTACCAGCCTGATTTCTTCGGCGTTGTCGACGAAATGGTGACCAGTCGTGGTCGGCACCACCCAGGTTGGCCCGCCAGGGTTGCATCATTCTCAACCGATGGTCGGTGAGTCCCGCCCCCGAGCGCACAGCGGCAAGGTCACCCCTCGCCAAGAGGTGGGCAGGGCCGGCTCTCCCCGGCAGGTGAGCGATTCCGGCGGCGTCACGGTCGAGGCGGCCATCGCGCTGGCATCGCTTGCCTTGGTGCTGGTGCTCTGCCTCGCGGGGCTGGGCTGCGTGCTCGCTGCCCTTCGGGTGACGGACGCCGCACGTGAGGCTGCACGGCTGGCCGCACGGGGCGACGTCGGGGCAGCGCACATCGCAGTTGGTCGCCTGGCCCCCGCCGGATCGGTGCTCTCGCTCTCCGAGGGCGATCTGGTGACCGCGACGGTGTCCGCGCCGCCACTGTGGGGATTGTTGCCCGGAGTCCGGATAGGCGCGGCCGCGGTCGCCGCGCGCGAACCGGAACCGGCACGGCCGTGATCGACGGGCGCACCCGGGGCCGACAACAACCGCGGGCTCGAGAATTGTCCGCGTCATCCGGAGCGACGCAGTGTCGGCCGACGAACCAGGCCGAAACATGGCGCAAATCGGCGCCGCAACCCAGCCTGGTGGCGCCCCGACATCGAGTGCCCCGACCGGCGCCGTGGTCAGCGAGGCTCGGAGGATCGCGACGCCGGGGGCGCGAGGCCGGAGTTGCCACCGTCACGGCCTGCATCTGTGCCATGGCGTTGGTGGCGGTGACGGGGGTCATCGTGCAGTTCGCCGCGATCCTGCTGGCGCGCCACCGTGCGGAGGCCGCGGCCGATCTGGGCGCGCTCGCCGGTGCGGCCGTCGTCCTGCAGGGCGCTCAACACGCCTGCGATCGGGCCGCGGCGATCACGCGGGCGAACGGCGCGGGCGTCAGCAGTTGCGTCATCGAAGGCGCAGACCTGCTGTTGACCGTCGAAGTTGCCGTGCACCTGGGCCCGCTGGTCGCGGCCGCCGCCGGCAGGGCAAGGGCTGGGCCGGTGGCCACCCAGACGCAATGAGCGCGGCCCGCGGCCACGGGCAAGTCCGGGGAGCCGGGAAAACCCGCGCAGTAGGCACCGACGGCGCATCCAGGCGATTTTCCACCGACGAACGGCGAGAGGATGCGTCGCCCGCAGCACCCGCGGCGCATCCAGCGCACATCCCGCACATCCCGAATCGGCGCAGCCTCGAACGCGCAGCAATTCCGGCGACTGGCGGCGACGAAGGTCCGAAGTGGCTCACCCCGCCGCGGCGGCGATGGAACGCGCCTCCCGCGCCCCGGCGTTCAGAGCCGCGCACACGTGCCGGATCCACGCCGCCAGGCCTTCGGCCTCGCCGGAGGCGAACCGCTCCGCCGCCTCACGGTAAGCAGCGCCGGCGCGCAGGTGGCCGACCTCCGGGACGGTCAGGGCCTGCGGATCGAGTCCGGTTGTCACCATCGTCAATCGTGCGGCAGCCCGCGCGACGATGCCGTCGGCGCTTCCGAACGGCCTCAATGCCAGCAATTCTCCGTGTACCACCGCCACCAGCACCGGGCCCGACCATGGCGCCGCCGTCACCACCTGCGACAGGGCCGCGAGCCGCTCCGCGATGGCCGATCCGCTCCGCGGCCGACCCAACTCGTCATCCGGGGCAAGATCAGCCGCCGCCAGCGTGTGAAGCCGGGCCAAGGCCTGTGACGGCGCCTGACGCCACACCGCCGCAAGTTCCGCGGTCGCCGCGGAGACCCGGAGCGCGCCGGCCAGCACGGGATCGGTCACGATCCGGTGCGCCGCCTTGCCCGCCGGCAGGTCGCTGCGACTGCCCCCGGCGCCCAGCGTCGCGGCATCTCGGTCCGCCGACTCATCGGCGCCGTCCCCCTCGCTGGCATCGTCCGGCCGGATCACCAAGCCGCTCCCAGCGGTCAGCTGGTCACCGCGGCTCGCCGCTGATTCACCACCCGGCGCGGTGGGATCTCCGACCGGCTTCGTCGACAAGTCCAGCAGGGCCGAACCGCCGTCCAACATTGCCGAGGCGCGCGCCGATCGGATCGCGGCGGCCGCCGACGTCCTGGCCCAGCCTCGACGGTTGGCCGGTAGCAAGCGCACCGCTGCGATGGCCGAACGCGCATCTTCCACGGCTTCGGCCACGCCGGCGAGCGCATCCAGGTTCGGCCAAGCCACCGGCACCCAAGAGTTCTTGGCGAAGAGCCCTTCGCGCCGAGGTGCCACGAGGCCAACGGTAGCGATTGGTGCCGCCGCCCATGCGGACCAGGGCCGCCCGTCCCGACCGCCCGCGGCGTCAACCTCCCGAGTCCCAGGAGGTTGACGGTCCGCAACGAGGCAACCTGGCTAGCCGCCCGCCCTCCGGCCCGGACCGCGCGCCCCTCCACAACGGGGTCCGGCCGAACTGCCGAATTGCCGCCGCCCGCCGCGTCAGGCGATTCGCGACGTCCCTCAGATTGCGCTGCTACCCCCAGAGCCGCTCGCTGGCAATTCGGGCGCCGTCGGCGATGGCCGCGATCTTCGCCCAGCCCACGGAGTCGGGAATGTGCGTTGATCCGGCAAACGTGCCGAAACCGCAATCGGCGCCCGCTATGACGCGCTCCTTGCCGACGACGTTCGCATACCGTTCGAGCCGATCGGCAACCAATTCCGGGTGTTCGACCAACACGGTTGATTGGGTGACGAGGCCGGGAATCAGAACCGCTTCGTCAGGCAGCGTCACCTCTTGCCAGACCCGCCACTCGTGGTCGTGACGTGGATTGGCGGTCTCGAACGAATAGGCGCCTGCCCTGACCGACAGGATGATATCCACAATGTCTCTTAGTTGCATGTCGTGGACGCGCGGCCCGGTGTCGATGCTGTAACAGGTGTGAAAACGGATCTGCTCAGTCGGGATGTTCCGCAGCGCATGGTTGAGCGCCGCAACGCGAACCTGCGCCCAGCGGCGGCATTCGGCGACGTCCGCCGACGGCGTGAGCGTGTAATAGGTGACCAACCTCGGATCGTCGATCTGCAAGATGAGCCCGGCGGCGGCGATCGCCTCGTATTCTGCCGAAAGGGCTTCGGCAATGGCGAACACGAATTCTTCGTCCGTCTTGTAGTAGCTGTTGGTGTGCCAGCCTTCCACGTTGGACGGGGAGATCGCGGGTAGGAACGCCTCGTCTGCTCCGACCTCGGCGACGGCGGCCCTGATGTTCGCGATATCCGTGGCGACCGCTTCCTGCCCGACATAGGCGATCGGCCCTGTGCAGGTGAGCCGCGCCGCGGAGAGCGCCGGTTTGCCCCAGGCGGTCGCCTCGTAGAAATCCGGGAAGTCCAGATGCTCGCGGGAACCGGCGAATGGCGAACCGGTAGCCGGATGCGGGTCGGGGCTGAAGCCGGTCAACCGGTCGGTGATGTACGTGAGAAAACTGGGTTTCGACCATTCGCCGTCCGACACGGTATCGATACCGAGTTCGACCTGGCGTCGCACCGCATCGACCACCGCGTCCTGCACTGCCGCGCCCCAATTCTCTTCCGAGACCTTTCCCTCCTCGCGCTCGGCAAGCAGATCGAGAATCTGCTTCGGGCGCGGCAGGCTACCGACGTGCGTGGTACGGAAGCGGTCGACGCTGTGTTTCATCATCTCTCCTAGAAATGGGAACCGCGGAATATCGCGGGCTATGCGAGCACGTCGGTCCGGTGAGATGGGATGCAGGACGAAGGCGCCTCATACGGCGTCGCCATCAACCGGGGCATTGTGACCCCACCACCTACCGGGGCCGAGTAGGCCCGCGCTTACGGCGTACCTTTTGGCCGCCGCCGAGTCGTCACCTAGAGCACCCCGCCGCGAGAGGAGGGTTGCCGTCCGGCAAGCTAGGGCTTGGCGCCGGATCTCTTGACCTGACGAGGACGATAGCAGATCACGCCGGATGCGGGCCCAATGGAGGGCCCCGACAGGTACGGTCCGGTTCATCCGCTTCGACCGCGCCCGGGCGGGACGCCGCGTTGCTCGTCGACCGTGACCGGAGTTCAGGCTTGCCGCATCACGTGCGGAGCCATGAATCGGCCAGCCGTGAATGGGCCAGCCGTGAATGGGCCAGCCGTGAATGGGCCAGCCTCCGGCCGACAGTCGCGCTCGCGGCGTTGCAACCCGACCCTGCTGCGTCCGGTGGATACCGTTGATCCGTGAGATCGGGGGCAAGGCGCACGCTGCTCGCCATCGTGGCTGCGGCCGTATTGGTCGTCGTCCTTGCGGCGCTGCCGAAGGGCCACGGCGTCCCGCCCGGCCAGGATGTTGGCACCCAGGCGCTCTCGGCCCGAGATGTACCGACCCGTTCCGGGGACGCCAACCCGGCGATGACGATCCCGCCGGGGACGCGCACGGTAGCGCCGATTGGCCCCACCACCCAGACGCAACCGGTCGTCACGGTCCCGGCACTGCCGAAGAGCGGCCCAGCCCTGGCCGGCGCAACCGGCACACCTGGGAACGAGATCGGTGAATTCCCGTTGTCTTCGGGGTTGTCCGCCGGGTCGCCAGGCAGCGGCGTCGCCCCGACTTCAGGGTCGGAACCGAGCGGCGCGGAAGGCCAGCCAGCCCTCGGCGCGCCCGACGGCCACCCGGCCCACGAAACGAGAACCGTTGCCACGACGACACATCAGGCGCAGCGCGCGCCGGCGGCGAAACCGATCCCAGCCGTCGCGACGACATCTACCACGAAGGGCGCCCCGACCCCTGCCCACGCGCCGAGCGCGATCGCGGCATCGAGCACCCGGGTAAGCCCTTCGGCCGGTCCGCAGCCGGGCCGAAACACCGCAGCGGTCAACACCACGGCTTCGCCGACATCCGCAGCGGTGCAGAAGATCGCGAAGACGTCAGCGCCTAATTTCCCAGGGCCCAATTTCCCAGGGCCCAATTTCCCAGGGCCCAATTTCGGAATCTCCGTCACCGTCGGAAACTCGCAGCAATTGATCACCGTCACCGCCCCTTCATCATCGGCGACGTCCGGCACCCTCAAGGCTTGGCAGCGAAACAGCGACGGCACGTGGAAGGTCGTGTACGGCCCCTACCCGGCGCGGCTGGGCACAGCGGGCGTCGGCCCGGCCAGCGAATACGCGAGCCGCACCCCGGCCGGCACCTTCACGCTCACCCAGGCGTTCGGCCGCATGCCGAACCCGGGCACCAAGCTCCCATTTCACCGCACCACGGCGAATGACTGGTGGGTGTCCGACGTCGGCTCGCCGGCCTACAACACATTGCAGAACTGCGCGCCCCGATCCTGCCCGTTCAAGACATCGGTCTCCGAGCGGTTGTACTACATCACGCCGCAGTACGACTACGCCGTCGTGATGGACGTCAACCGGCACCCGGCCGTACCCGGCGGAGGCAGCGCGTTCTTCCTGCACGTCACCGACGGCGCACCGACTGCCGGTTGCATTGCCATCGCGCGGTCCGCGCTGGTGCAGATCATGCGCTGGCTCGACCCGGCCCGACACCCACGCATTGCGGTCGGCGTCGGCTGATGGCGGGGTTGGCCCTGGGGTCCTTGCGAGGGCCTTGGGGGGCGGGAGCCGCGACGGCGCACGTGTGACGGAATCCCACGACGCGGGCACAATCTGTCACAGCAGACCGGGCGTGGCACGATGAGGCACGTCGCCGACGGTGCGCCGTCCGGCCGCCGATCGACGTCAGCCCAGAACGGACAGGAGACCGATGTGGCACCTTCGAGCGCGGCTCATCCACCGGTGGACTACTCGCGCCCCCCTAGCGGTCCGGCATCGATCCCGCTCGTGCAGGAGGACGTGATCGACCGGGACGCGTCGGTCGGGGCCTTGGTGAAGGACGCCTCAGTTCACCTCTCGACCCTGGTCCGGTCGGAGATCGAACTGGCGAAGTTGGAGCTCACCGCCTCGGTCAAGCAGGCGCTGCGCGGCGGTGCCTTCTTCGCCGGGGCCGCCGCGGTCGGGCTCTTCTCCTTGTGGTTCTTCTGGTTCATGATCGGCGAGGTCATCGCCATCTGGCTGCCGCGCTGGGCGGCGTTCACCATTGTGTTCTTCGCGATGCTCGTGATGGCCGGCGGCATGGCCTTCCTGGGCATCCGCAAGGTGAAGAAGATCCGCAAGCCGGAGAAGACCATCTTCCAGGCGCAGCAGACCGCCACTTCGTTGAAGAAGGCAGCTGCACGTGGCGGCCAGGCCGGCAGCACCGCCGATTCCGGCGGAACCGCTGGATCAAACGCAGTCGACGGTGCGGGCGGAACCAGCGGAACCAGCGGAACCAGCGGAGCCTGATCGGGCCGATCGCGACCCGGTCCGCGGCACACCCCGGGGTTCCCGGCCTGGACCGCCGCATGCCCCGAGCGCCTGGCCGACTCACCCGGCGGTGCCCGCACCCCATCTGCGGATCTGATCTCCGCGGCCGTTGCCTGTCGAGCGCCCGGCCGACTCACCCGGCCGTGCACGCACCGGTATCCACCGACTTCCGGGATGCCATTCCCTCCTGGATGACCGGCGCCACCTCCTCGGCCGTCAGGGCGAAGCCGACTTCCGGGTTGTCGATCGCGGCGCCGAAGACGACCCCGAGTACCGTTCCGTCCGGCGCCAGCAGCGGTCCGCCGGAATTGCCCGGCCGGACGACGGCGCGCAGCGTGTACACCTCGCGTACCACGGTCTTGGACGAGTAGATGTTCGGCCCGCGCAGGTTGAACTCCGCCCGGATGCGGGCCGGGGTCAGCGTGAACGGGCCGTCCAGGGGGTATCCGGCGGCGATTGCGTCGTCCCCCGCAGAAGCCGGACGCGGGGCGAATTGCATCGGCCGCGCCGACAGCCCCGGAACCCGGAGAACCGCGATGTCCACCTCCGGGTCGTACCGCACGACGGTGGCAGCACGCAGTTGTCCTGCTGCCTGCACCCGTACCGACGCCGAACCCGCGACGACATGCGCGTTGGTCACCACCACGCCGTCGGCCACGACGAACCCGGATCCCTCCATCTGCTGCGAGCAGGACGGCGCAATCGCCCGAATCTTCAAGATGGATCCGCGCTGGTCCACGGCGGCCGTGTTGCCGCCGAGCGCCTCGTCCGGCGCCTCCACCGGGATGTCCGGGGCCGGCGCCAATGGCGCCAGGATCTGCGTGAAGTTCGGCCCGACGAACAACGCGCGCAGTTGCCCCGAGACCTCGACCGCCGACGGCGGCATCGCCTGGTTGACCCCGGAGAGCACCGCCGACGACCGGATCTGCGAGGACAGCCACGGGAACGGCGTGGCGGCCAGTGGCACCGCGATCAGCCAGGTCACGATCAGCACCGCAACGGTGTGCCCCACCAGGCCCAGCCCGCGGTCCACCGCGACCGCCGGCCGCCAGGTGATCCGCCGGGTCAGCAGCGACCCCAACCACTGCCCGGCCAGCTCTCCGACCCCGACACCGGCGACCAGGAGGGCGATCCCGACCGCGACCTTCGCGCCGCCGTCGGACATCTGGCCGGCCAGCAGGGGGGCGATCCGGATACCCAGCAGCGCGCCGCCGATCGCGCCCACCAGCGTGAGCATCGCGGTGATCAGACCTTGCCGGTACCCCGAGATCGCCGCGCCGATCAGGAGCAGCACGATGACGAAATCGGCGACGTTCATGCGCCCGCCTGCGGCCACCGGGCGGTTGCCGCATCGCCGCCGCCGGTGGGCGACGCCGCCGGCAACGGGTCGGCTGACGGGTCCAACGACGGATCCGCTGACGGGGCGGGGGCCGGCCCCCCAGCCGACCCCGGCGCCGGACGGCCCGGGGTGAGGATCCGCCGCCGGTCCCATGGCACCGACCACCCGCCCCATTGCAGCAGCAGGTCCACCAGCCCGGCGGTGAAGCCCCAAACAACCATGCCGGCGACGGTGAACGCGGGTGTGCGCAACCCCTCGGTCAGCACAACCGTCCCGCGGTTGGCGGGGTCCGCCAGTTCCGTCACCCGCACCCGGGCCACCACCGCGGTCTCCCCCGGGTCGACCACCCGCACGGGTCCGGGACGTCGCCACACGGCGAGCACCGGCCGCACGAGGTACCCGGACGGTCGCAGGAAGATCGGTGGCAGTAGTGCCGCGGGGGTGACGGAGCCCGGATCCAGACCCGTCTCCTCTTGACCCTCGCGCAGCGCCGCGGCAACGGCGTCCTCGCCCGGCTCCAGCGCGCCGCCGGGAAACGCCGGCTGGCCGGCATGCGCGCGCAAGGTGGCCGCCCGGCCGGTGAGCAGCAGATCCGGCCCGGAACCGTCATCGGCCAGCAACATCAGCACCGCGCTGCGGCGCGCCTCATCCGGCGCGGGTTCGGTCGCATGCAGCACCCACGCAGGCAGGTCGCCGCCGTCGGCTCGGTCGACCACCGGCCGGATCCACGCCGGCAGATCCGCATCCGGCGCCAGCCGCCGCCCTCGCGGCACCACCCGCGCGGTCACTGATTCAGGTCTCGGGCTGCGGCCGGTTCGACCGCCACGTCGACCAGCGAACCGAGCCCGGCCAGCCGCAGGAGGTGCTCGCGCTCCGCGCCGACAACCAGCGCGGCGGCCACCGCCGGCTCGGTCGGGCCGGCACCGTAGGACGGGCACAGCGACGCCAAGAAGCAGGCGCCGCAGGCCGGGCGGCGCGCATGGCAGATCCGCCGGCCATGATGGATCGTTCGGTCGGAGAAGACCGTCCAATCCGCGCGGGGCAATTGACTCGCGAGGTCGCGCTCCACCTTGACGGGGTCCGTTTCGTCGGTGAGCCCCCAGCGGCGCACCACCCGCCCCAGGTGGGTGTCGACGGTGATGCCTGGCTCGCCGAAGGCGTGACCGAGTACCACGTTGGCGGTCTTGCGCCCGAAGCCGGGCAACGTCACCATCTCGTCGATGGTTCCGGGAAGCTCGCCGCCGAATCGCGCCACCAGCGCCTGCCCGAGGCCCATCAACGACGCCGCCTTGTTTCGGAAGAAGCCGGTCGGGCGGATCATCTCCTCCAGTTCGGCGCGATTTGCGGCGGCGTAATCCCCGGCCGTCGGATAGCGCCGGAACAGTGCCGGCGTGACCTGGTTGACCCGCGCGTCGGTGCACTGCGCCGACAGGATCGTCGCCGCCGCGAGTTCCAGCGGCGTGCTGAAGTCCAATTCGCATCCCGCGGCCGGAAAGCCCAGCGCCAGCCGCTCCGCGATCCGGCGGGCGCGGCGGGTCCTGGCCAGCGGTGTCGCGGGGGCCCTGATCTGTCGCGCCACGTTGCCAGGTTGCCACACCGTCCCGGGCCCATGCGTCATGATGGGAGGATCATGGTCTTCCTGGTCCTGCTGGTCCCCGTGCTGGTGATGGTTTTCGCACTGCTCATGGAGCGGCTGGAGCATCACCTGCAGGCGACCACCGTGAGCGAGCAGGACGTCGAGGAGTTCTTCGACATGGCCCAGCCCGACGAGGTCAACACCTTGATCCGGGAAGGCTGGTCGCGCGCGCTGTCGATGTTCCGGTTGCGACGGCGCAAGCACCGCCCGCCACTGCGTTCGGGCCGGCCGTCCGACCCCGGCCGGGCCGCAACCACGCCGCACCGTGATCCGCAACCTCCGGGGATCTAGACTGTGATCTGCGCCTTGACAATGCCGCGTGCGCACCAGTTGATCAGGAGGACGTGTGGACGACACGCTCGCTAAGGCCGGCATCTTCCAAGGTGTCGAACCGGATGCTGCGGCGGCGCTGGCAGCGCAGCTGGAGACGGTGACGTACCCGCGTAGCAGCGCCATCTTCACGGAAGGCGAACTCGGAGACCGGCTTTACATCATTCTCGACGGCAAGGTCAAAGTCGGCCGCCATTCTGCCGACGGCCGGGAGAACCTGCTGGCGGTGATGGGGCCGGGCGACATGTTCGGTGAGCTGAGCGTGTTCGACCCCGGACCCCGGACCTCGACGGCCGTAGCGGTGACGGACGTCAAGCTGGCCACCATGGATCGCGTCGGCATGCGCCGGTGGATCAGCGAGCGGCCGGAGATCGCCGAGCAGTTGCTGCGCGTCATCGCCCGGCGGCTGCGGCGCACCAACAATTCGCTGGCCGACCTGATCTTCACCGACGTTCCTGGCCGGGTGGCGAAGGCGCTGCTACAACTCGCGCGGCAGTTCGGTTCCCGCGAGGACGGGCACCTGCGGGTGACGCACGACCTGACCCAGGAAGAGCTCGCGCAACTGGTGGGGGCTTCGCGGGAGACGGTCAACAAGGCGCTGGCCGATTTCGGGCAGCGGGGCTGGTTGCGGCTCGAGGGCAAGAGCGTCGTCATCCTCGACCCCGACCGCCTGGGCCGGCGCGCCCGCTGATCCGCACGACCGCTGGCGGGCATCCGCGCCGATCCGCACGCCCGCCGGCACGCGTCCGCGCGACCACCAGCAGCCATCCGCGCCGATCATGCAGATCCGCGCCGGAAGGTTCTGGCGTGAATCCGCAATAGTGGCGCGGATCGACCGGGGGGCCGTCGCGGATCAGAGCGGCCAGCCGTCCGGACCGTCACTGCCTGCCCGATACTCCTGCAACGGCACCTTGTCCGCCCGCCATGCGGCGAGCACGGGCGCGACGATCCGCCAACAGTCCTCGGCGGTGTCGCCGCGCACCGACAGGCTCGGGTCGGCGTCCAGCACACCGAGCAGCACCTCGCCGTAGGCCGGCAGGTCGCCCGGCCCGAACTCGCTACGCAGCGTGGTCTGGTCGATCTGCAGGGGGTTGCCGGGGCCGTTGACATTCAACTCGATCGCCATCGTGTCCGGGCCGAACCCGATGACGATGCGGTTGGGCGCCTCGCCGCCGGAGAAGCCGTGCGGCAGGCGTGGCGCGCCACGAAACGTGATGACGGCCTGTTTGCGGGGCGTCGCGATCGCCTTGCCGGTACGGATGCGGAACGGCACCCCGGTCCACCGCCAGGTGTCCACCGCCAGCGTGACCTCCGCCATGGTTTCCGTCATCCGCGCCGGGTCGATCCCCTTCTCGTCAACGTAACTGGGAACATCTAGCTCGCCCAGGCGGCCGGCCGTGTAGCGCGCCCGGCGGGAGAAGCGCACCGGGTCGCCCCGCCAGATCCGTGTGGCGCGCAGTGACCCCGCCTTGTGGTCGCGCAGGTCCGCCGCCGACAGCGAGGACGGGGGCTCCATCGCCAGCAGCGAGAGGATCTGCAGCAGGTGGGACTGAACCATGTCGATCAGCGCGCCGGCCCCGTCGTAGTATCCGGCGCGGCTCTCCAGCGCCAGGTTCTCGTCGAAGACGATGTCGACCCGCTCCACGTGCGCCGAGGTGAGCACCGGTTCGAGGATCCGGTTGGCGAACCGCAGGCCGAGCAGGTTCAACACCGTCGACTTGCCCAGGAAGTGATCGACCCGGTGGATGTGATCCTCCGGGACCAGCCGAACCAACAGGCGGTTCAGTTCGGCCGCCGATTCCTCGTCGGTGCCGAACGGCTTCTCCAGCACGAGCCGGGTTCGCGCGGGCAGCCCGACACCGAGCAGCGCCCGGCACGCCTTCGCGGTGACCGGCGGAGGCAGCGCGAAGAAGATCGCGACCGGCGGCTCGCACATTGCCAGCAGGTCCGGCCAGCCCGCCGGGTCGGTGACGTCCGACTGCAGGTAGCGGGTGCCGCAGAGCACGTCGTCCACCTGTGGACCGGAGGCCGGAACCATGGCGAAGGAGTCGGCGACCCGCTTGCGCCAGCGTGCGTCGTCCCAGTTCTCGGCGCCGCTACCCACCAGGCGGAGCTTTCGGTCCGGGTGCGCGGTCAGCAGGCCGCCGAGGCCCGGCAACAGCAACCGGCCGGACAGGTCACCGCTGGCGCCCAGGATGAGCAGGGTCTTGATCGGTTTCTGACGCGTTGCCATGCACACCATCCTTGCAACTGGACGCGGCGAGCCGTGCCCGCGGGCTGCGCCTGGGACCTCCTCGCTCCGGGAAGGCTCGTCATCCCCCTTGCCGCAGGTACGCAAGCTGGGTAGCGACCGAGTATTCGGCGGCGAACCGCACACCCTGCTCGACGTCGCCGTAGACGTCGTCGGTCACCGCGGCAACATCCGCGTCGGCGCCCAACCGCGCGAGCGCGGCGCGGATCTGTGCCAGGCGATCCTCGCGGTGCGCCAGGTACTCGGCGCAGACCGCCGCCAGGTTCGGCAGGGCGGGGCCGTGCGCGGGTAGCACCGCGAGCGGGCCCAGCGCGGCGAGGCGCCGCAGCGACGCAAGGTAGTCGGCGAGGGTGCCGTCGGGAATGCCGATGACGGTGCTCCCGCGGCCGAGCACCGTGTCACCGGTGAGCACGGATCCGGCCGGCCCCTGGGAGCCCGGTCGGGTGTCGAACGGCAGGTGGAAGCACACCGAATCGGCGGTGTGCCCCGGGGTGAAGACCACGTCGATCGTCAGCCCGCCGACGTCGATGCGTTCGCCGTCGGCGAGGATCGCACCGCCGTGGCAGTGCCGGGGGTTGGCGGCCCGCACCGGCGCTCCGGTGAGCCGGTGCAGCGTCTCGGCGCCTTCGGTGTGGTCCACGTGCTGGTGGGTGATGAGGATCAGGTCGACCGGGCCGGTGCCGGCCAGCGCCCCCAGGTGCCCGGCATCGTCGGGACCGGGGTCCACCACCACCACCGGCCCGTCGGTGGCGCGCAGCACGTAGGAGTTCGTGCCGTCCAACGTCATCGGGCCGGGATTGGGAGCCAGTTGGATCGATGCGAATGCGGTGACGCGGCGAAGCGGGGTCACGGTAGTTCCACGGCGTCGGGAAGCGGCCGCATCGCGGTCCGGTACTCGCGGCCCTGGGCGCTCACCCGCAGCACCTCGCCGTCGCCGGAGAGCACGACGGGCGTCACCGGCCGCACCTCCCGCGAGGTCGCCAGCACCTGGCCCACGGAGTCGGCCCGCGCGAGGTCGGTCAGCATCGCGACGGTGGGCGGCATCATGCCGACCTCGCCGGTCTCTCCCGCCTGCAGGAGCGCCGCGGGCCGGTACCACCCGCCCGTCGCCGCCTCGCTCGTCATCGCCGCCGCACGCTGCCCGGCAGGCAGTGCCGCGATGAAGAAGTAGGTGTCGTACCGCCGGGGCTGACCGGCCGGAGTGATCCAGCGCGCCCACGGGCGGAGCAGGTCCGCGCGGAGCCGCTGGCCAAGCGCGCCGAGCGCGCCCGCCAGGCTCCGCCGGTGGCCGGTCAACGCGAGCCGTTCGGCCTCCCGCGCGGCCGGGTCTCCCCCGCCCACGTCGGAGTCCGACCCGGCCAGCAGGACGCCCGTCTCCTCGAAGAGCTCGCGCACCGCAGCGACCACCTGCCGGCGGGCGACGGCCGCGTCGATCCGCCACTGCGCAGCCCACCAGTTGGCGCCCGGCCCCGCCCAGGGGATCGCCGGGTCGGCGTCGCCCGGGTCCACCCCGCCGCCGGGAAAGGCCGTCATCCCGCCGGCGAACGCCATGGCGGCGACGCGGTGCAACGCGAACACCTCCAGGCCGAGATCGCCGTCGCGCAGCAGCATGACGGTCGACGCGGGGCGCACCGGTGTCGGATGGCCCGCCGCAGTGTGCACCGCCTCGCCCCTTTCGGCGCCCCGAAGAACCAGATCCCGGTCGACACCGATGCGAATTATCGGACGAACCGGGCGTGAGCCCAGGGTATCGCGCCCTGTCAGCAGGCGGGCTTGGTCGAGCGCCGGCTCAGGCGCCGGGTCGGACCTCCAGCACCGCCTCCACCTCGACCGGAGAGCCCAGCGGCAGTTCGGCCATGCCCACGGCGGACCGGGCGTGCTTGCCGGCCTCGCCGAACACCTCCGCGAACAGCTCGGACGCGCCGTTGATGACGCCGGACTGGCCGGTGAAACCCTGCGCGGAGGCCACGAATCCGACGACCTTGACCACCCGCACCACGCTGTCCAGGTCGACGATCCCGGCAACGGCCGCGAGCACGTTGATCGCGCACTGCCGGGCATAGCCCTTGGCGTCCTCGGCGGACACCTCGCCGCCGACCTTGCCGGTCGCCGGCAGCTTGCCGTCCACGAACGGCACCTGCCCGGCCGTGAAGACCAGGTTCCCCGTGCGCACCGCGGCGACGTACACGCCGGCCGGGGTCGCCGGTTCGGGCAGGCGAATTCCCAGCTCGGCCAGGCGGTCGGTGGCGCTCATCGCTTCTCCCTCTTGAAGTAGGCAACCAACTGCTCCGGACCGGGGCCTGGCACGACCTGCACCAGCTCCCAACCCTCTTCGCCGAAGTTGTCCAGGATCGCCTTGGTGGAGTGCACGATCAGCGGGGCGGTCAAGTACTCGAACTGCGGCCGGGGCGCCGGCGCGGGGTCGGCACCCGCTTCGGGCGCTGGGCCGGATCGCGGAGCATCGGACATGGGACCACTGTATGGTCCCGGCGCGCTTGCGGCGGCACCGGCCGTCGAACGGGCCCGCCCGCACCGCCCTGCCGGCCATGCGCGCTGCGTGGTCAGGCGCCGCTCACCGCACGGTGGCCCGGCGACCCACCCGCGCGGCGTCGGCGAGGGCTCCGGCGATCGACGCGAACTGCGAGCGGATCGGGCTGATCGTGACCCTCAGGTGCTGCTCGCGCCCCGGGCCGACCGTGAAGGGCCCGCCCGGGGCCGCGCCGATCCCTTCGGTGGCCAGCAGCAGCAGGGCCGCGTTCTCGTCGATGACGGGGATCCAGACGTTCAGCCCGTCCTTGCCGCCGACCCGGAGCCCGGCGCGCGCGAGGTGGTCGGTGATCTTGTCGCGGCGGTTGGCGTACTCGGCGCGGGCGCGTTGCACGGTTGCCACCGCATGGGGATCGGTCAGCAGGTCGACGAGCACCCGTTGCAGGAGCCGGCTGGTCCACCCCTGCCCCAAGAACCGGCGTTCCACGATCGGGTCGACCAACCGGGCCGGGCCGGCCAGCGCGGCCAGTCGTAGGTCGGGGCCGTGCGATTTGGAGTAGCTGCGTACGTGCAGCGTGCGCTGCGCAAGCGCGCACCCCAGGCTGATCGGGGCCGACGTCGAGATGGCGCCCAGCGAATCGTCTTCCACCACAAGCACATCGGTGTCCGTCAGCACGCGCGCCAGTTCCGCGGCGCGCTCGGAGGTCAGCGACGCACCGGTTGGGTTGTGGCCGCGCGGTTGGATGAAGACGGCGCGGACGCCGGCATCGACGGCGGCCGCCAGGGCGGCGGGCTGCGGGCCGTCGTCGTCGAGCGCAACCGGTACCGGGACGGCGCCGGTAGCCTCCAGCAGGTCCAGCAGCGGCGGGAAGCCCGGCTCCTCGACCGCCACCCGGTCGCCGAAGCGCAGGTGCACGGTGGCGATCAGTTGCAGGGCGTCCATCGCGCCGTTGACGACGGTCAACCGCTCCGCGGCGAACGGCCAGTCGGCTCGCACCAATTCCGCGAGTTCCGGCAGCACGGGTTCGTCCAGATAGGTGCTCGGCTCCACCGGCGGCTCGATCCGTCGCAGGGTTGCGGCGATGTCGGGCAGCAGTTCCGGGTCTGGCGTCCCGGTGGAGAGGTCCAGCCTGAACAGTTCCCGGGCAGGTGCCATGCCGTCGCCGCCGGCGCCATCGCCACGGCCCGCGGTCCCGTCGGCCATCCCTCGCGTCGCGGCGACGCCCCGGCCGGCGGCCCCGCCGACATGGGCCGAGAGCGCGCTACGGTATCGCGACGGGCCGGCCGATCGCGCGTTGACAAGCGTCCCCCGGCGGCCCGCGGTGGTGACGGTGCCGGCGTGCCGCAACCTCGTCCAGGCGGCGCTGACGGTCGTCGGCGACAGGCCGAGTTCGGCGGCCACGGTCCGGATGGGCGGAAGGACGTCCCCGCCCTGCACCGCCCCGTCGGAGATCGCCCGGCCGACGGCCGCGGCGAGCCCCCGCGCGGTCGGAGAGGTCATCCGCTCCTCCACCGCGCTGATCACCGCCCGGATATCCTGCGTTCGGCTGACCACGCTTTGTAACATAGCAGTTGAGGGATTGTCACACGGGCCGGTGTGATCTAACGTGGTGGCATGAGCAACCGAATCTCCCATTGGATCGATGGAAACGTCGTCGCCGGCACCTCCGGCCGTGTCGGGCCGGTGTACAACCCGGCGACCGGACTGCAAACCGCCGAAGTCGACCTGGCCTCCGCGGACGAGGTCAACCGGGCCGTGGCATCCGCGAAGGCCGCCGCCCACGGCTGGCGCTCCGCGTCGCTCTCGCGCCGATCCGCGGTGCTCTTCGAGTTCCGTCACCTGCTGCACGACGCCACCGACGATCTCGCCAAGATCATCACAGCCGAGCACGGCAAGGTTCTCAGCGATGCCGCGGCGGAGGTCGGCCGTGGGCTGGAGAACGTCGAATATGCCTGTGGCGTACCGGAACTGATCAAGGGCGGGTTCTCCGAACAGGCCTCGACCAACATCGACGTCTATTCGATCCGCCAGCCGCTGGGCGTCGTTGCCGGGATCACCCCGTTCAACTTCCCGGTGATGGTCCCGCTGTGGATGATGGCGAACGCCATCGCCTGCGGCAACTCGTTCGTGCTCAAGCCCAGCGAGAAGGACCCCTCGGCATCGCTGATGCTCGCCGAGTTGTGGAAGAAGGCGGGGCTGCCGGACGGCGTGTTCACCGTCATCCAGGGCGACCGGCCGGCGGTCGAAACCCTGCTGGCCCACCCGGATATCGCCGCCATCAGCTTCGTCGGCTCCACCCCGATCGCCCGGTCGGTGTACGAGACCGCCACCCGCAACGGCAAGCGGGTGCAGGCGCTGGGCGGCGCGAAGAACCACATGGTGGTGCTGCCCGACGCCGACCTCGGCCTGGCGGCGGACGCCGCCGTCTCGGCCGCGTACGGGGCGGCCGGCGAGCGCTGCATGGCCATCTCGGTCGCCGTCGCGGTCGGCGACGTCGGAGACCGACTGGTCGAGGAGATCGCCGCCCGCATTCCCAAGCTCAAGGTCGGGGACGGTGCGGAGTCGGGAACGGACATGGGACCGCTGATCACCGCCGCGCACCGCGACAAGGTGGCCGGTTACATCGCGGCCGGCGAATCCTCCGGCGCCAAGGTGGTCGTCGACGGACGTGGAGCCGTGGGCGGGTTCATGCCGGCCGGCGGGTTCTTCCTCGGCGCCACCCTGATCGACGGGGTGACCCCGGAGATGAGCGTGTACACCGACGAGATCTTCGGCCCGGTGCTGGCGGTGGTCCGCGCCGAGACCTACGACGAGGCGATCGAACTGATCAACGCGAACCCGTACGCCAACGGCACGGCGATCTTCACCCGGGATGGCGGCGCGGCCCGTCAGTTCCAGTTCGACGTGCAGGTCGGCATGGTCGGGATCAACGTGCCGATCCCGACGCCGGTCGCCTACTACTCGTTCGGCGGGTGGAAGAACTCGCTGTTCGGCGACACGCACATGTACGGGCCGGAGGGCGTCAACTTCTACACCCGCGGAAAGGTCGTCACCTCCCGCTGGCCGGACCCGGCGACCTCCACCATCGACCTCGGCTTCCCCACCACCCGGTAGGGGCGGTCCGCGATGAGTTCGGCGCTGCCGGGCCTTCCCACCGACGGTGCGAGCGTGAAGGCGCTCGACAGAGCCCACGTGTTCCACTCGTGGTCGGTGCAGGGCGTCCTGGATCCGCTGCCGGTGGCCTCGGCCGCCGGTTCGCGCTTCACGGATTTCGACGGCAACAGCTACCTGGACTTCGCGAGCCAACTGGTCAACGTCAACATCGGGTACCAACACCCGAAGATGGTCGCCGCGCTCCAGGAACAGGTCGGGAAGCTGTGCACCGTCCAGCCGTCGTTCGCCAATGATGCGCGGAGTGAGGCCGCCAGGCTGATAGCCGAACTCGCGCCAGGCGACCTGGACCACGTCTTCTTCACCAACGGGGGGGCGGAGGCCAACGAGAACGCCGTCCGCATGGCCCGCGGCCACACCGGCCGGTTCAAGGTTCTCGCCGCGATCCGCAGCTACCACGGCGCCACCGCCGGCGCGATCGCGCTGACGGGAGAGCCGCGGCGCTGGGAGAACGAACCCGGGATGCCCGGTGTCGTCCACTTCTTCGGGCCCTACACCTACCGCTCGGCCTTCTACGCCAGCACCCCGGAGGAGGAGACCGAACGGACCCTGGCGCACCTGCGGGAGGTCGTCACCCTGCAGGGCCCGCAAACGATCGCCGCGATCATCCTGGAGACCGTCGTCGGCACCAACGGCGTCCTGGTCCCCACCCCCGGCTATCTCACCGGGGTTCGCGAGTTGTGCGACGAGTTCGGCATCGTCATGATCTGCGACGAGGTGATGGCCGGATTCGGGCGCTGCGGCGAATGGTTCGCGGTCGACCATTTCGGCGTGGTGCCGGATCTCATCACGTTCGCCAAGGGCGTCAACTCTGGATACGCGCCGCTCGGCGGCGTCATCATCTCCGAGGCGATCTACCAAACCTATTGGGACCGTTACTATCCCGGCGGGCTGACGTATTCGGGTCACCCGCTCGGCAGCGCGGCCGCCGTCGCGTCGATCAACATCTTCAAAGAGGAAGGGATCGTCGAGCACGCGCGCAGGTTGGGCGAGGAGACGATCGGGCCGGCGCTGCACAAACTGGCGGCCAACCATCCGTCGGTCGGCGAGATCCGCGGGCTCGGCGTGTTCTGGGCGATCGAACTCGTCACCAACCAGAAGACCCGCGAACCGCTGGTGCCGTTCAACGCCAAGGGCGCGCAGGCCGGACCGATGACGGAGATCAAGAACGCCTGCACCTCGCGGGGGCTATGGCCCATGATCGCCGGGAACCGCGTGCACGTCGCGCCGCCCTGCGTCGTCACCGAGGACGAGATCGCCTTCGGCATGGCGGTTCTCGACGAGGCGCTGGCAGTCGCGGACACCCACCAGCGCTGAGGGCGACGTGCCGCCGCCGCACCTGTCGACGCCCAGCGGCAAGCCGCGGGCGAGGTCCCTGGGAATCCCGTTCGACGGCGTCCCCGGCCGCAACAACGCCATCACCGACGTCCCGGGCGTTCAGGTCGGATACGCGACGCTCATCGAGGGCGACCGGGTGCGCACCGGGGTGACGGCGATCCACCCCCGCGGCCGGGCGGGTGCCGCGGACCCCGTCACCGCCGGCCTGCACGCTCTCAACGGCAACGGGGAGATGACGGGCATCTCGTGGATCGGCGAATCCGGTACGTTCAGCGGGCCGGTCGCGATCACCAACACGCACGCCGTCGGAATCGCCCACGCCGGGATCGTGTCCTGGACGCTCGCCGAGCACCCCGAACTCGCCCGCGGTTGGCTGCTGCCGGTAGCCGCCGAGACCTGGGACGGCTACCTCAACGACATCAACGGGCGCCACGTCACCGAAGCAGCGGTGGTAGCCGCACTCCGGTCCGCGGCCGCCGGGCCCATCGACGAGGGCTCGGTCGGCGGGGGCACGGGCATGATCTGCTACCAGTTCAAGGGCGGGTCGGGGACCGCGTCGAGGATCGTTCGCCACGCCGAAACCCTCTACACCGTAGGGGGTTTCGTCCAGGCCAACTTCGGCGCCCGCCGGGAACTGCGGATCGCCGGCTTGCCCCTCGGCGAAGCCTTGGCGAAGGACAACCCGATGGCGACGTGGCCGGCGCCGCCCGGCGCGGGATCGGTCATCGCGCTGGTCGCCACCGACGCCCCACTGCTGCCGCACCAGTGCGCCGCACTCGCCCGCCGCGTGCCGCTCGGCCTGGCCCGCACCGGCACCTCCGGGTCGCACTTCTCCGGGGACCTGTGCCTGGCGTTCTCGGTGGCCAACCCGGGCGCGATCACCCCGAGCGTGCCGGCGGCCCGGAACGGGCCGGCGCGCGACTACGACCGCCTGACCTTCCTGCCGTGGCGGGCGATGGACCCCTTCTACGAGGCCGTGGTGCAATCGGTCGAAGAGGCCGTGGTCAATGCCCTGGTCGCCAACTCGGAGATGATCGGCCTGGACGGCCGCCGCGTCCCGGCGCTGCCCCGCGGCCCGGTCGCGGCGTTGATCTCCGAGCGCCACCCGGCCCGGCGCGCCGCCGAGTGACCGTCGAGCCGGCCCGGGGCCCTACCCTTGACGTCCATGATGTGGTGGCAGTGGGTGACGGCCGCGGTCGAGGCGATCCTGCTGCTGCTCCTGGTGCTCCTGTGGTACGACACGCTGCGTGAGCGTCCCGGTTGGACGATCGCCCGTGCCAGCAGGGCCGCCGCGTTCGCTGCAATCGTGGTACCTGTGGGGTTCGTCGTGGTGCTGCTTCTGCCGCTGTGGGTGGGCCTCATCCTGGTCGCGATACCCGCCCTGGCCGTTGTCACCATGGCGCTGGCGAGCTGAATGAACCGGACCGACCACCGGGTCGACGACGAAGGCGGACCGACACGATGAACCAGACGGCGCCCCCCGCCTTTCGCGAGGCCGCCGGCCGCGCCGAGCCCGGACCTTGGCCGGCGGCCGCCCGCAAGGCCCGGTTGCACGTGGTGACCGGCAAGGGCGGAACCGGGAAGACCACCGTCGCCTCCGCGCTGGCGCTCGCGCTCGCCCGCGACGGCCGCCGGGTGCTGCTGATCGAGGTGGAGGAGCGTCAGGGCATCGCGCAGCTGTTCGACCTTCCGCCGCTCCCGTACGCCGAGCGGCGGATCGCCGTCGCGCCCGGCGGCGGGGAGGTGCGGGCGCTGGCCATCGACGTCGAGGCGGCGCTGTTGGAGTACTTCACGATGTTCTACAACCTTGGCTTCGCCGGCCGCACGCTCAAGCGGATGGGCGCGGTGGAGTTCGCCACCACGCTCGCGCCGGGACTTCGCGATGTGCTGCTCACCGGGAAGATCAAGGAGACCGCGACCCGCACCGGGCCGAACGGCCGCCGGGTCTACGACGCCGTCGTCGTGGACGCCCCGCCGACCGGGCGGGTGGTGACGTTCCTGAAGGTCACCGCCGCGATGTCGGACCTCGCCCGGCGCGGGCCGATCCGCAGCCAGGCGGACGGCGTCGTCGCGTTGCTGCACTCCGCCGATACATCCGTGCACGTGGTGACGCAGCTCGAGGACATGCCGGTCACCGAAACGGTCGAGGCGATCGCCGAGTTGCGCGAGGCCGAACTGCCGGTGGGCGCGATCGTGGTCAACCGCATCACCCCCGATCACCTCCCGGAGGATCTGCTGGCCAAGGCGGCCGAGGGCCGGGTGAACCGCACCGCGCTCGGTCGCGGCTTGCGAGCGGCGGGGATCGCGCCGGACCGCGCCATGCTGACCGGTCTGGCCGAGCAGGTTCACGGGCATGCGCTGCGGGTCTTCGACGAACGGGCCTGCCGCGCGGACCTCGCCCGGACCGACGTGCCCATGCTGAACCTGCCGGCGGTACCGAGCCCGGTCCAGCTCGGCGAGGTGTACACGCTGGCCGACGTGCTGGCCGAGCAGGGGGTCGGATCATGACGATGCCCGCGCCGGAGCCGCCAGCGGTGCACCGGTTCGACGTCGATGCGCTGCTGGAGAACCCAGGCACCCGAATCGTCGTCACCTGCGGTTCCGGCGGCGTCGGCAAGACGAGCACCGCCGCCGCGATGGCGGTCCGAGCCGCCGATGCGGGCCGCACCGTCGCCGTCCTGACCATCGACCCGGCGCGCCGGCTCGCGCAGTCGATGGGGCTGCGCGAATTGGACAACGTTCCCCGCCGGGTCGAGTTGGACACGCCGGGGGAGCTGTGGGCCATGATGCTCGACACCCGGCGGACCTTCGACGAAATGGTCACCACCCACTCCACGCCCGAGCGGGCGGCGCAGATCCTCGCCAACCCGTTCTACCGCACCATCTCCTCCTCGTTCTCGGGCACGCAGGAGTACATGGCGATGGAAAAGCTCGGGCAATTGGCGCGCACCGGCGATTTCGACCTGATCGTGGTGGACACGCCGCCGAGCCGGTCGGCGTTGGACTTCTTGGATGCGCCGCAACGGCTCTCCTCGTTCCTGGACGGACGGATGATCCGGCTCTTGGCGACGCCCGGTCGCGGCGTGATGAAGTTGGTGGGGGCCGGCTTCGCGCTGTTCGCGCGGGCGGTGACGGCGGTCATCGGCGGGCAGATGCTCGCCGATGCGGCGGCGTTCGTGCAGATGTTCGAGGACATGTTCGGCGGGTTCCGGGAGCGGGCCGAGGCGACGTACCGGCTGCTCCGCGATCCCGGCTCGTCGTTCGTCGTGGTCGCCACGTGCGAGGCGGACGCGCTGCGCGAGGCCTCGTACTTCGCCGACCGGCTGCTGTCCGAGAAGATGCCGCTCGCCGGCCTGGTACTCAACCGCACCCATCCCCCCCTCGCCGACCTGCCGTTGGCCGCCGCCGAGGCGGGGCTCGACGCGCTGGCCGAGGCGGCCAGGCCAGGGCGTGGCGGGGGGCATTCGGGTGCGCATCCAGCCGGGCATTCCGCCGGGCATTCAAGTGGGAAGCTCCCGCCGAGCGCGTCCTCGGCGAAGGTTTCGCCCGCGGACGCTGCACCCGCCGCATCCGGCGACACGGCGCTCGCCCGGGCGGCGCTGCAGATCCACGTGGATCGATGGGCGCTTCGCGCCGAAGAACTCCAGATGCAAGCCCGGTTCGTGCGCGCGCATCCGGAGGTTCCCGTCGTCGAGGTCCCGGCACAGCCCACCGACGTGCACGACATCGCCGGGCTCCGCCTGATCGGTGCGGACATGGGCGCCGGCTGACCGGCCCGGTGCCGGTTCGCCGTCTCCTCGGGCCCGCCCGCCCGGTAGCCTCGTCGTCGTGCGCATCATCGGCGGCCTCGCCAAACTGCTCGTCGCCAGCATCATGGCGGGCGTCCTGGTGGCCGGCCTGTTGCTGCCCTACACCGTGGGCCTGGGGCTGACCGCCAACAAGGTGACCGACGCCATCGAATCGGCCAACACCTCCACGCTCGACATGTCGGCGATGCCGCTGCGCAGCACCATCAACGACGCCGATGGCAACCTCATGGCATACGTCTACGCGCAGAACCGGACCTACGTCCCGCTATCGGATATGGCGGACACGCTCCGGAAGGCCGTCATCTCCGTCGAGGACCGCCGCTTCAAGATCCACCACGGGGTGGACTGGCAGGGCACCGTCCGGGCCCTGCTGCAAAACGCCGCCGGCGAGCAGATTTCGGGCGGATCCACCATCACCCAACAGCTCGTCAAGAACTACCTGTACATCGTGGCGGCGAAGACCCCGGCGGAGAAGGCCGACGCGATCGCCCGCACGCCGGTCCGCAAGCTGCGCGAGGCCAAGATGGCCCTGATGTACGAGAAGACGCACACCAAGGATCAGATCCTCGAGGAGTACCTGAACCTGGTGGCATTCGGGCCCAGCACCTACGGCGCCGAGGCCGCCGCCGAGCACTTCTTCGGGGTGCACGCCGATCGGCTGACGCTGTCGCAATCGGCGCTGCTGGCCGCCATGATCAACAATCCGAACAAGTACAACCCGCTGGTCGGCAGCCAGGCGGACATCACCCTGGATCGGCGGAACCAGGTTCTGGACGACATGGCCCGCGACCGGTACATCACGGCCAAGGCGCGGGACGAGGCGAAGGAGAGGAGCATCGCCGAGGATCTCAACGCCTCGACCATCCCCAACGGCTGCATCGGTGCACCCGGGGCGCAGACCAACGGGTACTTCTGCCGGTATGTTCTGGACTACCTGGCGAACGCCGGGATCTCCTACCAGGACATCGCGACCGGCGGCTACACCATCACCTCCACCATGGACCCGAAGGTGATGGCGGATTCGGTCGCCGCGGTGCGCGGCGCGGCGAACCCGGACGACGAGCAGGCCGACCGGGTTGCGAACGTGATCGCGGTGGTCGAGCCCGGCGCGGGCACCCGGAAGGTGTTGGCATTGGCTGCGAATCGCCCGTACGGGCTCGACGCCAGCAAGGGCCAGACCGTGCAGCGACTCACCACGACGTTCGCGCCGCTCGGCGCCGGGAGCATCTTCAAGATCTTCACCGTGGCGGCGGCGATGGCCCAGGGGCTCGGGGTGAACGCCATTCTCGACGTGCCCAAGACGTACACCAGCCCGTTGGTTCCCAGCCACGACTTCGAAAACGCGGGCACGTTCGCCGCGTCGATGCCGATCACCCAGGCGCTGGCCGAGTCGCCGAACACGCCGTTCGTCGCGCTGGAGGACCAGGTCGGCCTGGCGAAGGTCGCGCAGATGTCGGTGGACCTCGGGCTCAAGGGTTACCTGCTGGACGCCGGCGACGTCGACCGGGCGTTCGCGGGCACCGGCAACACCTACCTGCAGGAGATCACCGCGCAGAAGATGGCCTCGTTCACCCTGGGCGTGTCACCCGTCAGCCCACTGGAACTGGCCAACGTCGGCGGGACCCTCGACTCGGACGGCACCTGGTGCCCGCCCACCCCGATCGCGTCGATCGCCGACCGTACCGGCACGCAGGTGGCGTGGAAGCAGCAGTCCTGCGAACAGGCTGTGCCGCCGGAACTGGCGCGCACGTTGACCAACGCGATGTACGGAGACATGCACAGCCCCGACGGGACCGCCTACGCGTCCGCCCAGGCGGCGCACTGGACCCGGATCTCGGCGAGCAAGACGGGCACCACGCAGCAGTACAAGTCCTCGGCGTTCCTCGGCTACACGCCTTACTACAGCGCGGCCGTGCTCACCTGGGACTATCTGGACCATCCGACCTCCATCTGCGTGAAGCCGTTGCGCTCGTGCACGTTCGACGAAGCGCAGAAGGGAGCGGGCATGTCGGGGGGAAGCGTGCCCGCGCAGACCTGGCTGGCGGCGATGAACCCGCTACACGAGGGCCGGCCGGATACCCCGTTCCCGGTCTCCGACCCGCAGTACCTGGCGGGGCTTCCGGCATCGCAGGTGCCCGACGTGACCAACCTCTCGCTGGCCGATGCGCGCGCGCAGTTGACCGCGCACGGCTTCACGGAGGTCAACGTCACCTACTCGGACGAGACGGCCGCCCCGGCGAACACCGTGGTGGACCAGAACCCCAAACAGACGGCACTTCCGGGTGCAACGATCAACCTGGTGGTCTCGTCGGGGGCGGGCACCGGTGGGTGACGGGGATTCCCGCGGGCCGGTTTCCGGCGGGGATGACGGGCCTTCCTGCCGGTCGGCTTTCCTTGGGGTGGCGGTAGTTTCGGCGGCCGGCTCCGGCTTTCCGCCGGTGACGGGCGCTTCGTTGGTCGGGCACCGGTGAGCCGCGAAGCGCGTGGCGGGGCGGGTCCTGGGTTTGGGCCTAGGCCTGGGCCTGGGCCGGATGCCGCGGTACCCGCCGGGGCGTTCGCCGCGGCGCCGTCGCTGCGGTGGGGATCACTGCGGGGGGGATCACTGCGGTGGGCGCTGGCCCGCCTCGCCGGGCTCGGCGCCGGCACCGCGCTGTGGGCGGCTGCGGTCGAGCCACGGTGGTTCGTGCTGCGCCGGTTACGCCTGGCAGTGCTTGCGCCTGGGTCCCGGCCGCTGCGGCTGCTGCACATATCCGACCTGCACATGTTGCCGCGGGATCGGCGAAAGTCCCACTGGGTCGCGGCGCTGGCCGATCTACGGCCGGATCTGGTGATCAACACCGGGGACACCCTGTCGCACCTCTCCTCGGTCGCGCCGGCGATCACCGCCTTCGGCACCCTGTTGGACATCCCCGGGGCGTTCGTGTTGGGCAACAACGACTTCTATCTACCGGCGCGAAAGTCCCCACACCGGTACTTCACCCATTCACAACCCAAGAAGCGCACGGCCGACCTGCCCTGGGAAGATCTGCGGGCCGCGCAGGCCGAACGCGGATGGATCGACCTGAACAATCGCACGGCCGTGCTCGACATCCGCGGGCAGCGCGTCGCGCTGGGCGGCGTCAACGACCCGCATACGCACCGGGATCGCTACGACTCGATAGCCGGCCGCGCGGATCCCGATGCCACGATTCGGATCGGCGTCACGCACTCCCCCGAACCTCGCGTCCTGGACGCATTCGCGGCGGACGGTTACGACCTGGTTCTCGCCGGGCACACCCACGGGGGGCAGGTACGGCTGCCGGGAATCGGGGCGCTGGTGACGAACTGCGGCCTGGACCGATCGCGCGCCCGCGGGCTCTCCCGGTGGGGTTCGCGGATGTGGCTGCACGTGTCTGCGGGGCTCGGATCGTCCCCCTACCTGCCGATTCGGCTGGGATGCCGGCCCGAGGCGACCCTGCTCACGCTGGCCCCCCGCCGCTGACGGCGCTCGGTCTCCGTCGGGCGATGAGTGCGGTCCGGCGCGCTGGGAACCGCCGCACGTGACGCGGTCTCGCGCGCCGCGAAGCCGTCCGGGTGTGCGGTCCCCCGGCCGACCGGACCGGCCGCCCTGCGCATGCCATCCGGCGTGCTATCACGCGCATGCTGCGGCCGAGGACAGCGCCGGATCGGCTAGACTCGTCTGCGGTCGCGGGGTGTGGCGCAGCTTGGTAGCGCGCTTCGTTCGGGACGAAGAGGTCGCAGGTTCAAATCCTGTCACCCCGACCGTGGAAAACCCCTGGTCAAGCCAGGGGTTTTTGGTTCTTGTACGCGATTGATGGCGCCGCTGGATGGTCTGGAATCACCCCGGAATCACCGCTGTTCGACCGGCTGAACGCCCTCGGGCTCGTGCAACTCCACCAGGATGTCGATGAGTTGCGCGCCGCGATCGCGGCCGCACGGATCGACGGTGCAGTCATCACCGCCGCGACGAACGACGAGGCACGCGAGCTCAAAACTGTGATCCGCGAGAATCGCGTGCGCGCCGGGCTTGTCGACGACGCCCGCACCGCAGAAGGCGCCGACGGGCTGCCCATCGGTGCGGGTGATCTGATCCAAACCCGCCGCAACGACCCACACGTGGGTGTCGCAAACCGGCAGACCTGGATCGTGCAGCAGGTCGACGGCGACGTCAGCCTGTGGGTGCGCGACGCCGCCACCGGGCGCATACAGCACCGCACCGTGCATCTACCCGCGGCCTATGTCGCCGAGCACACCCACCTCGCCTACGCGACGACCGCCTACGGCGTGCAAGGAGCGACCGCACCCGAATCACACACGGTCCTGTCCGACGGGCTCGACGCCGCCGGCATCTATGTCGGACTCACCCGCAGCCAGGACGCCAACCTGCTGCACATCGTCGCTGCCGACCTCGACGACGCCCGCGAACAATTCACCACCGCGCTCGACCGGGACCGCGCCGACCGCGGCCTGACCGCCGCCACCGCCCGCGCCCGCGACGCCACCTCCGGGCTCGTGGCCGGAGGACCCATAGCCGAAGTCAACGCCGCACGCGCCCGGCTCACCGAACAGGTCGACTCCGCCGCACAACCCGCGCATCATTGAGCAGCGCGAGCGTTTGGGCGAGACTATGCAGGAAGAAAGGGATCTCACCGCGCGACACTCGCGAGAGCGTCGCGCGCTCAACCGTCAGGTGTTCGGCGACCGCACCCCAACCCGCCCCCGTCAGCAGGCCGCGCAATGGCGCCAGCGTGCCGAGGCGGCCCGCCGCGCACTCGCCGCCATCGAAGCCCTACCCGTCACCGAAGCAGCACAGCTCATCCGCGACCACTCCGAACAGCAGCAGCGCCGGCAAGAAACCACCGGCCGCGCCATTGCCGAGCAGACCACACGAACCCGACACCCGGCACGCCAAACAGCAAGGCCATCGAGCCGCGGGCTCGGGCTGTAACAGCAATCCGGGCACATCGGCTCTGACACGATAGAATCAACCCATGACCGCGCCCGTCAGCCGCCTCGACCGGATCACCGTAAACCCGGCGATCTGCCACGGCGCGCCTACGATCCGCGGGATGCGCCTGCGCGTGCAAGACGTCCTAGAGCTCCTGGCTTCTGGGATGAGCTACGACGAGATCCTCGCCGACTACGACGAGTTGGAACACGACGACATCCTCGCCGTGCTCGAATACGCCGCGCTCGGCTCGGCCGCCCGCGTACTGCGCATCGTCGCCTGACCCGCGCCCGTGACGAGATTCCTTGTCGACCAACAGCTTCCGCGCACACTGGCGATCCACCTAACGAGCCTGGGCCATGACGCGACGCACATCACGGACTACCCCGGCGGAGCCACCCTCGAAGACGCTGCGGTCGTCCGGATCGCGGACACCGAGGAAAGGATCGTTGTCACCAAGGATGACGACTTCCGCGTGACACATCTCCTGCAGCACGCACCCCAACGACTGTTACACGTCACCTGCGGGAACATTTCGACGTCAGACCTGCTCGCCCTGATCGACCGCCACCGGGCTGGTCCCCGGCGCACACTCTCAGCCCGGTTGTCCACCTGCGTCGGACGCCAGGTTCGCGTCATGTCGGAGCGTTCCGGCCGTGTTGTCGAATGGCGCCGTGTTGTCGAACGAGGTGATGTGCCAGCCGGTCTCGTCGCGGTTCAGCACGGCCCAGGAGGCGGTCTCGACGATCGGGTCGATTCTCGGCTTGATGCTGGACAGGATCGCGCGGATGAGGGCGTCATGGGTGACGATCACCACCGTCATCTGATCACGCGCACGGCGCGCGAGTCCGTCCATAGCCCGGCGCAGCATGGCGGCGGCGTCCTCCACGCCTGGCGCAGCGTCCACGCGTCCCCACTCGCGGATGACGTCAACCTTGACATGGGTGGTCCACGGACCGTAGTCGCGGTCCGTGAACGACTCGTCCGTGACGAGCCCGACGCCGGCGGCCTCGGCAATCGCGGCGCCGGTGGCGACGGCCCGTTGCAGGGGGCTGGTCACCACCTGGACGATCGGGTAGACGCGCAGCGCGGCGGCGACGGCCTGCACCTGGGCGACCCCGACCTCGTCGAGTTCCGGGTCGGCGTGGCCGCGGAGCCTGCCCTCCGCGTTGAGCGCGGTTCGTCCGTGTCGCACCAGCAACACTCGCGCAGGCGTGGATGTCGTCACCGCCGTTACCTCCGTTCGTTCGGTGGAAGTGCCACGGTCGTAGCGAGCGAGAGCACCATCCAGGCTGCGACGTAAGAGAACCCGGCCGCGGGCGAAACCGCCGCGTAGAGCACACCGGCAATCGACGATGCCAGCAGCGTGCCGCCGGACTGCACGGCGCCCAGTAGGCCAAACCCGCTCCCGCGCAACCGATCTGGCACTAGCCCTGCCACCAGCGCGGACTGTGCGGTCTCGGCCAGGCCGATGCCGATGCCGGCCAGTGCGAACGAGGCGGCAACCGCGGCCACGGCGCCGCCGACGAACGCGAAGCTGAGGTAGCCGGCCGCGAAGGCCGTGGCCGCGCCGGCGAAGACGGGACGGGGGCCGATGCGGTCCAGGAGATAGCCGCCGGCAATCGAGGCGACTGTGGCCACTGCGTTGTACCCGGCGTACAGGAGGACGGCGAGCGACGTCGCTGCAGTCACCGATCGATGGGGACCGGTCAGCAGTCCCGTCGCCCGAAGGATGAGCAGCGTCGTCGCAATGTTGCCCAACGAGAACAGCGTCACTGGCGTCAGCGCACGCAACATTCCGGCCCGCCGCAGCGCGGCGAAGTCGAACCGGCGGCGGGCGGGTTCCGTCGACGCTTTGCTGTCGGCCAGGCGGCGCTTGGCTTCGCGGGCGGCGACCAAGATCGCCACCAGGGCAAGAAGCCCCGGCAGCGCCGCCAGGTACATGGTGGGTCGGATGCCGATCACACCGACCAGGGCCGCCGCCAGGAGCGGACCGATCACCGCCCCCAGGTTGTCTCCCGCCCGCTCGATCCCGAACGCCTTGCCGTACGAGTCGCGTCGGGTGAGCGAGGTGAGCAGCGCATCCCGGGACGGCGACCGCACCCCGCGGGAAAGCCAGGCAAGGGCCCGCAGCGCCCCTGCCTGCCACACTGTGGCGGCCAACCCGATGGCGCCGGTGGCCAGCGCCGTTCCGAGGTAACCACCCGCGGCGGTCCGGCCGCGGCGCGCCGCATCGTCGGCGAGCGGCCCGCCGACCAGTTTCATCAACCCGGTGAGACCGTCCGCGATGCCTTCGATGATGCCCAATGCGCCCGCCGACGCATGCAGGGTACTGGTGAGGAAGGTCGGCAGCAGCGCCGTCGTCATCTCGTGGCCGGCGTCCGAAAACAAGCTCGCGGCGCCGACTCCCGCCACACCCGGCGTCAGCCAGGCAGCGTCGCTACTCTCGGGTATGTCCTTTCGGGGCGCCTCATCGCTACCCGCCTGCACGGGATCAGAGGGGGTCGTGGCCACAGGTGTCCTCCTACCCGTCGCTCGCAATTGCGCCACATCGCCAGGCCGCGCCACCGCAAGGCCGCGCCACTTTCTGGGGTTCGCGCCACAAGCTTCCGGCGCGAGGCCGTGGAACCGGCGCGAATCGCGACTGGCCGGCCGTGACAAGTCTTGTCACGCCGCTGGATCACACCGACAAGTACGATCGCGCAAGGCCGGGGTCCGAAACGAACTCTTCACGGGTACCGGTGAACACGATTCGCCCTCGGTCGATCACGATGACGCGCCTGCAAAGGCTCAACGCGAATGCCGAGTTCTGTTCGGATAGGATAATGGTCATTTCGGATGCTTCGGCCAGACGGCCGATTCCGGTCCGCAGGCCATCGAGGACGACCGGCGCGAGACCCGTGGACGGTTCGTCCATCAATAGCAGCCGCGGGTTGCCGACGATGGCCCTGCCGATGGCCACCATTTGCTGCTCGCCTCCCGAGAGGCGCAGTCCACTGCGGTCCAGAAGCGGCTCGAGATTGGGCAGAAGTTCGGTGACCTCGCCAATGCTCAACGCCGAGCGCTTGCCGCGTCTTGCGGCAAGACGCCCCAACCGCAAATTGCCGCGGACGCTCAGATTGCCCAATATCCGCCGATCCTCGGGTATCAGGAGGATTCCGGCACCCGCAAGGCGATGCGCCGGAACGCCGGCAACCTCTTGCCCGTCGAACGCGATCGACCCGGCCTTACGGACATCAGGTGCGCCCGCGATGGATTTCAGGAGCGTTGTCTTTCCTGCGCCGTTCCGGCCCAGCAGCGCCGTCACAACATGATCGGTTGGTTGCAGCGTGACGTCGAAGAGCACCTGCGCCCTGCCGTAGAAGGAGTTCAACCCGCGAACCGAGAGCAAGCTGCCTGGGCCGGGATTCCGCGAAGGTTCAGCCACTTAGCCCTCCTGGCCCAAGTATGCGGCGATGACGCGTTGATCCGCGCGGACGGTGTCCGGATCCCCCGAGCACAGCACGGCACCCTGATGCAGCACGGTCACTTCGTCGGCCAGCGCAAAGACAACCTGCATATCGTGCTCGCTGATCAGGACCGTGGTCCGATGCTCCGGATACAGGCTGCGAACCAACTCCACCGTCTGATCCGTCTCCTCCTGAGACATCCCTGCGGTCGGCTCGTCAAGAAGCAACAGCCGCGGATCGGACGAGAGCGCCATTGCGATCTCAAGACGCTTCCGATCGCCCTGCGCGAGGGTGCCGGCGAGGATGTCCTGGAGCGGCGCGAGTCCGCCGGAAGCAATGAGGTCGGCTGCTTCCCTGCGCACCTTGACGCTGTACGCCGGACGCCAAGCTACGGCAGACTCCCTACCCGCGGCGGCAACAGCCGCAAGAACATTTTCTCGCACCGTCATTCCCGGAAAGACGCGCGCCACCTGGAATCCGCGTGCCAGTCCCTTGCGGACGCGGCGGGCGGGACTCCCGCGAGCGGCGCCACCGAGCAGTTCGACGGTGCCGCGGCTGATCCGATGTTCGCCTGAGATCACCCCGAACAACGTGCTCTTCCCCGCCCCGTTCGGCCCGATCAGGGCGTGGACCCTGCCCTCCGTAATGGTCATGGAGACATCCCGCAGCGCCCAGTTGCCGTCGTATTCCTTCCACACGCCCGACAGGCGTGCCAGCGTTGCGGGTGGGCGGGTCATTCCGCGCCTCGCCACGCCATCCGGGGTGACCGATACGCGAGGCGACCGTTCACATATGTTTCCATGACGTCGGCCGATTCAGTGGCGGTGACCAGTGCGGTGATCGGATCCGTGAAACTGCGCAAGCGGCACGACGCCATATCGACGAGGACGAACGTCGCGGGGCGTCCGACCGCAAGTTGCCCGTGAGTATCGGAGATTCCGAGTGTGCTGGCAGCATCGGTCGTGGTGGTGGCGAGCATCTCACGGGCAGTCGGCCGCGATACATCGCCGGAGACCCCGCGGATGGCCCTGCTGTAAAAGGACATCTCGGCAAGCATGTCGGGGCTGCTGAGCATCGCGTTGTCCGTCCCGAGAGCGATCGTCACACCTGTCTCGCGCGCAAGCATCATCGGAGGGATTCCGTGGCCCAGCGCGCCTTGCGTGCGGGGGCACATGACCGCCGGCGTATCGGCCTGGGCCAAGAGCCGAAACTCCTCTCGGGTCGCTACCGTCATGTGAACGATGAAATCCGGTTGCACCTCCCTGATCACCCGCTCGACGTCACCCCGTCCGGTGCGCTCCGACGAGATCCGGCGATAGTCGCCCGTCTCGCCGGCGTGGGTGGCCAGGCGGCCCCCGCGCAGCCGAACACGCTGCGCGATTTCGGCCAATCCACGATCCGTCACATCATTCGCCCACAGCGGCGAGAAGCCGTCGGCAACTTGGAGGACATCATCGATCTCGCTGAGCTGGTCATCGCCGAGTCCCCCAGAGTTGCGGGCCAGCTCTCCAGGGGATTGCACCGGAAACCGGCTGAAGCGCCCGAAGATCATCCCGAAGATCGGAACGCCTGCCATCGCTTCTCGAAGTTGCACGACGCCGTCCGCACCCTGTTCCCGAAAATCGGCGAACGCCACCGTGCCGGCAGCGAGCATCGACTGCAGAGCGCGCCGCATCCCGGCCACGACCGCCTCGCGGCCTGCCTCTTGCATCCACCGATGACGTAACCCGTCCGGCGGCCACAGCAACGACTCCGGCGTCAAACCGAAACCCCGTCCCGCGAAAGCCGCGTCACCAAGATGGGTATGGGCGTCAATCAACCCCGGGATCGCCACCAAGCCCCGGGCGTCGACGCCCTCCCCGCTACCCCGGCCCTCGCCGATGGCTGCAACGGTTCCGTCCTCGACAACGAGATCGACGTCCGGTCGAAAGACAAGCTTGGGACCTTCGATGCACCCACAACCCCGCAACACCAATCGGTCAGCCATGATGCGTCACGCCCGAAGCAGGTTCCGTAGTCCTCGACGAACGCGCTGCCTCGCGCGAAGGGGATATCTCATCCGCTCCGTCAACTCCGCTTGCCTGTCGCATCTTCACGGCAAGGTGCCTTCCTGGCTCGACATGCCGCCGCGCCGAGTCGTCGCGCGGGCGGGCGCTGGCGGCGTGACCGGTGCGGGGCCGTCCGAACCGTCCATGCCAGGAGCCGGCCCGCGAATGGCTCGCCAAGCCGACTGCGCCAAGCCGACAACACCCCGGGGGGCGAACAGGAGCACGGCGATGAGCACCAGCCCCAGGATGATCAAGTCCCATCCCGGGTGACCAGAGAGTTCGTTGAGCAGCAGCGTCACGCCGATCGCGCCTACCGCCGGACCCCAGAAGAATCCCATTCCGCCAACAAGGATCATCAAGATGACGTAGCCGGACTGGGTCCAGTACATGACCCCGGGTGTCACGATCCCCGCCGTGTAGGCGAACAACCCCCCCGCAAGCCCGGCCCCCGCCCCCGCCAGGGTGAACGCGGCCAGGCGGTAGCGTCCGACATGCACCCCGAGGAACTCCAGCCTGATCGGATCCTCGCGCAAGGCAAGCAGCGTGATACCGAAGGGGGACCGGTAGATCACCCAGCACATCGCCACAGCCACGATAACGATGGCGCCTGTCACGTACCAGATCCCGCGCAACGACAACGGCGCCGAAACTCCGGGAATGCCATTGGCACCGCCAACCCAACTTGTTTGTGCCGCTAGCAGGTAGAGGCCCACCCCAAGGGCGAGAGTCACGTTCGCAAAGACAATCCCGCGGGTCCGCACGCTGACAACGGCTATCAGCGCGGCGATGATCGAAGAAAATACGATCGCGAGTACAAACGATATGGCGAACGGCACGGCGTCATGAACCAGGCCAACCGTATATGCGCCGGTACCGAAGAAGGCCGCCTGGCCGAGTGATGGCATATGCGAACGCCCGAATAGGAAGTTGGTGCTGGTCGCATACAGGATCTGGATCATTACTTGCTCCAACAGGAAGATCGTCGCCGAAGACGACACCATTGGAGCAACAACGACCGCGATCGTCATGGCCGCTAACGGCGCGCTCAGGCTCAAGACCGCGATATCGCGGTTGCCCGACCTACGCGTAGCCGCGAGCATTGCTCACCAACCCCTGCGGGCGAACCAACAGCACGAGGAACATCAGGATGAAGAAGATGACACCCGATAACGGTGGGTAATACGTGATTGCGAGACTGTTCGCGATTCCAAATCCCAGTGCCGCGATGAGCGAGCCCGAGATCGAGCCCAACCCACCGACTATGACGACCGCGAACGCCTCTATGATGAAGGCGGTGGCCATCTCCGGAGTAAGCGCCACGAGGGGCGTCGCCAGCGCTCCGCCAAGGCCTGCAAGAATCGTTCCGATTGCAAAGACGGCCGTCGAGACCAGCGACGTGTTCATTCCGGACAGTTCACAGACATACCTGTCTTCGGCGACGGCGCGAGCATGTTCACCGAAGCGTGTTCGCCACAGCAACGCCCAGAGGCCGACCGCGACGGCTATTCCGATCGCGACAAGGGCGATCGAGTACGTAGAAATCCGGACGTCGGCCACGACGATGGACGAGTCGAGGCCAGTGGGAAACGGGACCGAGAGCGGATTCACACCCCATATCACTGTTGCGACGCCCGCCAGGACCAGGAGCAGCCCAAAGGTCCCGAGCAGGGACGCAATTTCGGATAGCTGATAGATCCGGCGGAAGATCAGGCGTTCGGTGACGATGCCGACAACTCCGACCAGCACCGCTCCGCCGATGACGCCGACGACAAAGATCGGGAGGGGAAGCGAGCCCGGACTGTCCGATGCGACGAGTTGGTATGCGAAATACGCTCCAAGCATGAAGTACCCACCATGCGAGAAGTTCAAGATTCGCATCACCCCGAATATCAGGGTCAGACCGGAGGCCACCAGGAAGAGCAGGAAGCCATCGCCGATGCCGGCCACGATCGATCCGAGCAACGCCCCCGCCTCCCCTCCACCAACCGTTTGTGCGTATGGAGACCACCAATTGGGTGCGCGTCAACTCGCAAGCGTGACGCTCGGTGGGACAGATTCGCCACCGAAGCACTTGTATCCGTACTTCTGCGAAGAATCACCCTGGCATTGCCACACCGTGACCGGGGCGCGAAGTATGTGCGACGGGTCGAATTTGACAGTGCCCATCGGGCTTTCGATGTCAACGGACTCCAGCGACTTGATCACCGCGTCCGTATCCGTGCTCCCGGCATCCTTGACGGCAGTGAGGATGGACTGAACCGCCGTGTAACCCTCTTCAGACCATTCGTGGGGTCCATAGAGATTCAATCCCTTGATCGGCGGCAGCTTCTCCCAGGCGGCGATGAAGGCCTTGTTCACCGGGTTGTCGTAGGCCTGGTAGAAGTAGTCGTGCACGAAATACACGTGCGGCCCATTGGCTGCCAATGCCGACGAGAATTCCTCGCCCGAGGCGAAACCAACTACGTACTTGTACTGGTTGAACAGATCGAGCGGTTCAGCCTGCTTGGCGAACTGCACCGCGCCACTACCGAAGAGGAAGTAGTACAGGCCGGAGCTCTTCGGGTCGGGATGGGTTCCGAGCAGCGAGTTGATGAACGGGGTGTGCTGAGTCGCGGTGAAGCCCGGAAAGACTGCCTTGCCGGTCTTCGCGGACGGTGCGTCCGTCGCGAGCAACTTGCCGAACTCATCCCAGGCGTCGTGGCCGGTCAAGTAGTCGTATGCGACCCCGTCCCAGACCTTTGCGTCCTTCCATTCCGTCGCCACCAGGTGCGCGGTCGCCACGTTCATCATGTGAATGTTCGCCGCAACCTCGAAGACGTTCTTGCTGTGTTGGGTGGTGGTCAGCGACGTATCGGTCGCACCTGCTGTGACGATCACCTGGTTGTTCTGCTCCGCCAACGGCTTGGCGGCAAGAACGTCCGCACTCGACGTGAAGCCGGTGATCAGGTTGATCTTGTCCGAGGCGAATTCGCGCATGTGCTGGACGGTCTTGTCGGGTGATAGCTCCTCGTCCTTGACGACCAACTCGACCTTGCGGCCGAGCACTCCGCCCTTGGCGTTCCACTGGTCCACCGCGATCTGAGCGCCCTGCAGGTTCAACTCGCCGACATTTGCGTTCGCGCCCGTCATCGTGTCCAGGAAGCCGATCCTCAGCGGCTCTCCCGAGGATGCTTGCTCAGTGGAGGATGTCGGTCCAGCACCGGTGTTGGAGGATGACGGGCTTTGGGCGCCGGAGGTTTCCTGGCCTGCGACCTGGCTCGGCGAGGACGACTCGTTACTCGTGCCGGTGCCGCTACACGCGGACACCACCATCCCCAGTGCGGCCAGCATCGCCAGTGTCACGCCTTGTTTTTTCATTGCGGTTCGAGTCCCTTCAGTTCGATCCCGGGAGAGTGACGAGCCGATTCGGCAGATCCCGGTTGCTGGCGGCAGAAGCGTTCGTCGGGACGTCGTCAGCGAGCGGTACCCCGTCGCGATCGGTGTTGGTACGGAATGCGCAACTCACCTCCCCAGTGACGGCGGCAAGGACGGGATGCCCATCAGCGTACCGGTGACCGGAACAGCCCGTTGGGGCGAGTCTGCCATCAGCGCGGTGCGCGGTCAAGGGATAATTCGCACTTGACAGGCGGTCGCCGAAGAGGGAAGTTGATTGAACAACGTGCGTCGTGGCCGCCAGGCGGGGAGGATGAGGATGTCTAACGGCGATTTCGTTCCGCTGACCGCAACGGGCGCCGCACAGCCGGCAGCCCTCGCCGGCGGCACGACCACGGCCGACCGTGTCGCAGAGGTGCTCCTCACCTTCATCTCGGGCCCGGCATCGCTCGGTGTCAGCGAGGTCGCCCGCGATCTGGACCTCAGCAAGGCCGTGGTGCATCGGATCTTCCGTTCGCTCGTCTCGCGCCGATTCCTGCAGATCGACACGAACACGCGCGCCTACCGGCTGGGGTCGAGCGCCGCCGCCCTCGGCGCGCGGGCCCTGCGTGACCTCGATATGCGACGTGCGGCTCGACCGGTGTTGGAAGCGCTTCGCGACAGGACGAACGAGACGACGACCCTGACGGAACTAGTTGGCGATCGACGGGTGTACCTGGATCAGTTCGAATCGCCGCAACCCATCCGGATGACGGTGGAACTGGGCCGCCCGCACGCGCTGCACGCGGGCGGCAGCGGCAAGTCGATCTTGGCGTTCCTCCCGGAACCGCGGCAGGAGGAAGTGATCCATCGCGGGCTGACACAGGTCACGCCGGCAACCATCACCGATCCCGTGGCGCTGCGGGCCGAGTTGGGTGAGGTGGCCAAGCGGGGGTACGCGGTGTCCCTCGGTGAGCGCCAACACGACGCAGGGTCGGTCGCATCTCCGGTTTTCGGAGCCGACGGCTGGGTGATCGGATCCTTGAGTGTGTGCGGGCCCGTCGGTCGGTTCGATGACGGAACTGTCGCCGCGCACGCGAAACATGTGCTGGCCGCTGCCAAGGAGGTGTCGGAACGGATGGGCTGGTCGGGTCAGTACCCACCCGTCCGAGGCGTGACGAGGACCAAGAGGTCATGAGTCAGGGCACTTTGCCGCCCAGTGGTGGAGTTCTCCGGCCGCCGCTGGACGGGATTCGCGTGCTGGATTGCTCGACGATCCTGGCCGGGCCGCTGAGTTGCCGCATCCTGGGTGATTACGGCGCCGACGTCATCAAGATCGAGCATCCGGATGCCGGCGACGGAATGCGTGGGCATGGATACGCGAAGGGCGGCATCCCCCTCTGGTGGAAGGAGATCAGCCGGAACAAGCGGACTGTGGGACTCAACCTGTCCAAACCCGCTGGGGCGGCAGTCTTCCGGCGTATGGCAGCTACCGCCGACGTGATTGTCGAGAACTTTCGCCCGGGGACGTTCGAGCGCTGGGGCCTGGACCCGGCGGACCTGGCTGCCGCGAATCCGGGCCTTGTCACGTTGCGGCTCACAGGGTTCGGCCAGACCGGACCGTACGCATCACGGGCCGGGTTCGGTACGCTCGCCGAGGCCATGAGCGGTTTCGCGGCGATGACCGGCCCCGCGGACGGTCCACCGACGTTACCGTCATTCGGCCTTGCGGACTCGATCGCCGGCATCGCCGCGTCGAGCGCCATCCTGATGGCGCTACGAGTGCGCGATCGCGGTGACGGCGGGCAGGTCATCGACATCAACATCCTGGAACCGATCATGACGGCTGTCGGACCAGCCGCAACCGCCTACGACCAACTCGGGATCATCGAACACCGTCACGGCAACCGGTCCACCAACAACGCTCCACGCAACACATACCAGACCAGAGACGGTTCATGGGTTGCGGTATCGACCAGTGCGCAGCGCATTGCCGAGAAGGTCCTGCGCCTGGTCGGCCATCCCGAGGTGGTAGACCAACCGTGGTTCCGCTCCGGTCGCGGCCGGGTCGAGCATGTCGAGGATCTGGACCGCTACCTCTCCGACTGGATCGGTGCACGCGACCGTGTGGACGTGTTGGACGCGTTCGAACAAGCCGGCGCTGCGATCGCTCCGGTGTATGACGCGCGGGACATCGTGGAAGACCCGCACATCCGAGCGACGCAAATGATCACCGAGGTCGATGACCCGAGCCTTGGGCCGATGCTGATGCACAACGTCATGTGGCGCCTGACCCGAACCCCAGGCTCGATCCGCTTCACCGGGCGAGCGCTCGGGGCCGACACGGATGGCGTGCTCGGCGAACTGGGCTACACGGCCACCGAGGTCTCAGACCTCAGGGAACGCCGGGTGGTCGCATGATGGGGCGGGGAGCGAGATGAGCGACGCACTTCTCAGGGCCGTTCGCGACGGGATCACCCAGATCGACCTCGGCAGACCCCTCTTCAACGGAATGCCGCAGTCGCCGAACCACCCCGCCTTCTGGCATTCCTTGCCGCGGCGACATGGCGACATGGTCCGCGCCGACGGTGGTTCGGCCGCAAATGATGTCATCATCACCGGCACCCACGTGGGCACCCACATCGACGCTCTTGCTCACGTATCGCAGGACGGCAGGCTGTACGGCGGGGCGGACGCTGCCGCCGCCGGAGTCGGCGGCCGCTACCTGGAACTCGGGATCCACACGGTCGAACCGATCGTACGGCGGTCCGTCCTCCTCGACGTCCCGAGAGCAATCGGCTTACCCGGGGGCTGCCCTGCCGGGTACGAGATCACACCGGACGACCTGGCCGCGGCGCAACACCTCGCAGATGTCGACATCGGCGAAGGTGACGTCGTTCTGGTACGGAGCGGCTGGGGGCGGCACTTCGACGACGGGGCCACCGCATACCTGGGGAAGGACACCGGCGTGCCGGGCGTCGGCGAGGCCGGGGCCCGATGGCTGGCCGAACGACATGTGCACGCGGCCGGCGCCGACTCGATTGCGTTCGAGCGCCTCGCGCCGGGCGCCGGCCACAGCACCTTGCCGGCCCATCGCGTGCTTCTCGTCGAATCGGGGATCTACCTCGTCGAGGCGCTCGACCTGGAGACCCTGGCCGCCGTAGGGGCAAGCGAATTCACGTTCGTGCTGATCCCCCTCAGAATTGTCGGAGCCACCGGCTCCCCGGTCAGGCCGCTGGCCCTTCTCGGTCACGGATGGCACCCGCGCCCCGGCATCGACCGCACGCGCCGGTGAGGCATCCGATGGTCACCCAACAACCGACACTCGCCCAACAGCTAGCGGCATTCGCGGTAGGCGTCAGGTCCCACCGGCTACCCCGCGAAATCACGTCCAGCGTCCGTGAGCGGGTACTCGACACGGTCGGCATCTGCATCGCCGCAACGCCCCTGCCCACGTCGCGCGCCGCGCGCGCGTGGGCGACCTCGGAAGGCGGCACGCCGCAGGCAACCGCAATCGCGATACCAGAGCGCCTACCCGCGCGAGCGGCCGCATTCGTCAACGGCGTCCTGGCGCATTCCCTCGACTACGACGACACCCATCTTCCGTCGGTCTTGCATCCCAGTGCCTGCGTCATTCCGGCTGCGCTTGCCGCCGGGCAGGCGAATCACTCATCCGGCCGCGAGGTCGTTGAAGCCATTGCCGTCGGCCTTGAGGTCTGTGTGCGCCTGGGCATGGCCGGCTTCGATTCCGGTACCCGCAACTCGACCTTCTTCGAATTCGGGCAGCACGCTACGTCGATCTGCGGCGCCATGGGTTCGGCGGTCGCTGCCGCGATGCTGGCCGAGATGGACGCCGACCGCATCGTCCACAGTCTCGGCGTGGCTGCCTCGATGGCGTCCGGGATCATCGAATCGAACCGGAACGGCGGCACCGTCAAGCGGATGCACTGCGGCTGGGCTGCGTCCGCCGGCATCACCGCCGCGAACCTCGCGCGTTGCGGGTTCACCGGGCCGCCCACCGTGCTGGAAGGGCGATTCGGATTCTTCCAGGCATGGCTGCACGGCAGCACCATCGACTACGAGGCCGTCACCCACGGCCTCGGGACCACCTGGTCCGTGCCCGGAATCTTCTTCAAGCCCTATCCCGCCAACCATTTCACCCATGCCGGTATCGACGCGGCCATTCGTATCCGAGGGCGGGGCGTCGCACCGGCAGACGTCGTTCGGATCGAACTGAGGGTTGCGACGCCGGCCCACCGGACGATCGGATCTCCCATCGACGTCAAGCGCACGCCAACAACCGGTTACATGGCGCAGTTCTCGGGCCCCTACACGGTGGTCGCGGGGCTGATCGGCGGGTCCGGGCTCGGCGTCGGACTTGACGACTTCACCGACGATCTCGCGCTGGACCCGGAGCGTCGCAGGCTTATGCAGTTGGTCGATGTCGTTCCCGACGAGCGCTGCTCAGAGATCTTCCCCTACCAATTCCCTGCGATCCTTACCGTTTGGACCCGCGACGGCCGAGTGCTTACCGAGGAGGTGCTCACCAACAGGGGCGGCCCCGACCGGCCGTTGCCCCTTGCCGAGATCGCAGTCAAATTCGCCGACAATGCCGCGCGCGCGCTGCCCGCCGATCGGGTCGACGCGCTGCGCGAGAAGTGCGAGCGAGTCGACCAACTCCCCACGATCGACGAGTTGCTCGACGGCTTGCGGGGAATCGTGCCCCCGACCGCCGGAACACGCACGATACGTCAGTGACGTCGTCACGACATTTGCATCGACAAAGGAGACGACATGGCACAGTTTGACTTGCTTCTCAAGAACGTACGGGTTGTCCGGCCCGACCGCGACGACGTTCCGAGCCAGGACGTGGCCGTCAAGGACGGGCGATTTGCCAGGATAGCCGGCCACATCGAGCCAACGGAGGCTTCGGACGTCGTAGACGGCGGCGGAAAGCTCGTGTTCCCCGGGGCCGTCGACGCGCACCAGCACTGGGGCATCTACGCGCCGTTGTCGAAGGATTGCGTTTCGGAGAGCCGAGCATCAGCGCAGGGCGGCGTCACCACGGGGATTACCTACATGCGTACCGGCGCCTACTACATGAACAAGACCGGCCCCTACGCCGAGGTCTTCCCGGAGGTGCTGGCGGCAACCGAGGGACGGCCATATATCGACTACGGCTACCATTTGGCGCCGATTAACGCCTATCATCTCGACGAGATCGGCAACCTCATAGACAATTTCGGTGTCGCCTCGTTCAAGATCTTCATGTTCTACGGTGCCTACGGGTTGCACGGCCGTTCCGGCGACCAGGCGAAGTTCCTCATGCTGCAAGACGGCGAATCGTATGATGTCGCCCATTTTGAATTCGTGATGCGGGCCATCGAAACGGCGCGGAAGCAACGGCCCGACCTCGCGGACCAGATTTCGCTGTCCCTGCACTGCGAGACGGCGGAGATCATGCGTGCGTACACGAAGCTCGTCGAGCAGGAGGGCAAGCTCAGCGGCCTCGCCGCGTACAGTGCCTCACGCCCGCCGCATTCGGAGGGCCTGGCGATCACCATAGCGTCGTACCTTGCGTACGAAACCGCGCTTCCGACGATCAACCTGCTCCATCTGTCCTCCCGCAAGGCCATCGAAGCGGCGATGCTGATGCAGAAGACGTTCCCGCACATCGACTTCCGTCGTGAAGTCACCATCGGTCATCTGCTCGCGGACATCGAGACCGCAAGCGGCATCGGCGCGAAGGTCAATCCGCCGATCCGGCCGCGCGACGACGTCGAGGCGCTGTGGGAACACGTCCTCGCCGGCGACGTCTCCTGGGTGGCCAGTGATCACGCCTGCTGCCGCGACGAGGTGAAGTTCGGAGATCCTCGCGACGACGTCTTCCTGGCAAAGTCCGGCTTCGGCGGGACCGAGTACCTCCTCCCGGGCCTGATATCACAGGGCCGCAAGCGGGGCCTTTCGTATCGGCAAATCACCCGACTCACGTCGTGGAATCCGGCGCAGCGATACGGCCTCAACCGCAAGGGAACCATCGCCGAGGGCTACGACGCCGACTTCTGCCTCGTCGATGAGAACAAGACGTGGACGGTCCATGCTGCGGATTCCGAATCGGCCCAGGAATACACACCGTTCGAGGGGTTTGAACTGACGGCGGCGGTCACCGACACCTATTTGCGCGGCGCGCCCGTCTACACCGACGGTGCGGTGGTGGGCAAACCGCGCGGTAGGTACATCAAACGGCCCACCGCCCGATAGGGCCAAAGGACCGCACCGGCCGAGTAGTGCTCGGCGACGGGCGGCGAGAGGCCGGCAGAGGATCGGCGGGCAGGAGGAACCGATGGACCGGATGACCACCTTGGTCGCCCTCTACGTTCCGGGAGATAGACCTGATCGGTTCGACAAGGCGGCACGCTCCGGCGCGGATGCCATCATCATCGACCTAGAGGATTCCGTCGCGCCCGACCGAAAGGCCATGGCGCGATCCGCAACGAGCGAATACCTGGCCACGCCACCGCACTGTCCGGTCGTGGTGCGAATCAACGAATCTGGCACTCCTTGGTACGCGGCAGATCTCGCCATGTCGATCGGTGTTCCGAACCTCTCCGGAATACGGCTACCGAAGGCCGAGATCGCAGCCCAGATCGAAGATGCCAGCAACAGATCGGGCGGGCGCAGGGTCCAGGCCGTCGTGGAAACAGCCCTGGGCGTCGAGAACCTGTTGGAGATCGCGTCTGCGCCGGCGACCGCCAGCGTCAGCCTCGGCGAAGCCGACCTGCGCTCGGCACTCGGTATCACGGCGGCGGACGGCCTGGACTGGATCCGAGCACGCCTCGTCGTGGCGGCAAGCGCCGCCGGGCTACCCCCTCCCATGATGTCAGTGTGGACCAGTCTCGCCGATCCGGCCGGCCTCGCCGTGTCCTGCACCGAAGGACGGGCCAGAGGCTTCGTCGGGCGCGCGGCAATTCACCCAAGCCAAGTCCCGGTGATTCGAGAGGCGTTCGCGCCGACCGCGGACCAGCTTCGCGGTGCGCGGGAGGTCCTGTCAGCACTCGACACCGCCGCCGCGCGGTCGTCGGGGGTGGCCGTGCTCGCCGACGGCCGAATGATCGACGGCGCGATGCGCAGGGCCGCCGAACGGTTGCTGGCGCTAGCCGAGTTGCACGGCGGCCGATAGCTGGCCGCCACCGCATATCGGCGAGCGTCGGTTGGCCGGGATCGGCGACGATCGCGAGCGCCCTGCCCCCGGGGCATCACACCTGAAGATCCGTCACAAACGTGTACGACGGCAATTGCGTCGCATAGGATGCAACGCCGGCCTCCTTCAGGGATTCGGACGCGGTGACGCTGCACGCCCAGAACGCCGCCACCTCACCGTCATCCACCTCGACGGGCCGGCCCCAGTCCGGTTCTCGGATATCGTCGATGCCAAGCGCGGCGGGATCTCCGACGTGTACGGGTGCCCCGTGGCCCAGGACCAGCCCTTTCGTCAGGTTGACGACCTCCTCGATATCACGACGCGCGAAGACCCGCATGCTGACGACCAACGGCCCGCCGAATCGGCCGACTCGGGTCGTCGTTACGCGCGTGCGGAATAACGGATTGCCGACGCCCGCGCCTTGACCTTTGATTCGAATACCGGCCCTTTGGAGGACTCCTTCGAAGGTGTAGGAACAGCCGATCAAGAAGGCGCGCAGGTGATCGTGCCAATAGTCCGCCAGGCTATTCGAAACGACCGCTGACTGGCCCCGCACGATGTGATAGCGCGCGAGGTCGGTCCGAATATCCGCGCCGGGCGCCGCAACAGCGGAAACGGCAGAACCACGTGGCAGCGCCTCCACTATCGGGCACGGTGCGACATTCGCTTCGCAGAATGCCTCGAACTCGTCGGCATCGGCGCTGTCGACGACCACCAGGCCGGCCTGCACATATCCAGGCGCTAGGCCCCGGGACGGACGATCCCAGCGGCCCTCGCGGATTCGTTGCCGAATTGCGTGTGGATCCACGTCAAGCGCCCTCCAGACAGTCGAACCGCCGCTGCCAACCTCTCCGAGGGCCGCGGCCCGTCACCGGAAGAACCTGGTCAAATCATGGTTCACGTCACCGCGAGATCTCCCCGCGTATCGGCCTGACCCGTCGGCACCGCTTGACGTCCCCCACCGGGCTGGCCCAACACCTGGCCGTCCTGAAAGATCCGCTGCCCGCGAAGGAAGGTGACGGTCGGCAGCCCGGTCGTCTGCCTGCCGGCGTAGGGGGTGTAGCCGATCGGCCCGTGCACCTCGGCATCCTGGATCGTCCGCACTGCCAACGGGTCTACGAGCACGAGGTCCGCATCAGCACCGACGGCGATTCTCCCCTTCCGCTTCAGACCGAACAGATCGGCAGGTTGTGTTGCCGCCGCTTCGGCCAGCCGGGGGTAGGAGATCTTGCCCTGATTCGCTGCCGTCAAGAACATCCGGAAGTAGAACTGCGCTGACGGCGTTCCGGTGTGCGCCTTCCACCCGTCCTGCCATCCGACTTCCTTCTCCTCGCGGGTATGCGACGCGTGGTCGGTGGCGATGATATCGATGGTGCCGTCGTTGATCCCGTCCCACAGTGCCTGATCGTTGCTCTCGGGAACCCAGTATGAGAGCGCGTAGGAACCCAGCCGCTCGATGTTCGCCCAGTCGTTGCCGAGGAACAGCGCCCAGGGGTTGATCTCAGCCGTCACCCGCTGTCCCCTCGCCTTGGCTTCGCGGATCATCTGCACCGTCCCCGACGTCTGCGTATGGAGCAGATGCAGATGCACGCCGGTGGCCTGCTGCAGCCTGATCAGCGTGGCCACCGCGGTCTCCCAGATGACGCCCTGCTTGTAGGCGTACGCGCGGGCGTAGGCCAGCGCGTCCCGTTCGCCACGAGCCCAGAACTGCCGCTCGATGTAGTCCATCAACGCTTGATCGTGCGGGTGCACCATCAGTGGGACACCCACTTTCGCGCACTCGTCCATGATCTCCATGATCTGCCCGTGGTCGTGCACCCCGATGCCGGGCATGTGCGGATAGTCCCGCCCGGTATCGACCACCATGAAGATCTTGAACGCCAGGATCCCCTCATCGGCGAGCTTCGGAATCTCCTCCACGATCGTGGCCGCCGGGTTGATGTTCCAGTCGACGATCGCCTTCTGCTCGTACAGGGCCTTCATCTGCCTCAGGACGTCCCGGGTATTCGGCGGCGGCGCGACGTTCGGCATCGCGACGGTGGTGGTCACTCCGCCGGCCGCGCACGCCTTGGTCACCGAGACGATGTCGTCCTTGTGGGTGAAGCCCGGCTCGCGATGATGGCTGTGCATGTCGATCAGGCCCGGGAAGATCAGGCGCCCCGGCGCATCGATCGTCTCGCGTGCGGGGTATTCCTCGCCCGGGGCGAGCAGCGCCGAGATGATCCCGCCGCGTATCGCGAGGTCCGCCCGGGTGACCGCGCCGTTCGAGACGATCTTCGCACCCCGGATGAGGAAGTCGCCGACCACAGTCAAGTCTCCCGCCCGCTCGGATGTCCGTCACCCGATCATGGCACGGCGGGCGCGGCGTCAGACGCCGGGTCGCACCTCCGCCGAACACGAGCAGAACCAGACTGCCCAGGAAAGGGCTTACGGCACGGTCTCGGAGACCGTCGCCTCCCGTGGTTCTTGCCGGATGGTTGTGACGCGGGGATGGTTGATCGGCGTGTGACGGACCGGCGAGAGGGAGTGACGCTGACCTGATGCCAGGCGTGGCGGCTGCGCATCGCCTCCTGACCGAAGGACGGCAGCCTCCTGGTCAGGGTACTGGCGGATGTCCGGAACGCCACGGATGTGGTCCGCGCTCGCATGGCCGACATCGCCGTCCACCCGGCGCAATTGGTCGATTCGCCAGTCCAGTCGGCCATTCTCGGCTCTGCCGTGGGCGGACAGGACCTGTGGCAGCCGCGGGTTCGTGATGATGCGCGCGACCTCACCACGCCTGGCGCTCGCTCTCATGCCGCCGTTACGAACAGGCTCGAGCTTGCCGTGCGCCTTGCCCGCGGCGAGTGCGCCCTGGTGACCGACCGGCGCAAGAGCACCACGAAGCCGACCAACGGGCGGTGGCAGCGGCGCGACGGCCAGCGGCCGCAGCGCGGTCCACCGCACTCGGACCGCGTCATGGACACGGCCGATCACCCGTGTGACCCTGCGGTGCACGGCCGGCGTGACCAGCCAGGTGAGCTGCAGCACCAGGGCTCCGGCTAGCCACCCGCCGAACACGTCCGAGATCCAATGGGTGTTGAGAAACACCGTGCCCATACCGACGGTGACGGAAATCCCGACCGCCAACACGGTCGCCAACCTCCGCCGAGCCGTGGGCACAAGCATCGCGATGAGCCCGTACATGACCACGGCGTTGGCCGCATGCCCGGAAGGGTAGATCGTCCCGCCGGCCCAAACCGTATGCACGACATCCGTTGCCAACGGGCCGAGGCGACCGGTCGCATTCTTCATCGCGCCGACGCTGACGTTCAATCCGATCAGTGCGACCGTGAACATCACCCACGGCATCCAACTCCGGGTGACGACCGACCGGCGGATTGCATACAGGGCGGCGACGGTCGAAGCGGGTATGCCCTGGCCAAGAACGAACACCCACCACCCGAGCGGGTAGCGCAACGCCGAGGACTGCGGGACCAACTGCTGCTGGTACAGGTAGAGGTCCAACCGGTCCAGCGGCGAGCCAGTGAGGACCAGGGTCGTGAGGACCGCGTACCCGGTGATCACGGCAACAAGGGTAGGCAGCCACCACCGCGGCGCCTGGCGGCGCACGTGGTCCACCACCCGTGAACTCCAAGCCACCCCGACCACATTTCCCACAATGCCCGGCGATTATTCGTCACGGTGTGCAATTCGTGTGATTTGGATCAACGAACGGTTACGATCCGGCAACGTGCAATGTTCAAGTAAAATGTTGGAGATGACGTTCTGCCGATGTTCCAGGCGAATTGGACGGGGCGCGCCGCAAACAACGGCGCTTCCGGGATGTCCGTGGGTCATGGGGTGGGGGGGTAGAGCTGGAGGCCG
>CAZUXD010000005.1:0-99538 GCA_964624455.1 uncultured Actinomycetes bacterium | reverse complement strand
CACTACTGCCCGTCGACGGATGCCCCCCGCGTGTGCGGGGACGACCCGAACGCGGTGCCCTTCCCCGAGGCGAGCGCGGGATGACCCCCGCGTGTGCGGGGACGACAGGCGGATCGCCTGGAACGCCTCGCCCCACGAGGGATGACCCCCGCGTGTGCGGGGACGACCGAGTGGGAGGCGGAGCACGGCCGGCCGAAGCGGGATGACCCCCGCGTGTGCGGGGACGACGCGGCCCCGCCCAAGTTCTCCTGCATCGCCGCGGGATGACCCCCGCGTGTGCGGGGACGACCGGGCGGACCTGATCGGCGCGACAGCCGGGTCGGGGATGACCCCCGCGTGTGCGGGGACGACGCAGTGCCAGAGGCGGATCCGATACCGGCCGCGGGATGACCCCCGCGTGTGCGGGGACGACCGATCCTCGCGGAGATGCGAAGGCAGCTCGGCGGGATGACCCCCGCGTGTGCGGGGACGACGCGCACGGCATCTCGAACGAAGACGCCGACTTGGGATGACCCCCGCGTGTGCGGGGACGACCCAGCCGCGACACCCACGCCGATCACGGACTTCGGATGACCCCCGCGTGTGCGGGGACGACCATTCGCGGCAGTGTTAGCCATTGGCCTTCTCCGGATGACCCCCGCGTGTGCGGGGACGACGTCGGTGTCGCTGAAGGTTTCGGCGGCGGTGGAGGATGACCCCCGCGTGTGCGGGGACGACGCGCGGGCAGACGTGGTGCACCTGCACAACACGGGATGACCCCCGCGTGTGCGGGGACGACGGCGGCCGGGCGTCCAGCGTGCCATGGGAATGAGGATGACCCCCGCGTGTGCGGGGACGACGGGGTGCGGCGGGCAGGGTGGCGACTCGGGCGAGGATGACCCCCGCGTGTGCGGGGACGACGCCGGGCGTCGCGCTCGTCACATCCGCAGGTACGGATGACCCCCGCGTGTGCGGGGACGACACCGGCGGGCCCAGCGGTCGCCGGCGTACGGCGGGATGACCCCCGCGTGTGCGGGGACGACGGCCTGATGGATCCCACGGAGTTCGGCGCGATAGGATGACCCCCGCGTGTGCGGGGACGACAGGAGCGCGGCGATGACGTCGCCGCCCCAGGCCGGATGACCCCCGCGTGTGCGGGGACGACGCCTGCCTGCCCTCGGTCTGGTTGCGGGGCAGCGGATGACCCCCGCGTGTGCGGGGACGACGACGGCGCAGTGTCGAGCCCGAACGCGCCCGAGGGATGACCCCCGCGTGTGCGGGGACGACGTCACCAACGAATCGCTCGGCATCGACGTAATGGGATGACCCCCGCGTGTGCGGGGACGACTCTGCCCGATGATGTCGAGGATCCTGACTCCTCGGATGACCCCCGCGTGTGCGGGGACGACCGATCCGGAGACGGGGCCGATCCTGGCAGAGTGGGATGACCCCCGCGTGTGCGGGGACGACTACTGCCCGACGAGAATGCAATCGCAATGGACCGGATGACCCCCGCGTGTGCGGGGACGACCCGCCGAGCGTGCCGACCAGCGACGAGCCGGCCGGATGACCCCCGCGTGTGCGGGGACGACTTGCACATAGTTTCCTGTATGTGCTTGACACCGGGATGACCCCCGCGTGTGCGGGGACGACCCCACACGACCGCGCAACTCACAGCGATCGACGGGATGACCCCCGCGTGTGCGGGGACGACGGGCGGAGTTGCGCCGAGATCGCCGCGGTTTCGGGATGACCCCCGCGTGTGCGGGGACGACCTTCTGTTCATCGCGTTCCTGTTCGTAGTGTGGGGATGACCCCCGCGTGTGCGGGGACGACAGCGTGTTGTGCTTCGCGTTGCTGCGCGACGCCGGATGACCCCCGCGTGTGCGGGGACGACCCGGATGCGGGGGTCCGACCATGCGGTGACGCGGGATGACCCCCGCGTGTGCGGGGACGACGCAGACTGGCGGGCCGAGACGTCCGGCGCCTGAGGATGACCCCCGCGTGTGCGGGGACGACCGGACCCGGCCTACCAGTCGGTGATCGTCGACGGGATGACCCCCGCGTGTGCGGGGACGACCGGAACCCGTCGTTCCGGATGGTGATCTTCGTCGGATGACCCCCGCGTGTGCGGGGACGACGGCGGGACAGCTCGGTGGTGGACGCGAGCACGGGGATGACCCCCGCGTGTGCGGGGACGACGGCCCACCGCGACACCGTGCCGACCAGGACGAGGGATGACCCCCGCGTGTGCGGGGACGACTCGGGGTATGCGGATGTGCACCGGTCGGTGTCGGGATGACCCCCGCGTGTGCGGGGACGACGGGGGCTTGGTAGGGCACCCGCCCGCCGCGTGCGGATGACCCCCGCGTGTGCGGGGACGACGCCGTAGACGTTGCAGCGCTGGACCGGCTCGCGGGATGACCCCCGCGTGTGCGGGGACGACGGCCGGCCGAGCATCGCAAGCCGCATCGGGAGCGGATGACCCCCGCGTGTGCGGGGACGACGTCTCCGAGTTCGACCCGCGAGCCGTGGAGAACGGATGACCCCCGCGTGTGCGGGGACGACGCGACGTTCTTCGTCTGAGGAGCCATGACGATGGGATGACCCCCGCGTGTGCGGGGACGACTCTTGTTGATCAGGTGTTTTCGTGTCGCGGGCGGCTTAGGAGTATTAGACCATCGATGTCGATGAGTGGCCACCGGTCGCGTCCGGCGGTCCTCGCGGTCCATCCTTGTTCGTTGTGCGCGGGTTCGACCATGACCGCGGAGCCGTCTCCGATTCGGCTGGCGATGGTTGGCCAGAGCCGGTCGCGGATGCGGCGTGTCGTGTTGCCGACGAACACGCCGGGCGCGAGTTCCGTGAGCCATCGGGTGAGATGTCCGCGAAGGCCGTCGGGGGCGGCGATCAGCACGATGACCGTTGCCATCAAAATGGCACGGGTTCGCCGATTGGCGGGCCGATGAGTGATTCGAATTCGTCGCCGGTCGCGATTGTCCTGGGTCCCCAGTTGATGCCGCCGGGCACGGATCCGAGCTCGTCGTCCCAGAGTTCGTTGTGATCGTCTTCTTCGTCGCTGTTTGCGCTATCGGCGAGGAGCAGGTACTTGATGTCTGCGACGATTTGGGGCAGGAGCCGGGTCTGGGCGAATCGATCGCGCACGGCACGCCGCATGTCGGCCTCGCGTGTGGTGGCCGCGGCGGCGAGGTCGAACGCGATTGGGATGGTCAACTCTGCCTTGTACAGGTCGGCGATGTCTAGGACGAAAGATTGCCAGCTTCCGGTGTGGACGAAGCCGAGCCCGGCCGATGCGCCGACGCCGGCGATGGCGGCGTGCACGATGCCGTATAGGTAGCTGTGCCCGGCGGACAGCAGTCGGTTGACGTCGTCGCCGGCCGCGTAGGCGTCGCCGGCCTTGTATTCGCGTTTGGTCCATGGGACGCCGGTGCGGACGGATTCCGCCCGGTAGACCGCGCGGATGCGTGCGCCTTCCCGCCCGCGCAGCTGCTGCATCGTGGCGCCGGACACTTCCTCGCCGGGGAAGCGGATCGCGTACATCTGTCGGGCGACGGCGACCCTTTCGGTGCGGCGCGAGACCAGGTATGCCTGGCGGCGCAGGATGCGGGAGCTGCGGGCGGCCCCGACCCCCGCCGCATACATCCGCACCCCTTGTTCGCCGACGAAACACATGGCGGTGCCGGAGTCGGCGAGCAGAGTGGCTGCGGCATGGGTGATGCGCGTTCCGGGGCCGAGCATGATGACGGCCAGCATGGCGGACGGTACTCGGATGGTGCGTTCCCGGTTCACGAGTACGACGGCGTTGTCGGCGCGGTCGACGTGGCAGCGTTCCACGTAGAGGCTGGAGATCCGGTCGGACACGTGTGGGAGGTCTTGCGCGTTGGTGCGCCACCAGGTGGGGTCAGTCGGTGCTGTCATGGATCTTCGCTAGGGTGATGAGGCCGCATCCGTAGCCCTTGGCGGGGCCGACACCGGATAGCAGGGCGGCTCGGAAGCGCTCCAGGTCGGTGATTTGTAGCCGGCCCTCGAACGTGGCGGTGCCCAGCCGCACCCGCTGCCGGCCGCCGTCGGCGCCTTTGGTGAAGTCGAGGCGCTGCCGGTCGACGATTCGCAGGTCGGGCTCGCCGGATGCGCCGTCTGCGACGTCGAATCCCCATCCGGCGGTGCGGGCGGTGAACCACAAGGTTTGCGCGCCGGCCGTGCGGTGTGCGACGCGAAGTGAGCGGTGCGAGGCATCAGCGGCGATGCGTGACGCCTCCGACTTCGTGGGGTTGATGAGCGCTTTCGTGTTTTGTACCGGGTTGACGCGCACCTTGAACGCGAACTCGCGGCCGACCGCCAACAGGGCCAGCAGCGGACCGTAGTCGCGCACCTGCGGCGCACCTGCCGGGTCGTCGGGAAATCCTGCCGTCTCGACGATCCCGGCCCACGATGGGCGTGATTGGGTCAGGATCAAGAGCTCGCCCTGTACCGCGGTCAGGCCCGGCGTGGTGCGCTGGCCCAGCCGCCACAGCACACGCTCAGTGACGGGCTGGTGTGCGAATTCGCCGAGGATTGCCGCCTTGAGGATGTGCGGGTCGGCGAAGAACCGCCGCGCTCGGGCCCGGGCGGGGTTGAGCAGAATCCGCGACAGATGGGCCATATCAACTCCACCCCAACAGTTCGAACGGGTCGTGCGCCAGGTCGGCGCGCTCGGGCAGGTCGACTGTCTCGAAGCCCGTTTCGACGTGCGCCCACCCGTGCGTGACGAGGCGGGGCAGGAACCCGCGGCTTGTTGGGGCGAAGGAGACGGGCACGTCCACGACCGTGGAGGCGCCGCCGGCCTCGTCGTCGCCACCGATTTCGATGGTGGTGGGCAAAGATACCGTAGCCGCCCGGCGAGCGCGGGATATCAGTGCACGCCGGCGAGACACCGGAACCTGCCACGGGGCGGCTTGCAGCACTGTCGCCGCAGGCTCGGACCACGTGTCGCCGCCGGTGCCCGGCACAATCAGCGGATGGGTCGGGGCGCAGGCGCGCCTGCCCAGTGCGAGCGGGAAACGCGGGTGCTGCACGGCGTGAACGAGCCCGTCCACCAGCGGCGCGGGGCCTTCGAGCGCGGCCAGGAACACGGCGTCTTGCAGATAGAAGCGCTCAGTGACGTGGGTGGCTTTGGCCGGCCTAGTTGGCTCTTGCACGCCGGTCTTCTTCACTGCAGCCGAGGGCAGCGGGCGGCCTCTGAAGTCGCTGACCGTGTGATAGTCGCGCAACACGCTGCCCGCCGCGTCGACCCGCACCGCAAGGCGCAGCCCGACCAAATCCGCCAAATCATCGCCGCGCGCCCTGCCCTGCGCGGCGGCGAGCAGGCCCACGATGCCGGACTTCGAGGGGACGAGGTCCGTGTCGCGCCGGTTGAATTCGCTTGACGTGCCCCAGGATTGCAGCGGCCCGGCAAGGCGCAGGGCGAGGGTTCGCCGGGCGTTCACGACGTCACGGTATCGCCGAGCGCCGCCGCGACCCGCCCGGTGAGCTCGTCGAATGCGACGGGCGCCCCGAATGCGGCCGTCAACAGCGGCTCGTCCAGCCCGTCTACCGCATAGGCTGCGGCAACCAGCGCCGGCTCGTCGCCCCACAGCGCGGCTTGGCCGGCCAGGTGGCGGGCGAGGGTCTCGATGGACGCCTTCTCGAAACCGGATCCTTGGGTCGCGACAACCGGCCCTTCGAAGGCGCCCACCAAGTTCACCGGTTGGTCCGTGCGCCCGATGACCAGCACCAGGGCGGGACGGGTGCGATGGCCGAACGAGTTCAGGTGCCCGCTGGGCATCGATTTGGCGAACGCGTCCAGGAAGTTCACCGCGACCGACGGGACGGCGTCGTCGTCGCCGCCGAGGTTTTCGCATAGTTGCTCGACGCAGAGAGTGGCATACCGGTAGAGGGTTGACGAGTTGAATTCGACCGTGCCGATCATGCCGGCGCCGGTCTCCTCGTCACTGTTCTCGTCGTCGACGGCCGTGAAATAGTCGAACTCGAGCTCCACGGCGTGGGTGCTGATCGCGTGCGCCACCTGCGTTGCCGCATCCACGTTCAGTGATGCCAGGTCTGCGACCATTCTGCCATACAGGGCCACGTCGGAGCTGTGACCATGTCCGGCACCGGCGCCCAGCCCCACCGACAGGATGTTCGCGCTGAGATCCTTCAGCGCCTTGTCCGGCTTGTCGGGTGTGCTCTTCGACGCGGCTAACTCATCCACGTGATCGGCCACGAGCTGCGCCGTAGAATCCAACCTGTTCTTTCCAAAGAAGAGCAGTACTTTGGTGTCGCTATCACTCGCGCTCTTGGTCTCTACCGCGGCAACTGCCTTCGCTGTGATCGCTACCGCGTCGTCTGCGCTCAGACCGGTAAGCACTGCAACTCGGGGTGCGAGCATGCCCACAATTCGCTTCGTCCGTGTGGAGTGCTGCTCTACCGTCTGCCGTTCGGCCGAGTAGGTGCGGGCGGCGCGTTTCCAGGCTTGTGACGAGACGCGCGCTCGTCGCACACCACCGTAGATGGCCTGTTTGGGGCTGCCTGCGTCGTCTCGGTTGATGTTGGACGGCGGCACGGTCTGTATGACGTGGATGTCGATGAATCGTGGCACGGTCATCGCGGGTTTCCTTTCGAGGGGTGGGCGGCGGGCTTGCGGCCGTCGGGGTCGGTGGGGGTTTGCCGCCAGAAGTAGTCGCGGCCCCACCGGCGGCGGATGCGGTCGGGGCCGCCGGGCAGCTGCCATTTTTCGAGGTCGTCGCACAGTTGCGAATAGTTGAAGCCGAGCTTTTCCGTCTTGAGCAGCGACACGAGGGATCGCAGGTGCCACTGCATTTCGGCCAGGGATGTGGCGGTCACCGCGGCGAAGACTTTGGCGTCGAGAGCGCCTTCGCGGCCCTGGAATCGGCTGGACTGGCGTAGTTCCCGAAGCGCCGCCGGCAGGGTGCGGCTGTGAACGTGCATGGGTTCGTCGCCGGATTGCTGGTGGAAGCCGAAAAGCACCAGGCACACGTGTTCGGCGTTCAAGACTGCGTCGCGGCGCATGTCGCGGTCGTCGTGCGGAAGGTAGTGCGGCCACATCTGCGGGACGGTGCCGGCCGGCTTCCCGGCGCCGCGGCGCACCTCGGCCAGCCATCGGGCGCGCCGCGGATCTGTTCGCGGGGCGGCCGACCACCGATCCCAAAGGTGCGTGGGCGCGCCATCGCCGACCGGGTCGCCGGGCTCGGGCGGCCGGTCGGCGATGGCGGGGGCGGCTTCGAGCGATGGGTGCGGGCCGGTCATGCGGCATTCTCCTTCGTTGCGGGGTCGTGCAGGATTTTTCGCACCTTGGCCCGGTAGAACGTCTCCGCGAGCGGTGTGGACATGAACTGCCGCCCGCTGCCACGGCCGATGAATCCGCCCGCCGGTGCGGCGTCGATGACCGGGTCGGCGGCTTCTAGGGCGATGCGATGCGCGATGTTCGACCACGCGTCGAGCGCGTCCAGGGCCCGCTGCGGGTCGCGTTGCAGCCCGGATAGGAGCGCCCGGATCGGGCGGTCGAATTGTGCAATCATCTGGTCGCCGGGCCGTTGGCTCTTGTCCCAGGGGACGGGCTCGGCGCCGCAGGCGCGGCGCACGTTGTCGGCGAGTGTGTTCAGGGCGACCCGCAGGTCGTCGGCCTGGCGCGCGCACAGTTGCAGCGCCGCGGCAACCGCCGTGGCCGCGCCGAGGCCGGTGATCGGCAGCGGCATCCGGTCGAGGTACACGTTTTCGACGACGGCGCTCTGATTGCCGTATTCCACGCCGACTGCGACGATGCCCAGCGGGAAGTCGTCCGGGATGGCGCCCGCTTCGCTCAGGGCGGCTATCTGCGCCAGCGACCGGGAGGTTTGCAGGCCGTCGTTTTCGATGGAGCCGTGCACGGCGAGCAGGCCGGCCATGCCCCTCCACAGCGCCCGGCCGGCGCGGTGGCGAACCGCCCGTCGCGGCGGGTCGCCCGCCTTCGGCTTGTCCACCGGCTTCCACACCGTGTGGATCTCCACATCGGTCGGGATCGAGGCGAGCCGGTCACCGGCGCACACCAACACCTGCCGGACCGTCCTCCGGCCGGCGGCATCGGTTTCGGGAAACAGCCGGATGCGTCGCGACTGCCATGTCAAAAGGTCGAGAAGCCCGTCCGGCTCGCGAATCTGCCATTCGGCATCGACGGGGTCGCGCCGCCACCACGGCGTGCCGAGCGGGCCGGTCGACGCCGCGACCGGCGTGTTGAGCATCAGGGTGTGGAACAGGGTCGGCCCGACCGGCATCACCACGCCGATCTGGCCGAGCGGGCCCACCGGGTTGCCGGTGGTCTTGCCGGCCTTCGTGCGCGGGTCGCCGACCGCGCCGGTCTTGATGGCGGCGGTGTCCCAGGCGTGAGCCGCCAAGGCGGCCAGGGCGGCATCAGCCAGGCCGAGCGCCGGCGGGTCGCCCTCGCTGCGGCTGGAAAAAAGTGGCACATTGTTCCCGGTTGCGATCGCCGGCATGAGCAGGCTTGATGGTTTCCGTTCGCCGCTGGCCGATTCGAGCCCTGCCACCTGCCAGGCGGGCTGCACGCCGAGAAGGTCGAATCTGTCGGCGAAAGCGTCGAAAAATCCGTCGACGATGTTCGCATCGAATCGGCCGACCCGAAAGCGCGCCCGCCAATCGCGGGGATCGTCGGGCAGCCCGGCCGCGTCGATCGAAACCGCGAGCAGGAACCGCAGGGTGGCCGCGAGTTGCAGCCCGTCGGCGACGGCGAGATGCAGCTGGTGGGCGCGAAGGAGAAGGCCCCGAAGCCCCACCCGGGCCGGGCCCGTGGTGTCGGTCACCGGGAAGACCGGATTGTCCAGTAGGCTGAAACTGTCCATTCGTCACCTCAAATGGTTACGTATTGTGTGTTGGCGGTTAAGCTACGATGTTTCCGCGTGACGGTCAACCCCTGCCCCGGTGGTGGGGCCGACCGGCATCGGCCCCGGTTGCTTCGGGGGTCACCCATGGTTGCGTTTGGTGGGTTGATTCGGCCCCGCCCCGGCGGGGGTGGGCGGAAACCGCCTCAGGTCTACGAGACCGAGGCGGTCGTCGTAGCGAAAGCGCCGATCTGCGACCACACCGACCATGTCGTCATCTAGCACCAGGGGCCGCATGTAGCGCAGGAAATCGTTGCTCTGCCAGGCGTCCGGGATCTTCAGGGCGGCGGCCGCTTCGGCGAGATTCGCGTATCCGCGCACCCGCCCGCCCGCGAGGCGCACGATCGAGCCGAGCGCCTCTTCGATCACCGCGTCGTCGCCGACGAGCACGCCGCCGGTCGAGAGTGTGCGCCCGGACAGGGTGCATTCGGAGCCGTCCGCTCCGCGCCGTATCAGCACGACCTCGGCCGCTGGGTCGCCGTCACGAACCACGGCGCCGACCCGTTCGTCGCTGGCCGCGTTCACGAGTCCCTCGTGCAGACCCGACAGGTCGGCCGGAAGCGGCGCACCCGGTTGAACCAACAGGTAGGGGCCGGCGGCCCGGCGCAGATCGTCGCGCTTGTCGAGGTCTTGTTGCCGTGCGCATTCGACAAGGTCCGGCCAGGCCCGCTCCGCCGCGGTGTTCCCCGGTCCGTAGCCGAGGCCGACGAGACGGGGAATGTCGGCCGGGAACGTCCACCCCCCGCCGGTGATCGACTCCTGCACCAGAGCGAGGGTGCGCAGCAGCGAAAACTCCCCGTAGATGTAGCGGGAGCCGTCGGGAAAGGTGGGCGTCGGCCCGCCCACTGTCACGCCGGTCACCAGGACCGTCGGCGTGGACACGGCCGCCGGCCGCCGCCCGCGCTCGTGGCGGTGGATCCGCCCGGCTCGTTGCACCAGCAGGTCGATGGGGGCGAGGTCTGTCACCAGCAGGTCCGCGTCGACGTCGAAGCTCTGTTCGGCGACCTGGGTGGCCACCAGGATGTGCCGCGGGCGTGCGCCCGCCCCACCCGGCCCGAGCCGGCGCATCTCGGCCTCGGTGCGACGGGCGCGCTCGGCGACGGTCAGCCGGGCGTGCAGCAATTCGACATCGCCGCCGAACCGCTCCACGAGCGTGTGGAAGGTGCGCTGTGCCCGTTCCACCGTGTTGCGGATCACCAGGGCGGTGCCGCCGTCCGCCAGCAGCGCGGCGAGCCGGTCCGCGACGACGGCGCCGTCCTCGTCGTCCGTGTCGGCCAGCAGGTCCACCCGCACCTCCTGCGGGCTTCGCCACGGCTCCGCGTGCTCGACCCGCGTGAACGCACCGCCGTCGGCGACGCCGACAGCCGACACGGCCGGGTAGGTGACATCGGGCAGATCCGCCGGGCAGCCGCCGGCCCCGTCGAGATAGGCGTGAACCAGATCGGTGCGCATCCGCGGCGGCAGCGTCGCCGTGAGCAGGACGACCGGTGTCCGGGCCGAGCCGAGCCAGCGCAGCGATTCTTGCAGGAACTGTGCCATGTACACGCTCGCGGCGTGCACTTCGTCGAGGATGACGACCTTCTGCGCGAGGCCTGTGTGCCGCAGCATGACGTGCGGTGTGCGAGTTCCGGCGTGCAGCAGGTTGTCGATGGTGCCGATGCCGATCGGCGCCAGCAATCCGCGCTTTCGCCCCATGAACCAGTCGGCGACCGCTGCCGACCCGGCCTCCCGCCCGGAAAGACCGAACGGGTCGCCGGTGTAGCCGAAAGCCTCCACGTCCTCGTAGATCTCCCCGTAACGCTGGCTTGTACGCAGTTGAACGAAGGCCGCGTTGAACATGCGTTTGCCGTGCAGAAGCATGATCGGCGCCCGCGGTGCGACCGATGCGGCCCAGTCGTGCACCCGGTCGAACATCGCGTCACTGGTCGCCTGCGTCGGCAATCCCACGAAAACCCCGCGCAGACCGAACCTCTCCGCCAGGACCTCGGCGGCGATGAGCGCCGCCTCCGTCTTGCCCTCACCCATCGGTGCCTCGATGATCACGAGGCCCGGTGCCGGCATGTCGCGGGCGACCCGCTCCGCAGCACGCTGCAACGGCCGCGAAGACCTGCCGAACCGGGCAGCCATCAGGTCCTCCGGCAGGCGGTGGGCGCCGATCCCGGCTCGTAGATCCAAGGCTGACCATGCGACGCGGGCGCGGGTGCGCGCCGCGGTCACCGACACGGCAGCCGCATCGTCGATTGGCGGGAATGCTGCGCAGTTGCTCGCCAACCAATCCGCCATAATGATTGACCCCGACACCGCCAACTGGTCGCCGACCGGTGGCGCACCACTCGGCTCCGCGTCGCGCAAGGACACGAAACCCGCCGCGGCAAGCATCGATTCGATGATCCAGCGGCGAACCGCGGCCCAATGCTCGTCGCGCCCGTGATCGTCGAACAGCGGGCTCGGACGCAACTTGCCGCGCGCGGGTACCACGCCGTGATGGCCGCCCACCATCGGCCATACCCAGTCGATCGCTCCTTCATTCCAGCCGGCGGCGGCGCACTCGTCCCGGACGATCCGCCCGCCCGCCCTCGTGTGATGCCATGCCCTCCGATCGGTCGACAAGCGCCCCCACGACAAGCCCGCCGAGTTCACCCTTGTTGCCAATTCGGAGTTCTTGCTCTGAAACTTCGGCGTTGCCTTACCGATGTCGTGAATGCCGCACAGAAACGCGAACAACTCCCGACCGCGGCCGCCAGCGACGCCGTCGAGCGCCAGACGGACCGGCGCCCCCAGGTACTCATCCCAAATCAACTCGCCGACAGCGAGCGCGTCGAACAGATGCTGCACGAGCCGGTGCGGCAATGGAGCAGCCAAGTCCGCCGACTTGCCCCACAACGACAACGCCGCGTCTTCAACGTCGAACCTGCCACCGGCTTCATCCACAGTCCAGAACGTAAACCCCGGGTACGACAACGGGGCATCCCGACGATCGGGCCCAACATGGCCCGCGGGATAGTCTGTCCCGTGCCGGCGATCGCGAGTCTCTCGGTATGCCGCGCGCGAGCGGCGGCTGCCAGGATGCATGTGACGATGAAGGCGGCGGCCCTCCGCACGTCCCCTCCGGGCCGAGCAGAGGGAGGGTGAGCATGGCTGGGAAGTACCGCTCGCTCAGCGACTATCTGCGGGTGGCTGCGCATCGCGGACATCGGCACACTGATTTGAGCTTCGATGAGGTCGCGGCGCTCATCGGTGGGCTGCCGCCTTCCGCATTCCGCTCGTGCCAGTGGTGGGCGAACGGCGGCTCGACGCAGGCCACGGCGTGGCGGGACGCGGGCTTCCATGTCGAGCAGGTCAACTTCGAACGTCAACGGGTCCGCTTTGAGATCGGCGTGCGCGGCGGGGCAGGACAGGCGCGCCGCCGCGCGGTGTCGATGGCCACCGATCGGCACTCGGCGACGAGCAGCGGGCGGCAGCCGACGCTCGAGCCCGTCGGCGAGCCCGTCGATGTCCGAGTCCGCGTGCGGTGGTCCGACGCTGGCACTGTCCTGGTCGACGACGGCGGGCGCAAGACGTTTTGCGACCTCGACCCGGTCCCAGGCTTGTATCGCATGACCTTCGACGGTGGCGGGCTTTCCAGGCCGAAGATCTACGTCGGGGAGAGTGACAACTTGCACCGCCGCATGTGGACCAACTACCGCCATCCCGGGCCGAGCCAACAGACGAGCCTTCGCATCAACGCGGAGATCCGCGGCCGCCTGTCGGCGGGAGGAACTGTGGCGCTGGAGATCGCCACGCGTGCCGAATTGATTGTTGCGGGCGCTGCCACGGAGGCTGACCTCAGGCGAAAATGGACGCGGCTGCTGGTCGAGAACGCGGCGCTGGTAGCGCTCGATCGTGGCGGCGACGAGGAGGTCCTAAATCTCGGATAGGTCGGCGCTGCGTGTGCGGCCGACCAGAAACGATCCAGAATGTCCGTTTCGAAAATCGGCGATGTCTGTTTTCGGGTACCCCACGAGGGCAGGGGCAGCAAGGGGACGGCCAAAGGAACTGGTGACAGGGCGTTCGGTGGGCCGGTTCTTGCTGCCTGGCATAGCGGTGCTGACGCTAGCGGACCGGTTCGGGGCGTCGGTCGGCTCGAAAAGGGCGGGTGGTCGTGGGCCGATCCTGGGAGGAAATTCTCGGCGATGGTCACGGTTGTGTCGCCCTTGGTGTCGGCGATGTACCGTCGGAACTGGAAGGCTTCGACCGCGTTGTCGACGCCGCCGCAGCCGCAAGTGTAGGGCGCGGACTGGAGAAGCGGCGCGGCACAACGGCTACCGACCGCGACCCTAGTGCGGCGTGGTCGGCACCAGCCGGGTGAGTTGGGTGACGTGGCGCGGGCCGAGTTCGGCGAGAGTGGAGACGCCCAGGAGCCGCATGGTGCGCTCGATCTGGCCGCGCAGGATCTCGATCATCCGGTCGACGCCGGCCCGGCCGCCGGCCATCAGCCCGTAGAGATAGGCGCGGCCGACCAGGGTGAACCGGGCGCCGAGCGCGATGGCGGCGACGATGTCGGATCCGGACATGATGCCGGTGTCGATGGTGACTTCGGTGTCGTTGCCGAGCTCTCGGACGACGTCGGGCAGCAGCCGGAACGGCACCGGTGCCCGATCGAGCTGCCGGCCACCGTGGTTGGACAACACGATCCCGTCCACGCCGGCGTCGACGAGCCTTCGGGCATCGGCCAGGTTCTGGACGCCCTTGATCACGATCTTTCCGGGGAAGAGGTCGCGCACGATGGCAAGGTCGTCGAAGCTGATCGTCGGGTCCATCGCGGAATCGAGCAGTTCGCCGACCGTGCCGCCGGTGGAGGTCAGCGACGCGAACTCGAGCTTGGGGGTGGTGAGGAAATCCCACCACCACCACGGGCGGGGGATCGCGTCCACGACGGTGCGAGCGGTGATCTGCGGCGGGATGGAGAAGCCGTTACGGGTGTCGCGCAACCGCGCGCCGCTCACGGGGGCGTCCACCGTGAAGAACAGCGTGTCGAATCCTGCGGCCGCGGCGCGGCGGGTGAGCTGGTAGGAGATCTCGCGTTGGCGCATGACGTAGAGCTGGAACCAATTGCGTCCGTGCGGGTTTGCGGCCTTGACGTCCTCGATGGATGTGGTGCCGAGGGTGGATAGCGAGAACGGGATACCCGCGGCACCGGCGGCCGACGCGCCGGCCACCTCGCCCTCGGTCTGCATGAGGCGGGTGAACCCGGTGGGGGCGATACCGAATGGCAGTGCGGACCGGCCGCCGAACACCGTGCACGAGGTGTCCAGGTCGGTCGTCGGGTGCAGGATATCCGGATGGAATTCGATGTCCCGGAATGCTTGTCGCGCACGGCGCAGCGAGATCTCGTACTCCGCTGCTCCGTCCGTGTAGTCGAACGCGGCACGCGGGGTGCGGCGACGGGCGATGGCACGTAGGTCCTCGATGGTGATCGCCGCGGCGAGCCGCCTCTTCTTCGCATCGAACTGCGGCTTCTTGAAGCGCAGCAACTCGAACACTTCCGCCGGTCGCGGCACCTGCCTCTTGACCATGCCAATGTCTCCTTACATCCAGCGTGCGGACGATCGTGATCCCGCCGAGTTCACCGGTCAGCCGGGGCGGCTGGACGACGGCTCGTATCGTTCTAGCGGCATGCAGTGTGCCACGAGTTCGCGCAGATCGGTCAGGTCGCCGCGGATGGCCCCGAGCGCCCGAGCTTGAACGAGCACGTTGCCGACGGCGGTCGCCTCGACCGGCCCGGCGACGACGGGCAGACCGGATCTGTCGGCGGTCGCCTGGCACAGCAGCGCGTTCATCGACCCGCCGCCGACGATGTGGACGATCCCGACCTGCCGGCCGGACAGCTCGGCTGCCTCGCGCACTGCCTGCGCGAACGCCTGCGCCAGCGACTCGATGATGCAGCGCACGATCGTGGCCGGTCGCTGCGGGGCGGGCAGGTCGTGTTCCGCGCAGTAGCCGGCGATGCGAGCGGGCATGTCGCCCGGCGGCAGGAACCGCGCGTCGTCCACATCGATGACAGGAACGGGCCCCGGCACCGCGGCTGCGGCGACGAGGAGTTGCGGCAGCGATGGCGCCTCGCCCCGTGAGCGCCACGTCGCCAGCGATTCGTTCAGCAGCCACAGGCCCATCACGTTGCGGAGGAAGCGGTTGCGGCCGTCGGCGCCCCCCTCGTTGGTGAAGTTCGCATCCTCGCTGGCGCTCGTGACGATCGGCGCGTCGGTCTCCACCCCGACCAGACCCCATGTGCCGCAAGAGATGTACGCCGCGTCGAGTCGTGTCATCGGTGTCGCTACGACGGCCGACGCGGTGTCGTGCGAGGCGATCGCCGTCACCGGCGCGGTGAACCCGAGCATCGAGGCGAGCCGCGGCAGCAGTGGCCCGAGCGTCGTTCCAGGCGACTGCAGCGGCGCGAACAGATGCTCTGGCAGGCGCAGCCGTGCCATCAGGTCGCGATCCCATCGACGCCCGGTCGTCAGCAGGCCGGTCGTGGAGGCGTTCGTCATCTCCGTGCGCGCTTCGCCGGTGAGCTCGAATCCCAACAGATCGGGAATCAGCAGCATCTGGTCCGCATGGGCCAGGCGCCCGGCCTCCCGGTCGACCGCAAGCTGGTAGATGGTGTTGAAGGGGAGGAATTGGAGACCGTTGCGCCGATAGAGGTCGGCGAACGGGAGGTGGGCGTGGACGGCGTCGACGCCGGCCTGCGTGCGCCGGTCGCGGTAGTGGAATGGTTCGTCGACCAACGCGCCGTCGCGGATCAGGCCGTAGTCGACGGCCCAGGAGTCGATGCCGATGCTGGCGAGGTGCGTTGCCGCTCCGGCCACCCGCAGCCCGGATATCACGTCGCGACGCAACGCCGAATAGTTCCAGTGCAGGCCGTCGGCCCGCGTCAGCGGCCGATTGTCGAACCGGGCGGCCTGCGCTATCCGCAACTCGCCGGGGCCGACGTGCCCGACCATGACGCGGCCACTGGTCGCACCCAGGTCGACCGCCGCGACGGACACCGTCATGGCCGCGCGCTGCCGCTACCGCAGGAAGGCGGCGGCGACACCCGCGTCGACCGGGATGTGCACCCCCGTGGTGTGATCGAGGTCGGGACCCACCAGCACGTACACCGCGTTGGCGACATGCTCGGGCAGCACTTCGCGTCCGAGCAGCGTCCGTTGGGCGTAGTACTCGCCGAGCTTCTCCTCCGGCACCCCGTAAACGGCGGCGCGCTGCGCCCCCCAGCCGTGGGCGAAGATCCCCGACCCGCGCACCACGCCGTCCGGATTGATCCCGTTGACCCGGATGCCGTACTCGCCGAGTTCGGCCGCGAGGAGTCGCACCTGGTGCGCCTGGCTCGCCTTGGCGGACGAGTACGCGATGTTCTTCGGCCCCGCGAACACGGAATTCTTGGACGCGATGTAGACGATGTCGCCGCCCAGACCCTGGTCGATCATCACCTTCGCGGCGGCCCGCGAGACCAGGAACGAACCCTTGGCCATGACGTCGTGCTGCAGGTCCCAATCGCGGTCTGTCGTTTCCACCAACGGCTTGGAGATGGACAGGCCGGCGTTGTTCACCACGAGATCCAGCCCGCCGAACGCGAGCAGCGCCTCGTCGATCGCCTTGGCAACGGCCTCCGTTTGCGTCACGTCCGCGGCGACACCGACTGCGGCGTCGGCCGGACCGATCTCGGCTGCGGCTTTGCGCGCGTTGTCGAGATCGAGATCGGCGATGACGACGCAGGCCCCTTCGGCCGCCAGCCGGTGCGCAGTGGCCTTGCCGATGCCCGAGGCGGCGCCGGTGACCAGCGCGATGCGGCCCGCGAGCGGCTTGGGCTTGGGGCGGCGGGCGAGTTTGGCCTCCTCCAGCGCCCAGTACTCGATGCGGTACTTCTCCGCCTCGTCGATGGGCCGGTAGCTGCTGATCGCCTCAGCGCCGCGCATGACGCCGATCGCATTGATGTAGAACTCGCCGGCCACCCGCGCGGTCTGCTTGTCTGCGCCGTAGCTGAACATGCCGACCCCTGGCACCAGAACGATCGCCGGATCGGCGCCGCGCATCGCGGGCGGCTCCTCCCCGCGGGCCCGGGCCGCGGCTGCGCCGGCCTCGTAGTACGCCGTGTAGGCGGCGCGGTACTCGTGGTGCAGTTCCTCCAGCCTGCCGATGCAGTCGGCGGCGGAGGCGTCGGCCGGAAGATCAAGTACCAGCGGGCGAACCTTGGTGCGCAAGAAGTGGTCCGGGCAGCTCGTACCGAGCGCGGCGAGGCGGGGGTGCTCGGCGTGGGACAGGAAGTCGAGCACTTCCCCCGCATCGGTGAAGTGGCCGACCATGGGCCGGTCGGTGGAGGCGATCCTCCGCAGTGTCGGTGCGAGCGCCGCCGCCTTGGCCCGCCGCTCACCCTCCGGCAACGGCGCATGGTCCGGCAGCGGGGCGCCGAACGGGTCAGCCCTTCCGTGCGCCGCGATGTACTCGGCCGCGGTACGGATGATCCACAGCGAGTTCGCTTCGGCCTCGTCGCTGCTCTCGCCCCAAGCTGTGATGCCATGGCCGCCGAGGACACACCCGATCGCGTCGGGATGGTCCTGCTTGATCGCCGCGATGTCGAGCCCGAGTTGGAAACCTGGCCGACGCCACGGCACCCACACCACCTTTTCACCGAACGCCTTGGCGGTCAGATGCTCCCCATCGGCGGCGGTGGCAAAGGCTATTCCCGAGTCTGGGTGCAGATGGTCGACGTGCGCGGCGTCCACCAAGGCGTGCATTGCGGTGTCTATGGACGGCGCCGCACCACCTCGCCCGTGCAACGCGTAATCGAAGGCGGCCACCATCTCGTCCTCGCGCTCTACGCCGGGGTAGACGTCGACGAGCGCCCGCACCCGATCAAGACGAAGAACGGCGAGCCCGCCCGCCGTCAGCGTGCCCAGATCGCCACCGGAGCCCTTCACCCACATCAGGTCGACCGGGCCGCCGGTCACCGGGTCGGTGCCGGTGCCCTTCGCGGAGGTGTTGCCGCCGGCGTAGTTCGTGTTGCGCCGGTCGGCGCCCAGTCGGTTGCTGCGGCCCAGCAGCGCCACCACCGCGGAATTCTGACCGTTCACGGGCTCCGTCATCTCCGTCACGCCCCCCACCCGGACTGGGTCCCGCCGACGCGGTCCGCCTCAATCCTGTCCTGATAGCCGCTCGCCGCGTACGCCGCCAACGGATCGGCGGGCAAGCCACGCGACTCGCGCCAGGCTGCCAGGTCGGCGCGCACATCCGTATAGAAGGCGTCCATCACGATGCCGTTGGCGGTGAGTACGTCGCCGGCGGTCTGTGCGGCGGACAATGCGGTCCGGTCCACCAGCAGAGCACGAGCCGTCATCTCCTGCACGTTGAGCACGCTGCGGATCTGGCCGGGGATCTTCTTCTCGATGTTGTGGCACTGGTCCAACATGAAGCGCACCGGCGAGCCGCCGCCGTAGCCGCCGCCGCGCACCACCTCGAGCAGGATGCGGAACAACTGGAACGGATCGGCGGCGCCGACGATGAGATCGTCGTCGGCGTAGAACCGGGAGTTGAAGTCGAACGATCCGAGCCTCCCGAGCCGCAGCAGTTGCATCACGATGAATTCGATGTTCGTTCCCGGCGCGTGGTGGCCGGTGTCCAGGCATACGACGGCCCGGTCGCCGAGCGCCGTCACCTGGGCGTAGCTGGTGCCCCAGTCGGGGACGTCGGTGTGGTAGAAGGATGGCTCGAAGAACTTGTATTCCAAGACAAGTCGCTGCGAGTCGGAAAGCCGCGCATAGACGGCGGCGAGCGATTCGTGCAGGCGATCCTGCCGGGAGCGCATATCGTCCTGGCCCGGGTAGTTGGTGCCGTCGGCCAACCAGATCTTGAGGTCCCGTGAGCCGATCTCGTTCATCACGTCGATGCAGGCGTAGTGCGCGTCCACCGCATGCTGCCGCACCGCGGCATCCGGATGCGCGAGGCTGCCCAGCATGTACTGGTCCTCCTGGAACGTGTTCGAGTTGACCGTCCCGAGCGAAACCCCTTCGTCCGCGGCATGTTTCGCGAGCGCCGTGTAATCGTCCACCTGATCCCACGGGATGTGCAGGGCGACCGTCGGCGCCAGCCCGGTGTACCGGTGCACCTGTGCGGCGTCCGACACCTTTTCGAACGGGTCGCGCGGCACGCCTGCCTGACCGAAGACCTTGAACCGGGTACCCGAGTTCCCGAAGGCCCAGGATGGTACTTCGATGGCCTGGTCGGCGAGTTGGTCGAGTACCTGGGGTGGCAGCGTCATGGTTAATTCCTTTGTCCGGGTGCGCCGGCCGATGCCAACTGGTCCCCGAGGTTGAAGATCTCGGGGAGCGGCACCAGGGTTTGGTCGGCGCGGGTATCGATCGTGGTGAAGAGCGGTTGCATCTCGGCTTCCCATCGCGCAGCGACCGCGGAGCGCGCAAGGTAGGCGGTGGACCCGGCGAGGTCGTCGGTCTCGAAGTATCCGATGACGACGCCCTCACCGGCGTCGAAGAGGGAGTAGTTGCGGCGGCCGGACGCCTCGATCTCGCGCAGCATCTCCGGCCATACCGGGGCGTGCCGAGCGCGGTACTCGTCGAGCCGCGCCGGATCGACCTGCAACCGAAAACAGATGCGCTGCATGGGATCGTGCCGCCTTTGGTGCTGTTGTGTCGGTATGACGGGGTGCCGTGGCCGGCCGGTGCCTCGTGCACGACACCCCGTCATACCCAGGTCGTGCAGGGTCAGAAGTTGAACTGATCGATGTTGCTGGCGTCGAACACGAACGGGGCGCCGAGCAGGACGGTTGCGTTGTCGCCCACCGTGTAGTCGCCGAGGCTACCGGCCGTGAACTTCTCGCCGGACTTGCCGGTGATGGTGCCGTCGATCAGGGCCTTCGCCGTGTAAGCGGCCAGATAGCCGAGATCACCTGGGTTCCACAGCGCAAACGAGGTGACGGTGCCATCCTTTACGTACTGGCGCATCTGGTTCGGCGTACCCAGGCCCGTCAACGCGACCTTGCCCTTGTACTGCGAGGTGGACAAATAGCGGGCGGCCGCCGCGACACCGACGGTGGTCGGCGAGATGATGCCCTTCAGATCCGGGTAGGTCTGCAGCAGCGCGGCGGTCTTGTCGAAGGACGTCTGATCGTCGTCGTTGCCGTAGACCGTATCGACGAGCTTGACGTTCGGGTGGTTGGCGGCGAGGTCCTTCTTCATCAGGTCGATCCAGGCATTCTGGTTGGTGGCGTTCGCCGAAGCGGACAGGATCGCAACGTCGCCGGAATCCCCGATCGCCTTGGTGATCAGGTCCACCTGCACCTTGGCGATACCTTCAGCCGTCGCCTGGTTGACGAACGCGTCGCGGCACGACGGATCGGTGTCCGAATCGAACGTCACGACCTTGATCCCCGCCTTCCGCGCCGTGTTCAGCGCGCTGCAAACGGCGTTGGGATCGTCGGCGGAGATGACGATGGCGCCGACCTTCTGCTGCGTCAGCGTATTGATGTAGCTGACCTGCGCGTCGGCCGTCGCCTCCGACGGGCCGACCTCCTTGTAGGTCCCGCCGAATTCGCCGATGGCCTTCTGGCCACCCTTGTCCGAGGTGTCGAAATAGGGGTTGCCGAGGTTCTTCGGCAGGAAGGTGATGTTGTAGTTGTGGTCGCCGGAATTGGCGGGCGCCGAGGTCTGGTCGGTGGCGCCACCGCTGGTGCTGCTGGAGTTCGTGGTGCTGGTGTTCCCTTCGGCGCTGCCGCTGCTGGAGCAGGCCGCGGTCACGAGCGTGAGCGCGACAACGCTCGCACCGATGGCGAGCAGGCGGCGCATCGGCCGCGGGACGCGGTGTTGAGACATCATGTGGTCCTTTCGTTGTGGATGGTGGGGGCCGCGCGGATGCGACGGCCGGGGTCTGACCGGATAGCCGGGGCCCAGCCGGACGGGGGCCTAGCCGGGTGGCCGGGGACTAGCCGGGTGCGGCGCGGGCGTGCCAGCGTGCGCCGATCCATCGCGCCACGCTGGGCGTGATCACCGAGAGGATGAGCACGGTTCCCGTCATGACGCTGATGGCATCCGAGTTCACGCCCGCAAGACGTAGGGCGCTCTGCAGGACGGAGATGAGCAGCACGCCGGTGATGGCGCCGAGGATGCTGCCCTTGCCGCCGAAGATGGACACGCCGCCGAGCAGCACCGCCGCGATGATCGCCAGCTCCAGGCCCGTCGCATTGTCGCCTCGGGCGCTGGCGTAGCGCAGCGTCCAGTAGACGCCGGCCATGGCGGAAACCGTGCCCGTCATCAGGAAGGTCGCGAACTTGCTCCAGCCCACGCGTACGCCCGAGAACGCCGCGGCTTCCTTGTTCAGGCCGATCGCGAAGAGCCCGCGGCCGAACGGCGTGAAGTGCAAGGTGATGGTGAACACCGCGACCAGCACGACGATCAGGATCGTGACGATCGGAATCCCGGTCGGGCCGAACGTCATCTGCGCGACGGTCTGCCACCGTACGGGGAACGACGTGATCGCAGCAGTACCCAGCAGCCCGACGGCGATCCCTCGAAACAGCGCCAGGGTGCCTATGGTCACGGCGAGCGACGGCAGGCCGACGACGGTGACGAAGAAGCCGTTGAACGCTCCCGCGAGGAGGCCGGCGATTACGCACAGCACGATCGCCACCGGCAGCGGCACGCCGGCGCGGATGAAGATGCCGAACAGAACGCTGCTGAGTCCGATGACGCTGGCGATGGAGAGGTCTATCTCACCGGTGACGATGACGAGCGTGATCGGCAGGGCGATCATCATGATGGGGGTGGCGTCGAGGAGCAGGAAGCCCAGCGTCGTGGTGGATGCGAAGTGCGGCACCGCGATGCAGGACGCAATGACCGCGGCGATGAGCACGGCGATCATCACCGCTTCCGACGAGCCTGCCATTCGACGCCATCGCGGACGGCCGTATGGCGGGATCGCGACGCGATCGGAACGCGCATCGTCCCGCGAGTCGAGTGTGGTCACGATGCGGCTCCTTCCGCGGATATCGGCAGCGGATGGGCGTCTTCGGGCACTTCGTCACGCTGTTTCACCAGGCGCCGATGAAGTCGCAGGGCCAGCACCCGATCGAGGACGATGGCCCCGACGATGAGCGCGCCGACCACCGCCTGCTGCCAGAAGTCCTGCACGCCGACGATGGGCAGCGCTCGGTTGATCGTCATCAGCAGCATGGCTCCGATGGCCGCGCCGTAAACGGTGCCGCTCCCGCCGAAGATCGCGACACCGCCGATCACGGCGGCGCCGATGGCCTGCAACTCCAGGCCGAGTCCGGTCTGCGAGTTGCTGGTGCCGTAGCGCGCCGCGAACAGCACTCCGGCGAGTCCGGCGAGCGCACCGGAGATGACGAAGGCGACCAGGATGCGCTGCCGGACCTTCAGCCCGTACAGCGCCGCCGCGTCCGGGTCGCTGCCGAGGGCGTAGAACTCTCGGCCGGCGCGGCGGTTGCGCAGATACCAGCCGAGCCCGAGCGCCACGACCAGGCAGATGACCGTCAGGTAGGGGATCGACAGGATCGACGCGGTGCCCAGCTTCAAGAATGCGTCCGGCATGTCGGAGGCGTTGATGCGGTTTCCGCCGGCCCACAACACGGCGATACCGCGGAAGGCGTACATCGTGCCGAGCGTGATGACGAGCGACGGCACCTTTCCGTAGGCCGACAGCGCGCCGTTGACCAGGCCCAGGGCGGCGCCGAACGCCGTGCAGATCGCGAACACGACGATGATCGGGATGCCCGGCAGGTCGATGAAGAGGCGGCCGCAGAGATATGCCGATAGGCCCACGACACTGCCGACGGACAGGTCGACGTTGCGGGTGATGATGACGATCGCACCGCCGATGGAGACCAGCACGAGCATGGTGGGGGTGAGCAGCAGATCTCGCCAACCGTCCTTGCTGAAGACGAACGTCGGGTTGATCGACGTCGCCACGACGATCACGATGACGAGTGCGGCGAAGATTCCGATCTCGCGGGACCGCAGCAGCGCGCCGACGTAGCGAATCACCGGCGGGCCTCCTCGGTGTGCGTGGCGCTGTACATGACCCGCTCCGCCGTCGCGTCCGCACGATCGATCTCGGCGGTGATGCGGCCCTCACGGACGACCAACAGGCGATCGGCCATGCCGAGCACTTCCGGGAGCTCCGACGAGATCATCAGGATTCCCATGCCCTGGGCGGCGAGCTCCGAGATCAGCCGGTGCACCTCGGCCTTCGTGCCGACATCGATGCCGCGCGTGGGCTCGTCGATGATCAGCACCTTCGGATTGGTCGCCAACCACTTCCCGAGCACCAACTTCTGCTGGTTGCCGCCCGACAGCGTGCCGGCGAGCGCGTCGAGAGCCGCGGTCTTGAGCTGGAGCTTGCCCGCCCAACCACGCGCTGCGCTGTTCTCCGACGCGGTGCTGAGCAGACCACCTCGAGTCAGGCGGCCAAGGATGGCCAGCGTGGCGTTTCGCGCCACCGACGATTGCAGCACCAGGCCCTGCCGGCGCCGGTCCTCGGGGACGAGGGCGAGCCCAGCGGCCATGGCGGCCCGCGGATCGTTGCGCGGGATCCGGCGACCCGCGACGGTGACGCTGCCGCTGTCGTAGGGGTCTACGCCGAAGATGGCTCGGGCGATCTCGCTGCGGCCCGCACCGACAAGCCCGGCGAGCGCGACGATCTCGCCCGCCCGGACGGTCAGGCTCACATCGTGGAATGTGCCGACCGACTGCAGGTCGTCGACCTCAAGGAGCACGTCGCCGATCTGCGCTGGCACCTTGGGGAAGAGCTCGGTGACCTCCCGGCCGACCATTCGGCGGACGATCTCGTCCTCGGTGACCTCGGCCACGGCATCGGTGGAGATATAGCGCCCGTCGCGCAACACGGTGATGGTGTCGCAGAGATCGAACACCTCGTTGAAGCGGTGCGAGATGAACACGACACCGCGGCCCTCGTCCCGCAAGCTGCGCGCGATCGCGAACAGGTGCTGGACCTCGACACCGCTGATCGCAGCGGTCGGCTCGTCCATGATGAGCAGTCGCGCGTCGAGTGAGATGGCTTTGGTGATCTCGATGATCTGTTGGTCCGCGATGGACAGACCCTCGGCAGGACGGTCCAGATCGATCGTCAGGCCCAGCCGATGGAGGATCGAGGTCGCCTCGGTGCGCATGGCCGCGCGATCGATGCGGCCGAACCGTCCGATCGGCTGGCGACCCATGAAGATGTTCTCCAGAACCGACAGATCCGGAAACAGCGTCGGCTCTTGGTAGATGACCGCGATCCCGGCGGCCTTCGATTCGGCCGTCGAGTGGAAGTCCACGCTTTCGCCGCCGAGTTCGAACGTGCCACCGTCGCGCCGGTACACGCCTGCGATGATCTTCACCAGCGTCGACTTGCCGGCGCCGTTCTCGCCTACTAGGGCGTGGATCGAGCGGGAGTGGACGGTCAAGTCCGCGGACGCCAGCGCGGTGACCGGCCCGAACGCCTTGGAAACGGCGCGCATCGACAGCAGCGGCGGCACGTTGCCGGTCTCGCGTGTCGACGTCATCGGCGGGAGACCTCCACCTGGAAGGAGCGACCTGAGGCCGCAAAATGAATCGTTCCAAAACTTCCTGTCGCTGGTCATAGTGGCCCACTTGACGCGCGTTGTCGAGCCCTTTGCGGAATTGTGTTGAAACGTTATACTCAGGCGGCCAGCCAAGGCCGCGAGAACTGCGACCACCGGCACAGCCAGGCACGAAAGGCCAGATCGACGTGATCGTGAGCGTGAAGGATGTCGCGGCGCGAGCTCAAGTCTCTGTGGGCACGGTCTCGAATGTGCTCAACAAGCCCGAGAAGGTCTCGGATGCCACGGCGCGTCGTGTCCGTGATGCCATCGACGCGTTGGGGTTCGTCCGGAACGATGCCGCGCGTCAGTTGCGGGCGGGCCATAGCCGGGCCATCGGACTGGTCGTGCTGGACGTCAGCAACCCGTTCTTCGCCGAGATGGCCCGTGGCGCCGAGGATGCGGCGTCGGCTGCGGGATTCTCGGTCATCGTCGGCAATTCGAGCCAGCAGCCGCACCGGGAGATGGCGCACCTTGACCTGTTCGACGAGCAGCGCGTGCACGGCGTGTTGGTCACCCCGGTGGGCCAGATCGATGAGCGCCTATGTCGGTTGCGTGGTCGCGGCATTCCGGCCGTATTGGTGGACCGTCTCAGCTCGAACCGGACGTTCAGCTCCGTGTCGGTGGACGATGTGCTGGGCGGCCGGATGGCTGTCGATCACCTCATCGACAGCGGCGCCCACCGGGTCCTGTACGTGGGCGGACCGCCGACGCTTCGCCAGGTGCAGGAGCGGCTCAAGGGTGCGCGGGAGGCTGCTGCCGGGCACTCGAACGTCGGCCTCGATGTCCTTCAGGTGAAGGAGTTGACGCTGGCGGCTGGACGCGAAGCCGGCGAACGCATCGTCGCCATGGACCCGACGGAACTGCCCGACGCGATCTTCGCCGCGAACGACCTCGTCGCCATCGGCATCCTGCAGTCGCTGGCGGCAGCGCAGGTTCGCGTTCCCGAGCAGGTGAAACTCATCGGATACGACGACATCGACTTCGCCCGATCCACCATCGTGCCGCTCTCCTCGGTGCGTCAGCCTGCTGCCCAGATCGGGGCGAGCGGCGTGCGAATCCTCCTCGAGGAGGCCGACGACCCCGCCGTTGCCGCTCGCCACGTGGTCTATCAACCGACGCTGGTCGTCCGCCGGTCGACCGGCGGGGCGTGAACGAAGGGCCTGGTGGCCCACCGGCCACGCAAGCCCGGCGATCTGGCGTCCGAGAGGTCGGTGGCGCCGGCACCGATGCGCAGCGCGCATGCACCGAACTCGTTTCGCCACGAACCTCGGCCCGGCCGATGGGGAGGACAACATTCAGGGGGCCGAGCCGGCGGGCGATGTCGGCGCGCGAGGGCCGAGCGGTCGGTCACCGGGGCCGATAGCTGATCACGCTGGTAGCGTCCGCTTTGGAGCGCCGGGTCACAGAACCGGCTGCGGAGCGCAATTGGATCACGAGAGGTCTTGAGGGCATGGCAGAGCAGGGCGCGCCGCGCCGGGTGGTCGTCATCGGTGCCGGGATGGTCGGCTTGGCGACGGCCTGGCACCTGCAGCAACGGGACATCGAGGTGGCGGTGCTCGACCGGTCCGGGGTCGCGGCCGGTTCGTCGTGGGGCAACGCCGGCTGGATCTCGCCTGGCCTCGCAATCCCGCTCGCCGAACCCAGCATCATCCGATATGGCCTCAAGTCCTTGCTGGACAAGCACTCTCCGCTGTACGTGCCGTTCAAGTTCGATCCGGACCTGTGGCGCTTCCTGCAGGCGTTCGCCCGTCGCTGCACCATGCGAACCTGGCGGCGCACCATGGCCCATTACGTGCCGGTGAACCGGCTCGCGATCGAAGCCTTCGACGAGCTCGGTGCGGGTGGCGTGTCCGGTGCCACCCACGAGGCGCCGATCATGGCCGCCTTCAGATCCGTGGAGCTGTCGGCTGCGTTGAGCAGGGAGATCGACCTCATCCACGAAGCTGGGTTGGACCTGCGGACCGAGATCATCGACGGCGATGCGCTGCGCGCGGAAATCCCCATCGTGTCAGCGAATGTCACGACCGCCATCAAGATCTCCGGCCAGCGGTTCATCAACCCGGGAGATTACGTCGACTCGCTGGCGAGCGCGGTTCGCGACCGGGGAGGCCAAATTGCCCTCGGCGCGAGCGTCCGCGCCCTGCGGCAGGGACCGGGCGGCTTCACCGTGGAGATGTTCGGCGGAGAACCGGTCCGCGGCGACGCCGTCGTCATCGCTACCGGCGCGTGGCTGCCGGAACTGGCCAAGCAGTACGGCGTCAAGGTGCAACTGCGCGCCGGTCGCGGCTATTCGTTCAGTGTTCCGGTGCCGCAGCCGGTTTCCTGCCCGGTGTACTTCGCACAGGAACGCGTGGCATGTACGCCGCTCGGCGACCGTCTACGGGTCGCCGGGACCATGGAGTTCCGCGACGTCGACGCGCCGCTGGACTTCGGGCGGGTGGACGCCATCGTGCGGTCCACCCGGCCACTGCTGTCCGGCGTCGACTTCGACGAACGCCGGGACGTCTGGGTCGGTGGGCGGCCGGTGACGGTGGACGGCCTGCCGCTTGTCGGTGCCACCCGGAACCCCCATGTCTACGTGGCCGGCGGGCACGGCATGTGGGGGATCACGCTGGGCCCGATCACCGGGAAGCTGCTGGCCGAGCAGATCGCGACCGGCACCGCTGCGGACATGCTGCGCCCGTTCGATCCGCTTCGATAGGCGATGACGGGGTTCCCGGCGGCGGGTAGTCGACGGCGAAAGCTCCGTCCGCGCGTTTACGGCTAGGTTGACGTCCGCGGAACAGGCGATGACGAAGTTCCGGCCGGCTCGGCCCTCTTTCCGAGAACGCGCCGCCGGCCCCGTCACGGCAGACTGGATCCATGCAACTCGAACTCGTCCGCGGCGATATCACTGCTCAGCTGGTGGACGCGATCGTCAATGCCGCCAACAGCTCGCTGCTCGGCGGTGGCGGTGTCGACGGCGCGATCCACCGGGCCGGCGGCGCGGAGATCCTTCGGGAGTGCCGAGAGATCCGACGCAGCGGATGGCCGGACGGCCTGCCGACCGGACGGGCGGTCGCGACCACCGCCGGCCGGCTGCCGGCCCGTTGGGTGATACACACCGTGGGACCGGTGTTTTCGCGCTCCAACGACCGGTCGGCGCTGCTTCGTTCCGCCTATACCGAAAGCCTCGCTGTCGCGGACCAGCTCGGGGCGCTCACGATCGCGTTCCCGCTGATCTCGGCGGGCGTGTACGGGTGGCCGAAGGACGACGCGATCCGGCAGGCGGTGCAGGCCCTGACCGTCGCGCACACCGACGTGCAGCGCGCGACCCTTGTCCTGTACGACCAGTCGACGCTGGAGTTGGCCCTTAAGGTGCGAGCCTGACGATGGGCGACTGGTATGGGCGCCGGCGCCGCTCGCCGGCGCCGCTGGCCGCGAACCCGGCCGGATCCCGTGTCACCAGGCGGGCGCGGCGCGCCGCGCCGGAGTCACGCCTCGCACGCGGCCGCGTTCGCAAGACGCCCGCCGCCATGGGCAGCCCTTGGTCAGTCGTCGACACCACGGGCGATGAGCGCCTCGCCCAGCGCATCGGCCGAGCGCAGCGACCGGATCACCACCGGGGCCGCCAGCGCGACGATCGAGAACCCTAGGCCGCGGGCCTTCCTCGCCTCCGTCACCGCCGCCACGATGCCGACCACCAGCGGGATGCAGCGGATCGTCATGGCCAACAGCAGCCCGATCCGGTCCGGATCCACACCGACTCGCCGAAAGGGCCGTAACAGAAGGGAAACCACGTCAAGCATCGCCGTGACCCGGGTCGTCAGCGTGACGAGACCCGCCAGCGCAACGGTGACGAGGATCGTGCCGCACACCATCACCGCGGCCTGCCAACCGGCCAGCAGGCATTGAAGCGTCGCCACCGCGACGATCAAGTACCGCAGCGGCCGAAGTTGTGATCCGGCCACTCGGGGCGGGATCCGCGCCAGGGCATAGAGCATCGTCACCGCCGCGGCCGCAATCGCAAGCTGCCACCACCGGTGGAAGAGCATCACGCCGACCACTCCGAGTAGTAGCCCCAGCAACTTGACGCCCGCCGGGACCCGATGCAGCGCAGAATATCTCGGGTGGTACAGGCCGATCGTCAGGTCGCCGCTCATGCGAACATCCGGCGGTAGAACTCCAGCGCGGCGGCGGGCTCCCCGTCGGCCACCACCCGGCCGGCGTCGAGCACCACCACGCGATCGAAACCGGCGAGGATGTCCAGGTGATGGCTGACCACGATGACCTGCTGCTCGAGCGCCTGCAGCAGGACGGCCACCCGGCGCGCGTTTCGCAGATCCAACAGCGTGGTCGGTTCGTCCGCGACCAGGACGGTGGGTTCGCGCACCAGCACCGCTGCCAGGGCGAGCAGTTGCTTCTGACCGCCGGAGAGCAGATGCGCCGGATGGTCCGCGGAGCCTGCCAGGCCCATTCGGTTCAACATGTTCGAAACTCGTTCGGCAACCACGGATTTCGGCAAACCGCTGCGCCGCAACGAGAATGCGACATCTTCGGCGACCGTCGGCATCACGATCTGGTTGTCCGGGTCGGTGAAGACGAAACCGACCTTGCCGCGGACCGCTCGGCCATTTCGCGACGCGTCCTGGCCGTCGACGGTGACGCGGCCCTCGGTCGGCCGGACCAGGCCGTTGATCATGCGGGCCAGGGTGGATTTCCCGGATCCGTTGGCGCCCACAATGCCGATCCGCCGCTCGACCAGACGCAGGTCGATACCGTCGAGCACCACGCTGTCGCCGTAGCGGTGACGAACGCCCGCGAAAAGAACCTCGCTTCGCGGACCTGCCGGTTCATCGTGTGGCACATGTGCATCGTCCCGCCGCCGGCCCGGCTGGCTGCCCCGCGGAGGCGCAAGCCCCGGCGGTCTGGGCGGTTCGGCGTCCGAGCCCTGCGCGATCGTCGATCCTGGGGCACCCGGCCCGGGACTTGCCGGCCGGTTGCCACGCCTTGCGGCGCCGGCGGATGCACCCGCTCCGGCATCGGCAAATGCACCCGCTGTGCCACCGGCCGAGCAGGATAGGCCGCCGGGCATGGGACCAACGCTCACGAACCGGCGGAGTCCAGCGCGCTGGGCACCGCCCGGTTACGGACGCGCCGCGGCGGGATCAGGCCTGGATAGGCGCGGTGCACCTGCTTGGCCACCAACGCGGTCACCACCACCTTGATCGCGTCGCCCGGCAGGTAGATCAGCGCCCCGCTCGCGGCGGCCCACACCGGAACATCGGCGACCATTGCGGTCCAGGGAATGCCCACCGCATAGATCGCCAGAATGCCGCCGATGGCGGTGACGACGATCCCCAGCCATAGCGGGTACCGCGGCAGGATCGCCTTCGTGCCCAGGCCGACGACCAACGCGCCGAGCAAGAAGCCCCAGGCGTAGCCGGACGTGGGCTGCACCGAGAAGAACGCCGGGCCACCCCGGCCGCCCGCCAGCAGCGGCAGCCCACAGAACGCAAGCGTGTCGAACACCGCTGCCGCCGCAAGCCCCTTCCATGGGCCCAGCACCGCGCCGACCAGCATCACGCCCATGGTCTGTAGCGTCACCGGCACCCCGGAGCCGCCGATGTACAGCGTTCCGGGCACGCCGAGCGCGGCGATCAGCGCCGCGCCCACCGCGACCTGAGCAAGATCTCTTGCGGTACCCCGACGTGCGCGCACCGGGCCTCCCTTTGCGGCGTTGTGCCGGCGCGGCGAGAATACCGCTCGTGCCTCACCGGTCCGAAACCGCCGTCCTTCGCCGATCGGAGATCGTCGCCGCCGACGGCATCAGGACTTCCGTGCTCGTCGCATCCCCACCGCCCGGTGCGCCCCGCGCCGCGCTGCCGCCGGTGCTTGCCGTGCACGGGTTCGCATCCTCCGCCGCCGGCAATTGGCAGCGGACCGGGCACCTCGATGCGCTGACGGCCGCGGGCCGGACGGTGATCGCCCCGGACCTGCGCGGGCACGGTGAGTCCGACCGGCCCCACCGCACCGACGCCTATACCCTGCCGGCGGTACTGGGCGACCTGGTCGCGGCGGTTCAAGCGGTGACGGGGCCCGCGGACGGTGCCGGTTCGGGTGAGGTCGGGCGACCGACGGTGACGGGGCCCGCGGACGGTGCCCCTTGGAGCCGCCTGGCACCGCCGGCGGCGGCGGGCCTGGACCACGAATCCCGCCACGGCACTTCCTCCGGTGCGACGCCGCCGGCGGGAGAGCGCGACCTCGCGGCCGTCGACCTGCTGGGCTACTCCCTCGGCGCACGGCTGTGCTGGATCCTTGCTGCTCGAGGCGTCCTGCCGGCCCGGCGCATGGTGTTGGGAGGGTTCGACGGACGGGCGCTCTTCGAGGGCGTGGACCCAGCCAGGCTTGATGCGCTGGCCGCCAGCGCGCCTGGCAGCGACCCGGAGGCACTCCGGCACCTGGTGGCCGGCCTGCGCAGCGCCGGCGACGAGGAGACGGGCGGGGCGCCATCCGACATGCCGATACTGCTGGCTGCGGGGGACCGTGACCCGATCGCCGCGAGGGCAGGAGCATTTGCCGAAGGATTGGAGAACGCGGAATTCCTGCCGATCCCCGGGCGGAACCACATCACAGCGGTGCCCACCGCCGCTTTCCGCCGGGCCGTGGTGGACTTCCTGGCCGGTCGCCGGCCGGCGGATTGACTGCGCTCTGGCTCGCGCGGTCGCTTGCCGGCGTGCTCGTGGGCAGCAGCCCAGATGGCGGCCATCCGCACACTCACGGTTAGGCTGAACCGACCCAGCGGACCGGTGATCCCCTCCGGGCTCGGGCCGCAACTAGGAGGCATTGGTGACGCTCCCGCACCCCCACGTCGGCCGTGCCCTCATCGTGTTGATATCCGACCAGTTGGTGCATGGCGACGATGACGCCGGCGCGGGCGCATTGGTCGCGGAACTCTTGATCGAGGCCGGATTCACTGTGGACGGATCGATCGCCGTTCCGTCCGACGCCACCGACATCCGAAATGCGTTGAACACCGCGGTGATCGGCGGAGTCGACCTAGTGGTGACGACCGGCGGTACCGGTGTTTCGCCGCGCGATGTCACGCCCGACGTCACCCAAGACGTGATCGACCGTGACCTCCCCGGCATCGCCGAGGCGCTGCGGTGGTCCGGTATGGCGGCCGGCGTGATGGACTCCGTCGTCTCCCGCGGCATGGTCGGCGTCTCCGGATCGACCGTGATCGCCAACATCGCCTCGTCGCGCGCCGCCATCCGCGACGGCCTCGCCACGCTGATCCCACTCGCCATCCATGTGATCAGCGAACTCTCCGACCCGGAGTCATGACCTCATCGCGGCCGCCCTCCGATGACCGCTCGGGCCCGGCTGAGCCTTCACCGCGCGGGGATCCTCGCGCGGCTGCGCAAGGATCCCCGACGTCGGACCGGCAGCGCGCTTCCCAGACGATCTCGGCCATCGATGGGAAGCCCCCCATCGAGCGGCCGAGCCGAGCACGTCGGCGGCCAACGATCGATCGCCGACGGTTGGACGAAATCTTCGGCGACGTACTACCCGCGACCACGGAGGATGAGCGAGCGCCGGGCGAGCACAGCGGTTTCGACGCGGAGCACTACCGGGCGAACCGGCCGCCGCACCACGACCGGTGAAAGGCACGCCGGGGGCCGCATCTTCGCACGTCCGCCCGCGCCCCGGCCGGGATGTCCCGGTAATGGCAAGCGATCTCCCGCCCGCGACGGATGGCGCGCGGGAAAGACCGCCATCCGAGGCTCCCGTCGGTGATCCGTACCTCTGCGCCGGGCCGCCCCGGGTTCGACCAGTCCGCGGCGGTTCGGCCGCGGCCCGGTTGGAACGCCCGCGGCATTTCGGGAGCAATGGGATTCGGCGGTCCTCGCAGCTCAGGACGAGACCCGCTGCGCCTTGAGCAGGTCGCGAATCTCCGTGAGCAGTTCGGTGTCGGTCGGTGCCGGAGGTTCCGGCACCTCACCCCGCGCCAGTGCGCGGGCCGCCTTGCGCTCGTTGTACTTGTTCATCGGGACCACCAGCAGGACGTAGATCAGGGCGGCCGTGAGCACGAAGACGATGATCGCGTTGATCAACGTACCGACGTTGATGAAGGTGTTGTCGTTGCCCGGCAACAGGTTGAACCCGAACCCGACCTTGCCCGGAGTGATGATCGTGAGGACCGGCTTGATGATCGCCGACACGAAGGTGTTGACCAGCGTGGCGAAGGCCGTGGCAATGACGAAGGCGACGGCAAGTTCGACGATGTTCCCACGCAGGACGAATTCCTTGAAGCCCTTGAGCATGACGATCTCCCTCTGTTCAGGCGGACACGTTGACCGAGGCCGGTCCGAAGCCGCACGAGCCCGGAATCGCTCCGAATGAGGGTACAACGGCGCGCCGCAGATCAGGTGAACCTGATTCCGATGGCGCCGGTGATGGCCATTGCGGCGACCCGATCGGCGGCCGACTCGGGAACCGACAGCACGACCAACCGCCCGCCGTGTGCGGCTCCGCCGGAAGCATCCTCCGGCGCTGGCACCCACAACACGATGGCATCGTCCGTCAGGGTGTGAGCGACGCCGTCGGTGTCCACGCCGATCGCTGCCACCCGCATTCCAGGTCGGAGCAAGGCGACCGCGTCCGGATCGTCGGGCCGCACCGGAACGGCGGAACGGCCGGGGCCGGCCAGCGGGCCATCGCCGGTGAGCAGCCGGACGTCGGTGATGATCTCCCCCTTTCGAACCGGCGCGGCCAGCACCTGCCCAAGTGGCGGGTCGTCCTTCTGCAACGCGCCATCCGGCGGCGCGCGCACCGCAACCGTCCGAAGGTCGCCGGCCGCAAGGATGGATCCCGTTGCGAGGTCGCGGGCGGCCACCAGCACATGCGTGCCCGCCGCCGCGGGTGACGGGCTGGTGGTGGCCATCGCGCCGGCCGCCACCAGCAGAACCAGCGCGGCGATCCGCCGCACGGTCCGCGTTCGCCGCCCGCCTCGCCGGTACCGGGATAGGGCGATGAAGAGGCGCTCGGGCAGCCGATGCTGAAGATCGGATGCCCCGGGCACGGCGTCATGGCGCATGTGCTCGACGGTAGGTATGGGCCCTGATCCCCGCGCGGCGCCGGGCGCCATTGTGGACCGAATTCGGACAGGTGGACAGCCGATCGGCCCGAGGTCCGCCAGCGCCATCTGGCGGCCGGCCGAAGGATCCGGTTGCACCACCGAACGGCCGATCCAGGAGAGCCCGGTCTGCTACGCCGTTGTCAGACGAAGGATCCGGTCGTCGCCGGGGTGCACCGTGCCCCGGCCGTCGGTGTTGGACGTGGTCAGCCACATGCTGCCGTCGGGTGCAATCACGACGGTGCGCAGGCGCCCGTATGTTCCCTCCAGTTGGGCGATCGGCGCGGTGCTACCAGGCGAGCCACCCAGCGGAATCAGCCACAGCCGGCTACCTCGAAGGGCCGCCATGAACGCGGTTTCCCCGATGATCGCCAGTCCGCTCGGCGATGCTTGCGAGGTTCGCCAGTACTTGTACGGCGCAACGTACTTCGGATCGTCGGATGGACCTTCGACCGCGGGCCACCCGTAGTTGCCCCCCGGCCGGACGAGGTTCAACTCGTCGTACGCACTTGCACCGAACTCGCTGGCCCACAACCGCCCCTGCGGGTCGAACGCCAGCCCCTGCACGTTGCGGTGGCCGTAGCTGTACACCAGCGGAGCGTCGGGAAATGGGTTGCCCGGGGCGGGTTTCCCGTCGAGCGTGATGCGCAGGATCTTCCCTCCCAGGTAGTCCAACCGTTGGGCGCCTTGGGCATTCGTGGCATCGCCGGTGCCGATGTAGATCTCGCCATGGTGGATCGCCAGCCGGCCGCCGTTGTGGACTGCTGCCTTCGGGATGCCGGCCAGGATGTCGCGCTGGGACGTGATGCTCGTGGCATCGGCGTTCAGGGTCAATGCGGCAACCCGGTTGTCGCTTGCCGACGTGTAGTAGACGAACACCTGAGGATCCGTGTCGCCCTTGGCCGACACCGCAAGGCCGAGCAGGCCGCCCTCGCCGCCGGGCATCACACCCGAAACCGTCCCGACGGTGCGCACGGCGTGAGCGGGGTCGGGGCTGACGGCCAGCAGCTTGCCGGTGTCCCGTTCGGTGATCAGGGCGGTGCCGTCGGGCAGAAACCCCAGCCCCCACGGTGTCACCAGACCGGTGGCGATGGTCCCTGCCACCTGGACGGCGGTGATAGGTGCGGCGGGGGAGGTGGTTTCGGGAGAGGCGGTGACGGACGTCGAATCCGCGGGGCCCGTCGCCGGACTCGCAGTGCCGTCGATGGGGCGCTGGCCGACGGACGTCGGGGTAGGAGTTCGGGGTGTTGTCGCTGCGCTGGTGGCCGGCGCACGCGAGGAGGTGCCGGCGGGTGATTTCGTGGCGGGTCCGCCGGTCGCGCCGCTGCACGCGGACAGCGTGAGCATCACCGCCGATGCCAGCACGGCCGCACCCCTGAGTGCCGGAGGACGCCGGATGCCCGTCATCCCCCCAGTGTGCCCGCAATCAGCCGGCGGCCGCCTTCGCCGGTGCCGTAGACGATTTGCCGTTGCCCGACCCGCCGCCGGACGAGCTGGTCGACGCGGCGGACGAGCCGGCGCCCGACGTGGCGCCCGCGGCCGCCTTGGTCTCGCTCTTGCTCGCCGCGGCGTCGCCATTCTTGGTCGCGCTGTGCTCCGGGGACAGGCTGGACACCTTCGCACCGGAATCGGCACGGGAGTCGGTGCGGTAGAACCCGCTGCCCTTGAACACCACGCCCACGGACCCGTAGACCTTTCGGAGCCGGCCATGGCACTGCGGGCACTCGGTCAGCGAGGGGTCGGTGAAAGCCTGCACTTCTTCGAATCGGTAACCGCATTCCCTGCAGGCGTACTGATACGTGGGCACGTGTCCTCCCGAGGGCGCCCGCCGGGCGTCCGTGCTGCAATAGTTGATGCCACAGCGGCCCAAGGTGCCGCCCGCGGAGTCGCGGCTGGCACTCGATGCGCTGGACTGCTAATCCGATGATGCTCCGCTACGAGGGTTCCGCGCAACATGGCGCACCCCACCGGAGGGCGTCAGCACCTCGGCGACCGGCACGTCGTGGGCATCGCTCGGCAGGGTTTGGACGACCTCCTCGTCGAAGACCACGGCGATGACGCGGGTTGCTGCGCGATCGGCGATCAGCGCGAGGCTGCGGTCGTAATGGCCGCCGCCACGGCCCAGCCGGATGCCGGCATGGTCCACGGCGAGCGCCGGCACCAGGACGACGTTCGCCGCGCTGATCGCCGACGGTCCCAACCGCGGCCCGAGCGGCTCCGAGATTCCGAGCACGCCGGGCGCGACCGGGCCCCCGAGATCGCACCAGTCCAGCGGAGCCGCAGGCCTCGCGACGGGCACCAAGACCCGGATCGCGGTGCGCACCAGCAGATGTGGCAGGTCCGGCGCCAGCGGTTCGCTCGGCAGCGGCAGATATGCGCAGATCACGCTGCCGGGCGGCAAGCCGGTCAGCTCGGCCAGCGCATGCTCGGTGATGCGGCGCTGGGCGGTGGACCGCTCCGCCGCGGACCGGCGCCGCCGCGCATCGAGCAGCCGGCCCCGCCACTGCTGCTTCGTCACCGCCGTTCTCCTTACATCCTGCCTGCGCCGGACTCATCATCCTGACGAGCCGTGAGGGCCATGGTCCGGCCCTTCGACGCCTCGGCCCGGCCCGGCGCGGCCCCGACCCGCCTGCGCGCCGATCCGATCACCGGCCGGTCCCCAATTCGGCGCCGGCCGCCGACGGCCGGGCCGTCGGTACCACGCCCAGCGGCCCCAAGCGGTGATCATCCCCGGTGTCTGCGCCACCTGCGGGCCGGAACGCGCTAGCGTTTGCAATCATGACCCAGCCAAGGCCGATACCAACACCTGCGCGGGGGCATCGTTGATGCGGTCCGTGACCGAGCAGCTCGATCTGGTCCTGAAGGCTGCGCTGACCCCGCCGCCGGTACGCGTCGCGATCTCCGAGGCGCAGGGCCTTCTCTGCGCGCAGGAGGTCGTCGCGTCGGCGGCGCTGCCGGCGTTCAACCAGGCGGCCGTCGACGGATACGCGGTGCGTTCGGTGGATGTGGCGGGCGCGGGAAATGACGAACCCGTCTCGCTTCCGGTGGTGGGCGAGGTGGCGGCAGGATCCCGTACCGCGCAGCGGTTGCAGCCGAGGCAGGCAGTCTTCGTGACCACCGGCGCACCGCTGCCGACGATCGCCGACGCGATCGTCCCGCGGGCCGTCGCCGGCGGGACCGGCGCCCGCATCGTCGTCACCTCTCCGGTGCCGTCCGGTGCCTACGTGCGCCGCACCGGAGAAGATGTGCAACCCGGCGACGTGGCCGTGCGGTCCGGCGCGTTCATCGGTGCGGCGCAGGTGGGCCTGCTCGCCGCGGTCGGCATGGACAAGGTCCTGGTGCACCCCCGGCCGCGGCTGTCCATCGTCTCGGTGGGGGACGAATTGGTCGACGTCTCCCGTACCCCCGGGCCCGGCCAGGTGTACGACGTGAACTCGTTCGCGTTGACCGCCGCCGCCCGGGATGCCGGGGCCGAGGTCACCCGGGTCGGGATCGCGCCCCGCGACGGTCGCCGGCTGCGCGAACTCGTCGAGGCGCGGCTGTTGGTCTCCGAGGCCGTGGTCATTGCCGGCGGCGCCGGGGGACACGGCGGCGACCTGGTGCGCGAAGCGCTCGCGGACCTCGGAGAGATCGACTCCACCAGGGTCGCGATGCAACCGGGTTCGTCCCAGGGGTTCGGGCTGCTGGGGCCCGACTCGGTGCCGACGTTCCTGCTGCCGGCGAACCCGGTGTCGGCGCTGGTGGTCTTCGAGGTGATTGTCCGGCCGGTACTGCGGCTGATGTTGGGTCGCCGCAACCCCTATCGTCGGATTGTGACGGCTCGGACGCTCGCGCCGATCGCGTCGCCGCCCGGACGGCGGCAGTTCCTGCGCGGTCAGTTGATGCGGGATGACGCAGACGACTACCTGGTGCACATCCTGGGCGGAACGGGAACCCACCTGTTGGCGTCGCTGGCGGAGGCGAACTGCCTGGTGCTCGTCGACGAGGACACCACGGAGGTGCCGGTGGGCACCGAGGTCGCGGTGTCCTTCCTCGCGCAGCGAGCGTGATCCATGCCGGCGGACAGCAGCCCCGCGGACCGGCCCGCCGACCCGTCGAGGCGGCCGCCACCGCCGACCGGGCCGCAGGCGCCGTGGACGCCCGGGGACCGGTCGGCGGAGTCGTCATCGGAGTCACGGGGGTTGCCGGGACGCCACCCGCCGGAACGATGGCCTCCCGGAGTGGGCGGCCGGCGCCACCCGGGCTGGCCCGCCATCCTCGGACCCCTGCCGTCGCGGGCGGGTGAGGTCGCGCTTCGACCGCTGTGCCGGCGCGACGGGGCGGCGTGGCGCCGGATCCGGATTCGTGACGAGGCTCTGATCGAACGCTGGGATGCCAGCAGCGCGCTGCCCTGGCGCGAGCGGCACTCGCCGGCCATGTGGCGATCGCAGCGGGCGATGCTGGCGGCCGCGGCCCGCCGAGGGGAGGCGCTGCCGTTTGCCATCACCGTGCGAGGCGTCTTCGCGGGTCAACTCACGGTGGGCGGGATCCAGCGGGGGCCGCTGAACTCGGCATGGGTCGGGTATTGGGTGGACTCGACCGTTCACGGCCGCGGGGTCGCGACGGTTGCCGTTGCGCTGGCGCTAGTGCACGCGCTCGGGCCGGTCGGGTTGCACCGGATGGAGGCCACCGTCGCGCCGGACAATGCGGCGAGCCTCGCGGTCCTGCGGCACCTGGGGCTGCGGGAGGAGGGTCTGCTTCATGGGTACCTGCATATCGCCGGCGGGTGGAGCGATCACCTGCTCTTCGCGATGACGGCCGAGGAGTTGCCGAACGACCCGGATCCCGCGGCGGTGCTGACTCGCGGACGGTGAGGATGCGCCCGGAACTCCGATGCGCGGGCCGATTTCCGGGCCGGGGCCGTGGGTTCGATGACGCCGCAGAAGGACGGGCACGCGGCAGGGAGGGGCGGCGTTCGGCGATCGAAGACAACCCGTCGAAGCGGCCGTGTGCGGTTGGCGATCCCGGGCGTGTCTTGCGGGGCTTATGGGGCTGATGTGACTAGCGTGATCGAACAGCGGCCGTGCGACCGGGCGGGGCCGACTGCGCAGATCGAAAGGGGGCCGCCATGCCGTCGCTGCCGACATCCCTCATCGTCGCCGGACTGGTCATCGCATGGCTGGTCGTCTTGGTGCCGATGGTGGCCAAACGCCGCGAACGCGTCCCCGAGAGCGACGAGAGCGCCGCGGGTTTCCGGGTGTTGCGCCGTGCCTCGGCCTCCCTTCGCCGCCGGCCGGTGCTGAGCCGGACCGCCATGGCGCTCGACAACGATCGGGCCCGCGATGCCCGCGGGATGGGTGATGGTCCGGACGATCTGGAGTGGGGCGAGGTCGATGACGTCGACGGCTCTGCTGGCGCTCTTGAGTTGGGCTGGGACGAGAGCGGCCGGGCGACCGCGCGGGTCGCGCGCGGCGTCGGTGAAAAGTCGGATGGGCGTGGCGAGCGCATGCCGCAGGAGTTCGAGAGCGAAGGATCGCGAGTCGTGGGATTGGACGGCGAGCCCGTGGATGACGACGCCGACGCCTTCGGCGAATTCGAGGACGCCGCGGTGACCGAGCATCGGGCAGCGATGCCCGTCATCGACAGGCCGGAGTCGAGCGGTGGTGCTGCGCGAGGCGCCGAACCCCTTGCCCGCGAACGGGATCTGCGCCGTGCCTGGCGAGGCGACGGCCAGGAGGTTCGTCATCCTGCTGCTGCCCGCGACGCTGCCGACGACTGGGCGGCCGAACATCCGCGAGCTGCCCGCGAGCCCGACCGTGTCGCGCCCGCCGCCGGACGGGCGCCGGCATCGCGCTGGCAGGTCGCCCCCATCGCGGCAGAGGATCGGCCCTACGCCCCAGACGATCGTCATCGCGAAACGTGGGACTCGGAAGCGGAATTCCGGCCGGTACCGCTTCGGACCGGTCGCGGTGGATTCGATCCGCGGGCGGCGGAGCAGGCCAAGACCTACCGATACCGGCAACGTCGGCGAATCGCGCTCGCGCTGCTGGCGCTGGCGGTGCTGGGGGCCGGCGGCGGCCTGCTGGGTATGACGCTCGGTTGGGCGGCTACCGTCACCGCTACGGTCCTGCTGGCCCTGTACCTTGCGTACCTGCGGCGCCAGGTCCGGATCGAAGAGGCGATCCGGCTGCGGCGCGCGGCACGGTTGAGGCGAGCCAGGCAGATTCGCCCGGTGTACCGGGCCTCGGTCGCGGAACAGGTGCGGGCGCACAGGACCGGGCGCACTCCGCTGGCCATGGACGACGAGGATGCGATGGACGATTACCGAGTGGTGTCGCACGCCAGGCCGACCGTCCCGCCCTCCTACTACCAGCCGGGGGTGCCGGTCGACCTGGATGACGACGATCCTGCCTTCGCCGATCTCGAGTACTACCGGCCGGCGTCGTACCGGCGCGCGGTGGGTGAGTAACCGGTCAACCAGCGGCGAGTCGTCGCGGCTGGCGGCTCGTGGGGGAATCGCTTGCCGGGACGCCTTCGCCGATGCGGACTGCGGCGGTTCGGGCCACCGCAGTCCGTCTCCGGTTCGTGCGGCGGCAGCGTGGCGGCTGCTATTCTGGTCGCTGATCCGCGGAGCTACTCGCGGGGCCCGGGGCTGTAGCGCAGTTGGTAGCGCGCTTCGTTCGCATCGAAGAGGTCAGGGGTTCGATTCCCCTCAGCTCCACTACGGCTGTGGGGGTCGGGCACGCTTTTCGCCTGGCCCCCCCGCAGTCGTATTTGACGCTGTGAATCGAGTGGGCCCCCGCTGCGAGGCGTTTGCCGAGCAGGAGGGGATCCCCTCAGCTCCACCAGGTTTGACCTGCGGAAATAGATTTTTTCGAACGCGTTCCAGACGCGTTTATTGGGCCCGTGCCCACATTATGCCCACAAGAATTTCGCAGATGGCTGTGGCTACATCGAGGCCGGCGCTAAGTTTCCGCAGTTCGCGCCTGCCCGATCGTCTGACAAATGACGATTTCCCACGTGACACGTTCGCGTGTTTCTAAGAGGGCAGCGCTTCTGGAGCGCTATGCACAGCGGGCAACCGGAGAACCTGCCCGCGATCTTGACTGTTCTTGACATCCAACCGCGCGGCGTCACACTATGGGTACATGACTGCTGCCGTTGATACCGCTGTTGAGGCATTCCGCGAGACGCTGTTGGCCGGCGGCGCCCTGGAAGGTGTGGCTACGAGCGACGCCGTCGAGGTCGGCCGCCGCGCCGCGCTCTTGGTGCAGAGCGCCACGTCATGGCGGGAGCATCTCGGTGAGATGCTCGACGTCAAGGGCGTAATGCGGCTGCTGGCGGTGTCGACCCGCCAGGCCGTCTATGACCTCGTCTCGCGTCACAGACTCCTGGCACTACGGCGTGACGGTGGCTCGATGGCGTTCCCGGTCTTCCAGTTCGACCCTGCGACGGGCCGGGCCTTTCGGGCGATTGGCGACGTGCTGGCGGCTTTCGCGGACTCTGGTGTGGATGGGTACACGGTGGCGACATGGCTCGCCACCGGGCAGGACGAATTGGGCGGCGCCACGCCGGTGTCGCTGCTGGCCGATTCAACCGCAGCCGACGCGATAGCCGCGGCTGCGACGCGCACCGCGGCAAGGCTGAGCCACTGAACGGCCCGCCCGCTGACCTCGCAGCCTTCCCGAACGAGTTGCTGCCGGCGGGAACTCGGATGTGTCGGATTCACCGCTATCGTCGCTCCCCGTGGTGGTTCGCCTCGGACGGTGCGGGTCGCTTCGATCTACCTGTGCCGCACGGCACCTGCTATTTGGCGGTCGACCCTGTGGCCGCCTTGCTGGAGGTTGCCCGCGGGTTGACGATCCTGTCGCAGGATTTCTTAGCACGCCGAAGGCTCGCGTCCGCGGCACTGCCCGAAGAGACGAACCTCGCTGACTTCACGGCCCTGCGGCCTACGCGTTCGGCGTGACCGCCGAACTGAGCGCGACAGCGGACTACACGATGCCGCACGCCTGGGCGCGGGCACTCCAAGCGGCCGGATTCGATGGCGTCCTGTATCACGTGCGCCACGATCCGAGCGGCACTCTGACCGGCATCGCCTGGTTCGGACGCGCAGGCAGGCGCCCGCGTCCGCTGTCTGGCTACAGCCGCCCGATCCCCGCCGATGTTCTACTGCGGGCCGCGCCATACGGCATTCGGACAGCACCCCGGATCGGCGCGTCGCTGTAACGAGCGGCTGTGGCTTTCTCGATTCGCATAGCGGATAGCGAATGGTCAGGCTTAACTATCTTTAGGCCTCGATGGTCGTCCGTGATGCTTCTGTCTCTATCGGGACCTGTTAGGCCTGGTCGTCAGCATCGTCCACCGACTGAGGCGAATCGCTCTCATCAGTTGGAGCGAGGACCCTCTTTCGCTGGCCAGAGCTCCCAGCGGTTCGCGCGCCCTCGCTTGACCGTGGCGTCCGGGTACTGCGCCTGCAGCTCTTCCAGACGCTGCACGATGTCCCTGATGGACAAGCCGGATGGGATGACGGCGAGCGGCTTGGGGTTCGGCGGAGATTTCGGTGTTTGGGGTCTGCTATCTGGCCCGACACGCCGACTTGGGTTGGCGGGGAGGGGCGATGATGCCCGAGATGATCGACGATGTGATCGAACTTGCTGCGGCGGCGCTGCCGCCGGTTGAGACAACGGACCTGTTCGTGCCGGGAGAGGCGTGCCGCCGGGCCGGCCTTTTGTCCTCGTTGACGAAGACGGTGATCGAGGCCGCACTCGACCAGGAAATGACCGAGCACCTGGGTTATTCGAAGAGCGAGGCGGCCGGCCGTAATTCCGGTAATTCTCGTAACGGGGCCCGGGCGAAGACGGCGATTTCCGGTAATTGCGGCCCGATCGAGATTGCGGTGCCGCGGGATCGGAACGGCACGTTCGAGCCGCAGATCGGCGAGCTCCATCTGGCGGCGGCGACGGTCCGACGATTCCAGAGCGACCTTCGACTGTTCAATGAGTACCTGTGTGATGGCCGCTACGGCTGGGCCGCGGCGTGCGAGCGCGAGTTCGGTCCTGGTGAGCATCCCGTGCCGATCTGCCACGAGTGGAACACGATCGCGCACCTGAACGAGTATGAGGGAAGCTCGGCGGCTCGAAGACATCGTGGTTGATTGTGACGTCATTCGGCGACATCTCGCGCGCGGCGATCTGAGCGACGGGCTCGTCTTCGACGCCGTTCGGATGCGTCTGGTCGAAATCGGCGAGGCCGTCAAATCCATCGAAAGTGATCTGGTCGCTTCGGAGCCCCATATCCCCTGGGGTGAGGTTGCCCGGATGCGCGATCGGCTTACTCACCGGTACTTCGACACATTGCAGTCGATCGTCAAACATACCGCGACTCACGACCTTGTCGACCTGCGAGCTGCGGTCGAGCGGGTCATTGGTGGGCTGTCAGCGGACGGTCAATAGCGAGTCCTCATGGGCGGCTTCCGGCGCGTGGAAAGTGTCCCGGCTCGTGCCCACATCCTGCCTACAATCTGCGACGATCCATGTGATCGGGGCTGATCAGTTGGCTTGTCGCGTCGTCCGTCGTGATCGTAGTGGTCCAGGGCTCAGCTGGCGGGGCGTTCTTGGTCGAGGCGTTCGAGGAGCCAGGCTCGGGCCATGGTCGATGCTGGGAGGTGTCGCTGGCGGGCTAACTTGGTGACCTCTTCATACTGTTCGTCGCTCAGGCGGACGTTGAACATGCGGCTCGGTCGGTTGGGTCGACTGATTTTCACGTGGTCAGGGTAGGGCTCGGTGTCGTCGGCGTAGGCCTCGAGCGCCCTTGCGTCGGCGCGTGCTGTTTCGATGGTGTTCTTGTCAGTCTTGTTCATCGTCTTCCGTTGCCTTCCGGTAGGTGGCCAGGTCGCGGCCGCTTGCGGGCCAGGAGTTCATGCCGTGAATATCTCCGTCGAGATCGGTGTACGCGATGACGACCAGTACGTGCCTGGCTGATGGCGAGTAGCCGACGTATCCGGTCGCTCGCACCCGTGATCTTGGGTAGGGGTTGAGTTCGACGCAGTGTTCGTCATCGACAGCCTCCTGCGTCCATTCCGGCTCGATGTCGAGGCCTCCTGGATACCGACTGGAGCGGCTTCGGATGTACTCCGCGTCGTCGTCGTTCCAGATCAGCCTCATGGATCAAGTGTAAGTCAGTGTATTACGGTACGCCAGATTTCGAAGCGGCGACGGGTGTCGATGGAGCTTGGGTCTCGTTACCGAAGGTGATCGGGGCCGAGATGCCAGGGACGGCGATGGGCTCGGACGTTGCCCTCCCTTTCTCGTGTGCCGTCCATGACGACATTCGTCCCCGTCGTTGCTGGCGTGTCAGCGCGAGCAGGCGCGGCGCCACCGTAACGGTCAACAAGGCCGTGCCCACAAGATGCCCACACTCTGCGGCGATTCATGTGATCCGCGACAAGCTGGTGCCCGCAGGGTGCCGATGAGCAGCGATACGGGAGAATGACCGTGAAGGGGACACACCTGGCCCCGCTGATCGTCTCGACCGCGGTGCCGCCGGTCCGGGCCGCCGGCTCCGCTACCGCCGCATCGCCGCCATGACCGCCGCCTTCGCTTCGGCCAGCCCCGCCCCGGTGAGTGCCTGATAACGTTTGACGGCCTCCAACAGGGCGCCGCGCTGCACGAAGTCCGCCAGAGTCGGATCCGCGAGCACGTCCTGCCGCGGAGGCTCGCCCGGCCACTCGATACCGGTTGCGCGGTAGAGGTTTTCGACGAGCCAGCTCAACTTGTTGACATGAGCTTCTACCGTCCGGATGGTCTCTTCGAGCTGGACGGGAAATGTCATGAAAGGGATCGTAGCGTCCGATCGGCATCGGTCAACGGATCGAGCACCACTTTCGCCCGCGCGCCGGACGGGGTACGGACCGCCGAAAGGGCGCGGTCCCATCCGGCCAGGGGGTAACGGTGGGTGACGAGGAAGCTCAAGTCGAGCACCCCATCGTTGAGCAACGCGACCACCTCGCGCCAGATGCGACGACTGTTCAACGTGGACACGCTGGTCCGGCGCATCTATGTTCGCGATTACGACCCCGCGTCGGGGGCGATCGGAGAGCGCCGGCTCTTCACCGAGATCGATGGTCCCGGGCTGCCGGACGGTATGACGATCGACGGCGAGGATCACCTGTGGGTCGCGCTATGGGGCGCCGGGCGTGTTGTGCGTCTCGATCCGGACGGGCACGTCGTATACGCGGTCTCGGTCGGGCCGCCGCACGTCTCGTGCGTCGAGTTCATCGGGGGGACTTCGCCACTCTCGCGATCACGACGACGCGCGAAGGGCTCTCGCCGGCCGATCTCGAGCAGTATCCGTGGTCAGGCAGCCTTTTCACCATCGAACCGGGTGTTCGCGGCCGCCCCGCGAACATCTGGCGTTCACCTCCGGGCCGACCGTCGTAGCGTCGCCCCGCGCCGACCGTGTAACACCGGAAGTCACTCTTCGCCGGGCACGCCAAAGGCGGGCGCCGATTCCGGGTTGATCCCACGGGTCACGTAGTCGTCGCGTTGCGAGAGCCAGAGTTGAAGAAGGTGACGCAGCCGCCGGGACTGGCGCCTCGTCATCCCAGTCGACTCGTAGATCGGTGACGTTCCAACCCGCCCCCCGCACCACCGGCACACCGGCGGAATGCAGCGTCCCCGCCTCCCCGCCGGCCGCACGACCCGCTTCCAAGGCCGTCAGCAGGCGCAGTTCGAGGTCGCTGCTGGCCCCCGTCGGCGCCGACTATCGCGGCCGGGACCCCTTCGTCGGCAAGGAGGCTACCCGCCTCGATGACGCCGTCGTCGGTCGCGATCGCGTGTCACCCCAGCGTCTTTTCGCCGGAATGGGACGCGACGGTACCCGCCGCGTAGATCACCGTCACCTACCAGTACTGCGCCGTCGGGCCGGCCAGTACCACCAGCTCCAGCGCGCGTTCCGGCGTTGCCCCGCCCCCCAGGCCCGACGGCCAGCCGGCGCGCGGCGGCACCGCTGGCCGTGCCCTCGATCCCAGCATGCCCGCCCCGAGCCTCACCGGTGCGGTACCCGCTCCTCGCGTCCTGGCCACGGGCCGGGCGGCGGCCGACACGATCGACGCCACCTGGCCGGCCCCGCGCGCACTGGCCACGGCGGACCGGCCATGAGCAGCGACGACGGGCGAGATCCGGGGGGTAGGCCTACTACGCCGAGCGCTCCCACCGGGGACACTGAGAACGTGACAGATCTGCAGAGCACCGCGCCGCTGCCGAAAGCATCCGCATCGGTGGGACGCGGTCGATTGGCCCTGATCGCGCTGGCGCTCGTAGGTTTGTGGCTCGTCGCGATGCTCACGCTGGGCCTCCTCGTGGCGGCGTCCGCGTTGCTGGTCGTCTGGGCAGGTTTGCCGCTGCTCGTCGTCGGACTCGCGATGCTGCGCCGGCTGGCTCGCGCGCATCGCCGGCTGGCCGCGCAGGTACTCGGAACGGATATCGCCGAACCATATATGCCATTCCGCGGAGGCTCGCTGTTCGTCAGGTTGCGCCGTCGGCTGACGGACTCTGCGACCTGGCGCGACCTCGGCTGGTTGTTCGAGACGATCACTATCGGATTTGCGCTGCGTCTCGCCGCGTTGCTCGCGTACCTGGTGCTGCCGTTGGCCTTCTACGGTGCCCCGGCGTTGTTGCGGCTGGATGCCGCGATCACCCGCCAGTTGATCGGACCGTCGGATGCCCGATTGCAGCGGCGGATCACCGATCTGGAGCGATCGCGGGCGCAATCTGTGGATCATTCCGCCGCAGAACTGCGCCGCATCGAGCGAGATCTGCACGATGGGGCGCAGGCGCAGTTGGTTGCGCTGGGGATGAACCTCGGGCTGGCGGAGGAACTGCTCACCAAGGATCCAGCGACGGCCGCGACGCTCATCGCAGAGGCCCGCCGCAGCTCCTCCGAGGCGCTGGCGGAATTGCGCGCGCTGGTGCGAGGGATTCACCCACCGGTGCTCGCCGATCGCGGCCTCATGGGCGGGATCGCGGCGCTCGCGCTGGCGCACCCCGCGCCCGTGACGGTGAGCGGGACCCTGGATGGCCGGGCGCCCGACCCGGTCGAATCCGCAGCGTATTTCGCCGTGCGGGAGCTGCTGACGAACTCCGCCAAGCACAGCGGCGCGGGCCACGTCACCATCGATGTCCGGCATGAGAACGAACGCCTCGAGATCACCGTGGGCGACGACGGGGTCGGTGGCGCGCTGGTGCTCCCGGGCGGCGGCCTGGAGGGATTGCTGCGACGGCTGAACGCGTTCGACGGAACCGTGCAGATCAACAGTCCGGCCGGGGGACCGACGACCGTGACGGTGGCCATCTGCTGCGCGTTGCAGCGATCTCCCGGATCGCAAGCCTGGCAGGCTGATTCACCCTCGGACCCGCAACGGCGCCCGTCGGGGGACCCGTTGCAGAGCTCATCGCAGGCTTCGGCGCCAGGCCAGGCGACAGACTGGTCAACCGGTTCGCCGAGGGAATCGCCGTATCCGTCCGATGGCCTCCTTGCATGACGGGCCGTCGGGGGGACGCTAGGCTCGTGCGGCGTGCGCTCGCCGTGAAGTGATGCCGGAGGACCCTGTGCGCGTTGTGCTGGCCGAGGATCTGGCGCTGTTGCGCGACGGCATGATCCGGCTGCTCGGTGCGCATGGATTCGACGTGGTCGCCGCCGTCGACAACGGGCCGTCGCTGGTCCGTGCGCTCAAGGAACATCGCCCGGACGTGGCCGTCGTCGATGTCCGGTTGCCGCCGACCTTCACCGACGAGGGGCTACGGGCAGCCCTGGATGCGCGAGAGCAGCTACCCGGCCTGCCGGTGCTGGTCCTGAGCCAATACGTGGAACAGCTCTACGCGCGCGAGCTGCTGGCACAAGGCACCGGAGGCGTCGGTTACCTGCTGAAGGATCGAGTATCCGACGTCGCGCAGTTCGTGGACGCGGTGCGTCGGGTGGCAGCGGGCGGAACGGCCATGGACTCGGAGGTCATCAGCCAATTGCTGACCCGCCATCGGGATGCATCTCCGGTCGGCACGTTGACGCCCCGGGAACGCGAGGTGCTGTCACACATGGCCGAAGGCCGGTCGAACGCGGCGATCGCCGCGCGGATGTTCGTCACCGACAAGGCGGTGGGCAAGCACACCAATTCGATCTTCGGCAAGCTCGGGCTCGAACCCAGCGACGACGACAACCGCAGGGTGCTGGCCGTTCTTGCCTATCTGGAGGCGGGACCGCGCTCGCGGTAACCCACCGAAGGCGCCGTGCCGGATATCCGTGGGCGGCGCGCATCTCGGTAGGCCTTCGCCTACCACAGTTTGGCGGCATAGGCCGTTGGCGAAACGGCTGGACCGTTTGTCAGGCTGGAAGTGCGAAGGCGGGATATCGCCGGGAATATCGAGATGGCAGGGAAAATGGCCGCAGATGCCGTAGGGACGGGGACGGGGACGCGCACCGCCGTCCAGGCGGCCGCCGGCCCGCTCCCGCGAGCCTCCTTGTTCAGCAAGCGGTCATGGGCCGAGCTGCTGTACTTGGCCATCGACTTCCCGTTGGCCCTCGCCACATTCGTCACGGCAGTGGTGTTGGTGACGGTGGGCGCCGGCCTGGCGGTCGTCTATGTGGGTGTGGCGGTGCTCATGGGCGGCCTGCTGCTCGCACGTGCGCTCGGCGGGCTGCGGCGCGGCATGGCCGGACCCCTGCTTGGCCTGCGCATAGCGCCACCGGGGCCGAGGCGGCCCCGCCGCAGCGGGTTCGTCGGCGCGGTAGCCGGGATGCTCGCCGAGCCGACAAGCTGGCGCGCGTTCGCCTATCACTGCATCAGGCTGTGCGCGGCACCGCTGAGCCTGGTGGCGCTCGTGTTGTGGTTCTGCGGCATCGGCGCGCTGACCTACCCGGCCTGGCGCGATTACCTGCCGGCGCAACTCGGTCGCGACGGGGTCTGGCATCGCGCCGCATCGTTCGGGCCGTACTTCTTCCTGGACACCCTGCCGCGCATGATCATGGTGTTCGGGATCGGGGTCGTGCTGCTGTGGACCGTGCCGCTGCTCGTTCGGGCGCTCGCGAACATCGATCGCCGGATGATCGCGCGCATGTTGGGTTGAGCCCGTTCGAAGTGGCCAGGCGACGGTGGCGCCGTCGGCGGCGCGTGGCTGCCGTGGCACGGCGAAGCCGAAGATCGGCCCCGATCCGCGATCGCGCAACCTGCTGCCCCGGACGCGGTGCCGGCCTAGCCTGGATGCCATGGTGACCGGTCGGCTATGGACGTTCGGCCACTCTACCCGCACCGCGGACGAGGCGGTCGAGTTGTTGCGCGGCACCGGAATCCGCCGCGTGATCGATGTGCGGAGCATCCCGGGTTCGCGGAGGTGTCCGTGGTTCGGCGAGAGCGAGATGAGGCGGTGGCTCACCGACGCCGGTATCGACTACCGGCGGATCGAACGTCTGGGAGGGCGGCGGCGCAAACAGCAGGTTGACCCCGACATCAACGGGGGGTGGCGGCACCCGAGCTTCCATACCTACGCCGATTGGACCTTGGGCGAGGAATTCGAAGAGGGGTTGCGCGAACTGGCTGATGCGGCCGACGCGCCGGCGGTCGTCATGTGCGCCGAGGCAGTGCCGTGGCGGTGCCATCGAAGCCTCATCGCCACAGTGTTGGTGCTCCGCGGCTGGCGCGTCGACCACATCCTGGGGCCGGGAAAGCTCGTCCCGCACCGTCCGGGCCAATGGGGGCCGCAGCCAGTGGTCCGGTCGGACGGGCACGTCGTCTACCCGCGGTCTGCGGACGGACACTGATCCCGATCAGCGCCGGGACGCGGGCCTCCCGGCGCGGGCTACCACATTGCTCCAAACAGGACAACCGCGAACGGCCCGAACCGTCGGCGCGCGTCAGGGTGACGGTCACGGCCGCTTCGCTGCACAGGCGCGCCCGGTCCGGCAACGGGCAGGATCAGCCGCGCAACAGGTCGGCCAGCGATGTCGCGGACCGTCCCGTCAACGCCGACACGTCGTCGGTCGCCGGGGCAAGCTCGCCGGCCGCGATCGCCTGGTACGTGCTCACCCAGGCCTGCACCTCCCAGTCCGGAGCGGCGTAATGCTCGCGCGACGTGTACGCCTCCGCTTCCGTCTCGTCCTGAAACCGCACCGTGCGTCCGGTGGAAGCGCTGATCGTCTCCGCCACATCGTGCATCGACAACAGGTCCGGTCCGGTGAGCCGGTAACTGCGGCCGTCGTGCGTCCCGGCCGGGTCGAGCAGAACGGTCGCTGCCGCGGCCGCGACGTCTCGCTGCGCGACGGGCGCGAATCTGCCGTCGCCGGCCGGCCCGCGGATGATCCCGTCGTCGCCGACCATGCCCGGCAGGAAATCCGCGTAGAGGTTGTCCTGCAGGAAGGTGAAACCCATGCCGGCGGAGGCGATGCACCGCTCGGTGAGCCAATGGTCGCGGGCCAGCGTGAACGTGGCCTCGGGCGCCGCCCCGAAGAACGAGAGGTAGACGATCCGCCGCACGCCGGCCGCTACCGCCGCGTCGACGGCGCTTTCGTGCTGTGCCGGCCGATCCGGCGATTCGGTGGCCGAGACCAGGAAGAGTGTCGTGATGCCGGACAACGCCGCCCGCATCGCGGCCCCGTCCTGGTAGGACGCGGTCGCCACTTCCACGCCGGGAAGGCTTGGTGCGCGGGATATGTCACGCACGATGAGCCGGTGCGGGACGCCGCGGGCCGCCAGCAACCCGGCCACCTTGCCGCCGATCCGGCCGGTGCCGCCGGTGATCGCGATCGATGCCGGCATGAGTCCTCCCGGTGACGGTTGGTGACGCTGCGGTGCGGCGCCCGGCGTTCAGAGTAGCCAGGCGCGGCGCGCTCGGGATGTGGGAGCGGACGCTTCGACCGACGCGGGACCGTCGGCGCTGAGCTTCGACGATGACGGGCGCCCGTGCGTGTGGCATCCTGCGGTTCGGGCACACGCCTCCGCGGCGCGGCCGGAAAAGGAGAGGAAATCCATGGGCATCGAGAAGGTCGGCGTGGTGGGCGGCGGGCTGATGGGCTCGGGGATCGCCGAGGTGTGCGCCCGGAGTGGTATCGACGTGATCGTCTCCGAGGCCGACGACGCGCTGGCCGGCGCCGCTCTGGCCCGCATCGAGAGGTCGGTGCGGCGCGGTGTGGACAAGGGGAAGCTGACCGCGCCGGAGGCCGACGCCGCATTGGGTCGGCTCCGGGTGGTCGCCACGATCGCGGAGCTGGCCGATCGGGACCTGGTGATCGAGGCCGCGACCGAGAACGAGCCGATCAAGCTCGCGCTGTTCGCCGACCTGGACCGTACCGTTACCGGCGCCCAAGCGATTCTGGCGTCCAACACCTCCTCCATCCCGATCGCCCGGCTGGCTGCTGCGACCAACAGGCCGGAATCCGTTGTGGGGATGCACTTCTTCAATCCGGCGACCGTGCAGAAACTGGTCGAGGTGATCCCGTCGCAGCGCGCCGCGGACGCCACCGTCACCCGTGTGACCGAGTTCGCCGCGTCGGTCCTGGGCAAGACGGTCATCCGGGCGAGCGACCGGGCGGGGTTCGTGGTGAACGCACTGCTGGTGCCGTACCTGCTCTCGGCGATCCGCATGGTTCAGGACGGTCACGCGTCGGCCGCCGACATCGACACCGGCATGGTGCTCGGCTGCGCCCACCCGATGGGCCCGCTGGCGCTCACCGACCTGGTGGGCCTGGATACCACGCTGGCGGTCGCCGAGTCGATGTACGCCGAGTACGCCGAGCCGCTGTACGCGCCGCCGCCGTTGCTCCGGCGCATGGTCGAGTCGGGCATGCTCGGCCGCAAGTCCGGCCGGGGCTTCTTCGGCTACGACTGAGCCGGCCGGCGCTTCGTGGCCGCAGCAGCTGCCGGCACCGCCCGGCGGGACCGGGCTCGTGCGCCGCCGCATGGGCGCCGCGCCGGATCAGCTCGCCAACAGGATGGCCGGCGGACCGGTGACGAGCGCGATGGCGGCGAGGTAGACCAGCGCCGCGAAGGCCGGGGGGAGCCCGCACCCTTCGGCCGTGGACAGCCGTCCGATCCTGGCATCGAGTTGCCGCCGCCATGCACCGTTCTCGGGCCCGGCGACGGCGAGCTGCTGGCCGGCAAGTTTCCCCAGCGCGCCGGATAGTTCGAGGCGGCTTCGGGTTCGAAGCGCGGAGTCGTCGGCAAGCATTTCGACCAGGCCCCCGACGGCGGTGACGGCGTGCCGTGCGCTGGGCAGGAACGGGAAGGTGCGCTGCCAGGCGATGAACGGCTGGATGACCAGGTCGTGCCGCCCGCGGGCGTGTGCCCGCTCGTGGGCGAGCACGGCGGCGAGTTCGCCCTCGGTCAACGTGGCGAGGGCGCCCCGGCTGAGCACCACCCGGGAGCGCAGCCCGGGCAGGCAGTAGGCGACGGCCTGCGGGTGGTCCAGCACGGCGATGTCGACGCCGCTTCCGGAAGGGCCGCTCCCGACCCGCGACGCCTGGGAAATCACGTCCAGGATGCGGCGGTGCACCCGGCGCGCCAGTACCACCCGTATTCCCGAAGCGATCGAAGCACTGATCAGCCACGCGCCGACACACGCGGTGAGCCCGACGCCGAACCATCCGAGCGCACCGAGCCGGGACAGGTTGCGGGGCACGGCCAGCAGCCCCGCGAGCCAGTGCTCGTCGATGCTGCCCGCCGCCAGCGTCAGTCCTGCGGTGAGGATGGCCAGCCCTCCGCCCAGCCCGACGGCCTGCCAGAGCAGCAGCGCCGCGTGCGGCGCGCGCGCCGGCCAACGGGCGCGCGCCAGCGCCGACGGCACCGGGATGGCAAGGACGAGCGAGAGCCCGGCAAGCGCGACAGCTTCGATGTGAAGCAGCACGTCATGCGTGCGGCGGCCGCCGCAGGGCCCGGCGCAGGTGGGCGGTGTCGCCCTCGGTGACGCCGCCCAGGAATCGCGTCAGCGCCGCGTCGCGGTCCGTGGCCTGGCCGAGCGCGTCGAGCATGACCTGCGCCAGGTAGTCTTCGCGGCTCGCGGCAGGTCGGTAGCAGTGCGGACGGGTGTCATCGTCTCGCAGCACCAGGCGTTTGCGGCACAGCCGACCCAAGACCGTCAGCACCGTCGTCAACGCCAGGTCCCGGCCGGGCAGCGCGGACACCACTTCGCGGGCGGTCAGCGCGTCCGGATGTTCCCAGAGCACCTGCAGGATCGCCCGTTCCAACTCGCCCCGACCCGCCATCCGGTCCCCTTCGCCTAGTGACCGCCTAAGTTTACAACACGTAGAAGTTCGGCCCGCGTCGTCGTCCCCACCGGTCGCGCAGGGCGCCACCGGATCTACGGGCTGAGGCATTCTCGCGGGCTGGCGGTGGATACGCAGGGTACGACAAGGCTATGGATACTTCGGCTATCGCCCATCGATGCGACGATCTCACTCCGCGTAGAACGCGTCGAGTTCCGCTCGGTACTGCGCCTCTACCGCTCGCCGGCGCATCTTCAGCGACGGCGTCAACTCGCCCTCTTCCACCGATAGGTCACGCGGCAGGATGAGGAACTTCTTGATCGTCTCCCAACGCTCCAGTTTGGAGTTCAGTTCGTCGACATACCCGCTCATCATCTCCCGAACCCGCTCGGACTTGGCCAGTTCCTCGAACGATATGTGGCCCATGTTGTTGGCCCTTGCCCAATCGCCGATCACATCGGGGTCGAGGGTGATCAGCGCGGAGCAGAACCTCCGATTGTCGCCATGTACCAGGATCTGCGAGGCGTATGGGCAGACTGCCTTGAACACCGTCTCGATCTTCTGCGGTGCCACGTACTTGCCGCCGGAAGTCTTGATCAGGTCCTTCTTGCGGTCGGTCACCTTGAGGTAGCCGTCGGTCAACTCGCCGATATCGCCGGTGTGCAGCCATCCGTCGGCAGAGAGCACCTCCTCGGTGGCCTCCGGATTATTGTGGTAGCCACGCATGATTCCCGGTCCACGCAGCAGGATCTCACCGTCTGCGGCGATCATGACCTCGGTTCCCGGCAGCGGTGGCCCCACCGTGCCGATACGGTAGTTGTCCGGCAGGTTGACGCAGGTCGCCGCGCTGGACTCGGTGAGCCCGTAGCCCTCCAGCACCGGAACCCCCGCAGCGTCGAACCATTCGGCCACCTCGACGGAGAGCGGCGCGGACCCGGAGATGAAGAACCGGGCTCGGCCGCCGACCAGTCGCTGGATCTTCGCGAACACCAGCCGGTTCGCCACCAGGTATTCCGCTCGGATGGTGATCGGCACCGGCAGGCCGGCCTGACGAAGCCGCGAAACCCTGGTGCCCACCCGAAACGCCCAGTTGAAGATCGCCGCCTTGAGCTTGCCGCCGCCTTGCGCCGTGGTCGTCACCTTGGCCCGCACCTTTTCGAAGATCCGCGGGGCGCCGGCCATGAACGTGGGCCTGATGGAACTGAGGTTCTCGACGATCCGGTCCAGGTTTCCGTCGACCGCGGTGACGAAGCCGATGGTGAGTTGGATCCCGAGTAGCACCTTGCCGAAGACATGCGATAGCGGCAGCCAGAGATATTGCACGTCGTCGATGCGGAGGATGTTCACGGCGTCGGCGGCGGCGCCCTCGTACGTCCAGTTGTCGTGCACCAGTCGGACGCCCTTGGGCTGTCCCGTCGTCCCCGACGTATAGATCAGCGTGGCCACGTGTTCGGGCCCGAGTTCGGCGATCCGCTTCGTCACCGCCTTCGGTTCGGATGCGAGCAGCACCCGGCCGCGCGCGGCCAGCGCGTCCATGGTCAGGACCCGTTCGCCGTCTGCCGTGCCATCGAACGTGACGATCGCCCGGACGTTCGTGGGATCCATTCCGCTGAGCTTGGCGATCTGCTCGTCGTTCTCGGCGAAGATCACCACCGATCCGGAGTCGCGCAGGATGAACGAGACGTCCTCCTGTTTCGTGCTGGGGTAGATCGTGGTGGTGGCTCCGCCCGCGCACATCACCGCCAGATCGGCGAGCACCCACTCCAGCCGGGTGGAGGATGCGATGGCGATCCGATCCTCTTTTTCGATGCCTAGCGACATCAGGCCCGCGGCGAGTTCCGTCACCTGCTCGCCGGTCTGGGCCCAGGTCAGGGTGCGCCAGCCGTCGGGCGCGCTGGCATCCGGGGTCATGTACGCCGGGAGGTCGGGCGTTGCCTGCACCCGATCGGTGAACAGGCGACCGAACGATGCCGCGCGGTCGGACAGGCTGGCCACGGGCATGCTGTCCTCCTTGTAGATCCGCCGGTCGGCGCAGCCGCCGCGCGCTGGCTGGGCCGAGCGTCGCACCGGTACCGGGATATACGTCGAACTCTACGGAACGTCGACGGAGTAGTCGAATGCCTGCCCGCTGGTGCCCGGGGCGGAACTCGTGCGGTGACCAGCCCGACCAGACCCCACGGCAGCCCCTCAGCGGCTGCTCAGCCCGGACGGCGTGTTCCGCGGCCCGATCGACGGTCGCCGAGCCAACCCATGCGCCAGAACATGGCGAGGAGCCCCACGACCACCGCCACCTGCAGCGCGACCCCGGCGATCCAAAAGACGGCCGGGCCGCCGATCCGGTCGGTGAGCCACGCGAAGTTCTGGCCGAAGAAGCCCGTCACGAACGACATCGGCAAGAAGACCGTGGCGATGATCGCGAGCTGCTTCATCACCACGTTCAGCCGGTTCGAGGTGGTGGAGAGGTAGGTGTCCAACACGGAGGAGAGCAGATCGCGGTAACCGTCGGCGGTTTGGCTGATCCGCACCACGTGGTCGTACAGGTCGCGGAAGTACCGCTCCACTTCCGAAGACATGCCCGGCAGTTGGCCCGGGTCGGTGAGGACCGAGCCGAAGACGTCGCGCTGCTCGGAGGCCAGCCGGCGGATCTTGATGAGCGTGCGCTTGAGCCGGAAGAGTTCGCCGAGCTGGGCATCCGTCGGCCTGCGCAGGATGTCGTCCTGAAGGCGGTCGATGGATTCGTCGAACGTTTCGAGCACCGGGAAGAAGCCGTCGACCAGGCCGTCCAACACGCGGTACAGCAACATCTGCGGCGACGGCAGCGCGACCTCCCGGGCGCGCCACCGGCCGAGCACGGCGTCCAGCCCCGGGGCCTGCTCCCGGTGCACCGTCACCAGGAACGACGCCCCGAGGAAACAGTGCACCTCGATGGGCCGGCCGTCCGCGGCCGCGCCGTACGCGACCAGCAGGACGAAGCTGTCGTAGTCGTCGCATTTCGGTCGCTGTCCGAAGTCCTCGGCATCCTCCACGGCCAGCGGGTGGAACCCGAAGTCCTCACCGAGGACGGCGACCGCCTCGGGGTCGACCTCGGCCAGGTCGAGCCAGAACGGGTGTGCGGACGCCAGCGCGCCGGCAATCGCCGAGCGTTGCGGATCCGGGGTGACCCCGGCGGCGGTGACGAGGTTCCCGCGCATGCGCCCAGTCTGACGCCCCGCCCCGGCGGCGGCGGGTAGGCGCGCAGCTGGTCATGTCCACGGGCTGCAGGCACCAGAGCCGTGCCGTCGTCAGCCGATCGCGTCTGCCGGCCCCTACCCGCAGCCGCGCCATTCCCTTGCCGCGGGCGCAGCGCGGAACCACGTCATCCCTTGCCGCGGGCACAGCGCGAGCAACCGCCGGACGGCGGCACCGGGCTCAGACGATGACGAGTCCGGAACCCTTGCTGCGGGCGGCCGTGAATCGAGCGGTGGCGTCCGCCCAGTTCACGACGTTCCACCAGGCGGCGATGTAGTCGGCCTTCGCGCTGCGGTACTGCAGGTAGAACGCGTGCTCCCACATGTCCAGCACGACGATCGGCAACTGCGCCGCCGGCAGGTTCCCCTGCTGATCGAACAACTGCATGACGTTGAGCCGCTGCCCGAGCGTGTCCCACACCATCATGGCCCAGCCTGAGCCCTGCAGGCCGGCCGCCGCCGCGGCGAACTGGCCGCGAAACCCGTCGAACGATCCGAAGTATTCGTCGATGGCCGCGCCGAGGTCGCCGTCCGGCTTGTCGCCACCGTTCGGGGACATGTTCGGCCAGAAGATCGAGTGGTTGATGTGGCCGCCGAGGTTGAATGCCAGGTTCTTCTCGAGCAGGTTGACCGTCGCGAACGACTCGCTCGCACGCGATTCGGCCATTTGCTCCAGCGCCGTGTTGGCGCCCTTGACATATGCCGCGTGGTGCTTGTCGTGATGCAACTGCATGATCTCGCCGGAGATGTGCGGCTCCAACGCCGCGTAGTCGTACGGCAGATCCGGAAGCGTGTACTGCGCCATCTGGTTCCCTCTTTTCCCTCGCGCGCGAAGAAGACGATCTTGACGATCGTTCCTTTGACGTTATACCCGGTTTCCCCTAGGGCTATCACCCTCGGGAATCGGCCTTCGGTCCAGCCGAGCGGGCGATCGCCGCCGGATCGGCGAAACCAGGCGGTCCGCTGCGACTGGCTCACCCCCAGGACGGTAGCCAGGTCTCGGCGACCAGGCGGGCCGGGGTGATCGGATCGCCCATCAGGATCGGCCACATCCAGAGGAAGTTCGCCGCGACCAGGCCGACGTAGAGCGCCACCACCGCGACCGAGGCGAAGCGGCGCTCCACCCCGGGCCAACGCTGCGCGCCAGCAGGAGCGACGCGGCGTGGGACGCCGTCCGGGGTCGCGGCGACATCGGTCGTTCTTCGCCGGGCTCCGAGCCCAAGGATGTCGCCGAGCACCAGCGTGATGCCCATGACCAGGAACGGCGCGAGGGGCGTCATGTAGAAGAAGTACATCTGCCGGTCGAAGATCGTGAACCAGGGCAGGTATCCGGCGCCGTACGCCACCAGCACCGCGGCGTAGCGCCAATCGAGTCGGGCGATCGCCCGCCACAGGGCCCAGCCGGCGACCAGCAGCGAAACCCACCACAACGCGGGTGTGCCCACCAGCAGGATCCGCTTGACGCAGTCGTCGTGGCCGGCGCCGCAACCGGTGGTGCCCTGCCCGCCGGACAGGTAGTACAGGACCGGTCTCGTCGACAGCGGCCAGGCGAACGGTTTCGACTCCCACGGGTGCCGCTCGGCCGGGTCGGTCGGCGTGGTGATACCGGCGGTGGTCTTGAGCATTTGCAGCGTCATGGTGACGAGCGAACGGATCCCGGCCGGCAGCAGACCCGGGGTGTCCGCGTCGACGTGCCGGTCCCAACCGGTCTCGGAGCGGAACCACGCCCAGTACGAGGCCAGATACGTCAGCACCGGCACGATCCCCAGCGACCAGGCCGACGGGACGAAATCGCGCCGGAACATCGCCGTCACCGGATGCCGCACCCCGTACTGCTTGCGCGCCGAGATGTCCCAGATCACGCTGAGCGCGGCGAATGCGACGATCCAATAGGCGCCGTTCCACTTGGTGGCGGTCGCGCAGCCGAGCAGCAGGCCGCAGCCGAAGCGCCACCACCGCGCCCCGAGCGGCACGCCACCGCCGAATCGCTCCATCGATCCGTCGCCGACCGCCGCGGCGAGCCGGGTGCGGACCTGGTCGCGGTCGGCGACGAGGCACGCGAACGCAGCCAGCACGAACACCAGCACGAACGTGTCCAGCAGCGCGATGCGGGACATCACCTGCGACACCCCGTCACAGATCAACAGCACCCCGGCGACCGCGCCCAGCAGGGTGGACCGCGTCATCCGGCGCACCGTCCGGATGATCAGCAGGACGCAGATCGTGCCGGCGACCGCGGAGGCGAACCGCCAGCCGATCGGGTTGTAGCCGAACAGCAACTCCGACAGGGCGATCAACTGTTTGCCGAGCGGAGGATGCACGATGACGCCGAACGCCTGGTTGTCCTCCACTCCGCCGGTGCGGATCATCTCGGCGGCCTGCACGGCGTAGTACTTGCCGTCGAAGAGCGGCGTTCCCCCGTCGGTGCGCCAGCCGAGTTGCCAGAACCGCAGGAATCCCCCGATCAGCGTGAGGATTGCGGTGACGGCCCAGCCGCGGCCGACGTCGATCGGCATGGGCGGCAGCAGTTGGCGGCGGGTGCGGGCGGGGCGTTCGATTGCGGGCACGTCACCGACATCCACCACCGACTGGGCCGGATCGGCCAACCGGCCGGCCGGATCGTCCGGCGGCGGGAGGCTGGCGCCCTGCCACCGCTGGTTGCCCCCCGCTGCCGGGTACTCCGGTGGACGGTCCACCAGATCCGTAGCGCCCTTCAGCGTCGCGGAGCCGGGTGCCATAGCAGCGATCGTAAGGTGATCGGATGGGATCGGGCGCCGGGACCGGCCGGTTGGTGCTCGCCGGGACGCCGCTCGGCCGGATCTCGGACGCCTCTGCCGGCCTGCGGGCCGCGCTCGCGGACGCCGACGTCATCGCGGCGGAGGACACCCGGCGCTTGCGCAGGCTCGCCGGGGAGTTGGGGGTGTCGCTGCGCGCCCAGGTGCTCTCGTACTACGAGGCGGTGGAGCGCGCCCGGATCCCGGGGCTGCTGGACCGCATTCGCGCCGGCGAGACCGTCCTGCTGGTGACGGACGCGGGGATGCCGACCGTCTCCGACCCGGGGTACCGCCTGGTGGCGGAAGCGGCCCGAGCGGGGATCGCGGTGACGAGCGTGCCGGGGCCCAGCGCGGTGATCACGGCACTCGCCGTCTCGGGATTGCCCAGCGACCGGTTCGTGTTCGAAGGCTTCCTGCCGCGCAGGCCGACGGAGCGGGGACGCGCGCTTCGGGAGCTGGCGGGCGAGCGTCGCACGATCGTGTTCTTCGAGTCGGTGCACCGGCTCGACGAGACGCTCGCGGCCATGGTGACGGCGTTCGGCGCCGACCGGCCGGCGGTGCTATGCCGAGAGCTCACCAAGACGTACGAAGAGGTTCGCCGGGGCACCCTGGGCTCGCTCGCCGAGGGCGCGGCGGACGTGCGAGGCGAGGTCACGCTGGTGGTGGGCGGCGCCGGCGATGACGGGGGAGCGGTGCCGGACCGCGCGGTGCTGGCCGGGGAGGTCGAAGCCCTGGTCGCGGGCGGCTTGACCAAGCGGGACGCGGTCGACGAGGTGGCGGCCCGGCACGGACAGCCACGCCGGGTGGTGTACGAGGCCGTCGCCCGGCGCTGAGGCGGTGGCTGCCCGGAGCGGGCGACGGCCGCCGCCGCCGCTTCGCACGGGGTGGAGTTGACTACCAGCCATGAACGATCTGATGTCTGCCAAGGCCCGCGCGGAGCTTTTCACCGGCCTGCACGTCCCCGGACGGCCGATCGTCCTGCCCAACGCGTGGGACGCGGCCTCCGCCTGGATCATCCAGCAGGCCGGCGCGGCCGCAGTCGCGACGAGCAGCGCGGCCATCGCCTGGAGCCTCGGGTGCGCCGACGGCAATGCGATGAGCCGCCAGGAGGCCGCCGCGGCGATCGCCCGAATCGCGCGCGCGGTCGATGTTCCGGTGACGGCCGACATCGAAACCGGATACGGCGAGAGCGACGACGAGCTGGCGGCCACCATCCGCGCCGTGCTCGACGCCGGCGCCGTCGGCGTCAACCTCGAGGACTCCGGCGGCGCTCCGCTCTGGCCCATAGAGGATGCGGCGCACCGCATCTTGGTTGCCCGGCGGACCGCCGAAGAGGTCGGGATACCCCTGCACATCAACGCCCGGACCGACGTCTACTTCGCCCGGGTCGGGCCGCCGGAGGCGCGGTTCGCCGTGACCCTCGACAGGGCGGCCGCGCTGCTGGCGGCCGGTGCCAACAGCATCTTCGTGCCGGGTGTTTCCGACCTGGATTTGATCTCGCAACTGACCCGGGGCATCGACGCGCCGGTGAACATCCTGGCCGGGCCGGCGTCCGGGTCGGTGGCGGAACTCGCCGAGGCCGGCGTGGGCCGGATCTCCACCGGTTCGTCACTTGCGACGTCGGTGCTGTCTGCGCTGCGCGGTACCGCAAGCGCAGTGCTGGGCGCGGGCTCCTTCGCCGGGTTGGCCGGCGCGGTGGGCTATCGCGACCTGAACGACTACTTCGTCGGGCGCTAATAGTGGGCGGACCGTACCGCCTCGCGGGCTCCGAACGTTGAGAGGTGCCGGCGCTTTGACCTGCACTCCCGGAGCCTCGCGTCATCCTCCGGCGTCGGCCGGATCGAGATGGCCATGACCGTCACCTCCTGGTGCGATACAACCAGCGCACCGGGAGCCCGGCGACACGCAGATCGCCGCCAACCGGTCGCGCGGCATGACGATCCTCCGACCCCTGCGGGTCTCAGCGCACCTCGACCGCGCGGCCGCGGCCCGGCCTGCCGGCGCCCCCGTTGGCAGGTGACAGCGGGGTGGATCTTGCGCGGGAGGGGTAGCGGCTAATGTGGACCGGGGAGGAGTTGATCATGAGCGATCGTGCGCGGCCGGACGGGCTGAAGGCGCGGCTGCGCGCGGACCTGACGGCCGCCATGAAGGCGCGGGATACCGTCACCACCGGGACCCTGCGGATGGCCCTCACGGCGGTGACCAACGCCGAGGTGGCCGGCGGGTCGGCCCGTGACCTGGGCGACGACGAGATCGTCGGGGTGCTGACGGCGCAACTCCGCAAGCGCCACGAAGCGGCAGGGATCTACAGCGGCGCCGGGCGGGTCGAGTTGGCCGATCGCGAGAACGCCGAAGCAGAAGTGCTGCAACGCTACCTGCCCGCGCAGCTCACCGACCAGGAACTGGCCGAACTGGTGGATGCCGCCATCGCCGAGGTGGCGTCCGCGGCCGGAGAAATGCCCACCGGCCGGGCGCTCGGCCAGGTCATCAAGGCGGCACAAGCCTTGGCGAGCGGCCGGGCGGACGGGGCCCGAATCGCCGCCGCGGTCCGGCGCGCGCTCGGCTGAGCGCGCCGTTCCGCACCCGACAGACGGGCGGCGCAGGCCGCCGGGAGGATCCCATGACAGACCAGAGCACAGCAGGAACGGCCCGGATCGGCGTCACGGGGCTGGCCGTAATGGGGCGAAACCTGGCCCGAAACCTCGCCCGGCGGGATATCACCACCGCCGTTCACAACCGCAGCCACGCCCGGACGCAGTCGCTGATCGACGACCACGGCACCGAAGGACGTTTCGTCCCGGCAGGGTCCATGGCGGATTTCGTGGCATCGCTGGAGCGGCCGCGCACCGCGATCATCATGGTCAAGGCCGGGGCGCCGACCGACGCCGTCATCGACGAACTCGCCGGCCTGATGCAGCCCGGCGACATCATCATCGACGGCGGCAACGCGCACTTCAAGGACACCCGCCGGCGCGAAGAGTACCTGCGAAGCAAGTCGCTGCACTTCGTGGGCTGCGGCATTTCCGGGGGCGAGGAGGGGGCGCTCAACGGGCCGTCGATCATGCCCGGGGGATCGGCCGAGGCGTACCGGACCGTTGGTCCCGTGCTGGAGGCGATCTCCGCGCACGTCGACGGCGATCCGTGCTGCACCCACATCGGTGCCGACGGCGCGGGCCATTTCGTGAAGATGGTGCACAACGGCATCGAGTACGCGGACATGCAACTGATCGGTGAGGCGTACGACCTGCTGCGCCGCGGCGCCGGGCTGCAGCCGGCCCAGATCGCCGACATCTTCGCCGACTGGAATACGGGCGAGTTGGACTCGTACCTGATCGAGATCACTGCGGAGGTGCTCCGGCAGGTGGATGCCGACACCGGGCGGCCGTTGGTGGATGTGATCCTGGATGCCGCCGGGATGAAGGGCACCGGGACGTGGACGGTGCAGACGGCGCTGGACCTGGCCGTGCCGGTCACCGGCATCGCGGAGGCGGTGTTCGCGCGCGGCCTGTCGTCGATGACGCCGCAGCGGGCCGCCGCCCGGTCGCTGCCCGGCCCTGCCCCGTCGGGCCGCACGGTGGATCAGGCCGAGTTCGTCGAAGATGTGCGCCGGGCGCTGTATGCCTCGAAGATCGTCGCCTACGCGCAGGGTTTCGACCTGATCGCGGCGGGCGCGGCCGAGTACGGCTGGCAGATCGATCGCGGAGCGCTTGCCCGGATCTGGCGCGGCGGCTGCATCATCCGGGCCGCGTTCCTGGGCCGGATCACCGAGGCGTACGCCGGCCAGGAACGCGATCCGGTGTCGCTGCTGCTCGCGCCGTACTTCACCGACGTGGTGGCCGGCGCGCAGGAATCCTGGCGGCGGATGGTCGCCGGGGCGGTCGGAACCGGTGTCCCGGTGCCCGGATTCGCCGCGGCGCTCACCTACTACGACGCACTTCGCTCCGAGCGACTCCCGGCCGCCCTGATCCAGGGCCAGCGAGACTTCTTCGGAGCGCACACCTATCGCCGGATCGACCGGGCCGGTGCGTTCCACACGCTGTGGTCCGGGGATCGCTCGGAGGTCGTCGAGGACCAGTAGCCTCCGCGGAACGTCCGATGCTCCGGCGAGGCCCGCGGTGTCACCGTGCGAGGATCCGAGTACCCGCCGCCCGATAGCCTCATGCCATGCATACGCCCGTTCTCACCGCAGTGGCCTGGCCGTACGCCAACGGGCCGCGCCACATCGGTCACGTGTCCGGCTTCGGCGTCCCGTCCGACATCTTCGCGCGCTACCAGCGAATGGCCGGCAATGACGTGCTGATGGTCTCGGGGACCGACGAGCACGGGACGCCGATCCTGGTGCAGGCCGACGCCGAAGGCGTGCCCGCCCGGGCGCTCGCGGACCGGTACAACGAAGTCATCGTGCGGGATCTGGCAGGGCTGGGCCTGTCGTACGACCTGTTCACCCGCACCACCACCCGGAACCACTACGCGGTGGTGCAGGAACTCTTCCGCACGGTGCACCGAAACGGCTACTTCGTGCCGCAGACCACCATGAGCGCGGTCTCCCCGTCCACGGGACGGACGCTGCCGGACCGGTACATCGAAGGCACCTGCCCGATCTGCGGGTACGACGGAGCCCGCGGGGATCAGTGCGACAATTGCGGAAATCAACTCGACCCGGCAGACCTGATCCGCCCCCGATCGAAGATCAACGGCGAAACCCCGGCCTTCGTCGAATCCGAGCACTTCTTCCTCGATCTGCCGGCGCTCGCCGACGCGCTGGGCGCCTGGTTGGGGACGCGGTCGGGATGGCGCCCCAACGTCTTGAAGTTCGCCCGGAACCTTCTGGGCGATATCAAGCCGCGTGCCATGACCAGGGATATCGACTGGGGGATTCCAGTGCCGTTGGACGGTTGGCGGGACCGCCCCGACAAGAAGTTGTACGTCTGGTTCGACGCCGTGATCGGCTATCTGTCGGCCGCGATCGAATGGGCCCGCCGTTTCGGCGCAGATCCCGAGCAATGGCGAACCTGGTGGAACAACCCGGATGCCCGGCAGTACTACTTCATGGGCAAGGACAACATCACGTTCCACGCGCAGATCTGGCCCGCCGAGCTGCTCGCCTACGATGGGCATGGCGACAAAGGCGGCACGCCAGGGATTTTCGAGCAGTTGCAATTGCCGACCGAGGTGGTCTCCAGCGAGTTCCTGACGATGAGCGGATCGAAGTTCTCGACCTCGCGCGGCACCGTCATCTATGTCGGCGACTTCCTTCGGGAGTACGGTCCGGACGCCCTTCGCTACTTCATCGCAGCGGCCGGTCCGGAAACCCAGGACGTGGACTTCACCTGGGAGGAGTTCGTCCGGAGAACGAACTTCGAGCTCGCCAACGAGTGGGGAAATCTCGTCAATCGTTCGATTTCTATGGCGCACAAGAACTTCGGCGCAATTCCGGCGGCGGGCGCGTTGGTAGGGATCGATGCCGAACTGCTCACGGCAGCCGAAGATGCGTTCGGTGTTGTCGGCGAGTTGTTGGCGCGCAGTCACTTCAAGGCGGCAATCGGCGAGGCAATGCGCGTGGTCGCCCAGACCAACAAGTATCTCTCCGACACCGCTCCGTGGAAGCTGGGCCAGGACGCGGACGGCCAGGCGCGGCTCGCGAGCATTCTGCACACCGCGCTGCAGGTGGTCGACGACGTCAAGACGTTGATGACGCCGTTCCTGCCGCACTCGTCCCAGCAGGTGTTCGCCGCGATGGGCGGGGCGGGCGTCTGGGCCGCGCAACCGGAGATCCGCACCGTCACCGACTTCGACGACGACGTCGAGGGAGTCGGCGTGCCCGAAGTGCGGGACTATCCGGTACTGGCCGGGAACTACACGGCGCAACAGGCGATCTGGCGGCGGGTGCCCATCCCGGCGGGCCGGCCGCTCGACAAGCCGAAACCGCTGTTCCCCAAACTCGATCCCGCCCTCGGAGAAACCGGGCCCGGCTGGGCGCCGATCACCGGCTGACAGATGCCGATCCATCCTGCGGTTGCCAACAGGGAGTTGCCGCCCCCGCCAGAACCGTTGCCGATACCGGTGATCGACGCTCACACACACCTGGACGCTTGCGGCGCAGAGACTGTGGACGACGTTGCGGCGATGATGGCGCGAGCCGCTGCCGTCGGCGTGGGCGCAGCGGTGACGGTGGGCGACGATCTGGCCTCCTGCAGGTGGGCCGTGCGCGCGGCGTCGGCGCACGAGAACCTTTACGCGGCCGTTGCGATCCATCCGACCAGGGCGGAAGACCTGGACGATGCGGCACGGGTCGAATTGGAAACGCTTGCGGCGAAACCGGGTGTGGTCGCGATCGGCGAGACCGGGCTGGATCTGTACTGGGATGCCGCGCCGCCACGCGTGCAGGCCGATGCGTTCGCCTGGCACATCGACCTGGCGAAGCGAACCGGCAAGGCGCTGATGATCCACGATCGGTTGGCGCACAGACAGATCCTGGACATCCTCGATGCGGAAGGCGCGCCGGACACGGTGGTGTTCCACTGCTTTTCGGGTGACGTGGCGCTGACCAGGCGGTGCGCGGAGGCCGGCTACGTCATGTCCTTTGCCGGTTCGGTCACCTTCCGCAATGCACGAGACTTGGCCGAGGCGGCCAAGGTCGCGCCTATGGAACTGATCCTGGTGGAGACCGACGCCCCGTTTCTGACGCCTCACCCATTTCGTGGACGGCGCAACGAGCCGTTCGCATTGCCCGTTACCGTGCGCGCGCTGGCCAATATCCGGGAATGCGACCTGGAAAACCTCTGTTTTGCTGTGAGAGATAACACCATGCGCACGTACAAATTGGGCCTATAAGTGAGACAAAGCGGACATAACGCATCCGACTTCGCCGTGCCCTGGGAGACATTTGACCAAACCATGGGTTGTCACCCGATGGTGTACGCCGTTACTGTTCCGTGATGTTGGCCGGGGGGAGACCCCGGACCGGACAGGACTCGGGAACCGCCCAGGGCAGCGAACGGCCAAGAACGGTCGGGCAGCGGCCCAGCAGGACCCGGGTCCCGGCGGCCGCAGCGTAGGTCGCCGCGCACCACCGCGCCAGACGTGGTGGCCCCGGCCCGTTCTCCTGCCCGGGTGCTCCGAGATCCTCCAGGTGATTTTTTGAATTCGAGCATGAATGACGATCCGAGCATGGACCGTGCCCAGGACGACGATGTCGAGGTTTCAGTTGGCGACGCCGCTGCACCCGAGACGTCGGAGGGCGCCGCGCCGAGCACCGGATCGGACAGGGCGGTTGCGGACGGGGCGGTTTTGGACGGGGCGCATGCCGCCCAGGTCGCCACGCGCGGCGGGCCGTCGCGGCACCGCGTGGGGCGCTCGATCCCCCGCCGGCCGATCCTGATCGCGATCGCGGTGGCCACCGCCATGGTGGCCGGTCTGGTCGGCACCTTCACGGCTATGGCCAAGACCGTCACGATTGCGGTGGACGGGGTCGGCCAGCAGGTGACGACGTTGTCCGGAACGGTGGACGGGGCGCTGTCGGCCGCCGGCCTCGCCGTGGGCACGCACGATGTCCTGGCGCCGGCGGCGACCGCCGACATATCGGACGGATCTCGCATCGTGCTGAACCGTGGCCGGCTGTTCACCGTCACGGTCGACGGAACCGAGAAGTCGGCGTGGACGACGGGTAGCACGGTCGGCGAAGCCATGGAGCAACTCGGGCTCAGCGCGACCGACTTCGAGTTGTCGGTCGACGCCGCCGGGAAGATCCCGCTGTCCGGGCTCTCGGTGACGGCAAACACGCTGCACTCCGTCACCCTTTCCGTCGAACCGGCGCCGACCACGCTCAACCCGCCGGCCCAGACGCTGGCGACGACCAACGGCGCCATGCAGATTCCCGACACACAGGCGGGGCCGGAGCATCTGACCACGGCGGCTCGCACCGTCGGGGACCTGCTGGAGCAGCAGGGCGTCAGCGTCGGCAAGGACAACCGGGTCACGCCGTCGCTGAGCACTCTGCTGGCCGATGGGATGGCCGTCACCGTGTCCGAATTGCCGACGCTCACGGTGCGGGTGGGAACGCACGAGCCGTTCACCGTCATCGCCGGTGCCAAGACGGTCGGCGCCATGCTCGCGAAGCAGCAGGTGGCGTTGGGCGCGAACGATACGGTCGCTCCCGGCCCCGCGGCGCCGCTGGCCGACAAGATGGAGGTGACGGTGACGCGGGTGACGTACACGACGAGCAGCAAGACGCTCGCCCTTCCGCAGCCCGCGGACCAGAAGGTGAATGACGGTTCGCTCGCCAAGGGCACCACGAAGATCACCCAGAGCGGTCACGCCGGCAAGTCCGAGGTGACGTACCGGACCAAGCTGGTGAACGGCAAGGCGGGCGAAGCGCAGGAGGTCTCCCGCAAGACCATCGTGGAGGCGGTGCCCACAGTCATCCACGTGGGGACCTACGTGGCGCCGGTGCCGAAGAGCTCGCCGTCCGCGTCGGCCTCCGGGTCCGGTTCCAGCAGCGCCGTCTCCGACCCGGCACCGCACTCCGGGGTGAACTGGGACGCGATCGCGCAGTGTGAGTCGGGTCAGAACTGGAGCATCAACACCGGCAACGGCTACTACGGCGGGCTGCAGTTCGACCGTTCGACGTGGCTTTCGGCCGGCGGTGGGAAGTACGCGCCACGGGCCGACCTCGCCACCAAGGCCCAGCAGATCGACATCGCGAACAACCTGTACGCGCGGCGGGGCCTGCAGCCATGGTCCTGCGCCCGGATTCTCGGGATGATCTAGAGGCCATCCGGCAACGACGAGGGGCCCGGGACGCGATCTGCGCGCCGGGCCCCTCGGGCAATCCCGCGGCGCGCCGGGCACCGGCCGAACGGCGCCGCCGAAAGGGGGTTCCGCGCGGGATCACGCGATCACGAACGCCGACACCTATTGCTGGAAGGATGAACGGGTGACTGGCGCGGCGGAGTCCTTGCTCGGACCCGCCGATATCCGTCGGCTGGCCGGCCGAATCGGGCTGCGCCCGACCAAGGCCCTCGGCCAGAACTTCGTGCACGACGCGAACACCGTGCGGCGCATCGTCGCCGCCTCCGGCGTGGAACCGGCCGATCACGTGCTCGAGGTCGGCCCCGGGTTCGGCTCGTTGACCCTGGCGCTGTTGCCGGCGGCCGCCACCGTTTCGGCCGTCGAACTGGACCCGCAGCTGGCCGACCTGCTTCCGGAAACCGTTGCCAACCGTTGTCCGGGGCGGTCCGGATCCTTGCGCGTCGTCACCGGCGATGCGCTGCACCTGGATGCCGCCGACCTGCGGGGGGAGCCGACGGCCTTGGTCGCGAACCTTCCGTACAACGTCGCGGTTCCGGTTCTGCTGCACCTGCTGGCCGAGTTCGACTCGTTACGCCGGGTGCTGGTGATGGTGCAGGCGGAGGTGGCGGATCGGCTCGTCGCGAGCCCGGGATCGCGCGTGTACGGCGCTCCCAGCGTCAAGTTGGCGTGGTACGGCGAAGCCTGGCGGGCGGGATCGGTGAGCCGCTCGGTCTTCTGGCCGGCGCCCAGGGTCGATTCCGCGCTGGTCGGCCTGCGAAGGGCCCGGCCGCCGGGCGATACCGGAACGAGATCGGCGCTCTTCGATGTGGTCGATGCCGCTTTCGCGCAACGGCGCAAGACCCTGCGGGCGGCGCTGGCGAACTGGGCCGGATCGACCGAGAAGGCCGAGCAGGTCTGCCGGGCGGCCGGCGTGGATCCGGGACTGCGCGGCGAGACGCTCGCACTGCACGAGTTCCTGGCGCTCGCGGCGCACGGCGGCGAGCATGCCGGAGCGCGGCAGGGGCGGCAGCGCGATTCGCGACCTTCGCCGCGGCGCGAACCCCGCCGGGCAGCGGGACGCGGCGCGCAACACGAACCGCGACCGGGGCGGAGCCTTCCGTGACGCCGCATGCCGCGACCGGAACCGTCCGGGTGCAGGTGCCGGCCAGGATCACCCCGTACCTCGAACTCGTGCGTCGGCAGCCGGGCGACGCCCGCGAACTTGTCGCGGTGTTCCATGCGGTGGACCTCTACGACGAGGTCTCGGTGACGGCGGCGCCCAGGCTGAGCGTGCGCACCGTCGGGGCGGCAGCCGAGCCGGCCGGCACGAAGAATCCGGTCGGGTTCGCGGCGCGGTCGTTGGCCCGCCGGCTGGGCGTCCCCGCGGCGGTCGCCATCCAGATCACCAAGCGCATTCCGGTGGCCGGCGGGATGGCGGGCAGCAGCGCCGACGCCGCCGCCGTGCTGGTCGCGTGCGCCGTCCTGTGGGGCGCGGAGCTGAGCCGGGGGGACTTGGCCGAGATCGCCGCCGAGGTGGGCGCGGATGTGCCGTTCGCGCTGTCCGGCGGGACCGCGATCGGGACCGGTCGGGGGGAGCGGCTCTCGCCGGTGCTCTCGCGGGCGCCGCTGCACTGGGCGCTGGCGCTGGCCGATGATGGTCTTCCCGCCGCCGACGTGTACGCCGAGGCGGATCGGCTCCGCAGGGCCGACGCGGCGCCGCGCACCGGCGACGTGCAGCAGATGCTGACCGCGCTCGCCGCGGGCGACCCGGCGCAGGTGGCGGCCGAGATGCGCAACGACCTGCAGGCCGCGGCGCTGAGCCTGCGGCCGGGGCTCCGGCGCACGCTTCGGGCCGGGCTCGACGCCGGCGCGATCGGCGGGATCGTGTCCGGGTCCGGACCGACGGTTGCGCTGTTGGCCGCAGACCCGGACGCAGCCGCGGGACTCGCGGCGGAGATGGCAGGGTCGGGCACGTGCCGATCGGTGCGGGTCGTCACCGGTCCGGCCCCCGGCGCGCGGGTGGTGGCCGCGCGATGAGCCGCCATCTGCCGGTGCGCCAGCGGCCGTGGCGATCGCCGGTCCTGGGCACTGCGCCGGCGGACCGCGCGCGGCCGGTCGACGGCAGTGCCGTCGCCTCCCCGGAAGGGGGCTCGCGGTGCCGGTGATCGTCTCGGCGGAAGGGGTGACGGTGTTGGCCGCCGACCGCACGGTGCTCAGCGCCGTCTCCCTCGGCGTGCAGACCGGCGACCGGATCGGAGTACTCGGCCGCAACGGCGCCGGCAAGACGACGCTGCTGTCGGTCCTGGCGAAGGTCCGGGAGCCGGACGCCGGGCGGGTCGCGGTTGCGCGCGGCGCGAAGGTCCGCATGGTGGAGCAACAGGCGGAGCCGCCGGGAGAGACGACTGTCCGCCGGGCCGTGCTGGGGGCGAGCAGCGTGGCCGACCACGTCTGGGCCTCGGAATCCGCGATCCGCGAGGTGCTTTCCGGCCTGGGGATGACGAACCTCGGATTGGACACGGCCGTCGGCACCCTGTCGGGCGGGGAGAAGCGCCGGGTGTCGCTCGCCGCGGCCCTCGTCACCGACGCCGACCTGCTCGTGCTGGACGAGCCGACCAATCACCTCGACATCGACGCGATCGCCTGGTTGGTGCAGCACCTGGCGGCGCGGCGCAGCGCCCTGCTTGTCGTCACCCACGACCGCTGGTTCCTCGACGCGGTCGCCGCGAGCACCTGGGAGGTCGTCGACGGATCCGTGCACATCCGGGACGGTGGCTACTCCGACTGGGTCTTCGCCCGCGCCGAGCGAGCCCGCACGGCGGCGGTCGCCGAGGAACGCCGGCGGAACCTGGCGCGCAAGGAACTGGCCTGGCTACGGCGCGGCGCGCCGGCCCGCACCGCCAAGCCGAGGTTCCGCATCGAAGCGGCCGAGAACATCATCGCCGATGTGCCGCCGCCAAGGGATCCGGTGCGGATGGCGGCGCTGGCCCGTCATCGACTGGGCCGTGATGTCTTCGAACTGCAAGGCGTTTCGGTGACGGTCGGCGACGACCGGGTGCTGCTGGACCGCGTCAGCCGGCTGATCGGGCCGGGGGACCGGATCGCGGTGCTGGGCCCGAACGGAGCCGGCAAGTCCACCCTGCTGCGCCTACTGGCCGGGGAACTACAGCCCGCTACCGGCCGGGTGCGTCGGGGCCAGACGGTCCGGCTGGGCTTCTTGCGGCAGGATCCGGAACCGGTCGACCCCGACTTGCGGGTGCTCGAAGCGGTGGCCGAGGTGGCCGGCACCGTCGAACTGGACGGCAAGCCGGTGACGGTGTCTCAACTCGCCGAGCGGTTCGGTTTCGACCCGGCCCAGCAGCGAACGCAGGTGGCTCGCCTCTCCGGCGGGGAGCGGCGGCGCCTGCAACTGTTGCGGGTGCTGGCGGCCGAGCCCAACGTGCTGTTGCTGGACGAGCCGACCAACGACCTGGACGTGGAAACCCTGGCGGCGCTGGAGGACCTGCTCGATTCGTGGGCGGGCACGCTCGTGGTGGTGAGCCACGACCGGTACCTGGTCGAGCGGATCGCCGACACGGTGTGGGCCATGCCCGGCGACGGGTCGGTGCTGCATCGCCCGGGCGGCGTACAGCAATACCTGGCGGACCGTGTCGCAGCGACCTCGTCGCCGCCGGTGGCCGCGAGGGGGGCGCCGCTCGCCGACGCCGACCGGCGGGCGCGAGCAGATGTCGTGGCGCCCCGGGTGCGCTCGGACGCGGCACGGATATCCGATGCGGCGACCTCCCGGCTACTGCGCAAGGACCTACAACGGGTGGAGCGTCAGATGGAATCCTTGCGGCGCAAGCGTTCTGACCTGCATCTCAAGTTGACCGAGACAGCAGCGGACTATCAGGCCGCCGCGGGACTGAACCGCCAGCTCGCCGCGGTGGAGTCCGAGCTTTCCGCCGCCGAACTCGACTGGTTGACGATTGCCGAGCGGCTCGAAGCCTGATCTCGCAATGGGATCAGCCCCGCGGCGCACCGAGATCGTCGCGGCGCCACCGTTCGTGGGCCGGCTGGACGCGCTTGGCGCGCCGACCGGTGATCCCTGCCGGTTAGGACGGGTACGTGCGGCGGACCAATTCGTCGATCGCGGCCCGGGTCGGCGAGGAGTTCGACGCCCCGTCGATCGTGGTCGCCAGCGCTCCGGCCGCGCATGCCCGGCGCAGCGCCGCCTCCGGCGCGGCACCTTCCGACCAGGCAACCGCGAGGGCGCCGGTGAACGCGTCACCCGCGCCGGTGGTGTCCACCGGGACGACCCGGGGCGCCGGCACGTCGATCACGTTCTCGCGCGGACCGCGGTACCGCGCACCGGCCGCGCCCAGCGTGGTGACCACGTGTGGGACGCCGGCGACCGCTTGCGCGCCGAGCACGGCGGCTTCCCCTTCGTTCAGCACCAGAACCGTGACGGCCGCGAGTAGCTCGGCCGGCAGCGGCCGGGCCGGAGAGGGGTTCAGCAGCACCGGGACTCCCGCCCGGGCTGCGATACCCGCTGCGGTGGTGACGGTATCGAGCGGGATCTCCAACTGGACCATCAGCATCGCGGCGTCGGTGACGGCTCGGCGATCGGCTTCGGAGAGGGTGGTGACGGTGCCGTTGGCGCCCGGCACCACGATGATGGTGTTCTCCGCGTCGTCGTCCACGCTGATCACCGCAATCCCGCTGGGCCCGGTGACGCGGCGCAGTCGGTCCGTCCGCACACCGGCGCCGCGCAGAGCATCTCCCAGCTCGTCGGCGAACGCGTCGGACCCGACGGCGCCGAGGAACGTGACATCGCCGCCGGCGCGCGCGGCCGCGATAGCCTGGTTCGATCCCTTGCCGCCCGGGACGGCGCAGAAGCCGGTGCCCAACACGGTCTCGCCGGGCGACGGCAGGCGCGGTGTGCGGGCCACCAGGTCCATGTTGATGCTGCCCAGGACGGTGATCTGCGGGTGATCTGCCATGGCGCCCCCCTCGACGGCAATTGCCCGACGGTAGTGTCCCAGCCATGAGTCGCTTCACCCAGGCCCTCGCCGCCGCGGCGAGGTCGGAGGAAGGCTCGCACCGGGGCATTGTCACCGGCGAACCCGGGGCGGCCGTCCGCACCACCTGGGGGCAGGTGCACGCCGACGCCCGGCGGGGCGCCGCGGTGCTCGCGACGCGCGGGCTCGCCCCGGGCGGCGCGGTCGCCGTCCTGGCGGGGATGCCGGCGGACGTCGCCCCCGCGGCGCAGGCGGTCTGGTTGGCCGGGGGATCGGTCACCATGTTGCACCAGCCGACGGCGCGCACCGACCTGGCGCGGTACGCCACCGACACCCTTGAGGTGCTGAGGGTGATCGGTGCGAGCATCGTCATCGTCGGCGAACCGTTCACCGATGTCGCCGGGATGCTCTCCGGCGCCGGGTTTTCCGCGGTCACGATCGGGGAGTTACGCGGCGCCGCCCAAGGCGCCGAGCCGATCGACGTCGACGAGGATGCCCCGGCTCTCCTGCAGCTCACGTCGGGCTCGACCGCTGCCCCCAAGGCGGTCCGGATCACCCACCGGAATCTGTGGGCCAACATCGAATCCATGTGCCGGGCGGCGGATCTGCGCGGCGATCGCGACGTGATGGTGTCCTGGCTCCCGCTGTTTCACGACATGGGCATGGTCGGGTTCCTGACGCTGCCGATGTGCCGCGGGATCGAACTGGTCAAGGCAACGCCGGCCGATTTCCTGCGCTCGCCCGTGATGTGGCCGGAGTTGATCAGTAAGTACCACGGAACAGTCACCGCCGCACCGAATTTCGCGTATGCGCTCACCGCGAGGGTGCTGCCGCGGGCGGAGGGCCTGGACCTGCGGAGCCTGCGGTTCGCGCTGAACGGCGCCGAGCCGATCGACGTCCCGGCCGTGCGGGCGTTCCTGGCGGCCGGCGCCCGGTTCGGTCTTTCCGATGATGCGGTCGTCCCCGCCTACGGCATGGCCGAAGCCACCCTCGCGATCTCGTTCCATCCGTGGGGCACGCCGCTTCGCGTCGACACGATCGATGCCGCCATGCTGGAGGAGCAGCGCGCGGCCGTGCCGGTCGACCCCGACCGGACGAACCCGGCGGCGTTCCGGCAGTTCCCGCTGCTCGGGCCACCGCTGGACGGCATCGAGGTAGCGGTCCGAGGCGAAGGCGGAAGGCCTTGCGCAGAACGAGAAGTCGGGGTGCTGATGCTGCGCGGCGAGGCGATCACGGCGCAGTACCTGACATTGCAGGGGCCGCGGTCGACGCGAGGCCCGGATGGCTGGCTCGACACCGGCGATCTCGGCTACCTGACGGACGGAGCGGTGGTGGTCTGCGGCCGGGTCAAGGACGTCATCATCATGGGCGGACGGAACATCTATCCGACCGACGTCGAACGGGCTGCCCAGACCGTGGCAGGGGTGCGCGCCGGCAATGCCGCCGCCGTTCGCCTCGCCGCCGGAGCGCGCCGGGAGTCGTTCGCCGTGGTGGTCGAGTCGCGCCTGGCCGGTGATGACTCGGAGGTGGAGCGGATCGCCGGCGAGGTGAGGTCGGCCGTGACGGCGGCCATCGGGGTGCGCCCGTCGTCGGTTCTGGTGGTGCCCGCCGGGACCTTGCCGAAGACGCCGTCGGGCAAGATCCGCCGGGTGGCGGCCGCCGGGCTGGTGCGCTGAACTGAACCGGCCGCCGCCGCATCGCGGTGCAGCGTCAGTGCAACCGGTTCTGGGTTGCCAAGAGGCCCTCGGTGATCAGCATCTCCGCCGCGTCGGCCGCCTCCTCAAGACCCACCGGCAGGTCGGTGCCTTCCGCCGCCGAGAAGTCGCGCAGCACGTAATCGGCCGGATCCATGCGGCCGGGCGGGCGGCCGATGCCGAACCGCACGCGCAGAAAATCCCTGCTTCCGATGGCCGAGCTGATCGACCGCAGCCCGTTATGGCCGCCCTCGCCGCCGCCCTGCTTGACGCGGATGGTGCAGAACGGCAGGTCGAGATCGTCGTGCAGGACGACCAGATCGCCGGGCGCGGCCTTGTAGAAGCGCATCAGGCCGGCGACGGGCCCGCCGGAGAGGTTCATATACGTGCTCGGCCTGGCGAGCACCACCGAGGCCGCCCCCAGCCGGCACTCCGCGACCTGGGCGCCCGCCTTGTGCGACCGGAACCGGCCGGTCAGGCGGGCTGCCAGCACCTCGATGATCATCGCGCCGACGTTGTGCCGGTTGCCGGCATACGGCAGACCGGGGTTTCCCAGGCCGATCAGCAGCGCGCGTTCGCCTGGCACGGCCGGCGCGGCTCCGCTCAGGCTTCTTCGGTCGGTACGGCGCCCTGGGAGATCGCTGCCGTCTCGGCGGCTTCGTCCGTCTCGGCCCCCACCACCTCGGCCGAGGGGGCGACCTGGACGGCGACCACGGTCGTCTCCGGATCGGTGACCAATGCGGCACCGTCCGGCAGCGACACGTCGCGGGCCATCACGCGGGTACCCGCCTCGGTGCCCGCGATCGACACCTCCAACCGGTCCGGGATCGCCAGCGCGTCCACCTCGATCGCGAGCGTCGTGAGTTCGTGCAGCACCAGGGTGCCGGGAGCGGCGTCGCCGACGAGGTGGACCGGCACCTCGACCGTCACCTTCTCGCCGCGGCGCACCATCACCAGGTCGATGTGCTCGTAGTAGTCGCGCAGCGGGTGGCGGACGACCGCACGGGCCAGCGCCAGTTGCTCCTCGCCGGCGAGCTGCAGGGCCAACACGGTGTTGGCGCCGCCCTTGATAGCGCGAGCGAACTCCAACGCCGGCAGCGAGAGGTGACGGGTTTCTGAGCCATGCCCGTACAGCACGGCGGGGACCAAACCGGCCCGCCGGGCCCGGCGCGCAGCCCCCTTCCCGAACTCGGTTCGGGGATGTGCGGTCAGGCGGGGTGTCTCGGACATGATCTCGGCTTCTCTCGCGTGTGGAAGGCGTCTCGCCGTCACGGTTTCCGTGACGGGGTGGGCCGCGGCGCGGACGCGCGGGAGAGGACCCACCGCGCCGATCACGGCGCGCCCATGATCCCGCGGATTCGCCGGAATTTCGGGCCGCCCTCGCCGAGGCAACCGGGCCATCGTAACGCACGTGCGGCCGGCCGGGGGTCCGGGCGAGGAGGGCGCTACCGCGCCAACTCCTCCGCGAGCGCCGCCGCGAACGCGTCCACGTGGGCCTCGGTGGTGTCGAAGGCGCACATGAGGCGCACCTCACCGATCGCCGCCGTCCAGTCGTGGAAGTCGAACCGGCGCCGCAACCGGTCCGCCGCCTGCCGGTCCAGCACGGCGAACACCCCGTTGGACTGCACCGGCTGGGTGATCCGCACCCCGTCCATGGCCGATATGGCCGCGGCCAGCCGGGTGGCCATGGAGTTGGCGTGCCGGGCCGAGCGCAGCCACAGGTCGCCATCGAGCAGCGCGATCAACTGGGCGGAGGCGAAGCGCATCTTGCTGGCCAGTTGCGCGTCCAGCTTGCGCAGGAAGTCGAGGCCCTCCGCGGCATCCGGGTTCAACACCACCACGCCGTCGCCGTAGAGCAGCCCGTTCTTGGTGCCGCCGAACGAGAGGACGTCGACGCCCGCGTCGGTCGTCAACTCGCGCAGCGTCGCGCCGAGCGAGGCGGCCGCGTTGGCGATCCGTGAGCCGTCCATGTGCACCCGCATGCCCAGTGCGTGCGCGTGCCGGCAGATCGCGGCGGTCTCCGCCACCGTGTACACCGTGCCCAACTCGGTGGTCTGCGTCATCGACACCACCAATGGCTGCGCGCGGTGCTCGTCACCGAACCCCCACGCCTGGCGGTCGATCAACTCGGGCGTGAGCTTGCCGTCCGGCGTGGGCACCGTCATCAGCTTGATGCCGGCCATCCGCTCCGGCGCGCCGTTCTCGTCGGTGTTGATGTGCGCTGTCTCGGCGCACACCACCCCGCCCCAATACGGCAACATCGCTTGCAGCGCAACCACATTCGCACCGGTGCCGTTGAAGACCGGCCAGATCCTGGCGGCATCGCCGAACTGCCGCGCGATGACGATCTGCAGGTGCGCCGTGTACGCGTCACCGCCGTAGGAGGCCTGATGTCCGCGGTTCGCGTCGGCGATCGCGGCGAGTACCTCCGGGTGGATACCCGCGCAGTTGTCGGACGCGAACGAGATCGAGTTCGGATCGTGCAGCGTGCTCACCCGTCGGATTCTGCCCTGCCGTGGTGGTTGCAAGGGTGGCGGGTAACGGCGGGCGGTCACGCGAAGACCCCGTCAGGGCTCGAACAGGCTGGTGACGGAGCCGTCCTCGAAGACCTCGTGGATCGCGCGGGCCAGCATCGGCGCGATGGAGAGCACCGTCAGGCGCTCGAATCGGTGATCGCCGGGTATGGGCAGCGTATTGGTGAGCACCACCTCGGCCACCCCGCACGCGGAGAGTTGCTTCGGGGCGGGGTCGGACAGCACGCCGTGCGTCGCCGCGACGACGACCTTCGCGGCCCCGGCCGCAAGCACGCACCGGGTCGCGCTGGCGATGGTGCCGCCGGTGTCGATCATGTCGTCGACGATGACGCAGGTCCGGCCGGCCACGTCGCCGACCACCCGGTTGGCCACCACCTCGTTGGGTGTGAGCGGGTCGCGAGTCTTGTGGATGAACGCCAACGGGGTGCCGCCCAGGCGGTCCGCCCAGCGTTCGGCGGTGCGAACCCGGCCGGAGTCCGGTGAGACGACCGTCAGCGCGTCCTGCCCGTATCGCTCCAGCACGTAGCCGGTGAGCAATGGCCCGGCCATCAGGTGATCCACCGGCCCGTCGAAGAACCCCTGGATCTGGTCCGTGTGCAGATCCATGCACATGAGCCGGTGCGCACCGGCTGATTTCAACAGGTCGGCGATCAGCCGCGCGGAGATCGGCTCGCGGCCGCGGTGCTTCTTGTCCTGCCGCGCGTACGGGTAGAACGGCAGCACGACGGTGATCCGTTTCGCGGAGGCGCGTTTCAGCGCGTCGATCATGATCAGCGTTTCCATCACCCAGGTGTTGATGCCGGCCCCGCAGCATTGGATGACGAAGGCGTCGGAGCCGCGGACGGATTCCTTGTAGCGGACGAAGATCTCGCCGTTGGCGAACTCGTAGGCGTCCTGCGGGGTGACGGTGACGTCCAGGTGCTTGCCCACCTCGTCGGCGAGTTCGGGATAACCGCGCCCGGAGAAGAGCATGAGATTCTTCGAATTGGCGACGCGGATGGAACTCACGATGTGGGCTGTCCTTCGGTGGGTCCGCTGATGTGGTGGGTGGGCGACTCGCCGTCCGCGCCGGCGGCGCGCGCGGCGGACTCGGAGCCCGTTCCGGCGCGGCGACGCAGCACCCAGCCGGCGGAGTTGTGCTGATGGCCCCGGGCGACCGCGAGGTCGCCGGCCGGGACGTCGTCGGTGACGGTGGATCCGGCCGCCACGTAGGCGCCGTCCGCGACCGTCACCGGCGCGATCAGCGTGGCGTTGCTGCCGATGAACGCGTCGTCGCCGATCACCGTCACCGACTTGTGCAGGCCGTCGTAGTTGGCCGTGACGACACCGGCTCCGACGTTCGCGCCGGCTCCGACCGCGGCGTCGCCCAGGTAGGCGAGGTGATGGGCCTTGGCACCGTCACCGATTCGCGCCTTCTTCACCTCGACGTACGCGCCGACCTCGGCGCCGCAGCCGACCTCCGCTCCCGGGCGCAGATGCGTGAACGGCCCGACCGTCGCGCCCGCCGCGATCCGGGCATCCCGGCAGTGCGAGCGCACCACGGTTGCACCGTCGTCGACGAAGCAGCCGATCAGCGTGCTGTCCGGGCCGATGCGGCACCCTTCCTTGATCACGGTGCCGCCCTGCAGGTGGGTCCCGGGCAGGATCTCGGTGTCCGCGCCGACGCTCACGTCGGCGTGCAGGTAGGTGGTGGCCGGATCGTGCACGGTGACCCCGGAGAGTTGCAAGGTGCGTACCAGGCGGTCATTGAGCCGCCGGGCCAGCCGCGCCAACTGCACCCGGTCGTTGACCCCCTCGGTCTCGGCGGGGTCTGCCACCTCCAGCGCACCGACGCGGTGCCCGGCCTCCCGGGCGAGGCGCACCACGTCGGTCAGGTATCGCTCACCCTGCGCGTTGGACTGCGCGACGCGGCCGAGCATTTCGGCGAGAACCTGGGCGTCGAACGCGTACACGCCGGAGTTGATCTCCCGGACCTTGCGGGCCGAGTCGTCGGCGTCGCGATGCTCGACGATTCCGTCCAGCGCCCCGTCGGCGTCTCGCAGGATGCGCCCGTAGCCGGTCGGGTCGTCCACCACTGCGGTCAGGACGGTGACGGCGCTGCCCGCGCGCGCATGTTCGGCGGCCAGCGCCCGGAGCGTCTCGGCGCGCAGCAACGGAACGTCTCCGCAGGTGACGATGACCGTGCCGCTGGGTGCATGGCCCATCGCCGCCAGCGCACACTGCACGGCATGGCCGGTGCCCAACTGCGCGTCCTGGACAGCGGTGATGATCGGCAGGTGATGCAGGTCGGACGCGCCGCGGAGGTATTCCTGCACCTGGTCGCGGCCGTGCCCGAGCACGGTGATCAGCTGACGCGGGGCCAGTTCGCCAGCGGCGCGGACCGCGTGCCACAGCATCGGCCGGCCGGCCAACTGGTGCAGGACCTTCGGGATGGCCGAGCGCATCCGGGTGCCCTGCCCCGCCGCCAGCACGATCACCGCGGTCACCGGTGGGGTCGCGGCGGGGATCGCCGCCGGCGCCGTGCCCGCACCGGTCACGATCGCCGAACTCCGATCCTCATCGCAGCCCCTTCCCGCCGGCTCGCGGTATCGGAACGTGGTGGCCGCCGGGCCGATGCTGATACCCCATGACGAACCCTTCCGCGCGGCACGGGACCGACCGCTCCGCCGCCAGGATTCGAACCTGGACTATCGGAACCAAAATCCGAGGTGCTGCCGTTACACCACGGCGGACTGGCCCTTGGATACGCCGCGCGCCCTGACCATCTTGCCGTGACCATCATTCCATGAGCCCCGGCCCGTCCGCCGCGAGCTTCGAGCCCGGCTCGGCGGTCTGCTCCACCCGCGCGCCATCTCCGGCGCTGCGCGGGGGCGGCGGCGATCGGCGTACCGTGGTGATCCGACACCCCCTGCCGCCTCGGCCGGGGGTTCTTGGCGTGCGGCCGAGCGGGCCGCACGCCCGGTCGGCCCAGGGGCGGTCGGTCCAGGCCCGGTCGGCTCAGGCCCGGCCGGTTCAGGCGAGGAGATGGATTTGACCCACGAAACCGCGGTCGCAGCACGGCCTGCCGAAGCCGGACCTGCGGCGGCCGGCGCACCCGCGCCCCCGGCGCCCGCGGGCCGGCTCGCCGGGCTGCTGGGGGCTGCGCTGTCCGACCCGCTGCTGGCGGGGCTGGTGGATGCCGCCGGCCGGCCGGCGAACCGGATCACCGGTCCGGTGGGGCTGCGCCCGTTCGTGGCGGCCTCGCTCGCGGCACCGTCTGCGGCCGGCGGGGCGGGCGTCCCGGTGTGCCTCGTCACCGCCACCGGACGGGAGGCCGAGGCCGCCGCCGCCGCGATAGGCGACCTGATCGGGCCGGAGCGGGTCGAGGTCTTCCCGTCGTGGGAGACGCTGCCGCACGAGCGGCTCTCTCCGCGGGCGGATACCGTGGGGCGCCGCGTGTCGGTGCTGCGTCGGCTGGCGCACCCGGAGGAACACCCGGCCGGAGCGCCGGCCGTGATCGTCACGACGATCCGGTCGCTGATCCAGCCGATGGCGCCGGACCTGGGCGATCTCGACCCGGTGCGTCTTTCCGTCGGCGAATCGGCCGACCTCGGCGAAACCGTCGCCCGCCTCGTGGAACTTGCCTATACCCGGGTCGATCTCGTGGAGAAGCGCGGCGAGATCGCCGTGCGGGGCGGCATCCTGGACGTCTTCCCACCGATCGCCGCGCACCCCGTCCGGGTGGAGTTCGACGGTGACGAGATATCCGACATGCGCACGTTCACCGTCGCGGACCAGCGCTCCATCGAGTCGGTGCCGCAGCTCAGCGCGCCGCCGTGCCGCGAGATCTTGCTCACCGAGGAGGTTCGGGAGCGTGCGAGGCGGCTGTCGGCCGCGGCGACGGGTGATCCGACGCTGGCCGAGATGATCGCGAAGATCGCCGACGGGATCGCCGTCGACGGCATGGAATCGCTCATTCCGGTGCTGCGGCCGGGCGCCCTGGTGACGCTGGGTGAGTTGCTGCCGGCGGGCACGCACGTGGTGTTGGCCGATCCCGAGCGGATCCGGACGCGCGCGGCGGACCTGGTGCGGATCGGGGCGGAGTTCCTCGCCGCGTCGTGGATGACGGCGGCCGGCGGGGGGCAGGCTCCGATCGACCTGGGGGAATCCGCCTACCGGGACCTGACGCCGACCCTTGAGGCCCTGGTGGACCGGGATCTGCCGCTGTGGCGCATCGCCCCGTTCAGCGGGGACGCCGTCACCGCCGATGTGGAAGCCGGCGCCGGATCCGCCGTCACCGCCGCCCCCAGTTACCGGGGGGACCTCGGCCGCGCGATCGCCGACGCCAAGGATCGGATCGCGGCCGGCGGCGGCACCGTGGTGGTGGTGGTCGGCGCGGGGACGGCCCAGCGGACCGCGGAACGGCTTGGCGAGGGGGACCTTGGGACGGCGGTACGCCCCGACGGGCTCGTCGAGCAGCCGCGACGAGACGTCGTCACCGTGACCTGCGGGCAACTCCAGGACGGCATCGTCCTGGCGGGGGCCAATCTGGCGATCATCACGGAAGCCGACCTCAGCGGGAACCGCGGCGGCGCCCCGGAGGCCGCCACCCGCATCCCGGGCCGGCGGCGCGGCGCCATCGACCCGGCCACACTGAAGATCGGCGACTACGTGGTGCACGCCCAGCACGGCATCGGCCGCTATGTCGACCTGGTGCAGCGCACCTCGGGCGGGGCCGTTCGGGACTACCTGGTAGTGGAATACGCGTCCGGCAAGAAGGGCCAGCCCGGCGACCGGCTGTACGTGCCCACCGATGCGCTGGACCAACTCTCCCGCTTCGTCGGCGGCGAGGTGCCGGCGCTGAACAAGCTCGGCGGCTCCGACTGGGCGAAGACCAAGGGCCGGGCCCGCAAGGCCGTGCGCCAGATCGCCGGCAAGCTGGTCGAGCTTTACGCGAAGCGGGCCGCCTCGCCCGGGCACGCCTTCGGCGCCGACACCCCGTGGCAGCGAGAGCTGGAGGATGCCTTCCCGTTCACCGAAACACCCGATCAGCAAACGGTGATCGACGAGGTCAAGGCGGACATGCAACGTCCGGTGCCGATGGACCGCATCGTGTCCGGCGACGTCGGTTACGGCAAGACCGAAGTCGCGGTGCGGGCCGCGTTCAAGGCCGTACAGGACGGCAAGCAGGTCGTGGTGCTGGCTCCCACGACACTGCTCGCCGGGCAGCACCTGGCCACGTTCGCCAGCCGCATGGCCTCGTTCCCGGTGGTCGTCAGGGGCCTGAGCCGGTTCACCTCCGACGCCGAGGCCAAGGCCACCGTCGCCGGGCTGGCCGACGGCAGCGTGGACGTCGTCATCGGCACCCACCGGCTGCTGCAGCCCTCGATCCGCTACCACGACCTGGGTCTGGTGATCGTCGACGAGGAGCAGCGTTTCGGCGTGGAGCACAAGGAGCACATCACCGCGCTGCGGGCCGGCGTCGACATGTTGACGCTGTCGGCGACGCCGATTCCGCGAACGTTGGAGATGAGCCTCGCCGGCATCCGCGAGATGTCCACGATCACCACCCCGCCCGAGGACCGGCACCCCATCCTGACGTACGTCGGCGCGTACGACGACAAGCTGGTCGCGGCCGCGATCCGGCGGGAGTTGTTGCGCGACGGGCAGGTCTTCTTCGTGCACAACCGGGTCAAGGACATCGACGCGGTGACCCGGCGGCTGCGAGAGGCGGTCCCGGAAGCCCGGATCGCGGTCGCGCACGGCCAGCTGAACGAGCATCTGCTGGAGAAGGTGATCGACGGCTTCTGGCAGCACGAATACGACGTGCTGGTGTGCACCACGATTGTCGAGACGGGGCTGGACATCTCGAATGCGAACACCCTCATCGTCGATCATTCGGAGATCCTGGGACTCGCCCAGATGCACCAGTTGCGCGGACGGGTCGGCCGCAGCCGGGAGCGGGGCTACGCCTACTTCTTGTACCCGCCGGACCATTCGCTGACCGAGACCGCGCACGACCGGCTCGCCACGATCGCGCAGAACGCCGCGCTGGGCGCCGGTCTCGCGGTCGCCATGAGGGACCTAGAGATCCGCGGCGCCGGCTCCATCCTGGGCGCCGAGCAGTCCGGACACATCGCCGGGGTCGGTTTCGATCTGTACGTACGCCTGGTGGGCGAGGCGGTGACGGCGTTCAAGACGGCCGCTGGACGGGCCGCGGGCGAGCAGATCGATGACGAACCCCCGCCGGTGCGCATCGAACTGCCGGTGGACGCCAATATCCCGCACGACTACATCGGATCCGAGCGGCTGCGGCTGGACGCCTACCGGCGGATCGCCTCGGCCCGCGACGCCGGCGAGTTGTCCGCCGTGCGGAGCGAGCTGGCGGACCGCTACGGCTCGCCCGGCCCGGAGGCGGAGAACCTGTTGGCGGTCGCCGCGCTCAAGCACGCCTGCCAGGCGGCCGGGGTACGGGAGGTGACGATGGGTCCACGGGGGCTGCGATTCGTCGGCGGGCAGCTTCCGGAATCGGCGCAGTTGCGCATGGCGCGGCTCTACCGCGGCTCCGCCTACCGGGCGGCGACGCACACCCTCACCTTGCCCGCGCCGGCCGAGTCCGACCGGCTGGCCGCCCCGGCGCTGCGGGACGCGGACCTGCTGGCGTTCTGCCGCGGGGTACTCGAGGCGATGGCGCCCGCCACGGTGGCGGCATCGGCCTCCTGACGGGTTTCTCGGCCGCGGCCGGGTGCTTGGCCCAACAGGTTGCCCGGCGGCTTGCCGGGGGGTTCGCCAGGGGTTCGCGGGCCCGGTTCGCACGGCGGGTTCGCCAGGACCCCCGTCATCGACGCCCATGCAGACGCCACGCCGGGGGGCGGGCATCGTGGCGTTGTGGCACGCTGGACCGGCACGGATGCGCCGCGAGGGCCGTCCGCGGCCATGTTTCGGATCGACTACTGGGGAGAGCCCGTGCCGGCAGCACAGCGTACGAGGGATCCCCGCGGCGAAATGCGCAGCCGCCGGACCCGGCTGGTGGTTCCGCTCGCCGCGGCGGTGCTCCTGCTGGCCGGTTGTGGGACGGTGCCCGGCGCGGCGATGTCGGTGAACGGCGTCGCCATCTCGGAGCAGACCGTCCACCAACGCACGCAGGCCCTGATCGAGGAGAACATCCCGGCGGACACGGCGCAAACCCTGAGCGCCTCCACCAGGGCGGTGTTCAACCGGTACCAGGCGACCGACCTGGTCCGGCACCAACTGGTACTCGCCGCGGCGAAAGCCGAGAAGATAACGGTGACCGACGAGCAGGTCAACGCGTTCATCGCGCAGAACGGGGGCACCGCGACCGTCGGCCGAAGCCTGACCGTTCCGGCCGCCGCGGTGCCCGAAGCCGTGTACGACTACCTGGTTCTGGGCCAACTCGCGGACAAGATCCCGGCGGGCGGAGCAGCCGTCACCGATATCGAGGTGACGGCCGATGTGGTGCCCGCAGCGAGCCGTGACGCTGCGGTCGCGGCCCGCGCGAAATTCCTTCGCGACCCCGGGGCGATGGACCGCGCGGCCGCGGACGCCCGCGCCGCGAACCCGCAGCTGCCCGGTGGCCAGGAGTCGTTGCTGGCCGCCCCGCAGGACGCGCTGTTCGGCATCTTCACCGCGCCGAAGGGTGAGATCGTGTTGGTTCCGCAGTCCGGGGAGGACTATTTCGTGGTGCGGGTCAGCCAGCGCACCGAGAAGCCGGCGAAGCTGACGAAGGACGCGCTGTCTGCGGCGTCCAGCCTGGACGGGTACATGGTGCTGGCATCGCTGTTGCTCACCAAGTACGAGGCGCACGACGAGGTGATGGTGAATCCGCGATTCGGTCAGTGGGATCCCCGCACGCTGTTGGTGGTCCCGTCGAACAGCGGGATGTAGCGCCGTGGCGGCCGATGGCGGGGCGGCGCTGCTACGCGCGGTGGAGGTGATGGACCGGCTGCGCTCTGCCGGCGGCTGCCCCTGGGATGCCGCGCAGACGCACGAGTCGTTGCTGCGCTACCTCGTCGAGGAGTGCTACGAACTGGTCCAGGCCGTGGAGGACGGCGATCCCGGCGCCGTGCGTGAGGAACTTGGCGACGTGTTGTTGCAGGTGCTGTTCCACGCGCGCATCGCGCGCGAGAAGCCTCGGCAGGCAGGCGGTTTCGACATCGACGACGTCGCCGCGGCGTTGACGGACAAGCTCATCCGCCGGCATCCGTACGTGTTCGGCACCCCGGACGAGCGCGAAACGCTGACGGCTGCCGAGCAGCAGGTCCGCTGGGACGAGTTGAAGCGGGCGGAGCACGCCGCGCCAACGGCGCTGGACGGCGTGGCGCTCGGGCAGCCGGCGCTGGCGCTGGCCGGCAAGCTGGGCGCCCGCTCGGCGAAGTTCGGCGTGAAGGTGCAGCCGCCGGCGGGGGATTCCGTGGGCGAGCAGATCTTCCGGCTGGCGTTCGCGGCCGGCGCCCGCGGCGAGGATCCGGAGTCCGCGGTGCGGGCCGTCGCCCGGGCGCACGCCGAGGCGATGGCCCTCCCAGGGCCGACCGCCTGAGGACGTCGATCCGGGGCTCTGCGCCAGCTCACTCGCCGGGCAGCACCACCCCGACCTGGCGACGTATCTCGTCCATCGTCTTCATGATCGCGAGGGTCTCGGCCCAGCGCAGCAGCCGTGACTCCCGGCGGCCCTCCGCGACGCATCGCGCAAGCTCCGCCGCCTGGAAGCACAGCGCGCCGGTGCCGGTGATCCGATCGGGTTCGCGGACCAGTTGCGCCCCGTGCCGAGCGGTGACGGTCAGCCGGCCGGGTGCGAAGAACGGTCCGGCGAGTTCGGCGCGCGCCACGGTCCCCGAGATCGTCGCCGTGGTCGGCGTCCCGGCCAGCAGTGTGGTGAACAGCACCGCCTGCGCGGCGCCCTTGTCGAGCACGGCGCTGATCTGCGCGTCAACGCCGGTGCTGGTGACGGTTCCGATCGCCGTCACCGCGTCCGGCGTGCCCAGCACCATTGCGGCGAACGACACCGGGTACACCCCCAGATCCAGCAGCGCACCGCCGGCGAGGTCCGGGTTGAACAACCGGTGGGCCGGGTCGAACTCGAAACGCTGGCCATGGTCGGCTGCCACCACCGCGATATCGCCCAGAACTCCATCGGCGAGGAGTTGCCGGATCACGGCGGACTGCGGCAGGAAGCGTGACCACATCGCCTCCATCACGAATACACCCGCCGCTCGCGCCGCGCCGAATATCTCCGCCGCCTCGGATGCGTTGCGGGTGAACGACTTTTCCACCAGCAGGTGCTTGCCGGCGGCGATCGCCGCGAGCGCGCCGGAGAGGTGTTCGCTGTGCGGGGTCGCCACGTAGACGACGTCGACCTGGCGATCGTGCACCAGGGCGTCGTAGGTGTCGTATGCCCGGGCGATGCCGTGCCGGGCCGCGAACGCGGCGGCACGTTCGCGCGATCGGGAGCCGACCGCCACGACCTGCTGCGAGGTGTGCGCTGCCAGCGCCGCCACAAAGGCGTCGGCGATGCGACCGGGCCCGACGATGCCCCAACGCAGTGCCGGCGCGGTCGCCGGATCGGGGATGCGGGATGCGGGAAGGACCTCGGGCGGTGGCATGCGCCGACCGTATCGTCCGCGGCGGTCGTTGGTCAGCCGAGGAGTTGCGTCCACCACAGCGCCACCGGCGCGTCCCACCACAGCGCCAGCGTGAACGAGATCACACACTGCGCAGCCATGATCGCGGCGATGGCCGGACGAGAACGGGCCGCGGCCGGAAGCGCCAGCACGCCGGCGCAGGTCAGGCCGAGGATCGCCAGGCCGACCGGCGGGCCGATTCCCCACCACAGCGCGAGCGCCAGTACGGGAAGCGGCAGCAGCAGGCCCAGCGTGGCCGTGGCGGACCGGCGGAGCAGCAACACTACGACGGCCACATACAACGGTGAGCACACCAACACCTGCCCCAGGTGGGCGGCGGCGACTGCCGCACCCGGTCCCGCACCGGCCGGGAACGTGAAGGCAGCCGACCCGCGCAGCGCGGCGAACACCTCGCCGGTGAAGCGCCACTCGAGAAAGGCCCACCCGGCCGCCGCCGCGACGGTCGGGAAGAGGATGACGCAGGCCAGCGCGCCTGCCGCGCCCGCCGATCGCCTGCCGCGCAAGAGGAGCGGAGTCGCCGCGGCGAGAACGACGGCGACGAGGCCCACGGCGGCGTTGCACATGGCCGCCAGCGCAAGCAGCAGGCCCGCCAGAAACGCCCCGTCGGTACGGCCGTCCCGCACGAAGCGCAGGATCCCGCCGGCCGCCATCACCACCAGCAGCAGGGCCAGGATCGATGCGAGGTCGACGTCCGCAAGGTACGCCGTGCCCGGGGCCGCGCCGACCGTCGCGGCCGCAAGCGCGACCAGCCCCCGCGGCTGGCCGGCCAGGATCAATCGCTCGGCGAGCACGTGCAGCAGGCAGCCACCGACCAGACCGCCGATCACGGCGAGAAGCACCGTGCCTCCGGCGACGATGCCGGCGATGGCGGTCGGCAGCGGCGGCCAGATTCCCGCAACGAACCGGAGGTCGGTTGCCCCCCAGGAAATCCGCGAAGCGCGCTCGGCGAGCGCGTCGTTGGCGGTGGGGACGGTGCGGCCCACGGCTGAAAGGCCGGCGACGACGCAGAGCGGTGTGCCGAGCGCCAGGCGGACGAGCCACCGGCCGAGCGGGCTACTCGGCCAGCGAGTGCCTCGCCGACCCGATTGCCGGTGCGGGTGCGGTTGCGGGCTCGCGTCCGCCGCTCGTCGCGGCGCCAGCGTCGGCAGCGTCGCCGTCGAGGTGGCCCGAGGCGTGATCCGTTCGGCGATAGCTGGTGAGGCCATGGTTGGTCTTCTCCCAATAGTGCGGACGGAAAATCAACTGCCACACGGCCTTGTAGGCAGCGAACGAGTGCAGGAGCCAATACAGCGGATTGAGCAGGGCCCACGGCACCAGCAGGTAGCGACGCCGTTTGAAAGCCCCCATCATCGACACATAGATCATCAGCATGGTGCCGACCACCAGGTTGGCCAGGCCCATCCACAGCACCCAGCCGGGAAAGAGCACCGTCAGGGAATCGACCGGCACGAACAACGACGCGAGGAAGAGCAGGTACAGCGGCGGCACCGCCAGGAACGTCAGCGGCGTCCCGCCCACCAGCAGCGCGAATCCGGCCGCCTGCCGGAACCCGCAGGTGCGGAGCAACTCGATCGGATGGCGAAGGTGCACGAGCGACGTCTGCAGGTAGCCCTTGATCCAGCGGGATCGCTGCCGGATGAAGTTGCCGTACTGGGTGTTCGCCTCCTCGAAGGTGGTCGAGTTGATCACTCCGACCCGCTTGCCGAGGACCGATGCGCGGATCCCCAGATCGGCATCTTCGGTGACGTTGAACGGATCCCAGCCCCCCAGCTGGCGGAGCATGTCGCTGCGGAAGTGATTCGACGTGCCGCCCAACGGGATCGGCAGATCATGCGCGTCCAGCCCCGGCAGCATGTAGTCGAACCAGAACGAGTATTCCAGGGTGAACATGCGCGTCAGCGCGTTCTCATCGGCGTTGAAGTAGTTCAGTGCCGCCTGGACGCAGACCAGCGAATCACCGCCGCGGCGAAACGCGATCAGGGCCTTCTTCAACTGGTCCGGCTCCGGTCGATCCTCCGCGTCGTAGATCACCAGGTACTCACCGCGCGCGAAGAACAGCCCGACGTTGCACGCCTTCGGCTTCGTCTGCGGTGCGCCGGCCGGTACCCGTAGCAGGCGGACGTTGGCCGGCGGGCGCAAATCACGTGCGGCGGTGAAGGTCTCGGCGTCGTCCTCCTCGAGCAGGATCAGGATGTCCAGCTTGGATGACGGGTAGTCCAAGGCGCCCAGATTCGCCAGCAGATCCGGCAGGACGGCCGCTTCCTTGTAGACGGGAACCAGAATCGTGTATCGAGGCAGGTCCGCGTCCTTCAGCGCGGCGACGTCCTCGGAGGTGATGATCTCCGTGTGCTCGAACCGGGCGCCGGAAGTGCAGACCACGAACTTGAACACCACACCGGCGAGGAATCCGAACCCGATGAGGCAGGACGCCCCGATCAGGGTTTGCACGGGCAACAAGATGCCGCACGCCACGAGCGCGAGCAGCAGCAGGCATGCCACGCCGACCTGCGAGTTGCTGAGGACTCGCCGTGCGGAGCGGTTCTCGGCGTAACGCCAGAGGCCGAGGCTTGCCTCGTCGAGGATCGCGCCCCGGTAGCCGCGCGCCAGCGCCTGGGCGATGTCCCAGTCGGTGGTCGCGAGTTGCCGGACGGGTTCCCCCATGGCGGCTTCGATGGCCGCCTCCCGTTCCGGCGTGGGTCGCTCCGCGGTGGCGACCAGCACGGTCCCGTCGACGTCCCGGTGCAGCGGAATCCACTGCTGCGCGGTGATTTCCGGCGGATCGACCATGACCAGCAGGGACGGGTCCAACTCCACCGTGGTGCAGTCGACGAACGGGCAACCCCATGCCTCGGCCAACGTGCGATACACGGTCAGGCGATCCGTCATGCCGCTGGCGATCAGTACCGTGCCGAGTTGCGAGCCGGACGCCCGTTGCGCGGCAAGGGCCCAATCGAGCTGGTCGGCGGTGATGGCGCCGGCCGCGACCAACGCTTCGCCTAGGCGCAGCGACGACGTGAACGGCGCACGCCGCGGCGGCGCCTCGCGTTCGCGATCAGGCATACCTTGCGCGTCCTCCTCCCCGGGGCCGACGAAAGCGCAAGCCTCGTCCGGTGCGCGGCGGCCAACTTCCGCATGTTCCCTATCGCCCGATCCGGCGGCCGCTGAAGTCGTCGCGCCGATTGCTGTTTCCGCGAACCCGTCGAAGCCCGGTGCGGCGCCTCGCGCCCGCATCCGCGGTCGGGCAGCCCGGCCCTCCGGGCCCCGCTGGGCCAGGGAGCCGATGCCGTGACGCTGCGAGCCTCGTCACCCCTGGTTGAGCCGCCCCGAACCAGCCGCTATAGTGGCCGTCAGGTCATGAGTTCCAGCACCAAGCCCCGGCTTGCTGGACGGCAACCCTCCACACGCGGTGGGGTGCCCCGGGTGATGACCGGGCGATCCGCCACATCCGGCGGATCGCAAGCGCGGTCCGCGTGCGGCGGGCCCAGTTGACGCAAGGAGCGCCGCTGTGTGTCGTCGAATGTGTTACTTCCGCTGAAATCCCGCTGACGCGTCAATGCGGCGGCTTGCCCACCCTCGGTGGGCGCGCCGGTCGCGACGCTCCGCACCCGGCACCTTCCGCGGATCCGCGAGTCCGGCCGCACGCAGACTGGCGATGAGTTCGCGTCACCCCCAACGATTTCCGTGATCCGGCGCGGAACAGACCCGCCCCGGATCCGCCCACCACACATCAGGAGCGAACCCGCATGACACCCCAATGGTCCTTCGAAACCCGCCAGATCCACGCCGGCCAATCCGTCGATTCCGCAACCGGTGCCCGCGCGCTGCCGATCTATCAGACGACCTCGTTCGTGTTCGAGGACGCCGAGCAGGCGGCCAGCCGCTTCGCGCTCGCCGATCTCGGACCGATCTACACCAGGATCGGCAACCCCACCACCGACGTGGTGGAAAGCCGCATCGCCGACCTGGAGGGCGGTGTCGGCGCGCTGCTGTTGGCGTCCGGGTCCTCCGCCACCACGCTCGCGATCCTCAACGTCGCCGAAGCGGGCGATCACGTCGTCGCGAGCCCCAGCCTTTACGGCGGCACCTACAACCTGCTCAGCCACACCCTGCCCAAGCTGGGGATCGCCGTGACTTTCGTGGACGATCCGGATGACCCGGCATCGTGGCGGGAGGCGGCGAGGCCGAACACCAAGGCGTTCTTCGCCGAATCCGTCGCCAATCCGAAGTCGGATGTGCTGGACATAGAAAACGTCGCGGCCGTGGCGCACGAGGTGGGAGTCCCGTTGATCGTGGACAACACCATCCCGAGCCCGTACCTGTTGCGCCCGCTGAGTTTCGGCGCGGACGTCGTGGTGCATTCCGCGACGAAATACCTTGGCGGGCATGGCTCCACCATCGCGGGTGTGATCGTCGACGGCGGCAGTTTCGACTATGCCCGACACGCTGCGTGTTTCCCGGGGTTCAACACGCCGGACCCCAGCTATCACGGGTTGGTGTATGCGCGCGACCTCGGCGTCGGTTCGCCGCTGGGCGCGAACCTGTCCTACATCCTCAAGGCGCGCGTGCAGTTGCTCCGCGATCTCGGCCCGTCGCTCGCGCCGTTCAGCGCGTTCTTGATCGAGCAGGGCATCGAGACGCTGTCGCTGCGCATGGAGCGGCACGTACAGAACGCTCAGGCCGTGGCGCAGTGGCTCGAGCAGCGTGAGGACGTCGAATCCGTCAGCTATGCCAGCCTGCCATCCAGCCCGTGGTACGAGAAGGCGCGCAAGTACACGCCGAAGGGGGCCGGCGCGGTGCTGGCCTTCGACATCGCGGGCGGGCTGGAGGCGGGCAAGAAGTTCGTGTCCGCGCTGCAGTTGCACTCCCACGTGGCGAATATCGGTGACGTGCGTTCGCTGGTGATCCACCCGGCGTCGACCACGCATTCGCAACTGTCCGAGGCGGAGCAGCGGGCGGCCGGGGTGACTCCCGGGCTGGTGCGGCTGTCGGTCGGCATCGAGCACATCGACGACATCCTGGCGGACCTGGAACTGGGCTTCATCGCCGCCAAGGGCGCCTGAGCATTCTGCCGGAGGATGGTGCTGTGACGATCGTGACGCCGCGCACAGGTGCGACCGGCAGGGGCGGCCCGCCCCTGCCGGTCCGCGCGCTCAGCCATACCGCCGGCCGGCACCTGCTGCCGATCGGCGACCTGGTGACCGAATACGGCGTGCGCCTGCCGGATGTCACCATGGCCTACGAATGCTGGGGTGAGCTCAATACGGCAAGGGACAACGCCGTTCTCGTCGAGCACGCGCTGACCGGCGATGCGCACGTCGTCGGCCGTGCCGGCCCCGGACAGCCCAGCCCCGGATGGTGGGACGGGTTGATCGGGCCGGGAGCGCCGCTCGATACCGACCGATTCTTCGTCATCGCAACGAATGTGCTCGGTGGCTGCCAGGGCTCGACGGGTCCGTCGAGCATCGCGAAGGACGGCCGGCCGTACGGATCACGATTCCCGTCGTTGACCATCCGGGACCAGGTCGCCGCAGAGGTCGCGGTCGCGAACCTGCTCGGCATCGACACGCTGGCGGCGGTGATCGGCGGGTCGATGGGCGGAATGCGCGTGCTGGAGTGGGCGGTCGGCGAGGCGGACCGGGTCCGCCGGGCCGTCGTCATCGCCTGCACGGCAGCGGCATCGGCGGACCAGATCGCCTGGGCTGCTCCGCAACTCGCCGCCATCCGGATGGACCCGGACTTCTCCGGCGGCGACTACTACGGCGGCCGGGTCCCGTTGGCCGGCATGGCGGTGGCACGGCAGATAGCGCACACGACCTACCGGTCGGCGGGCGAGTTGTCCCTGCGTTTCGGGCGGGACCCGCAGCCGGGCGAGGACCCGGCGGCCGGCGGCCGGTACGCGGTCGAGTCGTACCTGCAGCACCACGGCCGCAAGCTGGGCCGGCGATTCGACCCCAACTCGTACCTGGTGCTCACCGAGGCGATGAACTCCCACGACGTGGGCCGGGGGCGCGGCGGGGTGGAATCCGCGCTGCGGCGGGTCACCGCGCGGACCTCGGTCGCGGCGGTCGATTCCGACCGGTTGTACCTGCCGAGCGAAGGCGCGCGCCTTGCCGCAGGGATCCCGAACGCGTTGCCGCTGCACATGATTCGCTCGGAGTTCGGTCATGACGGTTTCCTGATCGAGGCCGAGCAGGTCGGAGCGGTGGTGCGCCGGGCGGTGGGCGAGTTCTGAACCGGCCGATCGTGCCGCGGCGGGCCCCGTCAGACCGTGGTCGGCCGGATTCGCGCAGCCCGATCGCCGGGACCGGATGGGCACTCGTTAAGGTGCTGCAAGAGCGAAATGTGATCGGGTGAGCTGCTGGAGGTGTCGGAACGTGCGGTTCGGATACAAGGCGTCCGCGGAGCAGTTCGGCCCGGTGGAGTTGGCCGAGTTTGCGGTTCAGGCGGAGGAGGCCGGGTTCGACTCGGTTTTCGTGTCGGATCATTTCCAGCCGTGGCGGCACGACGGTGGGCATGCTCCCGCGGCGCTGCCGTGGCTCGGCGCGGTCGGGGCCCGCACGTCCAGGGTGCTGCTGGGGACCAGCGTGCTGACTCCGACGTTCCGTTATCACCCGGCCGTGATCGCGCAGGCCTTCGCCACGCTCGGGTGCCTCTATCCGGGCCGGGTGATCCTCGGCGTGGGCTCGGGGGAATCGCTCAACGAGGTCGCGCTCGGACTGACGTGGCCGGACGGCAAGGAGCGGTTCGCGCGACTGAAGGAATCCGTCACCCTGATCAAGACGTTGTGGGCGCAGGAGCGGGTCACGTTCGACGGCACCTTCTACTCGACCGACCGGGCGACCATCTACGACCGTCCGGAAGTGCCGGTGCCGCTGTACATCGGCGCGTCCGGGCCGGCGGCGACCAGGCTGGCGGGCCGGGTTGCCGACGGGTTCATCACCACGTCGGGCAAGGCGGACACGCTGTACCGCGACACGCTGGTCCCGGCGTTGGCCGAGGGCGCGAGCAAGGTCGGCCGGAGCCTGCAGGACCTGGACCTGATGATCGAGATGAAGGTGTCGTTCGATCACGACCATGCCCGGGCGATGGACGACACCAGGCACTGGGCGGCGCTTGCGCTGTCCCCGGAGGAGAAGACGCACGTCGACGACCCGATCGAGATGCAGCGCCTTGCCGACGCGCTCCCGGCGGAACGCGCGGCCTCGAGGTGGATCGTTTCGACCGACCCGGACGAACACGTCGCCAGGATCAAGCACTACGTCGACCTCGGCTTCAACCACCTGGTGTTCCACGCGCCGGGCCCGGATCAGCAGCGGTTCCTGGACCTGTACAACCAGGAGGTGCTGCCGCGCCTGCGCGCCCTTTCGGGGCCCGGGGCCTAGGGGATCGGGTCATCGCCGCCGGGCGTGGTACCACGATCGGGATGCGCCGGACATGACATCGGCCGAAGGCCCCGTCATCGCCTGGACGCAATGGCCGGACCTGGCAGTGCCGGAGGGCGTGAGCGCGCTGTCGCCGGCCGACGGGGATTTCACCCCGGCCATGCTGGCGCGCATCAGCTTCTACGTCCCGCAGTACATGCGTGGGCGGGAGGCGCTCGACCCCGTCCGTTCCATGTCGAACCTGCGGGTGCTGCAGTTGCCCAACGCCGGTTATGACGACGCGCTGGACTATGTGCGGCCGGGCGTGTTGCTGTGCAACGCTCGCGGCGTCCACGACGAGTCCACCGCGGAGCTGGCAGTGGCGCTGGCCCTGGCGGGCCGCCGCGACCTGCGCGGGTTCGCCGCCGCACAGCAGCGCGGCGAATGGGCCGGCGGCAGGCGATCGTCGCTGACCGATTCCCGGGTCGCCGTGATCGGGCACGGCTCGATCGGCAGAACCATCGTGCGCATGCTGTCCGGATTCGTCGTTGCCGTGGTGCCGTTCTCGCGCCGTGGCACCGACGGCGCCCGCCCCGTCGCCGAACTACCGGATGTGATCGGCGAGTTCGACGTGGTGATCCTGGTGTTGCCGTTGACCGGCGAGTCGGCCGGCATGTTCGACGCTCGGCTCCTGCGCCGGATGCGCGATGGCGCGCTGCTGGTCAACGTCGCGCGCGGCGCCATCGTGGACACCGAGGCGCTGCTCGGCGAGTTGCACGCCGGCCGTCTCGGCGCCGCGCTGGACGTCACCGACCCGGAGCCGTTACCGCCGGCACACCCGCTGTGGCGGGCTCCGAACTGCCTCATCACGCCGCACGTGGGCGGGAACACCACGGCGTTCGAACCGCGGATGCGAGCGTTGATCCACGCGCAACTGCAGCGAATGGTCAACGGCGAACCGCTGACGAACGTGGTGACGGGCCGGTAGCCCGCGGACACCGCCAGACCCCGCCGGGACCCTTGTCGCGGTCGAGTACCGGCGCATGCCGTGTGCGGGCCGCCGGGGCGCGTCTGCTACAAATAAGGACAGCGAGCGACGCGCGGTCGCTCGCCGCCGTCGGACGAGGAGTGACCGCCGCCGCAGTTTGGCAAGCGCCGACGCCGCGCCGCGACCTGACCGCCGGGTTCGTGCCATGGCACGCGATCCACGGGCAGGATCGAGCACGGTAGCGCGCAGCGGCCGACAGCCCGGCCCGATGGCGCCGTGGGTGGCTGCGATTCACCGCAGCTATCGACCGAGAAGTTCGGCGAAGCCTTCCGGATCTACAAACCAGTTCGACCTCGGGAGCGCCTGCCATGACCATGTCGCATCATTCCCCCCGCACACCATCCCCGGCGGAGTCCGGGCCGGCGCCGGAGCTGTCGTCACCGCCGCCGCGTGCCCACCAACCCGCCCCTTCCGCGCCGGCCGCGTCGGCAATGCGACGGGTGCTGCGCCGCGCCCGGGACGGCGTGGCCCTCAACGCCTCAGAGGCCGAGATCGCCCTGCAGGCCAGGGGAGGTGACCTGGCAGACCTGTGCGCCTCCGCCGCCCGGGTGCGCGATGCCGGGTTGCTCGCCGCGCGCCGGCCGGGGATCATCACCTACTCCAAGAAGGTGTTCATCCCGCTGACCCGGCTGTGTCGGGACCGCTGCCACTACTGCACGTTCGTCACCACCCCGAACCGGCTGCAGGCGCCGTACCTCTCGATCGGCGAGGTGGTCGAGATCGCCCGTAAGGGCGCCGAATTGGGCTGCAAGGAGGCCCTTTTCACGCTCGGCGACCGCCCCGAGGACAGATGGAAGCAGGCGCGCCAGTGGCTCGACGAGGCCGGTTACTCCTCCACCCTGGACTACCTGCGGGCCTGCGCGATCGCGGTCCTGGAGTCCACCGGCCTGTTGCCGCACCTCAACCCCGGCGTGATGAGCTGGCAGGAGATGGCACGGCTCAAGCCGGTGGCGCCCAGCATGGGCATGATGCTGGAGACCACCTCCCGCGAGCTCTTCGAGAACCGGCACGGCGCGCACTTCGGTTCCCCCGACAAGGACCCGGCGGTGCGGCTTCGGGTGCTGCAGGATGCCGGGCGGTCGTCGATCCCGTTCACCACGGGAATTCTCATCGGCATCGGGGAAACCCTGGCCGACCGGGTGGAGTCGATCTTCGCGATCCGTCAGGTGGCGCGCGAGTTCGGCGGCATCCAGGAGGTGATCGTGCAGAACTTCCGCGCCAAGCCGGACACCGCCATGGCCGCCATGCCGGATGCGGAAATGGACGAATTGGTCGCAACAATAGCGGTTGCGCGGATGATCCTGGGGCCGAAGATGCGCATCCAGGCGCCGCCGAACCTGATCGATCACGAATACGCCAGGGTGATCGCGGCCGGCATCGACGACTGGGGCGGGGTATCGCCGCTGACCCCGGACCACGTCAATCCGGAACGGCCGTGGCCGCAGATCGAGGAACTGTCCGAGCGCACCGCCGAGGCGGGCTTCACCTTGGCCGAGCGGCTGACCATCTACCCGCGGTACGTCCGGGCCGGCGAGCCGTGGCTGGATCCGCGGCTGCGCGGCCACCTCGACACGTTGGCGGATCCCGTCACCGGGCTGGCCCTGGCCGATGCCCGGCCGACGCCCCGTCCCTGGCAGGAGCCGGACGGCGGTGCCGGGCTCGACACGTCCGGCCGGTCCGACCTGGAAACCGCCATCGACACCGAGGGCCGGATCGCGGACCGGCGAGGCGACTTCGACTGGGTGTACGGCGACTGGGAGTCGCTGCGCGCCAAGATCCGGGCCCCCCGCCGGGTGGATTCGGATGTGGCGGGTGCGCTCCGCGCCGTGGAGCGAGATCCGGCCGGCATCACGGATTCCCAAGCGCTGACGCTGTTCTCGGCCACCGGGGAGGATCTGGAGGCCCTTGCCGGACTGGCCGACGCGATCCGGGCGGACGTGGTCGGCGAGGACGTGACATACGTAGTCAACCGGAACATCAACTTCACCAACGTCTGCTACACCGGTTGCCGGTTCTGCGCGTTCGCGCAGCGGCGCACCGATCCGGATTCCTACACGCTCTCGAGCGAGGAGGTCGCGCAGCGCGCCGCGATGGCCTGGCACCTCGGCGCGACCGAGGTGTGCATGCAGGGCGGCATCCACCCGGACATGTCCGGCACCGCGTACTTCGACATCGTCCGCGCCGTCAAGGCCGCCACGCCCGAGATGCACGTGCACGCGTTCTCGCCGATGGAGGTCGTCAACGGCGCCACCAAGTCCGGCCTGTCGATCCGCGACTGGCTCATCGGCGCCAAGGAGGCGGGCCTGGACTCGATCCCCGGCACCGCGGCGGAGATCCTCGATGACGACGTACGGTGGATCCTCACCAAAGGGAAGCTGCCCACCGACGCGTGGGTCGAAGTGGTGAAAACCGCGCATTCCCTGGGCATTCCGTCGTCCTCGACGATGATGTACGGGCACGTCGACTCGCCGGAGCATTGGGTTGCGCACCTGCGGCTGCTCGGCAGCATCCAGGACGAGACCGGCGGTTTCACGGAGTTCGTCGCGCTGCCCTTCATCCACACCAACTCCCCGATCTACCTGGCCGGCCTGGCCAGGCCGGGCCCGACGCTGCAGGAGAACCGGGCCGTGCACGCCATGGCGCGGATCCTGTTGCACGGCAAGATCGGCAACATCCAGACGTCCTGGGTGAAGCTCGGCGACGGCGGAACCCGGATGATGCTGCGCGGCGGCGCGAACGACCTCGGCGGCACGTTGATGGAGGAGACGATCTCCCGGATGGCGGGTTCGGAGTACGGCTCGTACAAGACCGTCGCCGACATCGCCGCGGTGACGAAGCCGATCGGCCGGATGGCCGTGCAGCGCACCACCACGTACGGGCCGGTACCCGTCGAGCGAATGCTGGCCGCGGCCAGGTTCCGCGGGCTGCAGAACGCGCCCGCCGAGCTCAGCGGAGCCCCGGTCTGAGGCGGCGCGCCGGGGCCCTGCCTCCTCGCGGCGGTCGTTAGGCTGAGCGGGCGGTTGCCCGGCGCGCGGGAACCGCGATGGCGGGCAGTCGCATCGCCACCCCGGCCGGGGTGATCCCGCCGGGCAGGTACGGCGCGTTGACAAGGCGGAGGCATATGGCGGCCATTGAGCTCATCGGGGCACGCGAGATCCTCGACTCCCGGGGCAACCCGACCGTCGAGGTGGAGGTGGCCCTGGACGACGGTTCGCTGGCCCGCGCGGCGGTGCCGTCCGGCGCGTCCACCGGCGAGCACGAAGCGGTGGAACTGCGCGACGGCGACACCACCCGTTACGGCGGGAAGGGGGTGCAGAACGCCGTCGAGGCGGTGCTCGAGGAGATCGGTCCGGTGTTGATCGGTTACGACGCCGCCGAGCAGCGGCTGATCGACGCCAAACTCGTCGAGGTCGACGGAACGCCGGACAAGTCCCGGCTGGGGGCCAATGCGATCCTCGGCGTCTCGCTCGCGGTGGCCCGGGCGGCGGCCGAGTCGGCCGACCTGGACCTGTTCCGCTACCTCGGCGGCCCGAACGCGCACATCCTGCCGGTGCCGATGATGAACATCCTCAACGGCGGGGCGCACGCCGACACCGCCGTGGACATCCAGGAATTCATGATCGCGCCGGTCGGCGCGGCCACCTTCCGCGAAGCGCTGCGCTGGGGCGCCGAGACCTACCACGCGCTGAAGGGCGTCCTCAAGTCCAGGGGGCTCTCGACCGGCCTCGGCGATGAGGGCGGCTTCGCCCCGTCGCTGGACTCGAACCGCGCGGCGCTCGACCTGATCGTCACCGCTATCGAAGCGGCCGGGTATGTCCCCGGAACGGATATCGCGCTCGCCATCGACGCGGCCGCCACCGAGTTCTACGGCGGCGGGTCCTACACCTTCGAGGGCGAGGGCCGGCCGGCCGCCTGGATGGCCGACTACTACGCCGAACTCGTCGCCAACTACCCGATCGTCTCGCTGGAGGATCCGCTCGCCGAAGACGACTGGCAAGGGTGGGTCGAATTGACCGGCCGGCTGGGGGAGCGGGTGCAGATCGTCGGTGACGATCTGTTCGTGACGAACCCCGACCGTCTGGAAGAGGGGGTCGCCCGCGGTGCCGCGAATGCGTTGTTGGTCAAGGTCAATCAGATCGGGACGCTCTCGGAGACGCTGGATGCGGTGACGCTGGCGCACAACTCGGGCTACCGCTGCATGATGAGTCACCGCTCCGGCGAGACCGAGGACACCACCATCTCCGATCTGGCGGTGGCAACCGGTTGCGGGCAGATCAAGACCGGCGCCCCGGCCAGGTCCGAGCGGGTCGCCAAGTACAACCAGCTGCTGCGGATCGAAGAGAACCTCGGCGACGCCGCCCGGTATCTGGGCGAGCTGGCGTTCCCGCGGTTCATCGCGGATCAGTAGGCGCGGCCATGTTGCCGGCCGTGCACCCGCGGATGACCGTGGCGGGGCGAGCGCCCGCCGCAGCGGCGGGGTGGTTTGCGTGACGTCGTCCTCGCGGCGTGGAACCGGACCGGACGGCCGGCGGGGCGGCGCGCCGGCGCGCCGCACCGCCGCCCGGGCCACCAGGCGGCCGCCGCTGGCGACCCGGC
>CAZUXD010000004.1:0-100128 GCA_964624455.1 uncultured Actinomycetes bacterium | reverse complement strand
CATCTTGGCGACCCTGCTGCAGCCCGACGCCGGCCACGCCACGGTGGGCGGATACGACGTGCAGCGCCAACCACACCTGGTGCGGCAGATCGTCGGCCTCACCGGTCAGTACGCGTCCGTGGACGAGGATTTGACCGGAACCCAGAACCTGGTGATGATCGGGCGCCTGCTGAACCTCTCGGCCCCAGATGCCAGGACCCGCGCCGCGGAACTGCTGGAGTGGTTCGACCTGACCGACGCCGCGGGGAAGGTCGCCAAGACCTACTCCGGCGGCATGCGCCGGCGCCTCGACCTGGCCGCCAGCCTGGTCGGCCGGCCGGCCGTCGTCTTCCTCGACGAGCCCACCACGGGGCTCGACCCCGCGAAGCGGGAGGAGATGTGGGGCGTGGTCCGAAGCCTGGTCGCCGACGGTTCCACCGTGCTGCTGACCACGCAATACCTGGAGGAGGCGGACGCGCTCGCCGACGAGATCAGCGTCATCGACCGCGGGCGGGTCATCGCCCACGACACCCCGGACGGCCTCAAGCGCGTGATCGGCGGGCAGCGCATCGAGGTGCGTCCGGCGGATCCGGCGCGGCTCGAAGAGGTTTCTTCGATCCTGGGCCAAATCACCGGGGCCACACCGGAAACCGTTGGACGCGAACGGCTCTCCGTTGCGGTTCCAGACGAGCAGTACTTCGCTCCGATCGTCGCGCGGCTGGCGGCCGATGGCATCACCGTCCACGAACTGTCCCTGCACCTGCCGAGCCTCGACGAGGTCTTCCTGACCCTCACCGGGCGGCGTGCCGCCACCACAGAAAACTCCGAGGAGAACGCCGCATGAGCACCGTCACCCACGCCGCAGCACATGGTGCATCACCGACGGCGCAACCGATTCCGAAGGCAATCACGACCGTACCGGCCTCACGCGCCTCCTACGCGGCGCATGTGCTGACCCTGGCCAGGCGCAGCCTGATAAAGACGTGGCGCACGCCCGAGGCGCTGATCGACGTCACGTTGCAGCCGATCATCTTCCTGTTGATGTTCACCTACATCTTCGGCGGGGCGATCGCCGGCGGTTCGCAACAGGAGTATCTGCAGTTCGTGCTCCCGTCGATGATGGGCATCGGCATCGCGCTGGCCGGCGTCGCGATCGGGCAGAACCTCAACGGCGACATCGAAAAGGGCGTCTTCGACCGCTTCCGGTCGCTGCCGATCGGCCGGTCGGTGCCGCTGGTCGGCGCCGTATCGGCCGATGTGGTGCGCTACCTCATCTCCTGCGGCGTGACGCTGGGTATGGCCACCATCCTGGGCTTCCGAATCCAGACCAATGCGATTGCCACCCTGGCCGCGATCGGGCTGGCAGTCGCATTCGCGTTGTGCTTCTGCTGGATCAGCGTGTGGGTCGGCATGAAGGTGCGGACCCCGGGTGCGGTGCAGGGCATCATGTTCCTGCTGGTGCTTCCGTTGTCGTTCGTCTCCAACGCGTACGTGCCGACGTCGACGATGCCGAGTTGGATGCAGCCGGTCGCCGACGCGAACCCGATGAGCCACTTGGCATCTGCGATCCGAGGATTGATGACGGGGGGTCCGGTGACGAACGATCTGCTGTGGACGCTCGGCTGGATGGCGGCGCTGCTGATCGTGTTCGTGCCGCTGGCGCTGCGCGGGTACCGCCGCCGGGTGTGATTCCGTTGCCTTGAGCCGGGCATCACGTCAAGGCGCCCGGCTCAACCACCACACGCGGTTCGCGGCCCCGCCCGGAGGCCTCGTCATCGATGTCGGCGTCGTCCAGCAGCGCCGGGTCGACCCGCTTGGCCGCCGCGTCCCGGCCCAGCGATCGGCCCGCGGCGTAGGCCGCGTCGAACCGCTGCCGGTCCAGCGCGGCCAGCAACTGCTCGCGCACGCGGGCTATTCCCACGTCGCCGTCGTCATCGCCGCCCCGCAGCGCGGCGGCCGCACCCAGGATCTCCGCCCCATCCTCCGGTCGCCCGACGGACACGGCGTACGCGGCGATGGACACCGCGGTGGACGCCATCAGCGGCCGGTCCCCGGTGGACACAGCGGCCGGATAGGCGACTGCGAGGTCGGCCCGTGCCGTCGGCGTGTCGCCATGGGCGGCGGCCGTCGCCGCGCAGACCGAGCCGATCATCGCGTGCAGGTGACCGTAGATCGGGTTGTCGGTCGCGGCGCCGGGTATGCGGCGGCGAAGCTCGCCGGCCCGGCGCTCGGCCTGCTCGAGATCGCCTTCCACCAACAGCACCCCGACCAGCGCCGCGTCCCCGAGCAGCGCCCGTTCCAGCGCGACGGGCACGCCCGGCCGGCCCGTCCGCACCGCCTGCACGTGGCGGTGCGCCGCCGCGAAATCGCCCTGCCGCAGGCGAAGCCCGGCCAACCTCAACTGGACGATCATGTCGTCCTCGGTGGCGCCGAGTTGGTCGAGGTATTCAAGCGCCAACTGAAAATCGCTCACCGCCCCGTCGACGTCGCCGTCCATGCTGCGCACGCCCGCCCGCACCGTTAGTACCTGGGCCATACCCCAGCGGTCACCGAGCTCCTCGAAACCCGAGTAGGCCGTGTGGATCTCGTCCGGGAGCTGATCCACCTCCCCGTCGTTCTCCAGCATGAACACCCGCATCGACGACGCCATCGCACGCAGCCATGGATCGCTTGCGGACCGGCTGCTGGCGTACAGGTCGTCGAATCCGGACGAGCCCGCCGCGAAGAACGTCGTGTACATCCGCATCATCGTCGTCAGCGGATCGCTGCCGTCGTCGATCGCCGACAGCTTCTCGGCGATGCCGGTCAGTCGCGACTGCAGATCCAGCCACGGCTCCTGGGCCGCAGGCGCCGGCCCGGCTATCAGGGCCAGGAGTTGCGCGGCCTGCACCCGCACCAGGTCGGCCGACCGCTGGTGGTCCCAGGGGGCGTCCAGCACGAACTGCGTCCAGGTCGCCATCTCGCTATGCCCACCGGTGATGTTCCAGTACCAGCACAGATCCAGCACCAGGGCGGTGGCATCAGCGGCAGCGCCGGAATCGCCCAGGTATCGCACCGCGGCCAGCAGGTTGTCGCGCTCCACCGCAAACTCGGCCAGCGCGACGAGTTGCTCGGCGGTGCGCAACGTCGGGTTCAACGCGTGCGCCCGTCCCGCGAAGTAGTGCGCGTGCCTCGCTCGGGCGTCCGCCAGCTCCCCGCGCTCGTCCAGCCGCTCCGTCCCGTACTCCCTGATGGTCTCCAGCATGCGGTACCGGACGGCGCCGTCCTCGCCCGAGGAAACGACCTGCAGCAGGGACTTGTCCACCAGCGCGAGCAGCAGGTCCGGGATGTCGGCCGCGGGAAGTCGCTCGTCACCGCAGACGTGCACCGCCGACGCGGCGGTGGCGCCCGCCGGGAAGATCGCCAGGCGTTCGAACAGCAGCCGCTCGGTGTCGGACAGCAGCTCCCAACTCCATTCCACGACCGCCCGCAACGTACGGTGACGGGCCACCGAGGTGCGCACGCCGCCGGCCAGCAGCCGGAACCGGTCGGACAGCCGCTCGGCGATCTCCGCCACCGGAAGGACCCGCAGCCGCGCCGCTGCCAGTTCGATGGCCAATGGCAGCCCGTCCAGCCTCCGCACCACGTCGATCACCGGCCCGACGGTCGCGGCGGTCAGCGCGAAGCCCGACCGGGATGCCTCTCCGCGCGCCAGCAGCAGCTTGACCGCCGGGTAGTTGGCCGCCTGATCGGGCGTGGCGCCGGGTGGCGGCAGGCCCAGCGGCGGGATCGACACCAACGCCTCGCCGGGCAACCCGAGCGGCTCGCGGCTGGTGGCCAGCACCCGGACGTCCGGGCAGCGGGCCAGCAGGAGCTCCACGAATTCCGCCGCCGCGCCGATCAGATGCTCGCAGTTGTCCACCACCAGCAACGCATCGGACTCGACCAGCGTGTCGAGCACCCGGTCGGTCACCGACATTCCGACCGCGCCGCCCTCCGGTCTGCGTTCCAGGATTCGCGCGTCGCGCAGCCCGAACGCCCCGAGCACGGTTTGGGCGATGCTGGCGCCGTCGCTGACGGGCGCGAGCTCCACCAGCCACACCCCGTCGCGATACCGCTGCACCAGCGGTGACGCGGCCTCCATGGCAAGCCTCGTCTTACCCGCCCCGCCCGGACCGACGATGGTTGTCAGGCGGCCCTGGGCGACCAGGTCGGTGACGCGGGCCAGCTCGAGCTCACGGCCGACGAAGCTGGACACCGCGGCGCGCAGGTTGCTGCGACGCAGCGCTGGTGCCGGCGCTGGCGCGACGCCCGCATCACCGCGGAGCAGCGCGAGGTGGGCCGCCTGCAGGTCCTTGCCGGGATCGGCGCCGAGCAGGTCCGCCAGCCTGGTCCGCAGTTGCTCGTAGGCAGCCAGCGCGTCGGCGGTCCGCGCGGTCGCCGCAAGCGCCGTCATCAACTGGCCGACGAACTGCTCGCGTAACGGATATGCCGCTACCAACTCCTCCAACTCGGGGACCATCTCGGCCGCATTGCCGAGCGCGAACTCCGCGGCGATCCGGTCGGCGGTGGCGGCCAGCCGGAGCTCGTCCCAGCGCGCGGTCGGGGCGGTCGCGTACGTGGCGGCGTCGGCATCACAGAGCGGTGCTCCGCGCCAGAGCCGCAGCGCGTCGGTGAGCAGGGCGAGCGCGCCGCGCGGGTCGCCGGCCTGCAGCGCGCGCCGGCCTGCGGTGACCGCGGCCGCGAAGGTGTGGACGTCGATGCTCTCGCGCGGCGTGTCCAGCCGGTACCCGGTCGCCGCCTGCTGGATCCACCGCGGATCCCCCAACACCCGCCGCAGCCGCGAGACCAGGGACTGCAGGGCGTTCGCGACCTCCTGCGGCGGATCGTCCAACCAGACGGCGTCGACGAGGTCAGCGGCCGCCACCGCGCGGCCCGCGTCCAGCGCCAGCCGGGTGAGCAGCCGGCGCAGGCGGGCCCCGGCGACGGGGATGACGCAGCCGTCATCCCCGCGCACCTGAAGCGGGCCGAGGATGGCGATCTGCACCGCTCCACTGTTCCAGAACGGACGGATCGCGCGCCGGTCGATTTCGCGCTCGCACATCGCCAACCCGCGGGCCGCGCGATGGTGAATGTCCCGTTGGACAGCTCCTACCAGGCCCACGGCTGGGCCCGGACATCCAACGCCGGTTGCCGAAGCGCTCGGTTGACAATGGTTGTTTGCAGCGCAAAGCTATTGGCATGGGTGATGTACTGGACGGGGTTGACCATGCCCGAAAGCGCGCGGATGCGGATCGACCGAGCCCGGCGATACCGGTGCTGCTGCTGGCGTTGGTGGTGACGGGAGCACTCGTGGTGGCGTTGGTTCGCTGGGGTTCGGTGCGGATCCTTGCCGACGAGCCAGGGATGGTGTCCGGCTCGGGTCCGACCGGCCTGCCGTCCGGCGACTCGTTCACCCTCGTGGACGGATCGGCGGCGATGCCGTTCGGTGATCCAGGCACGTTGGTCTACTGGGTGATTGCGAGCATCGTCGCCTACCTGTTGGCCGTGTGGATCGCACGGCGTCAGGGGTACCGCCGCGGGGTGTGGGTGGACCGTGTTCCGCTTGCGATGGGTGGGCTTGGAGCGCTTGTGGTGGCGGTGATCGTCGTTGCGGACGGCCGTGCGCCGGCCGATCTGCTGGGCCGGGGCAACGTTCCACTGCTTGCCATCGCGATCGGGATCGTCGTGTGGGCGGTGCGGGAACGCCGGGCAGGGCTGTGGGTCCTGGCCGCGGTGACGATGCCGTTGGCGGTGTTGGCGAACCTGTACGACGTGGAGAACGTGCTCCTGCGGTTCGGCCTGCCGATCTCGGATGGCGTCGCCGTGATCGCCAACCTGGGTGTGGTGGCCGTCGTGCTGTTCGTCGCGGCTGCGGCCTTCGGCCTGTGGCATCGGCGCGAAGCCCTGGCGCTACCCTCGCGTGGCCCGCAATGAGCCACCCGACCGTCGATCTCGACGACGTAGTTCATCAGCGTGCCCGGTTGGGCATCCTTGCCATCCTGTCGCGCGGGGATCGGGTCGAGTTCGGCTATCTCAAAGATGCGTTGGATCTATCACCGGGCAATCTCTCGCGCCATCTGACCACGCTGGTCGAGGCCCGGTTGGTGACCGTCAAGAAGGGCTACCAGGGCCGTCGCCCCCGCACCTGGGTGTCCATCACGAAGAGGGGCAAGAGCGCCTATGACGACGAAATGGCTATCCTCCGCTCCTTGCTCGCCCTGCAGGATGCGCCCCGCGACGAGGACCCGAACGCTCCGCTACCGGAAGGCACCATTGAGCAGCCAGGCCGCAGCGATCGGCAGGCCTTCTCATGAAATCCACGTCACGACCCGTACGGAGCCCGGCGGTGCCGTCCGGCATCGGATTGCCGCCCCCGTACGGCGATGTCGTTGCCGGTGAGCGCTCCCTTGCCCGATGGGTCGCAGCCGTGCTCGTCGCCTTCATCGGCGTATTCCTGGTGGCTGGCTGCGCGAGTTCCCAGGGCGGTGGGAACAATTCGCTGGGAGCTACAGCGCTGCAGAACCTTTCGCCGTTCGAGAAGGGTGTGCTGGCCGACAAGCACGTCACCGAGGCTGAACTCGACCAGAGCATGCGGGTCTACACCGAGTGCCTCACGGCCGCCGGACTGAAGTATCAGATTCAGCCTGGCCAGGCCGGCATGGGCAGCGTGTGGGTGATTCAGACTGGCAAGCCCGGGCCGGACTCCGACGCCGCGATGGAGCGATGCACCGATGAGGTGAACGCGGTCGAGAACGTGTGGATATTGCAGAACCACGTCGGCGCCGCGGATCTCGCCACGATGCAGGCGAAGTTCATCTCGTGCTTACGAGACGCCGGTTTGCCAATCAAGGACGGCGCCACCTTCCTGGATGCCGAGAGCGCCGAGTCGAAGTTCATGACCTCGCTACCTGGTCAGTACGACGACGACTCGCCAGTCGGCGTAACCGCCGACAAGGTCGACACGTGTCAACAGAACTATCAGAAGGTCTCCGGGGCGCAGCCCCTCCCGGGACTTCAAGAGGCGCTGACCAAGCTGGACACCTCGGGATGGTGACGACGTCGGCGGTGGGGCGGCCGGCGGGGGTGCGCGCGGCGCTGCTGGTGCTGCTGGTGATCCTGCTCGCGTCGGTGGGCGTGTTCTGGTTGTTGCAGCGGTGGCCGGACACCGGCGCGGCGCTGGCGACCCCGGTGACCCCGGTGGTCAAGGCGGTGCCGGCGGGGGCAGCGGAGACGGACGAGCCGGTGACGGTGACGGTATCGACGGCGCGGCCGGCTCCCCTGGTGGCGCCGGCGTGGTCCGGGGTGGTCACCGCCGTCACCCTCAACCCCGGTGACGTGCTCGGCCAGGGCGATCAGGTGCTGGAAGTCGACGGGCACCCGGTGCGGGCGGCCGCCACGGCGAAGCCGTTCTACCGGGTGATCACGCTCGGCGACACCGGCCAGGACGTGACGGCGTTGCGCGCGCTGCTGAGCGCGGTCGGCGTCGACGTCGCGGCGTCGGGCGCGGCGGATCAGGCGCTGCGCACCGCGGTCGCCTCCTGGCTGGGCGCACAGAGCGGGGGAGTGGTCTTCGATCCGGCCCGGGTGATCTGGCTGCCGACCCCGGGCCTGGTGGTCGACACCGTGGCGGCGACGGTGGGGGCTCCCGCGCCGGCCGCGGGGGCCCCGGTGGTGATCTTCGCCCCGGTCGTGAGGTCCGCGACCATCGCGCCGAGCGAGCTCGCGGCCGGCGCGACCGGTTTCACCGTGGCCGTGGCCGGCGCGTCGCTCCCGGTGGACGGGTCCGGGGCGGTGACGTTGACCGCGAAGGACGCCCGAGCCTTGGCTGCGACGGCGGCGACCACCCCGCCCGACCCGTCCGACGGCGGCAGGAGTACCGGCACGGACGGGGCTACCGTCAGCACGGTTCCCGCCACGTTGACCACGACCTGGGCCTCCCCGGTGGTGACGATCCCGACGGGCGCGATCATCACCCGCCAGGACGGCACGCTGTGCGTGGTGACCGCGGCTGGCGCGACCCGGCGCGGTGTGACGGTGACGGTGATCGCGTCCCAGACCGGCACCGGCACCTCCCAAGCATCGGGACTGGCCGCCGGAACCTCGTTGGTGGTGAACCCGGTTGCGTCGGCAACGGCATCGGCCTGCACCCACTGACGACCCGAGCGCCGCGCGGGCCGGCGCCGCGCAGATGGTGGTCCAGGCCCGCGGTTTGACGAAATCCTTCGGCGCCGTGCCCGTCCTGCGCGGCGTCGACCTGGCCGTACCGGCCGGCGGGATGACAGCGATCACCGGCCCCTCCGGCAGCGGCAAGTCCACCCTGATGGCAGTGCTCGGCACGCTGACCCCCCGCAACGGCGGAGATCTGAACATGCTCGGCACGACCGTGCCGCTGCGTCCCTCCGCCCGCGCGTCCGCGGCGATCCGGGCCGCGACGGCCTGGCTGCCCCAGCTACCGCTCGTGCTGCCCGGACGCACCTGCATGGACAACGCGCTGGCCGGCATCCGCGCCAGCAGGGCCGTCACCGCCGGCGACATCGACTACACGACAGCACTGTTCACCGAACTCGGGGTGGCGCATCTGCTCCGGCGGGACGTGTCGGTGCTCTCCGGCGGCGAATTGCAGAAGATCGCCCTGATCCGGGCGCTGGCGCCGCACCCGATGCTGGTACTCGCCGATGAGCCGACCGCCTCCCTGGACGCGGCCTCCACCGAACTGGTCATCGATGCGCTGGTCGCGGCCGCCCAGTTGGCGACGCTGCTGGTGGCCTCCCACGACCCGGACGTCGCAGCATCCGCGGACCGGGTGATCGCCCTGCGGGACGGGCGGGTGGCAGTGGAGGCGGCGACACCGTCCGGCCGGCACGGCGAGCACGGGGACCAGATGTGAGGCGCCACGGCGCGGGCCGCTCCGGGCGGGGCGCCCTCGCCCGCGGCGCGAGCGAGGCGATCGCGAACCTGCTGGCCACCCCGCTGCGGTTCGTGGCGATCGTGGTGCTGCTCGGCGCCACGCTGGCCTGGGCCGGATACACCCAAGCCCACCTGGTACGCGACCTGCAACAACGCAAAGCCGACCAGGCCGCACAGGGCCAATACGTCGCCGTCGCCTCCGCGGTCGACACCGCCAGCACTATCGGCACTCTCGGCAGTGCCAACGATGTCAACGGTGTCGACGGTGCCGACAGTGGCGAGGCAGACCAAGCCGCCGGCGGGATTCTCGCCGCGGCCTGCGACGCGCTCGCGGCCCGCCCGGGTGTGGCCGCCGCCGGCGTGTTCGCCTCCGCCGGCACCGCCGTCATCACCTCCGAACCCGACGGTGGGTTCGAGCTGTGGCACATCAGCCCGGGCGCCGCACGCTACCTGGGCGCCGCCGGCAGCACTGCCGGCGTGCTGATCGGTGCGCACGCCGCCGCCGAACTCGGCGTCGCCACCGGCTCCACGGTGCGCGTGCAGCAGTTCGCCACCAGCAGCACCGTCCACGTGATCCCCGCCCAAGGGCCCCGCACGGCCGCATTCGACCGCGCCGTCCTGACCGTCCTGGCGCCCACCAAGGTGACGGGCACCTGCTACGTCGACGTCCCGGGTTCCGACCCCAACACCACAGCCGCCTGGCTCGCCCCGGCCCTCGGCGACGCCGCCACCATCACCGTCATGCCGCTGGTCAACAGGGGGGCGCTGGGCAACGACCCCGTCACCGACTACCAAGGCCGCGCGGTGCTCTGGGTTGCCCCCACGGCCCCGCTGCTCGCCCTGCTCGCCTGGCTGCTACTGCTCCGCGCCCGCCGCGCCGAACTGGCGATCCCCCGCATCTTCGGCGCCTCCCGCGCGATGCTGGCCTGGCAACTGCTGGTCGAATTCCTCGGCTGCCTGATCGTCGCCCTGCCACCAACCGTGGCCGCGGTCGCCGCCGGATCCTGGGGCGACCGCGTCGCCGCCGCAGCCGGCACCAGCGCCGTGGCGGCCGGCGTCGCCCTCGTCACCGCCGTGGCCGTCCCCACCGCCTACCTCATGACCATCCGCCGCGGAACCGAACTCGCCGCCCTGCGCGGCGCCGAATAGGCTGCCCCACCTCCTTGAAGGCAATTCGTTCCCACTCCTCCAACCAGTCCGCTAGCTAGGAACGGGACAGCCCGCACGCGCGCACCGCGATCCGGATCCCGTCACCCGCCCGCAGGTGGATGAGATGTTCGTGCCTCCCACCAGCCGCTGATTCGTGCGGCCAGCCGACTTTCACGATCCGCATCGGCGAGCATGCCGAAGTGCTCGTCGACCTCCTTGATCAGCCAGCAGCGGAGTGCCGCTACGCTCGTACCAGCGTGAAGTTGATGCATCAGCGGGCTGATCATGCAGTCGTACTCGTCGGCCCCTTCCGGAACGTCGGCCACGCCGATCGGGTCCCAGGCGATGAGCAACTCTCGAAGTTGTCGCCTGGCCTCCCGCGTCCGGTACTTGTTCTCCGGGTTTCCCGGATCATCGATGTCCACCGTGCCCACCAGACCAGTATCAGGCGGGTCGAGCCAGGCGCTGGCCCGCTACTTCGCGTACCAGGGGCTTGCTGGCCCGGTACGGATTCGCGGCGAGTGACGCAACGTAGCTATGTCTGCCAGTGCTGAAGTTCGATGATGTTGCCTTCGGGGTCGCGGGCGTAGGTGATCCGCAACCGCCCGACCCCCGGGACGTCGGTACCGACCACCTCACCGAGTTTCTGGCCACCGTGGGCGATGACGTCGTCGAGAGCGGCCGACACGTCGTCAACGTGGAACGCCAGATGGCTGTAGCCGATCTGATTTGCCTGCGGCTGCGGCCCGTCGAGGGCTTCGTCGTAGCTGTAGATCTCCAGCGTCGGCCCGGTGTCGCCGTACCCCGGCAACAGCAGGTGCCGACCTTGCAGGTGCGCTCCGGCGATCCCGGTGGCTGCGGCAAGCCAGGCACCGCCCTGGTCCCGCTGCGGTCCGACCGGCGTGCAGCCGAACACGTCGGTGTAGAAGCCGACCAGCCGCCGCCAGTCTCGGGCGATGATGTTCGTGTGGACATACCGAACCGTTCCGCTCATCCTCTGACGCTATCCGATTCCGCGAGTCCCACTCCAAGCCCGCGGCCGCCGACCACCGCCGTCATCGAACACCGCCGTCATCGAACACCGCCGTCATCGAACACCGCCGTGGTCGCACCCGTTATGCGGCACGGAACCAACTCCATAACGCCGGTAGAACGGGAGCGCGACCACCGCGAACGCCGCGCGCGCCACTCTCCACAGGGCCGACCCGTTCCGGGGTGCGGTGTATAGCGTTCGTGTTACGATTGATTGTGTACCGAGAGATCCTGTGGACCGAGGCCAGCGAAGCGCACATCGCGCGGCATGGCGTTCGTCCTGCGGAGGTCGAGGACGCGATCAACACCCGGCCGATACTGACCAGGCGCGGTCGTGATGACACCACGGAGGTGTTTGGAACGACAGCGGCCGGAAAGAACCTGGTCGTGATTGTGGCCGCGGCGATGGATGGGCGCTGGCACATCGTGACCGCCCGCGAGATGACCGACAACGAACGGCTCACGTTCCGCCGGAAGGGGCGCTGACGCAATGAGTACAGACGAGCGGATCAAGCGCCTCGCGGACTATTACGACAACACCGACCTCAGCGAGCACATCGCGCAGGCCCGATGGGAGGAGCCGGAGGCTGTCGCAGAGCCGATGGTCACCTACGCGCTGCGCCTGCCCAAACCTGTCATCGACCGGTTACGGAATGCCGCGCGCGATCGCGGAATCAAGGTCAGCACCCTCATGCGGGAATGGCTTGAGGAACGACTCACACTTCAAGGTGGAGACGCCGATGCAAGCGTGCCGGTCAGCGCTCTTCTTGCGTTGGTCGCCGAACGCAAAACGGACCGAGTCTCCTGACTCACGCCGCCAGCATCCCAGCCAGCGATCGGCTTTCGACGCTGCACCGTCCTGGCTCAGGCTGTCGACGTGTTGGTCCGTGATGTCGGCGATCAGATCAGCCAATGCAGGCACGAACGCCCGGTTGGCAACGATCCTGTCGGCGTGACTGCCCTGATTGGCCTGCTCCGCCGAGCAATCCGCGCTTCCGCGCCGCGCCGCGTGAGTCTCTGCATCAGCGATCGCCTTATGGCCGCGTCAAATGCGCGTCCAAGGTTCATCTCTTGAGTTCCGACCGAGGCCAAAGGACCGCGGCATTCTGATCGCCAGGACGGGCCGCCTTCGTATGGATGACCTTGAACCTCCATTCATAGAAGCTGCTGCCCGCGCGGCCGTTTCCGCCGAGAGGGCTATCCATTTAGGAGCCGATTGGCTGATCACGTTGGTTGGTATGTCGCCAAGGCACCGACACGTGCGCTCTTGCCGGGAAGTATCGACAACGTGGCCGGGCTTGGCTGCACCAGGCTTACGTACGGATGAGGGGCAATTCGGGGTCGATGCGTGCGAGGTCGTCGGCATCGCTGGTGATGACGGCGTGGTGTCGCTCGCGAGCGCACAGCGCCACATGCACGTCGATCACGTCCTGATGACCACCCGTTGCGCAGATGACGCCGACCGCGCGGGCGACCGGCAAGGTCATCGTCGCTACCTCCACGTCGGAAGAGTTGATGAGCCTCGCCAGGCGCACCTGGCGAGGTCCGCGCCAGGCTTGGGCGATCACACCGACTGGGATGCAGATGCTGCCACCCCGCCCACGCGCTTCCTCCAGCCGCGCCTGCATGATCGCTGCCTTGCCGGGCTGATCGAGCGCGATCAGTGCACCCGCGTCGAGTGTGGGGCCACGGGTGGTGACGGTCGGATTCACCGGACCATCCGGCCGCCCACCGATGAGTCCCGCAGCCCGACATCGTCCAATTCGGCCATCGCGGCCCGACGAACGTCGTCCGTGATCGGGGTCTGGGCAGACCATGCGGCCAGCACCTGATCCAAGGTTTCCCGCTCCTGGTAGTTCGCCAGGGCGGTCGCTACATACGAGCTGACTCGCCCTTCACCGCCGGCCGCGTGCTTGATCTTGTCAACCATCTCATCCGGCAAGCTGACCGTGATCCTCTTCATACGAATATCATGCTCCCTCGCGGAGCGTCGACAACGCCTGCGCACTGGGCGATTTGCCGGAAAGGCCGGTCCCGCGGGAACGCTTTTCGCAACGCCGGCACTTGCGCAGGGCACTGCCGGCAATCTCACCACCAATGCGCACATCGCGGCACTGGCCGTGGCGTACGGCGCCGCGATCGCTACCTTCGACCGCGACTTCCGGCGGTTCGGCGCGAGGATCGTCATCCCCACCTGACGACGCGGCGGGGTGAACGGCCGGGAAACGTCAGCCGCGCCGGACCGAGTCCAGCAGCACCTGGGCGACGTCGCGCACCTGCACACCGTCGGCGCCGCCGTCGGCTTGCCGCGACGTCACCCCGTCACTGATCATGATCTTGCAGAACGGGCAGGCGGTGACGATCTCCTCGGCTCCGGTGCCCAGAGCCTCGTCGGTGCGCTCCAGGTTGATGCGCTTGCCGATCCGCTCCTCCATCCACATCCTCGCCCCGCCCGCCCCGCAGCACAGGGCCCGGTCCGCGTGCCGGGGCATCTCTATTTGGCTCACCCCGGTGGATCCGAGCAGCTCGCGCGGCGGCGTGTACACCTGGTTGTGCCGGCCGAGGAAGCATGGGTCGTGGTAGGTGACCTGACGCGAGGCGCGCGCCGGGTCCGCCATGGGCACCAGGCGCCGGTCCCGCACCAGCCTGTTGAGCACCTGGGTGTGGTGCAGCACTTCGTAATGCCCGCCGAGCAGCGGGTATTCGTTGAGCAGCGTGTTGAAGCAGTGCGGGCAGGTCGCGATGATCTTGCGGCGCGCGCGGTCCCCGAACGCGCCGTTGAGCGTCTCGACATTCTGTTGGCCCAGCATCTGGAACAGGAACTCGTTGCCCGCCCGGCGCGCCGGGTCGCCGTTGCACGTCTCGGCGGTGCCCAGCACCGCGAAACCCACCGCGGCCATGTGCAGCAGTTCCGCGGTGGCCCGGACCGTACGGCGCGCGCGGTCGTCGAACGCCCCGGCGCAGCCGATCCAGAACAGGTACTCGTGGTCGGGGTCCATCACCCCCGAGACGACCGGCACCTCGAACGGCAGGTCCTTGGCCCAGTCCATCCGGGCGGAGGCGTTCTGCCCCCACGGGTTCCCCTTGTTCTCCAGGTTGCGGAAAAGGGTGCCAAGCTCGGTGGGGAACTCGGATTCGATCATCACCTGGTAGCGGCGCATGTCCACGATGTGGTCCACATGCTCGATGTCGACCGGACACTGCTGCACGCAGGCGCCGCAGTTGGTGCAGTCCCACAACGCCTCCGGGTCGAACACGCCGCCGGCGTCGGCGTCGCCGATCAGCGGCCGCTCGGCCTCCAGCAACGCCAGCGGGTCCGAGTGCGCCAGCCGGGCGCGCGCCTCGTCGGTGAGCTTCTCGGCGCCGGCCGCGTCCTTCCCCCCGCCGGCCAGCAGGTACGGCGCCTTGGCGTAGGCGTGGTCGCGCAGCGAGAGGATCATCAGCTTCGGCGAGAGCGGCTTGCCGGTGTTCCAGGCCGGGCACTGCGACTGACAACGCCCGCATTCCGTGCAGGTGGTGAAGTCCAGGAAGCCCTTCCAGGAGAAGTCCTCGATCTTGCCCACACCGAACACATCGCTCTCCGGGTCGGCCTTCTCGAAGTCCAGCGGCGCGCCGTTCGACATCATCGGGCGCACGGCGCCGAGGGCCGGGCGCCCGGAATCCTCTCGTTTGAAGAAGATGTTGGGCCACACGGTGAACCGGTGCCACGCCACGCCCATCGTGATGTTCGCCGCGATCACGATCAGCCACACCATCGCGGAGGCGACCTTGAACACCGCGGTGATCTGCACGCCCGCGTCCGTGGCGGGCAGGAAGCCGCCCAGCCAGTTTCCGACCGGCGACGCCCAGGTCGGTTCGTGCAGGTAGCCGGCGGCCGACTTGAAGCCGCGCACCAGCAACACGCCGACACCCTCGATGGCGACGACGATCTCGACGAAGTAGGCCTGCCAGAAACTCGACCCGGCGAAGCGCGACCGGCGACGAGGCCGGCGTGGATGCTGGAACTGCCGGATCACGATCAGCACGATGATGCCGGCGATGGTCAGCACGGAGAGTATCTCGACCAGCAACGTCCACGGGCCGAACGATCCCAGCCCCCACAGCTCGAACGAAGGGGTGATGACCTCGCCGTAGGCCTCGACGACCAGGATCGACAGCACGATGAACCCGGCGAACACGAACCAGTGGGCGACGCCCACCACGCTCAGTTGCAGCATCCGGGTGTGCCCGAAGGTCTCCTTCAGCATGGTCCAGAGGCGCCGCAGCGGCCGGGAGCTTCGCGTCGGGTCCGGCTGACCGAGACGCACCGTTCGCACCATCCGCACGACGGTGCGCATCGTCATCACGGCAGCGACGACCGTGACGGCGCCGCAGAACGCGATCAGCACGATCGACAGCGGGCTCATCAGGCTCCCATCCGGCGGGGTTGCCGACGGCAAGGCCGGCCGCTGCTCCGCCCCTTCGGGACGATACAGGCAGACCGCCGGCGAACTCGCGTCCGTGTCGGGCGCCCGGGGCGCCGCCTATCGTCGCACGTCGTCCCGGCGAAAGTTCAGGTAGGAGCGGGACGGAGTGGGCCCGCGCTGGCCCTGGTAGCGCGACCCGTACTGCGCCGCGCCGTACGGGTGCAGCGACGGCGACGTGAGCCGGAAGAGACACAGTTGCCCGATCTTCATGCCCGGCCACAGGGTGATCGGCAGGTTCGCCACGTTCGACAACTCCAGCGTGATGTGCCCCGAGAAGCCCGGATCGATAAAGCCGGCGGTCGAATGCGTCAAGAGCCCCAACCGTCCCAACGAAGACTTCCCCTCGAGGCGCCCCGCCAGCGTGTCCGGCAGGGTCACCCCCTCGAAGGTCGACCCCAGCACGAACTCGCCGGGGTGCAGCACGAAGGCGTCGTCACCGTCCACCTCGACCAGGGTGGTGAGGTCGTCTTGCCGCAGGGCCGGGTCGATGTGGGTGTACTTGCCGTTGTTGAACACCCGGAAGAGGCGGTCCAGGCGCACGTCGATGCTCGACGGCTGCACCAGCGTGGGGTCGAACGGGTCGACTCCGAGCAGGCCGGCGTCGATCTCGGCCAGCAGGTCGCGATCGGACAGCAGCATGGCGGCAAGAGTAGTTGCCCGGCCCGGGAGACCCAGCCCGGGAGTCCCAGGCGGCACCATGGGGAAATGGCCGTGAGCACACACCCGACACCCTGGGGCGGAAGTCCCGGCGCCCCCGGACCAGGCGATGACGAGAATCCCGTCACCGACGCGTTCGCCGTCTTCGACACTCCCATCGGCACCTGCGGCATCAGTTGGGGGCCCGGCGGGATCACCGGTACCGCGCTGCCCGGGGAGTCGCCGGGTACCACCTCGGCGGCCCTGGCCGAAGCGCATCCTGCGGCGACCGCCGGAGTACCGCCACGGGCGGTCGCCACGTTCGTCGAGCGCATCCGCGCCGTGCTGGGCGGCGCCGCCGACGATCTGGCGGACATCCCGCTGGACCTGCGGGGCCGGTCCGAGTTCGAACGCCGCGCCTACGCGGTGGCCCGCAGCATCGCACCCGGTCACACCCTGACCTACCGGCAGGTCGCCGAGCGGATCGGGAATCCGGGGCTGGCCCGGGCGGTCGGCCGGGCGATGGCCACCAACCCGTTCCCGATCGTGGTGCCGTGCCACCGGGTGCTCGGCGCCGGCGGCTCGATCGGCGGGTTTTCGGCGCGCGGCGGCGCGCGGACCAAGCGCCGCATGCTGCTGGCCGAGGGCGTGCCGGAACGCGACGGACCGGCGCTGTTCGGTACCGATGAACTATGCCCGCAGGCGGGCCCTTCGGTATAGTGACGGACGCTGCGGGCGTAGTTCAGTGGTAGAACTTCAGCTTCCCAAGCTGATAGCGCGAGTTCGATTCTCGTCGCCCGCTCCGCATCGACTTCGGCCGATTCGTTTGCTCCGTCCGGCGCAGTTCACGCCTGCACACCGCTCGCCGCGCCTGTGCGGCCCACCTACGCGCCTTGTCCCCTGGTGCCTGCACGCCATCTCCCGCCCGCGCCGGCGCACCGCCCCAGCCGGTTCGCAGCACCGCGCTCAACTTCGGCTGCCCCCTGCCGATAGCGAGGATGGGCGGGGTTGCCGGGTCGCGCAGGCGTGCGCCCTCGGATCCGGGGACCTGCGCCGCGGAAAGGAGTTGCCGTGCCGGGGGCCTCATCGTTTCGCTCCGCCGAAGCGCCACCGGATCGCCGACGGCCATGGAATATGGTCCGGCACAAGGCATTTGCCGTTGCGCTGGCCCGCAGGGCACTTTCCGCTGCCGCGGTCGTCTCTCTCGTCACCTCCTGCGGGGCTGGGGAACCGGCCACACCGAGCGCCACCAGCGTGGTCGACGCCAACCCCACAACGATGCCGCCAACAACCCCCGGGAAGACCGCGACGAGGACGACCATGACGGAAACAACCGTGCCGGCAACAACAACGCCCAACCAGGCAGTCACCACATCAACAGGGCAAGCATCAGCAGGGCCCGCATCGCGCGATCCCGCGCAGTCCGAGCACGGCGGCGATTCCGGGACGCCGGCCGGAGCAGGCGGCGGCCACGCCGCGGTCGGCCGACTGGTGGCGGACTCGACACCGAAGGCACCGGCCGATTTCGTCGGGCCGGTACGAACCGTCTCGGTCAACGGCGCCAGCCTCGGCTACCGACAGTTCGGCTCGGGCCGCCCGCTGCTGCTGATCATGGGCCGCAACGGCGGCATGTCGATGTGGGGTTACGCGCTTCCACGCGCACTGGCTCAGGCCGGCTTCGCGGTGACGATGTTCGACAACCGCGGCGTCGGCTACTCCGGCGACGATCCGGCTCAGCCGCTGACGATGCAACTGATGGCGGACGACACGGTCGCGCTCACCGAGGCGCTCGGCATTGCGCGGCCGGTGGTGGTCGGCTGGTCGATGGGCGGCGAGATCGCACTCACCGCAGCGGTGCGCCACCCCGGCGCCTTCGGCCCGATCGTGACGTCGGGCAGCGACGCCGGGAGCGAGCACTACGTCGCGGGTGACCCGAAAGATGACCAGATCCTTGCCGAGCCCGACGCGGCGCCGGCCGACATGCTGCGCATCCTGTTTCCGGACCTCACCGACCCGGCCGTCGGTGAGTTCCTGAAGGGCCTTGCGCTGTACCCGGATCCGGATCTCACGCCGCAAACTCAAGAGCGGCAGACGCAGGCCGAGGATGCCTGGATGGACGATTCCTCCACCTGGGACGGGCTCGGGTCGATCACCGGCACGGTGGTGCTGACCAACGGATCGAAGGATCTGCTCACGCTGATGGAGAACGCCCACCGGGTCGGCGCGCGCATTCCAGGCGCCCGGACCGAGATCTTCCCGGACCTGGGGCACGCCATGCTGTTTCAGGATATTGACCGGTTCGTCACCCTGGTGCGCACCGCCGCGGGCTGATCCGTGCCGTCACGGCCGCGGGCCCTTGCCTCGCACGTCATGCAGGTGGTGGATCACCTCGTGCAGGTGGTAGCGGGCGATCGAGGAGCAGGTGAAGCTCTTACCGTCGCTGCGGCTGCCGGTGCGGGGCCACCCGTCCGGGCCGATCGCGTCATACGTCGTGGCCGCGGCCTCGGCGGCCGCCGCGAGTTCCGCCCCGACGGTGGCCGGATCGCGCTCCCAGTAGCGCCCGTCGATCGCCGCCTGGTCCTGGTCCCAGTTCGCGAACCGCGGCGCGTCCTCGTCCAGCATCAGGCGGACCCGGCCGGTGAAGAGCGCGTGCACATCCAGTACGTGGCAGGCGTATTCCAACGGCGACCAGACGGCCGCGGACGGGCGCTGGGCAACGTCGTCCCGGCGGAGCACCGCGCGCCACCCCTCGGCGGCGGCGCGCAACTCGGAGCCGACGGCACCGTCGATGACGGGATTCGGGTCGAACCCGCACGCCTCGCAGCGCTGCGCGGTGGTCCAACTCCAGTCCTTGGCGTCACCGGTCGCCGGGGCCGGCCGCATCGATCCCACGTCGCGCAGGATAACCCGCGCCCGCCGTCACGGCAGGGTGATGTTCGCGTGAACCGGCACCGCAGCGTCCGGACCGGCCGCTATCACCACGTTGTAGACGCCGGCGGGCAAGGTTCCGGTTTCCGCCTGCCCGCACAGCGCCAACCGGTCCGACACCGCGTGCCCGGCCATGTCGAACAGGCGCATCGCCGGCTGGTCCATGCCCGGCGGGGACTGACCGGTTCGGCAACCGTTGCGGTGCGCGATCTTTAACGCCCCTGCGCGATCCAGCGTCAGCCGGTAGACCTGCGATGTGGCGGCCGCCAGCGTCAACCCGAGCCGCCCGTCGGCCGGCAGGCCGGGCGCACCCACCACCGATCCGGCGAACAGCGCCGGCCACCGGTTCGCCCACGACGGTGGCACCGGAGCCCGTTCGGCGGAGATCGCCAGCGCGACATGCCCTGGGACGAAGCCGATGTCGCCCGTCAGCGCAACGTCAAAGGCACAGGCTGCCACGTCCTCGGCGTGCTGCATACCCTGCTCGCCGCAGGCCCGCGCAGCCACCTTGGCGGCCCCCGGATCGATGGCCGGTGTCCCGGCGGGGAAACCCGCAAGCTGCGGGGGTGCGGCCAGAAAGAGCCGCTCCGATCCGGGTACCGCCCAGGACGCCACGACCGCCACCGTGTTCTCCGCGATGCCCCGGCGGGACAGCAGGTCGGGGCCGGCGCGCTGCCCGCCCGCACCGAACAGGCCGACCGCTGCGGCGACCGGGGACAGATGCGCAACCACCGTCATGCCCAGCACCGGATTCGTCGTCATCGCCACCGAACCGCCGTCCGGCCAGAGCACGACTACCGACGCGACCCGCCGGGTATCGGCGGGCCACCTGCCGACCGCCACCCCTCCGGGGAGGTCGACCTGCTCGAAACCGGGTTGGCGGGGCTTCGTCATCCCGTCGACGGTCAGCGTGCCGGTCATGTCGACGGTGACGACGCTCTCGCCGGTGCCTATCGCCACCGCCGAGACCACCGAGACGTCGGTTCGATGCGCCATCGGCGCGAATTCCAGTTGCACGGTGTGGTGCGGATCCCCCGCGCGTGCGACGAACTGACCGGCGTCCTGCGTGGTCAACCGCACCCCGCCGGCGGTGATCACGTGGGGGTCCCCGGTAACGCCGCCGGCGAACGGCGGCGCGAGCGTCGCGGAGTTGACCAGGCCGGCCAGGTCCACGCCGACCTCGCGCAACGCATCGGCCAGCGTCGGAGTCCCGGGCTCGACGGGCAACACCTCGCCCTCGACGGAGAATCGCCCGACGAGTCGCCCCTGCGGCTCGAAGACCAAGCGCGGCCCGCCCCGCTCGGCGACGACCGCCAGGTTCCCGTCACCGTCGACGCCCACGCACCCGCCGCCGGACGCACACCCCACCATGGCGCCGTCGGAGCCGAACCAGCGGTATTGCTGCTCGCCGAGGAGCGCGAACTCGCCGGGTACCGGGCCCTGCCAGCGCTTGCCGGCGGCGGTTTCGAGCATCACGCCGCTCTGCGGTATCGGCCCGTCCAGCCAGCTCAGCGTGGCGGCCGCCGGCGCGGGCGCGGGCTTGGTCGGCGGCACGCTGGTCGAGGTTTGGGCGATCGCTCCTTGCGAACCGTCCGGCGGGAGCAGGCCGGTGCCCCCCTGGCCCGGTCCGCTGCCCTGCGCGGCCGAGCCCCACGCGTCCGTCGACGGTTGCGGGCGCTTCAGCGACGATGACGTGCATCCGGTCAAGACCAGGACGATGGCGCTGGCGCCGACCAGCAGGCGGACGCCGCCGCGGCGGCCGGCGCGGCCGCGAGTTCCGGAGTGTCCGCGACCTCCGGGGCGTCGGCGTCGGCGCGGGTCATGCGGCGGGGCGTGTGCTGCCTTCATCCGGGGAATCGTCGCGCACCGACCCCCGAGCGGTCCAGCGGGCCGGTGGGCGAGCGTCGCGGTTCGGCGCCTTGCAGATGTTACTGGTCAGTAATATCCTGTAGTTACCGGTCAGTAACTTGTCGACGGCGCGGCCGTCACCAGTTGCCGCACCCATCGGGCCGGTGCCGAGTCCGGGGAGGTCATTGTGAGTCACTACCGCGCCAACGTGCGAGACCTGGAGTTCAACCTGTTCGAGGTGTTCGGTGCCGACGCATACCTCGGACGCGGTGGCTCGGCTATGGATGCCGACACCGCGCGGAATGTGCTGCGCGAGTTGGAAACGGTCGCCGCCGGACCGGTCGCCGCATCGTTCGTCGACGCCGACCGCAATCCGCCGGTGTACGACGCAGAGACGTTCACCGCGCCGCTGCCCGCCTCGTTCCACAAGTCCTATGAGGCGTTACGCGATGGCGAATGGTGGCGTCTGGAACTCCCGGACGACCTGGGCGGTTACGGCGCCACCCCGTCGCTGCGGTGGGCCGCCAGCGAACTCCTACTGGGGGCGAATCCGGCGCTCTACATGTACTACGGCGGGCCCAATTTCGCCGCCGTCATCCACCGCAACGGCACCGCCGAACAGCAGCAGATGGCACTTCGGATCATCGAACGCGGGTGGGGCGCCACCATGGTGCTCACCGAACCGGAGGCCGGGAGCGACGTGGGGGCGGGGAGCACCAAGGCGATCCTGCAGCCCGACGGCAGTTGGCACCTCGAGGGTGTCAAGCGGTTCATCACATCGGCGGAGCACGACCTGACCGACAACATCGTGCATCTGGTGCTGGCCCGCCCGCAGGGCCCCGGCGTCGAGACCCGCCCCGGAACGAAGGGCCTGAGCCTTTTCATCGTCCCGAAGGTGCTGTTCGACCCGGCCACCGGCGAACTCGGCGAGCGCAACGGTGCGTACGTCACCGGCGTGGAACACAAGATGGGCCTGAAGGTCTCCAACACCTGCGAGCTCACCTTCGGTGCGCACGGCCGGCCGGCGGTGGGATACCTGTTGGGCGAGCGGCACGACGGAATCGCGCAGATGTTCCAGGTGATCGAATACGCCCGGATGATGGTCGGTACCAAGGCTATCGCGACGCTCTCCACCGGCTATTTGAACGCGCTCGCCTACGCCAAGGAACGCGTGCAGTCGGCGGACCTGGCGCACGCGACGGACAAGACTGCTCCCCGGGTGACGATCATCCACCACCCGGATGTGCGCCGGATGCTGATGCGGCAGAAGGCGTACGCCGAGGGGCTGCGAGCCGTGTACCTCTACACCGCGTCCTGGCAGGACCGGATCGCCGCCGGCGACGGCGATCTCGACCTCGCCCGCTCCGTCAACAACTTGCTGCTACCGGTCGTCAAGGGCGTGGGTAGCGAGCGCGCCTACGAGATGCTGGCGTTGTCGCTGCAGGTCTTCGGCGGGTCCGGCTACATCCAGGACTACCCGATCGAGCAGTACATCCGCGACGCCAAGATCGACACGCTCTACGAAGGCACCACCGGCATTCAGGCGCAGGACTTCTTCTTCCGAAAGATCGTGCGCGACAACGGGGCCGCGCTGTCCGCCATCGCCGGCGAGATCGCCGAATTCCTCGCCCGCGGGCGGTCGGAGGCCGGTGACGGGCGATTCAAGGAGGAACTCGCGCTGCTCAGCACGGCATCCGAGGATGTGCAGCTCATGGTCGGCCGTCTGGTCGGCTACACCCTTGCCGCGCAGCAGAACCCGGCGTCGATCTACCGGGTCGGCGAGCATGCGGTAACGCTCTTGCTCTCGGCGGGTGACCTGCTGATCGGGTACCTTCTGCTGCGCCAGGCGCAGGTCGCGCAGGCAGCGCTCGACTCCGGTGCCGACGAGAAGGACAAGGCGTTTTACACCGGGAAGCTTGCGGTCGCCCGGTGGTTCGCGCGCACCGTCCTGCCCGAACTGTCCGCGCGCCGTTCGGTGATCGAAGCGGCTGACCTGTCGCTGATGGAGGTCCCCGAGGCGGCCTTCTGACGATTTAGTGCCGTTCCGCCGGGTGCGGTGCTGCTCCGCTGCCGCCCGCCGGTTTCCTCCGCTGCCGCGCGCTCCTCCGGGCTAGGCTCGCCGGCATGAGGACGGCACTCGTCACCGGCGCGTCGTCGGGCATCGGCGCGGCGTTCGCCCGTCGCCTCGCGATGCAGGAACACCGGCTCGTGCTGGTCGCCCGGGACGGGTCGCGGCTGGAGACGGCGCGGCACATGCTGCGCGCCGCCGGCGCTCCGGAAGTGGAGACGATCGCAGCCGACCTCACCGATCCGGACCAGCGCGCCGCCGTGATCGGCCGGCTGCAGGATGCCGACCGGCCGATCGACCTGCTGGTCAACAACGCCGGCACCGGACTCGGCAAGGGCTTCGCGGCCGCCACCGACACCGAATTGCTCGACCAACTGGAACTCAACGTCACCGCCGTCATGCTGCTCACCCACGCCGCGTTGCCCGGAATGCTCGAACGGCGCCACGGCGGCATCATCAACATCGCCTCCGTCGCGGGCATGCTCCCCGGCCGGGGTTCGACGTACTCGGCGTCGAAGGCGTGGGTCATCTCCTTCACCGAAGGGATCGCGATGTCGTTGCGAGGCACCGGAGTCCGGATGGTGGCGGTCTGCCCCGGCTTCGTCCGCACCGAGTTTCACGCCCGCGCCGGCATCGACATGTCCGGAACGCCCGACGCGCTATACGTCGAGATGGACACCGTGGTGAGCGAGTCGCTGGACGCGCTGCGGACCGGCCGGCCGATCGTCATCCCCGGCCGGCTGTACCGGGCAATCGCCGCCGCCGCCAGGCTGGCGCCGCGGACGCTGGTGCGGCAGGTCGCCTACCGCGTCGACCGGGACACACGCACGTAGGCGAACGCCGCGTAGCGCAGGTCTATTGCCGGCGGCGCCCGACCCGAACGGCGCCGATCGCCAGGGCCGCGAAGATGGCCGTCCACACCACGAGGTTCACCACCGGTTGCCACAGCGGCTCGTAGATGAGGCTGCCGGTGGTGCCGTCCAGTATGTGCCCCTCGGTCAGCGGCCGGCGGGCTAGCGACACGTACCCGTACAGCGGCGTGAACTTGGCGACCGTCAGCAGGCCACCGGACAGCGGGAAGAAGATGTTGCCCAGGAAGGCGAGCACCACCAGCGATCCGCTGGCCGCACCGACCGCCGATTCGCTGCGAAACGCCAAGCCGAAGATCAGCCCGTAGACCGAGAAGATCCCCGCCCCGGCCAGCAGGATGGCTGCGGCGCTGATCCACGCCGTGCCGAGACCGCGCGCGCCGGTGAAGTACCCGATCACGTAGATCATCGCGACGGGGATCAGCGCGATCGTCATCGCCACCACGGCCTTGGTGCCCACGAACGTGCGGTCGCGCATCGGGGTGAGGCCCAATTGGCGGCCCCAGCCCTGCATGCGCTCGACCGCCGCGGACCCGCCGATGCTGGTTGTCGCGGTGACCGCGCCGTAGGCCGCCATGGAGATCATCACGTACATGGCGACGTTGCCGTTGCCGGCCGGCTCCTTCGACCACGACTGCGCCGCCCCGAAGATCACGTAGAGGAACGCGGGCAACACCGCCGTGAAGAACACGCCGAGGTAGTCCCGGAAGTACCGTTTGAGTTCCAGCGCCAAGTAGGTGGGGTTCATGCGGGAACCGCCTGGGGCCCCCCGGAGCCGGAACCGGCCGGCAGCGCCTCGCCGGTGAGCACCAGGAACGCGCTGTCCAGGGTGGGCGGTGCGATCTCCACGTTGCGGGCGGCCAGGTCGCGCAGCAGCACCAGCGCCGCCGCGTCGGTGTCGGCGGCCGTGAACTCGACCCGCCGCTCGTGCACCGTCACCCCCGCCACCCCGGGGATCGCACGTACCCGGCCCAACCATGCCTCCCGGTCGTGCTCGGGGACCTCGGCGGAGATGGTGCGGCCGGAACCCTGCGCCCGTATCTCGGCGGTGGGCCCGTCGGCCACCACCTTGCCCCTGCTGATCAGCACGATGCGCTCGGCGAACGTGTCGGCCTCGTGCAGGTAGTGGGTGGCGAACACCACCGTGCGCCCGGAATCGGTATCGGCCCGCATGGTCGCCCAAAATTCGCGTCGGGCGGCCACATCCATCCCGGCGGTCGGCTCGTCCAGCAGCAACACCTGTGGGTCTGGCAGCAGCGCCAGCGCGAACCGCAGCCGCTGTTGCTCCCCGCCCGAGCACCTCGACACCCGCCGCCCCGCCAGCGACGAGATGCCGGCCCGCGCCATCACCTCGTCCACCCCGCGCGGGTTGGGGAACGTCGAGGCGATCAGCCGGACGGTCTCCACGACGGTCAGGTCCGCCAACAGCCCGCCGGTCTGGAGCACGGCCGACACCTTGCCGGCCAGCACTGCCGCCCGCGGTGACAGGCCTGCGACCGCAACGGTGCCGGCATCCGGCGTGGAGAGCCCCAGCAACATGTCCAGCGTGGTCGTCTTGCCGGCGCCGTTGGGACCCAGGAACGCAACAATCTGCCCTGCCGCAACCGTCAGGTCCAGGTTGTCCACCGCGCGCAGCGGCGCCTTCCCGGGCCGGCGGAACTGCTTGACCAGGCCGTGAGCCTCGATCGCCGGCGCCCCCGCAGTGTTCACCCGACCCCCGTCCCGCCTTGACGCATTCCCGTATCGGCTCGAACCGCCGGCCGGGCGAGAATCCGCCCGACCCGCCATAGGCCTCCCGGCAGGAAACCGCCGGCCCGCTCGGCCCACCCGGCCGCGGGGTGGTTCAGTCCTCGCTGGCGCCGTCCAGGTGCGGAAGCAGCGCCTCCATGAAAACAGGCGTGTTCTCGATGTGCGGCGAGTGGCCGGCGCCCGCGATCACCGCCTCGCGGTAGCGGCCACCCGCTTCCGCATAGCGACGCAACACCCACCGTGTCTGCGACACCATGGGCTGCGGCGGCGCCACCGAGACACCAGGGTAGCCGGGTAGGGACCCCGCCGCGCCACGCCGCGCGACATCCATCGCCGACGCGTCGGAGACGACGCGGTCCACCTCGCCGCGTATCCACAGGATCGCGGGTTTGGACTCGATTCCGACGACCGCGGACAGGTTCAGGTGTACCGGCGCCATGGCATTCATCACGCCCCGCCGTCCCGGCGCGAACCCGGGCCAGTGCTCCGACGGCACCGAGTCGCCCGGATAGTTGGCCTGGCCGGTGACGGTGGACAGCATCGCGGCGATGTAACCCTCCTCGCCGGCGCCGTCCCAGTCCGGCGCGGTGTAGTAGCGGCGAAGGAGCGCCCTCGGGCTTCCCGGCCGATCGGAGGTGTCGCCGGCCGCCAGCGCGGCCACGAACGCCGGGCTGACGCTGCCGGCGCCGGAACCGGCGCCGTCGGGTGCGACCAGTCGGCCGTCGACACCGTGGGTGCCGCCGAACCCGAAGGGGGAGATCGGGTTCACCAACGTCACCGACGTCACCCGATCCGGGGCGTCGATGAGCGCCTGCAACACCACGCCGCCGCCCAGGGACCAGCCGACCAGGTGGGCGCTGGGCAGTCCGAGTGCGTCCAGCGCCGCGAGCACGTCGTCGGAGAAGTCCGCCAGGCCCCGGGTCGCGTCGACCGGGGCGGGTTCCGTGCCCCCAAAACCTCGCAGGTCGAGCGCGACGGGTCGATAGCGCTTGGGCAGCATCCGCATGGCCGGGAAGAAGAACGGTGACGATGACACGTTGCCGTGCACGAACACCACCGGTTCGGCATTCTCGCGGTCCGGCACCCAGCGCACGCAGGTCGTTACTCGGGCGGTCGGGATCGTGGCGGTATCGATTTCCTCGAGGTCGGGCACCGGCGTCCTCCTCGGCGCGGACAACGATCGGGTCGGGCGCGTTCGACACTACCGCTGCGGCGCGCTCGGCCGGCTTGCGCCCGCGGCGTCCGGGCACCCCGCCCGCAGCCGGGACGATCCGCCCACTGCGCCTGCTCCCCGCCCGCCTGTGGTGCCCCCGCCCGCGCCCGCGGCGACCGGCCCGCGCCCGGGCGCCGGTTCCCGCGGCGTTCGGCCCATGCACCTGCGCCTTGGGCGTCGGGTCACCCGCCCGTGGCGCTCGCCGCAAACGCCTGTGCGAGGCTTGCGGGGTGATCGAAGAGGCGCCACCGGTTGACCTGGACCTGCGAGAGCGGCTGGCCGCGCTGGTGCGCGAATTGGCCGTGGTGCGGGGGCGGGTCACCCTCGCGTCCGGCCAGCAGGCCAACTACTACGTCGATGCTCGGGTTGCGACGTTGCACCACGAGGCCGCGCCGCTGATCGGGGTGCTCATGCAGCAGCTCACGGCCGACTGGTCCTTCGACGCGGTCGGTGGGCTGACCCTGGGCGCCGACCCGGTCGCCTGCGCCATGTTGCACGCGCCCGGTCGCCCGCTCGACGCGTTCGTGGTCCGCAAGGCCAGCAAGGATCATGGCATGGCCAGGCGCATCGAAGGGCCGCCGCTCGCCGGGCGGCGGGTGCTCGTCGTGGAGGACACCTCGACAACGGGCGGATCGGTCCTGCAGGCGGTCGACGCGGCGACCGCCGCCGGCGCGTTCGTCGTTGGCGTAGCGACCCTCGTCGACCGGGATACCGGTGCGGCACAAGCGATCCGGGCCCGTGGCCTGCAATACCGTTGCCTGTTGGGGCTTTCCGACCTGGGTCTGGCCGACGTCGACTTGGGACCCGACCGGCGATGACGGGGCCGCCGCCGGACGCTCCGTCACCGGCGCCGAATCCACCTCCAGCGACAATCGGGCCGGCCGGCCGCGTCTCTACGGACGCTACCGAGGGGCAACCAAGCCGGCTCCTGGGCGGCCGGCCGGGCGCGCAGGCGGACGACCCGTCAGACGTCCGATCGGAGGATGGCGTCGAGCCCGGTCCCACGGAATGGTCCGCGGTAACGCCCCCGGCCGGCGTCGGGCCCCATCCCCCGCCGTGGCCCGACGATCCGCGTCTGGATCCGGACCTGCTAGAGCACGGCGACCGCCGCAACGTCATGGACCACTACCGGTACTGGCGTCGCGAGGCGATCGTGGCGGACCTCGATCTGCGCCGTCACCGCCTGCATGTCGCCATCGAGAACTTCGGCCACGACCTCAATATCGGCACCGTGGTGCGGACCGCCAACGCGTTCGCCGTCGCCGCGGTGCACATCGTCGGGCGGCGCCGGTGGAACCGGCGCGGCGCGATGGTGACCGACCGATACCAGCACCTGCTGCATCACCCGGCGGTCGCCGACCTGCTCGTCTTCGCGCGCGACGCCAGCCTGGTCGTCGTCGCGGTCGACAACCTGCCCGGCGCCGCGCCGCTGGAGACGACCGCGCTTCCGCGAGATTGCCTGCTGCTGTTCGGCTCCGAGTCCACTGGCCTGACGCCGCAGGCGCGCTCCGCCGCAGCGCTGACCGTCTCCATCGCCCAGTTCGGCTCGACCCGGTCGATCAACGCGGGCGTCGCGGCCGGGATCGCGATGCACTCCTGGATCCGGCAGCACGCGGACCTCTCGCAGGCGTGGTGACGCCTCGGGCTGAGCCGCTATTCGCGGCGGACGGGGATCGGCAGCTTCGACCGCAGCAGCAGCGTGCCGACAACGAACGCGACCAGCGGCACCGCCACCAGTAGCGGAACCAGCGCGACCCACGGCACGACGATCGGGTCGCCGTAGGGCGCGCTGACGAGCTGGATCGTGCGCAACAGCCCCCACGCCGGCACCAGTCCGACGACGCCGCCGAGCAGGCACCCCAGCAGCGTCATGGATCCCGCCGTCCAACCGGTCACGAGGCGCCGGATTCGCGGCGCCGCGCCGACCGCCGCCAGAGTGGCGAGGTCGGTGCGGGAGTCGGCCAATCCCAGCGCGGTGACGACGATGATGGTGCCGGCGATCAGGAACGCGATGATGATCAGCAGAACCGTCATCGCCGTGCGGGTGGAATCCCCGATACGCGGCATCGATCCGCGCTCCAGGGTCGCTCTCGCGACGGTTCCGGTGACGGCTTCCAGGGCGAGCGCGAGATCGTCGGCGTGCGCCTGGTCGACAGCCACACCCGGGTCGACGGTCAGCCCACCAAGATGCGGCGTCCAACCGAGGGCCCGGGCGGCTGCCGGCGAGAGGATGACGCCCAGCGGCGTGGGCGACCACGCACCCAGAACCGCCGGGACCGAGCGGGTGTCGCCGACGACCGGGCCGTCGGGCCCCTGTTCGCCGGTCACCACCCCGCTGCTGATCGTGCCGTCCAGCGACAGGTACACGCGGTCCATGGCAACGGCGCCGCCACCGGCCAGCGCCGCGTCCGCTGCCGGATCGGCGACGCCGGTCAGTTCCCGGCGCAGATCCGGACCGCCGACGAGGATGGTGGGCAACTGGACCGTGACGTTTTGATAGCCCATGACGGCGGACACCCAGCGATGGACGTGAGCGTCTCGTTCGGTCAGGGTCGAGTAGCTGCGGCCGTAGCATCGCCAGTCGGTCGCTGCGGTGCCGATGTGCGCGCTGGTGGGGGCAGGCGGGTTGTCGTTTACGGTATAGATGGCCGGATCCTGCGGCACCAGTTGGAAGGTGCTGGTTCCCAGTTCTGCGTACGGGCACAGGTTTTCCGGCGGGATGATCAAACCCCGCTGATGAAACCGCCCCTCGACTTCACCGTCGGCGGTGAGCACTTGGTCGTTGTGCTGACCGGCGTCTACCACGTCGTACGGGACGGTCCGGGCATCGGGCCACTGCGCATGCACCACCCGCCGCGCGGCCGCTGCGTCGATCGATCCGAGAGGCGCTGTGCCAGCGGCGGTATCGCCGTTCGGCTGGTCGAATACAACGTTCACATCACCCAGCGGCAGACCCGCAAGGTAGTGCTGCTGGGCGCCCGCTCCGCTGCTGGAATACATCACGGCGGCCAGCATCGCGAGCGTGCAACCCGCGGTCACGGCGGCGACCCCCGGCGCGGTGCGGCTGCGGTGCCGATCAGCGTCCCGCAACGCCAACCGGCCGGAGAGCGGGAGCCGTCCGCCGACCCGCGAAAGCCACCGCACCAACAACGGAATGGCGAGGAGCAACCCAATCTCGACCACGACGGCGCCGATGGCCAGACCGATCCCGCGGTTTCGGATGCTCGGCCCGATCGCGCCTTCGGGCACGCTGCCGGTGGCCATCACGACGGTGACGACGATCCCGGTGGCGGCAAGGATGACCCCGGCCAACGACCACCACTTGATCGGGCGGACCGTCGACGGTTGCCGGTTGAGCAGCGACAGCGGCGTCGCCCTGCCGGCGCGGATGGCGGGGGCCAGCGCCGCCAGCAGGGCGGTGCCGAGTCCGAGCGCAGCGATCCCCACCAACTCCGCGGCATGCAGATGCACCCCGACGGACTGATAATCGGGTATCCAGGCCAGGAACAGCCATCGCAGTGCCACACCCAGACCCACGCCCGCAAGCAGCCCCGCGATCGCACCGGTCGCGCCGAGCACAGCGCCGCCGGCCAGCACCACGGTTCGCAGATGCCTGCCGGTGGCGCCGTTCGCGACCAGTTGCCCGAATTGGCGGCGCATCCGGCGGGCGCCGATGGCGAACGCCGGGCCGGCCAGGAACACGACCTGAAGCAGCGCCATCACCACGCCGATGGACACCCCGGCCAGGGCGAGGAACATGGGCACGTTGGGATCCGACGACGCCTGTGCGGACATCTGCAGCGCAGCCGTGCGGGAGTACACCCCGATGCCGTCCCCGTTGAGGGTATTGATCATCTCCAGCGTGATCGGCACCGGACTGGTGAGGAGGTATCGCGGGCCGTCAAACGGGTCCGGAACGTAACTCAGCGTGCCGGGTAGGCCGACGACCGCATCGAATCGGTCTGGCGGGACCGCGCTTTCGCCGGTCGCCGCTGCGTGCACGACGGCGGTGACGGTGCTCGGGTGCGCGGGCGCACCGGCGACGATGGTGTCTCCCACCTGCAGATCCAGGCGCTGCGCGAGATGCTCGGTGAGCGCGAGCTGGCCGGCGCCGGCGGGCGCGGATCCGGAGACCACGGTGTATCGGTCGCCGGCGGCCGGCGAGGTGATGTCCAGCAGGTCGGCCGCGGCCGAGATGTACGCGCCGGACGGTGTTTTCACCGGAATCGCGGCGACGTGCCGCCATGGGGTGAGCTGTGATCCGGCGGGGAGCAGCGGCAGGATCTCCGCTGCCGGGCGGGCCGGGAACGCCGTCACGGGGACGATCTCCCGTCGCCCGTCCCGGGTGATCACGCCCTGTCCCGTCACCGCTGGGGATCCGTAGAAGGACCACTGCTGCGAGAAGTCCGCCACGCCTTCGGGCGCCATGATCCACGCGTCGGCGCCGGCCAATTGCGCCTGCACCTTCTCCGCGTCGGTTGCGATACCGGATCGGATGACGATGTCTCCGGCAACCGCCGCCAGTACCGGCAGGGCGATCAGGGACGCCACCAGCAGAGAGCGGCCCTTGTGCCGCACCGCATCTCGCCGGGCGATGCGCAGCGCTGTGCGCAGGCCGGTCATCGCCGGGCGTCGCTTTTGCCAGGCAGCAGATCGTCTGGGCGGTCGGCGCCCGCGGTGTCCACGAGGCGCCCGTCGCGCAGGAAGATCACCCGATCCGCCCAGGCGGCGTACCGCGCCTCGTGCGTCACCAGAACTACCGCGGCGCCGGCATCCGCGCGGGCTCGCAGCAACGTCATCACCGACTCCCCGGTCGCGGAGTCCAGGGCGCCGGTCGGCTCGTCGGCGAGCACCAGTCGACGGTCGCCGACCAGCGCCCGGGCGATCGCCACCCGCTGCTGCTGACCACCCGAGAGTGCGTCCGGGAAGCGGTCGGCCGCCTCGGCCAGACCGATCTCGCGCAGCGCCGCCAACGCCTCAACCCGCGCCCGGCCGCGCCGGGTACCATCCAGTTCCCTTGGCAATGCGACATTCTCGGCCGCGGTGAGGGTCGGGATCAGGTTGAAATCCTGGAACACATACCCGATGTGCCGGCGGCGCAGCGCGGCCCGTTCGGCGGCACTCAGCGAGCCCAGATCCTGCCCTTCCACCATCACCGTGCCGGATGTCGGCGCGTCCAGCCCACCCGAAAGGTGCAGTAGCGTCGACTTTCCGGAACCGGAAGGTCCCATCACCGCCACGAAGTCGCCGGCCGTCACCTGAAGGTCCACGCCGTCTAGCGCCGTGACGGCGGCCGGCCCGCGGCCATGCACGCGGCCCACGCGCGAGCACGCCAGCACCCGGTGCCGGCGCGCCGCCTCGCTCGGTGTGCGCGGGGCCTCTGGGTCGACCATCACCCGGCCCGCCGTCACGACCGCACCCGCCGATCCGCGGCGGCCTCGTCACAGGGCCTTGTCGCCGTCGGTTCCGGCGTGGCCGGGCTCTGCGGCGGTATCCCGCCCATAGCGCCGGACCGGGCAACGGTCGCGCCGGAAGTCGCGCCGGCCGCGGCCGTCGCGACGCTCGCGGTGGCCTTGCCAGTAGCGGCCCGCACCAGCGACGTCTCGCAGTAGTCCAACCAGCGGACCTCCGCCTCCGCGGCGAACACCATGGATTCCAGCACCAACTGCCACGACAGTTCGGCGCCGCCATCGTCACCGCCGGTTTCCCGGCCCCCGGACGCCCTACCGGCGCCGTGCCGCTTGAGCCGGGTCAGATCCTGCAGCGATCGCATGGTGGCGCTGCGCTGCGCCTGCAGCACCGCGGCCGCATCCACTCCGGGCGTCGTCACCGCCAGCGCGATCTTGATCGCCAACTCGTCGCGCGGTCGATCCCCGCGCGCTACCGGAACCGACCACCACGTCGACAGTTCCGCGCGCCCGGCATCTGTCAGGGCGTACATCACCCGACCGTCGCCGTCGGTCCCGGCGCTGCTGACCAGCCCGTCGCGCTCCAGTCGTGTCAGGGTCGTGTACACCTGCCCGATGTTCAGCGGCCACACGCCGCCGGTGCGATCTTCGAAACGGGAGCGGAGCACGTAGCCGTAGGCGTCACCCTCGGAAAGCAGGGCGAGCAGGCCGAACTTGATAGACATACCGCGTATCTATACCGGGTAGGCATCAGCTTGTCAATCCGGCGGAAGGAATGTCGGACGCGGCAGTTGCGTGGCGCGAGGGATCGGCGAGCGCAGGAAGAAATGCAGCAAGGCACGGTTGTCTAGACGGAAACGATCTCCACGAGCGTATCCGCGCCGACGAAGTCACCCGCGTTCCGCGTGTATACGCGAGCGGAGTGGGCGTGCGCGGTGGCTGCGACGAGCAAGTCCATCGTCCGCGCGCGCGGCTGGCGTCCTGCATCTGCCACCGCCGCTGCAAGTTGTCCGTAGCTCGCCGCTACCGCGTCGTCTACCGGTAAGGCATCGAACTGACGTTGCAGGACCGACAAGCGACGCAGCCGCTCAGCGCGGACGCTCGGCTCCTTGGCGACGAGCACCCCGAAATGCAGCTCGGCCAATGTGGCCGAGCTGATGGCCAACTCTCCGTCCAGCCGCCCGACATCGGTCGCAATGACGACGCTGGTGTCGAGGATCGCCCTCACGCCGCTGCCCACGGGTCACGCAGCGCCTGGTCGATGCGGTCACGGTCTGCTTCCCACGTGGTGTCCTCCGGGCCGCCGAATAGCTCGGCCACCGCCTCGTAGCTTCGCCACCGTTGCGCGTCTGCCGCGATCAACCGTGCGCTGGGACGGCCCGCGACCGTGATCGTGAACTCCTCGCCGGCCTCTACCCGCCGCACCAGCTCGGAGGCGTCCTGACGCAGTTCTCGTAGTCCAACGGTTTCCACGGCCCACACTGTAGCACAAGTGCTAGCTACTCCAGTTTGTCGATCCGACTGAAGGACGAATTCGTCAGGATGCTCTGATGCGTTGTTCGAGGGCTTCACGCGACGGTTGGGACAGCGTCGACGCAGCGCCACGTCCGGCGAGGGCCGGCGCGCCCGGGTCGCCAGGTACATTGCCCGCTGTGGACCTGAACACCATCAAGACCGCCGCGCTCTGGGCGCTGATCGCGATCGCCGTGATCGGGATCCTGCTCGCCATCGTGATCAAGAAGGTCATCGGCAAGATCATCAGTCTGGTCCTGGCGGCAGTGTTGGTGTTCTTCTGCTGGCAGCAGCGCGACAAGATCACCAGCGCGGCCGAGGATCTCAAGGGCCAAACATGCACCACCGCGAACGAACACCTTCCGTCGTTCTTCGGCATCACCGTCTCCATGCCGAGCGATTGGTGCAGCACCAAGTGACGCCTGCCCCCGCATCAGATCGCTGAGCTGCGCCGTGTCGGCGAGCGCACTGGCAGTCGGGTTGCTGTGGGGCATTGCCGGGCTCGTCGTGCTCACCGCCGTCGCCATTGCGCTAGTGCACCGAGCGGCGACGCGAGTGCTGGTCGTCGCGGTTGCGGCGCTACTGGGCCTGGCGGCTTACGGCGTGCACAGCCAGGTCAGTTCGCTGGTGAGCGAGCACCCGGGGGCATTGTGCACCGACGGCGTTTCGTGGTTCGGCATCACGTTGGCCGGATCGGACGAGCAGTGCGCTGGATGGCGGTGACGAGGATCGACCCAAAGGTGCCGGGACCGCCGGGCGGGCGCCTCAGTGCCCGTCGGTCGCCGAGCCAGCCGCTCCCAGGGCTCCGGCCACCCGCGCCGCGCGCCGCTGGCGCCAGTGCCACAACGCGGGCGCCACCGAGGCGAGGACCACGGCAATGACCGCGAGAATGAAGATGAGATCGACGTTCTCCCGGATGAAGGCGATCTGTCCCAGGTAGAACCCGCCGACCGTCACGACGGCCACCCACACCACGCCGCCGAGCGCCGAGTAGATCGCAAACAGCTTCGCGTTCATCTTCGATACCCCGGCCATCACGGTGGCGACGGTGCGAACGATCGGCACAAATCGAGCCAGCATCACCGTGATCACGCCGAACCGATGAAAGAACCGCGCCGACTTGTCCACATACTCGGGCTTGAGGAACTTGGCGTCCTTGCGGTGGAACACCAGCGGGCCGACCTTCCAGCCGATGGCGTAGCCGACCATGTTGCCGATGAACGCCGCGGCCGACACCAGCGCGATGAACAAGACCGGGTTGATATGGATCCCGTCACCGCCGTTCGCGGCGGATGCGATCAGCAATCCGGACACGAACAGCAGGGTGTCGCCCGGCAGGAAGAACCCGAGCAAGACCCCGCATTCGGCGAAGATGATCAGTGCGATGCCCAGCACCGCCCACGAACCCATCGCGTCGATCAGCGTCGGCGGGGAGAGCCATCCGGGCAGCAGCGCCGGGTGCACGGGGAACACAAGATCCGAGCGTACCGGCGGTGGGTGCCGTGTCGCCGCGCTTCGACGGTGACGGGGTTCGGGGCACCGGCGGCGGCCCGTAGGCATCCGCCGACCGGCCGGAAACGGCGGGGCTGCCGGTGGCTCCCTGATCGTCGGCCGAGCGAGGCGGCCGCGCGTCGGCCGAACAGCGTCGGTCTCGCCATGAGGTCGACCGGCAGATGCGTCGGGGCTACCGTCGTGGCATGGACGTCATCGTCACCGACGCCGGCGCCGGCCCGATCACCGCACCCGCGGGCCCCGTCACCGCCGCACCATCGGGCCCCGACTCCGGTGCGCAGGCCGGCCTCGTCACCGACCCGAATCTGCGCCCGGTCGAAAAGGCAGCGCTCATCGAGAAGGCAGCGCCGATCGAAAAGGCAGCGCTCATCGAGAACCTGCTCGCCGCGGTCGGCGCGGAGTACGTCGCGACCGACCCCGATGTCACCGGGGCGTACAGCAAGGACATGATGCCGCTTGCGCCATCGGGCACCGCGTTGGCGGTGGTCCGGCCCGGCAGCACGGCCGAGGTGGTTGCGGTCGTGAAGGCGTGCGCCGCGGCCGGGGTGGCGATCGTGCCGCGGGGCGCTGGTTCGGGCCTATCCGGCGCGGCCAACGCCGTCGACGGCGCGGTGACGGTCGTGATGACCAGGATGAACAAGATCCTGGAACTGGACGAGGGCAACCGGCTCGCGGTGGTGCAGCCCGGCGTGATCAACAAGGACCTGCGCACCGCCGTCGAGGCGCGCGACCTGTTCTACGCGCCGGATCCGTCGTCGTACGACTGGTGCTCGATCGGTGGGAACCTGTCGACGAACGCCGGCGGGCTGTGCTGCGTGAAGTACGGCGTCACGACCGATGCGGTGCTGGGCCTGGAAGTGGTCCTCGCCTCGGGAGAGGTGCTGCGCACCGGCCGGCGCACTGTCAAGGGCGTCGCCGGCTACGACCTGACGAAGCTCATCGTCGGATCCGAGGGCACCTTGGGGATCATCACCGAAGCGACGCTCGCGCTGCGGCCCAAGCCGCAGGCGCCGTGCACCATGGTGGCCGCGTTCGACCGGGTGGAGGCGGCCGGCGCGGCGGTGACCGCGGCCATCGCCGACGGGCTGGTGCCGTCCCTGCTGGAGATCATGGACGCAGCGAGCATCCGGGCGGTCGAGGCGCACACCGGCGCGAAGGTGCTCGGGGACGACCAGACACCAGCTGCGATCCTGATCGGCCAGTCCGATCTGGGCGGACCGCCCGCCGAGGCGGAGATGATCCGGCTGCAGCGGGCGTGCGACTCGGCGGGCGCCACATTCTGCTACGTCACCACCGACCTTCAGGAGGGCCGCATGCTCCTGCAGGCCAGGCGAGACGTGCTGACATCGCTGGAGGAACTGGGAACCTGGCTGACCGACGACGTCTGCGTGCCGCGCACCGAGATCGCCGCGCTGATCTCCGGGTGCGAGAGGATCGCTGCCGAGACCGGCGTCACGATCACCGTGGTGGGCCACGCCGGCGACGGGAACATGCATCCCACGATGGTCTACGACGGCTCGGACCCGGCCGCGGTTGCCGCAGCGCAGATCGCCTACGACCGGGTGCTGGACGTGGGTCGCACCCTCGGCGGCACGATCACCGGCGAGCACGGCGTGGGCCGGATGAAGCAGGCGCACCTTGCGAAGGAGATCGGCCCGGTCGGGCTGTCGGTGCACCGAGCGATCAAGAAGGCGCTGGACCCGGCGGGGCTGTTCAACCCGGGATCGATGTTCTCGACGCAATAGCCGTGCGCGCAGCGCTTCGCTCGGCTGCGGAGAAATATCCGTCGCTCGTGGCGAGCGCGGCCCGCACTTCCGCGGGCCGCGATGGGCATGATCGCAGTGAGCCGCGAGTCTTCCCGTCGACGGCCCGCTGCCGGAAGTTGGCGCGCGCGGCGCCCGATCAACCCGCCGCCGCGCGCATCAAGCGGGCCGGAAACGCCATTGCCACCGCAGCCGCCACCAGGGCAAGCCCGGCCAGCACCCAGAACACGCGCTCCACATTGTGTTCGGTGACGAACAGGCCGGCGACCATGACCGCGATCGCGGCCAGCCCGTTGGACAGCCCGAGCGCGATCCCCGATCCCATCGAGCGATTCTTCGGGAAGATGTCCTGTCCGATCAGGATCGCCGACGGCGAAGGCAGGAACAGCGCCATACCGAGCGCCGCCGCCAGCGGAAATATCCACCACCCCGGCACGTGCGCCAGCGGGACCACCAACGCGGCGGCGGCCAGCGCAGAGGTCAGCAGCACCGGTCGGCGCCCGATGCGGTCCGCCAGTTGCCCGCCGAGCAGGTTGCCGAGAACCCCCACCGTGATGACCGTGGTGATCACCGCTGCCCCGGTGACGAGCGATTCCCCGCGCAGGTGCCACAGGATCGGGATGAACGCGGACACTGCGAGGACGATAAATCCTTGCATGCAGCGGAAGGCGATGAGCAGCGCGACCGGCGACCAGTGCTGCCCCCAGCGGATGGGCGCGCGGTCCACGGGCGCGGCTGGCAGCCACGGCATCCACCGGTACAGCAACGGCAGCCAGAGAACGCCCGGAACTGCGACGATCCACAACCAAGTAAGGCCCAGGTGCACAACGATGAGGCTGGCGATCGTCGGCCACAGGCCGCGGCCGAGTTCTCCGCCGACCAGAAAGACCGAGATGTAGAGCCCGATACGCCGGCCGGACATCCGCCGAATGCTGGCCAGCGCCAACGGGTGGAAGAGCGACGAGCCGACGCCGATCGCGAACAGCAGCGCGAAGAGCACGACGATGTTGGGCGCTACGCCGATCAATCCGCCGCCGACGGAGGTCAGGAGCAGACCGAGCGGAGGAAGCAGCCGACCACCGACCCGGTCCGCGATCCAACCGACCACGGGCTGCAACACCTGGCCGATACTCAGCGCGGCGATGAGCGCCCCGGCCATGCTCACGGGCAGTCCGAGGACGACCAGCACGGCCGGAAGCACACCCGGCAGGAAGTTGGCCGCACCGTCACTGAGCAGATGTCCGGTGGTCAGCGCGGCAAGTGGCCGAACGCTGCGCCCCACGCCACGCGCGGAGTTCTCGCCGGAACCCGGACGGTTCGCCATCAGCGCCGGTACCTCGACGGCGTCGTCGGCAGCGAACCGTCCGGAGTTCCACGCCGCCGGGCGAGCGGCCGGTTCGCCCTGGGATCCGCTCGGACCATCCCGGCAACGGCATCGCTGTTCTCGCTCAAAGCAGCAGCATTGCCAAGCCGGCGGCCATCCCTACGACCACTCCGGCGATCGCCGCCATGAGCAGGACCTGCGTCACCGTGAACCGTCGCCGGCCGGCCGGCCACAGCGATGGTGCCGGTTGCTCGCCGCGCCGCCCGCCCGCCATCGCGCGCATGGCCTGGCGGATCACGATCTCCGGATCGCCGCCCTGCCGGGGGTTGTGCGTGGTCATACCGCCGCCGAAGGCTTCATCGCTGCTCCTGCTTCATCTGTGCCGGCTTTACTGCTGTGCCCGCTTTACCGCTGTGCCCGCTTCACCGCTGTGCCCGCTTCACCGCTGTGCCCGCTCTACTCCTGCCCGTTTCACTGCTGCTCCTGCATCGCGACGGTCAGTTTCGCGATCGCCCGGCTGGCCGTCGACTTCACGGTTCCCTTGGACAAGCCGGTCGCCTCCGCGATCTCCGCCTCCGAGAGCCCGCCGTAATACCGCAGCACCAGCACCTCCCGCTGCCGGTCGGGAAGCGCGCCCAGCGCCGCCACCACCGCGCGGTGTTCGGCGGACATCATCGCCAGCGACTCGGCGGAGCGCGCCGTGCCGGTGTCCGGTGGCACGTACGCCCGGGCCGTGCGGCGGCGCCGCAACATGGATCTCGATCCGTTCACCACCGCCGTGCGCAGGTAGCCGACCGCCGCCGCCCGGTCGCGCAGCCTGGCCCAGTGTCGGTACAGACCGGCGAACGCCTCCTGCACCACGTCCTCCGCGCTGGCCACGTCGTCCACCAACAGGATCGCCAGCCGTACCATGGCCATCCGATGCGACCGGTACACGTCATCGATGGTGATCGGGGCATCCGACGCCGGCTCGGCTGACGCCGGTCCGGACTGCCCCGGCGCGCCCGATGCCGATCCCGCCCCCGACTCTGCCACCACGCCGGCGACCGCGCTGCGATACACCGGATTCAGCGAGGCCAAGGTGCCCAGGGTGCGTTCGACGATGGATTCCTCGGGACGCTCCTGGCGCCGCGTCACCCCGTCGGCCATGGCTCCCCTTCGATCGCGTTGGTAGATCCTGTCACGTGCTTACCATCTCGCGGAGCCCTGAAGGCCGATCCGCCCTGATCTGCGGGATACTTGACCCTGCGGGCTTCACCGCGCCCACCGACCGCCCTCGAGTTCGAAAGGGACGAGTTTCTCATGCCGATTGCCACCCCCGAGGTCTACGCCGCGATGCTCGAGCGCGCCAAGGCCGGCGGCTTCGCCTATCCCGCGATCAACGTCACCTCTTCGGAGACCGTCAACGCAGCCATCAAGGGCTTCGCCGACGCCGGCAGCGACGGGATCATCCAGTTCTCCACCGGGGGCGCGGAGTTCGCCTCCGGCACCGGGGTCAAGGACATGGTCACCGGGGCCGTCGCGCTCGCCGAGTTCGCGCACGTGGTTGCGTCGAAGTACGGCATCACCGTGGCCCTGCACACCGACCATTGCCCGAAGGACAAGCTCGACGGATATGTCCGGCCGCTGCTCGCGATCTCGGCCGAACGGGTCAGAGCCGGTCGGGACCCGCTGTTCGGCTCCCACATGTGGGACGGTTCGGCGGTTCCGCTGCACGAGAATCTGCAGATCGCCAAGGAACTGCTGCCGCTGGCCAAGGCGGCCAAGATCATCCTCGAGATCGAGGTCGGCGTCGTCGGCGGCGAGGAGGATGGCGTCGTCGGGGAGATCAACGAGAAGCTCTACACCACCCCCGACGACTTCCTGGCGACCCTGGACGCCCTCGGGGATCCGCAGGGTGACGATTACATCGTGGCGGCCACGTTCGGCAATGTTCATGGTGTGTACAAGCCCGGCAACGTCAAGCTGCGGCCGGAGATCCTGCGGGCCGGCCAGGATGCGGTCGCCGCGAAACTCGGCCTGCCCGCCGGCTCCAAACCGTTCGCGCTGGTCTTTCACGGCGGGTCCGGATCCGCGCCCGAAGAAATCGCCGAGGCGGTTTCCTACGGCGTGGTGAAGATGAACGTGGACACCGACACCCAGTACGCCTTCACCCGACCCATCGTGAGTCACATGTTCAGCAATTACGACGGCGTGCTGAAGATCGACGGCGAGGTCGGCAACAAGAAGGCCTACGACCCCCGGTCGTACCTCAAGGCTGCCGAGACGGGCATGGCCGCGCGGGTGGTGCAGGCCTGCGAAGCGCTGGGCTCGGCAGGGACGTCTCCCGGGGCCTGATGTGCCGCCGCCCCGCGATGCGCTCGCGAAACGGGCACGCCGGTGAGCATTCTCGGCACCCGGGTGCTGCGGGTGGAGGATCCGCAGTTCCTGACGAGCGGGGCGGTGTACACCGAAGACCTCGACGACCCGCGGCTTTTCGGCGCGTTGCATGCTGTCTTCGTCCGTTCGCCGGTGGCGCACGCCCATATTCGCCGCGTCGACGGCGGTGAGGCGTTGAAAAGCCCTGGCGTGACGGCGGTTCTCACCGCGGCCGATCTGGGTTTACCGGTGCCGCGCGCCCGATTCGGCAGCCGCATCGTCGAGCCGGTACTGGCCACGGATACGGTGCGCTACGTGGGCCAGGCACTCGCGGTGGTGCTGGCCACCACCCGCGCTGAAGCGGTCGACGCGGCCGAACTGGTCGACGTGGACTACGAAGTGCTGCCCGCCGTCGTCGACGTGGAGGCGGCGGTGCGCGACGAGGTGCTGCTGTTCCCGGAAGCCGGGAGCAACACGGTGCGCCGGAAGGGGACCGAGCAGGGCCCGGACCTGCTGGCCGGCTGCGACGTGGTGGTGACCGCACGGATCGTCAACCGCCGGGTTGCCCCTGCGCCGCTGGAATGCCGGGCGGCGGCGGCGGTGTGGGGTGGCGATGACGAGAATCCCGGCGCTCACGGCAATCCGGGCGGTGGTGCCGAATCAGCCGGCGGTGACGAGAATTCCGTGCCCGGCACGCGCCGGGCCGGCGGTGAGCAGGCCGGCCGTGAGCGGGCCGGTGGAAACGGCACCCGTGGCGAGCAGGCCGGCGGCGGTACCGGCGGTACCGGCCCGCGGCTGACCATCTGGCTACCCAATCAGGGGGCGCAGTTGGCCAAGGCCGAACTGGCCGAAGCCCTGGGAGTCGCAAGCGACCGGGTGCACGTCATCACCCCCGACGTCGGCGGCGCCTTCGGTGCCAAGGCCGGGGCCGATCCGGATCACGTCGCGATCGCCGCCGCGGCCCGAGCCGTGGGCCGGCCGATCCGCTGGGCCGAGACCCGGTCGGAGAACATGATGGCGATGACGCATGGCCGGGGCCAGGTCCAGCACGTGACGATCGGCGGCACCCGCGAGGGCACCATGCTCGCCTACCGCCTCGAGATCCTGCAGGACTGCGGCGCCTATCCCCGCATCGGCGCGCTGCTGCCGTCCCTGACGGCGCTCATGGCGCCCGGCGTGTACGCCTTCGCCAAGGTCGAGGCGCATACCCGCAGCGTCGTCACCACCACGACCCCCATCGCCGCCTTCCGCGGCGCCGGACGGCCGGAGGCGACCGCCGCGTTGGAACGAGCAGTCGACCTGTTCGCGGCCGAGACGGGCCTGGATCCCGCCGAAGTCCGTAGGCGGAACCTGCTGCCGGCCTTCAGCAGTCCGCACATCACCGCGATGGGCGCGCGCTACGACTCCGGCGACTACCCGGCCGCGTTGGACAACGTGCTTCGCGCGGCGGACTATCCGGCGTTGCGCCGGGCACAGGCCGAACGGCGGCGACACGGCGACGAACGAGCCCTGGGCATCGGCCTGTCGGTGTATGTCGAGATCACCGGGGGCGGCGACGAATCCGGCCCACCCAACGAGAACGCCGCCGTCGAGGTGCATCGCAACGGCACCGTCACCATCCTCACCGGAACCTCGCCGCACGGGCAGGGCCACGCCACGGCCTGGGCGATGCTGGCCAGCGAGGAACTCGGAGTCCCGGTGGAGCGGATCCGGCTACGGTGGGGCGACACGGACCTGATCCCGCGGGGCAATGGCACCGGCGGGTCGCGCAGCCTGCAGCAGGGCGGGGTCGCGGTCCGGGCCGCCGCGCTCGACCTCATCGAACTCGCCAAGGGGCGTGCCTCGGCACTGCTGGAGGTCGACCCGGCGGACCTCACGGTGGATCGCGAGCGTGCCGGTCTTGCCGTAGCCGGCATCCCCGACAAGTTCCTCTCGTTCGCCGAGATCGCGGCGCACGAACAACTGTCGGCGCACGCGGTGTTCACCGCCCCCGGTGCCACCTTCCCGTTCGGCGCGCACCTGGCGCTCGTCGAGGTGGACACCGCAACAGGCAAGGTGACGCTGCAGCGGCTCGTCGCGGTCGACGATTCGGGCACCATCCTCAACCCGCTGCTGGCCGAGGGACAGCGGCACGGCGGCCTCGCGCAGGGCGCCGCGCAGGCACTGACCGAAGAGGTCGTCTTCGACGAGGGCGGCACCCCGTTGACCGCGAGCCTCGCGACATACGGCATCCTTGCGGCACCCGATCTGCCGGACTTCGAACTGGTGCCGATGGAAACCCCGACCAATTACAACCCGTTGGGGGCCAAGGGAATCGGCGAGTCGGCCACCATCGGCGCCACTCCTGCGGTGCAGAACGCCGTCGTCGACGCGCTTTCCCACCTCGGAGTGCGGCATATCGACATGCCGGCCACCCCGCAACGGGTTTGGCGCGCCATCGCCGCCGCCGGCGCACGGGGAGCGCCGTGATGCGCGTCTCGATCACCGTCAACGGCGTCTCGCGTGCGGACGAGGTGCAGCCGCGCCTGCTTCTGGTGCACTATCTGCGGGACGTGCGCGGCCTGCGCGCCGCCAACGTCGGCTGCGACACCACCTCGTGCGGGGCGTGCACGGTGCTGCTCGACGGCGAATCGGTGAAGTCCTGCACGGTACTGGCGGCGCAAGCCTCGGGTTCGGAGGTGACGACGCTCGAGGGCCTGGCCGCGCCTGATGGCACGTTGCACCCGGTGCAGGCCGCGTTTCGCGCCGAACACGGTTTGCAGTGCGGTTTCTGCACCCCCGGCATGGTGCTTGCGGCCGTGGCGCTGCTGGCCGAGAACCCGTCACCCACACCGGCGCAGGTGCGCCGCGGGCTGGAGGGGAACCTGTGCCGCTGCACCGGCTATCACAACATCGTGCGCGCGGTGCTGGCCGCCGCACGCAATGGCACCGGCGGCGACGGCAGCGATCAACCGGGCCCGGCCGGCGGCAACGGCCCGGGAAGCAGCGGCGACGACCTGGCGCAGAACCGCGAAACGCCATGATTCCGGCGCCCTTTGACTACATCCGGGCCTCCTCGGCCGAGCATGCGCTCGCCCTGCTCGCCGAACACGGCGCCGAGGCAAAGCTGCTGGCCGGCGGGCACTCGTTGCTGCCGCTGCTGGGCTTGCGCTTTGCCGCACCTGCGCTGCTCATCGACATCGGGCACCTGAACGGGCTTCGCTACATCCGCCGGGACGGCGATGTCGTAACGATCGGAGCGCTGACCCGGCACGCGGACCTCGTCACCTCCGACGTCGTGCGCCAATCCGTTGGGCTGCTCTCCACGGTGGCGGCGCACGTCGGCGATCCGCAGGTCCGCCATCGCGGCACCATCGGCGGATCCCTGGTGCACGCCGACCCGGCGGCCGACCTGCCGGCGGCGGTGCTGGCGCTGGATGCGGATCTGGTGATCCAGGGGCCGTCCGGGCGGCGCCTGATACCTGCCGCGAACTTCTTCTCCGGCTATTTCACCACCGACCTCGCCGAGGACGAGATGCTCACCGAGATCAGGATTCCGGCGACCGGCCGGGAGCGTCACGCCTATTCCAAGTTCGTGCGCCGGGCCGGCGACTGGGCGATCGTGGCGGTGGCGGTGGCCGGCACCAGGATCGCGCTCGCCGGGATGGGGCCGACCCCGGTGCGCGCGAGCGCGGCCGAGGATGCGTTGGCAACCGGCGGGGACGCCGCTGCCGCAGCGGAACTCGCGGACGCGGGCACCGACCCGGCTGCGGACATGCACGCCGAGAAGGACTACCGGCGCCACCTCGCCCGGGTGCTGAGCCGCCGGGCGCTGGTCGCCGCGGGAACCGCATCGACTCGCGTCTGACCCGCCGAACCGCCGCCCGCCGGCCGGGAGCCGCTGTTCGACATCGTCACCTGGCTTACGGCCGTTTCGGGTGCGGCACCGGGGGCGCTGATCCGGCCGCTCCCTCGCACCGGCCGAGTCCTGGGCGTGGAGCGGAACATCGGTGCCGAACGCGAGGTGGCCAGAACGGCCCCGATGATCACCAGCGGGAACCCGATCGCCACGCCGACGGTGAACGGTTCGCCCAGTACCACGACGCCGAGCGCGATCGCGACCGCCGGGTTGATGTAGGTGACGACGGTCGCACGTGCAGCTCCTGCCTCGGCGATCAGCAAGAACATGCACAGGAATCCCAGCGCCGTCGACAACACCGCCAGGCCGGCAACCGACCAGGTCGCCGACGCGGTCAGATGATCAGGGCGCAGCCATATTGCGAACGGCAGGTAGATCGTTGCGGAAAGCAGCAGGGAGGAGGTGACGACGCCCAGCGGCGGCAGGTCGCCGAGCAGGTGGGCCATCATGTAGGCGCCGAACGAATAGCCGATGACGGTGCCGATCGCGGCGAACACCGCACCGAGGTCGTGCAGGTCGAGGTCGATGCCGACCAGCGCCGCCACCCCTGCGAAGCCGATCCCCAGCCCGATGGCCCGGCGCATGCCGAACCTGTCCTGCCTGGTGATGACCAGCAGCGCCGCGGTCAGCAGCGGCACCATGGCGATGAGCAACCCGGCGGTCGAACTGTCCAGCCGGGTCTCGGCATACCCGAGCAGCCACCACGGTCCAACGATCTCCACCAACGTGTACAGCAGCAAATGCCGCCACCTGCGAAACACGGCTGCCAACTGCCGCCGGACCAATGCGATCGGAAGCAGCAGGAGGCCACCCAGCAGGGTGCGCCCGAAGGCGACGACCACCGGATCGAACTCGGCAACCGCCACCCGGATCATCAGGTAGGGGATGCCCCAGAGCAGGCTCAGCGCGGCGAACAACGCCCAACCGCGACGGGTCACCGCGCCTCCCTTCGATACAGACCGCCCTGCGCAACCTACGCGATCCACCGCAGGCTGCCGCTACCTGGAGAATCACAATCGTGTGATTCTCCACGCGGTTCGGCGTGTCGTGGTGATTCCGACGGTTATTTCCGTGCATAGTGTGTTTGCTGGGGTACTTGTGACTTCTGTGACCGATGAACTACGCTACGTATCGATCGCCGGCCATCGGCGATCCTGTCGGTGGTCGCGACCCCTCGCTTCGCGCCACCGGGGGACGGGCAGCAGACGGATGGTCGAGCGAGGACACGGATCGTCGGTGCCGGCTCAAGGGGTTGCGACATCGAGATCCGGGGCATGGCGAGGTCGCGGTGGCGCTGGGGGGCGCCGCCCAAGCGCGGATGACCGCGGATGGCCGCGGATGACCGCGGATGACCGCGGATGACGGAGCCCACGCCCAGGCGACCGATGAGAGGACGGCCATGCGCCGCTTCGCACGGATGTTGGCCGTAGCTGTCGCAGCGTCGTTGTTGTCCGCCTCCCTGACCCTCACGGCTACCGGCACCGCCGCGGCCGACCCGTCGGCCAACGCCTGGTACCAACTGCGCAAGTGCGAATCGGGCAACCGGTACGACATCAATACCGGCAACAACTACTACGGTGCCTACCAATTCAGCCTCGGCACCTGGAAGTCCGTCGGCGGAACGGGCCTGCCGAGCGACGCCAGCCCGGCCGAGCAGGATTACCGGGCCCTGGTCCTGTACCGCATGCGGGGCTGGCAGCCGTGGACCTGCGCGACCCTGGTCGGCCTGCACGAGGACAGCGACGCGAGGAGCAAGGTCATACCGCCCCCGCCGAGCAATTGGAACGAGCCGGCACCGACGACGCCGACGCCCGGCTCGTTCACTCCGGCCACCGACGCGCCGGAATGGCCGGGGCGCCAGTACTTCCAGGGCGACTTTTCCGACGACCTCAAGATCTGGCAGGCGCAGATGGCCAAGCAAGGTTATGGGCTCATCGCGACCGGCTATTTCGGGCCGCAGACGGAAAAGGCCGCGTTGGACATCCAGAAGAAGGCCGGCCTGAACGTGGTCGGCTTCATCGGTCCGAAGACCTGGGCAGCGGCATGGGGAACCTACACCCCCGGAACCACCGGCAGTTCGGGGAGCACCGGCACCGATCCGGACGCCGTGTACAAACCGCAGACGAACAAGTCCTGCCACGTCGGGGAGAAGACGGCTCCGCCGTGGCCGGGCAAGACGTTCGTCTACGGCGAAACGGCTCTGGAAATTCAATGCTTCCAAAAGCAATTGGCATCCCGCGGTTACGACCTGATGGGTTCGGCCTACTACGGCGAGGTCACCAGGGCGTCGGTGCTGGATCTGCAGCGCCGCAACGGCATCAACGAGTCGGGGATCGGGCCGCTCACCTGGAAGGCTGCCTGGGAGGGCGAGGCCAAGAAGTAGCCGCGTCGCACAGCATCTACCAGGCGCCGCGAGGCGGCTGCGTTCGAGCGGACCGCCCCGGCGCGAGCAACTGCGCCCGGCAACTCCCGGGAACGCGCGTCCCCGGCCGAACCGGACAGATCACGCCGAGATCACGTACCGGCATCAACATCGGCGTCGGTTATAACGATTGGTCAAAATCCAGCGAAAACTTGTTACGCCCCGCCCTATTGTGGCGATGGACACAGTAGAGCCGGTGCAGTTCCAGGAACCGGCACAGACGCCCGTCCGTGCGCGACGCCCGCGTGCGGACGGTGCTCCGAGAGGCCCGGACCATGCCGGTCCGGGCCTCTCTGTATCCGGGTCCGGTCGGTAGCTCGTCACCGCGCGGACCAAGCCGTGATCGAAACGAAGGCTCGTCATTCCCCTGGTGCGGCGAGCCTTTCCGCGGCAGCCAACTTGACGCAAGTGGCAACTCCGCGCATCGCCGCGGAAACCTCTTCCAGCGGCGGCATGGTCGGAGCCAATCGGATGTTCGCGTCGGCCGGATCGCGGCGATACGGGAACGACGAGCCGGCCGGGGTGAGGGCGATGCCGGCCTGTTTGGCCAACGACACCACCCGGGACGCCGTGTGGTCCGTCACGTCCAGGCTCACGAAGTAGCCGCCGCTCGGCCGGGTCCAGCGGGCAACGCCCAATCCCGCAAGCTCTTCGGTCAGGATTCGCTCCACCTCGGCGAACTTCGGCGCGACGATCTCCCGGTGTCGCCGCATGTGCCGGCGCACACCCTCCGCGTCACCGAAGAACTGCGCGTGTCGCAACTGGTTCACCTTGTCCGGTCCGATGCTCCGATCGCCCAGGTGCCCCAGATACCAGGCAATCGTCTCGAGCGATCCGGCCAGGAACCCCACCCCGGCACCTGCGAAGGTGATCTTGGAGGTGGAGGCGAACACGATCGGGCGGTGAGGATTCCCGGCAACGGAGGCCAGCGAAAGCACGTCGGCGCTCTTGGTCTCCACCTCCGAGAGATGGTGCAGCGCGTACGCATTGTCCCAGAAGATCTTGAAATCCGGTGCCGCCGTGGGCATCGCGGTGAGCCGGTCCGCGACCTCCTGCGTGCACACCGATCCGGACGGGTTGGCGTACGTCGGGACGATCCACATGCCCCGAACGCTGGGATCGTCACGCACGATCGCGGCGGTGGCCTCCGGGTCGGGGCCGTCGTCCGTCATCGGGACGGGGATCATCTTGATTCCGAGCGACTCCAGCAGCGCGAAGTGCCGATCGTATCCGGGAACCGGACACACGAACGCAATCCCATCCGCGGCGCTCCACGGCTTCTCGGAGTCCACCGCGCCGTGCAGCATGCAGTACGTCAGCGCCTCGCCCATCATCGTGAGGCTGGAGTTTCCACCGGCGATGATCTGGGCGGTGTCCACCCCCAGCAATTCGCCGAAGATCGCCCGCAGGTCCGGTAGCCCCGCAAGCCCCCCGTAGTTGCGGACGTCCGTGCCGTCCGCGGCCCGGTGGCCCTCCGGCAGGTGCAGCAAGGCATTCGACAGGTCCAGTTGCGCGCTCGACGGCTTGCCCCGCGTGAGGTCCAGCGCCAGCCCCTGGGCGCGGAGCTTCTCGTAGGCAACCCGTTGCGCCGCGAGATATCCGGCCAGTTGTTCCGGCGAAAGGTCGGACAGTCGGGCTGACACCGCTGGGCCTCCTGGTGATGACGTGGGCGATCAAGCCACGCTCGGCCACGGCCGGCGGCCGAGCGCATCGTTACCAGTGTTCCAGCGCATCCCGGCCGGGGCGCAGCGGGGCAGGCAACGCCCCGGACACAGTTGGCCGCGCCGTGCTGCGGTCCGCAACCCCGGCTCGTCGACAGGTTGTCCCCCTGTTCGAATTTCATCCACAGCGGTTCGGGGCGGCTCGCGCTTCGGTGGGGCTGCGGGCATCGTGGGCAGCGCCTGCCCGACCGGGCGGCGGTGGACGGGCAGGGCAGGGCAGGGCAGGGCAAGGGCGCAGATCCCCGAGTGTTGGAGGCGCTATGGAAGGGTTCGACGTCACAACCACGCAGATCGCTGCCGCGGCAACGGGGGTGGAGCGCGTGGGAGACAGCCTGAACCGCGAGATCGCGCACATGCGGGATCTCTTGGACTCGATCGGTTCCGGATGGCAGTCCAGCGTCGCGGCGCCGCGGTTCGTCGCCGCGATGCACGGCTATCTCGACCAGGCAACGGTCCTCAAGGACGCCCTGCTCAGCCACGGTACGGGCCTGGCGGCAGCCGGCCGATCCTTCGACCAGGCGGAGCAGGCAATCGCCGAGACGGTGCCGGCGGTGATGTCATGACCATGATCCGCCTCAGCTACGGAGCGATGAGCGCCGGCCACGAGGGCCTGGTGGCCACCTGGCGCCGCATCGAGTCGCACCTTGCCGATCTGGAAGCCGTTGTGGCCACCACAGCAGAGATGAGTTCTGAGGCGCTGCACGCCTATTCGTCCCTGAAGGCGCGGTGGGCCGTGGCGGCGGCCGATCGACAGCACGCGCTCCGTGCGCTGGCCGACGCGGTGGATCGGGCGGCGCAGTCCTACCGACAAGTAGATGCCGCGGCGGCCGCGCAGTTCACCATGTGATCCGCCACGGTCCGCAACGAGTCGCATGCGCTTCGGGCAACCACAGGTCAATAGCCGCCGCGGACCAGGCGCAGCGGCTCGGTGTGCTTGTAGAACACCCAACGATTGACCGCGCGCGGATGCCGGACGCCGTCCGAGACGATACTCGTGCCGGGCAGCAAGCCGAATTCGACCGCACGGCCCAATCGGGTGACGGGCCGACGACCGAACCCGAGCACCCGCCGACGGACCACCGTCACCGCCAGGCCCTTCTCCCGGTCCGGTTCGACCTGCACCACCTGCGCGGCGCCCGAGAGCACGCGCTCCTCGTCGACGTACACGGCACCGCTGACCGGCGACAGTTGGGCCGCGCCGACCAGGACCCCGCCCGCATCGTTCCGGACCAACGGCACCAGGTCCGCCTCCGCCTGCTCCGCGCATGTCACCGCCTCCGGACCTGACGGCATGCTCCAGATCGCCGTCACCGCCGTCGGTCGCGGCGCGGCGTACGCGACCTGCACCGCGGCTAGCAGGTCACGGCGCAAGAGTCGCAGGACCACCGCGGCCAGGTCGGCATCGTCACCGACGACCAGCAGCCGACCGCTGAGCAGCGGATCGATCGCCCTGCCCGGGCGTCGCCCGACGAAATGGATCGAGCCGGCGTCAAGGACCCGCAGTATCTCCTTCACATCGCGCGCGCCGCCGGGCAACCGGTCGGACGGCCCGTCGCGTCCAGTCGCCACCGGGACCGCGTCAGCAGGCTCATCCGACGATCGGCAGCAGAGCACGTTCAACCCGGTCGGCCCAGTGAAACCAGCCAACGGACTACCCTTCGTTGGGCGCGGGCTCCCGCTCGCGACGTGTCGACCACCCGGGGGTAGCCATGACGGTACTGGTCCTGATCGGGGCCCAGTGGGGCGACGAGGGCAAGGGCAAGGCCACCGACCTGTATGGCGAGCACATGCAGTGGGTCGTGCGCTATCAGGGTGGGAACAACGCCGGGCACACGGTCGTCCGGCCGGACGGGCAGTCCTTCGCGTTGCACCTGGTGCCATCCGGGATCCTGTCACCCGGCGTCCGAAACGTGATCGGCAACGGTGTCGTCATCGATCCCGGCGTGCTGCTGGCCGAGATCGCTGACCTTTCCGGGCGCGGCGTCGACACGTCGAACCTGCTGATCTCCGCCGACGCGCATCTGATCATGCCGTACCACATCGCCATCGACCGGGTCGCCGAACGCTACCTCGGAAAGGCCCGGATCGGTACCACGGGCCGTGGCATCGGGCCCTGTTACCAGGACAAGATCGCCCGTATGGGCGTGCGGGTGCAGGACGTGCTCGACCCGGGCATCCTGGCGCAGAAGGTGGCCGCCGCGTTGGAGATCAAGAACCAGATCCTCGTCAAGATCTACAACCGTCGCGCCCTCGACCCGCAAACCGTGATCGACGGTGTGCTGGCGCAGGCGCAGGAATTTCGTCACCGCATCGCCGACACCCGACTTCTGCTGAACCAGGCCGTCGACCGCTCCGAGAACGTGCTGCTGGAAGGCGGCCAGGGCACGTTGCTGGACGTCGACCATGGCAGCTATCCGTTCGTCACGTCTTCTTCGCCCACCGCGGGCGGCGCAGCCACCGGCTCGGGCATCGCTCCGACCCGGATCGACGTCGTCGTCGGCATTCTCAAGGCGTACACCACCCGCGTCGGATCCGGACCGTTCCCCACGGAGTTGCACGACGAGGCGGGCGAATACCTCCGCAGGGTCGGGCACGAGGTGGGGGTGACGACGGGGCGGCCCCGCCGATGCGGCTGGTTCGACGCGGTGGTCGCGCGATATGCCGTGCGCGTCAACGGAATCACCGACCTCTTCCTCACCAAGCTCGATGTGCTCTCATCGCTCGAACAGGTACCGATCTGCGTCGGCTACCAGGTCGACGGTGAGCGACTGGACGAGATGCCGCTGACGCAGACGGCATTCCACCACGCCGTGCCGGTCTACGAGCAGATGCCGGGATGGTCGGAGGACATCTCAGGCTGCCGCACCCTGGTTGAGCTCCCGCCGAACGCGCGCGCCTATGTTGAGCGCGTCGAGGAGTTGGCGGGTGCGCGGATCTCGGCCATCGGCGTCGGCCCCGGGCAGGAGCAGACCATCGTCGTCAACGACGTGCTGGCCTGACGGACTACCCGCGTTGGCGCCTGCCGGGCCGCGCGGGGTTTCCCGCGGCCGGGCGGCTCCGCGCCCGGCGCGGTCTTTCGCACGCCGGCCCGCCCCCGGGAGGCGCGGCGGATCCCACCTCGCGTTCGCCGCGGCCACCCTCCGCACGGTGCCCGGCCCACCCATCGCCCACACCGGCTACCCTGTCCGGTTGTGCGCATCCTGGTGATCGGCCCCGGCGCGCGGGAACACGCCATCCTGCGGGCGCTTCGCCGCGACCCGTCGGTCACCGACCTGCACGCTGCGCCCGGCAACGCGGGCACCGCGCGGATCGCCACCAACCATCCGCTGGCGACGGCGGATCCGGCGACCGTGGTAGCGCTCGCCCGGCGTCTGCGGCCCGAACTGGTGGTGATCGGACCCGAAGGGCCGCTGGTCGACGGAGTGGCGGACGCGCTGCGGCGCAACGCGTTCGTGACCTTCGGGCCGTCCGCGCGGGCGGCGCGGATCGAAGGGTCGAAGGGGTTCGCCAAGGACGTGATGGCGGCGGCGGGCGTCTCCACCGCGCGCAGCGTGCCGGTGAGGTCTGCCGCGCAGATCGACGCGGCGCTGGACGCGATGGGTGCGCCCTACGTGGTCAAGGACGACGGGCTGGCCGCCGGAAAGGGCGTGGTGGTGACGCCGGATCGGGCCGCGGCCACCCGCCATGCCGCGGCGGTGCTGGCGGCCGGCGGCTCGGTGCTCGTCGAGCAATACCTGGCCGGGCCGGAGATCACCCTGCTGGCGATCTGCGACGGCGTCCGAGCCGTCCCGCTGCTACCGGCCCAGGACTTCAAACGGGTGGGCGACGGCGACGCCGGGCCGAACACCGGGGGGATGGGTGCCTACGCGCCACTGCCGTGGGCGCCGGCCGACCTGGTTCCGACCGTCCAACGAGAAATCCTGCAGCCGGTGCTGGACGAGTTGCGCCGGCGCGACGCGGCGTTCCGCGGCCTGCTCTACGCCGGCCTCGTGCTCACCGGCAACGGCCCAGCCGTGATCGAGTTCAATTGCCGATTCGGCGATCCCGAGACGCAGGTGGTGTTGGAACTGCTCGAAACACCTTTGGCAGGGCTCCTCCTCGCGGCCGCCGACGGGCGTCTGTCCGAGGTGGAACCCCTGCGGTGGAAGGCAGGCTCGGCGGTGACGGTAGTGATCGCCGCCGAGAACTACCCGGCGGCCCCGGTTTCTGGTGACGTGATCACCGGCGCGGAGGCGGACGGGATCTTGCACGCCGGAACCGCTCTCGACGCATCCGGACGGTTGGTCAGCTCCGGCGGGCGGGTGCTGGCAGCTACCGCTACCGGTACCGACCTGACGGCCGCGCGCCGCGCCGCGTACGAACTGGTCCGCCAGGTGCACATGCGCGGCGGACATTACCGCACGGACATCGCCGAACTCGCCGCGTCGGGCGGCATCCGAGCACCGCAAGGCTAAGCGGGTCGCGGGTCTACTTGGCGTCGGCGTAACACGTGACAACGGCGGGCCGAACCGGGATGCGTACCGCAGATCCCGGAAACACCCGAGCGGTTGCGCTGTCCGCGGCGTGCACGATCAACTCGCAGATCCGATCCGCATCGGCCGTGGGCGCGTGCACGATGAGTTCGTCGTGCTGGAAGAACACCATTTCCGAGCCGGGGACGTCCAGCAGGTCGAGCCGCAAACCCGACAACCATCCCGCGGCCCAATCGGCCGCCGATGCCTGGATGACGAAATTCCGGGTGAAGCGCCCGCGATCACGTGCCGCCCGCCAGGCCCGGCGCTGCGCCCCACGGCGGATCACGACCGGCTCGGCCGCACTGCGGTCGCCTTCTTCGTAACGGTCTTCGCCGTCCCACGACGCCCCGTCATCGCCGTCCCCACCGACCAGCCGGCCCCACCTCTCCGTCGGCGGCGGGCACGCGCGGCCCAGAACCGAGGCGACGACGGCCCCGATCTCGCCGCGGCGCGCGGCTGCCTCGACGTAGCCCACGGCAACCGGATATCGGACCCGGAGCGTCGCCATCAGACGCGCCGCCTCGCCGGTCGATTGCCCGTACATCGCACCCAGCATGGCGACCTTGGTATGCCGGCGATCGCCACCGAACCCGTCGGCGGCCAGGGCTGCGTACAGGTCGGCGTCGGCCGATACCGCAGCCAGCGCGTCATCCCTCGACACCGCGGCCCATACCCGCGGTTCGAGTTGCGCTGCATCGGCCACCACCAGCCGGTAGCCCGGCAGCGCGATCGCCGCGCGCCGGATGGCCTGTGGCAACTGCAGCCCGCCCCCACCGCGCGCTGCCCACCGGCCCGACACGACACCGCCGGGCAGGTACTGGCAGGTCAGCCGCCCGCCGGACACCCAATCCGCCAACCAGTTCCATCCGTTCGCCGAGTACAGACGGGCCAGTTCCTTGTACTTCAACACCGGGCCCACCGCCGGATGCTCCAGCCTGCGCAGCGTCCATGCCCGCGTGGTGTCGATGTCGAACCCGCTGCGCCGAAAGGCGTTTCGAAGATCGAGCGGGGAATCCGGGTTGACGGCGAAGCCGAACGCCTCGTTGATCGTCACGGCGAGTCCGGCCATCCGCGCGGGACGCTGTCCGGGCAGCGGCCGTGGCCCGAGGGCCTCGGCCAGGACGGCCTGGTGAACCGCGACATCCCATGGCAGACCTCGGAAGGACATCTCGGCCGCGGCAAGCGCGGATCCGGATTCCGCGGCGATGAGCAGCCGGAGCGCACCGACCGGTACGTCGATACCGGCGTCGCGCGCCGAGGTCCCCGCGGCAGCATCCGGGATCCGCTGCTGCTGGTCGAGGTAGGCGCGAAGCAGGTCCGCCGGCGACGGCGGCGGACCCACCGGCACGTCGCGCTGGAAGAGGCCCGGCTGCTCGGGGGCGCGTGAGGCCGGCCCCGCGTCGTGCCGTAGGGGATCCGCCGGGACCGGCCGACCCGTGGCACGGGCGACGACCGCCGCGGCCCGGCACGGTTCGCCGAATCGACCCATCCGGCCCAGCAGGATGCGTTCGGTCAACTCGATGTCATGGCATCGGCGGACCCGCAGTCCCGCGGCAAGCATCGCCGGATAGCCGGCGGTCGCGCTGTCGAAGAGCCATCGCGGCCGCGACCGGCGCTCGATCAGTTCGAGGTCGGACGGCGAAACCTTCTCGGCGGTGCGCAGCACCGAGCCGTCGTCATCGAACGTAGCTGTGACGAAGCCGTCGGCAACGGGGATCGCGGCGGCCAGCACGGCCCGATTGTGCACGACCCGGCCGGCGATGGGGCGTCGGCAGCAGGAGGCGGACCGAGCCGGCCGCGGTCGCATTGCGGTGCTGCCGTGTCTGCGGAACCTCCCGCCATGGGGCCGGCAGCACCCCGACGCCGAGTCGATACCGCCCGCGTACACCGGTCTGCTCGACCAGATCGTGGGCCTGTAGCGTCGAGATCAACCGGAACGCGGTGCTGCGGTGCACGCCTAGGCGCTCACCGATCTCGCCGACACCGCTCTCGCCGAGCGCGGCCAGCGCTTCAAGGATGCCCTGGGCGCGGCCGACGGGCTGCACCAGATCCCCGTGGCCGTCGTCCATGGTGGTCACGTCATACTCCTTGTTGCGTCAGGCGATCGCGTATCGCATGGTACGCAACAATTCGAGAACCACCCACCCGCGCTGCCGCATGGAGGCCCACCCGTCATGGCCGTATCGCAGTCCAGCACCGTCACCGCGTCCCGCGGCAATTTCATCCTGACCCTGGCCTGCCCGGACCGGGTCGGAATCGTGCACGCGGTATCCGGTTTCCTGGTCGAACACGGCGGCAACATCACCGAGAGCCAGCAGTTCGGCGACCGCGCCTCCGACCGGTTCTTCATGCGCATCGACTTCGAGATCGCGCGCGGCGACGTCACCGCCGCGCAGCTCAGGGACGACTTCGTGCCGGTGGCAAAGGTTTTCGGGATGACGTTCGAACTGTGGGACGCCCGCACCCCGTACCGAACGCTCATCCTGGTGTCCCGGCAGCTGCACTGCCTGAACGACCTGCTGTTTCGGCACGGCGCCGGATCCCTCAACATCGAGGTTCCGGCGGTGGTGTCCAACCACCCGGACGCCGAAGAACTGGTGCGGAGCTACCACCTCGACTTCCACCTGATCCCCGTCACCGCGGCCACCAAGCGGGCCGCGGAGGCGGAGCTGCTCGATTTGGTCCGGGCGCATCAGATCGACCTGGTGGTGCTCGCCCGTTACATGCAGGTGCTCTCGGACGATGTGTGCCGCGCGCTGCCCGGCCGGGTGATCAACATCCATCACTCGTTCCTGCCCAGCTTCAAAGGTGCCAGGCCCTACCATCGGGCGCTCGAACGCGGCGTGAAGCTGGTCGGTGCCACCGCGCACTATGCGACGGCCGACCTCGACGAGGGGCCGATCATCGAGCAGGACGTGATCCGCGTCGATCACGGCTTCACCCAGGACCGGCTGGTCACCGCCGGCCAGGACGTCGAGGCGCAGGTGCTGTCGCGGGCGGTGCGCTGGCACTCGGAATCGCGCGTGCTGCTCAACGGGAATCGAACGGTGGTGTTCCGCTGACCGGTTGCCGAAAGGGCCCGCGCACCAGCCGAATCGCGGCGTTTCGCGTGGACGGCGAAACGCGCTGTCAGTCGCCGAGTTCCGCGCGCTACCAGAGGCGGTTCGAGCGCCGGAGTCTCTCAGAGGTAGAGCCCGGTGCTGCCGACGCCGCGCTCGGTGGCCACCGCGTGCAGGTCCCGCTCCCGCAGCACCAGGTGCGTCTGGCCGGCGACTTCGACCTCGTACGGATCATCCGGGCTGAACAGCACGCGATCACCGGCCTTGACGGAGCGGACGTGTTGCCCGACCGCGACGACCTCCCCCCAGATCAGCCGCTTGGCGACCTCGGCGGTCGCCGGGATCACGATGCCGCCGCGGGTGGTGCGTTCGCCGGGCCCGCTGCCGGCCTTGACCATGACCCGGTCGTGCAGCATCTGCAGGGCAAGAGTCGAGTCGGGCACCAGCCGAGCCTAATGGGATCGCACGTCGCCTGCCGCGCTGACCGAGCGGCGGCGCGGCGAGAGGCGGTTCGGGTGGGACGGCGGCGGGGCACGCGGCCGAAGCGGACCGATCCGGGCAGGCTTTGACGGCGTGCCAGGCCGGATCAGCCACCCGCCGACGGACAGAAATGACCCCGGGGGGCAGCCAGGTCGGGGGTCTGGCAGCATCCCGGGGTCACTGGATACATCGGTGCGATCGCGCGCCGCGTTACGTTCGCGTCGAAATTTTTTCGAAGAATTCCGCCGCGCGCGGGCCGGGGTGGCCAGCCACGTCACGACGCACGGAGAACCGCTGCGCGGAAGATGCGGCTGGGGAAGATGGACGGCTGGGGACAGACGGCTGGGGATACGGAAATGCCCGGTCCCCCGGTGGTGTACCGGGCGACCGGGCGATGTCCGTGGCCGGCGCGGCGTCGATTTGCCGCTTCCGGGCGATCGTCAGACGATACGGGTGTCCGCCCGCTGCGCAATCATGATCAACTCGTCACGCAGGGCCGGTGTGGAGGCGTGCTGGATCGCCGCCGCCAGGGTGCGGCGGGTCCGATAGAAATCGCGATGGCTGCGGAGCGTCTTTGCGAGGCGGGTCATGTTCGATCAGTCCTTCTTGAACTCGTGGTCGGTGCTTTCATATAGATGACGTCTCAACGGCCGAAAAGGTTACCGGAATCGACGGTGAATTAGCTCACACTCCGGACGATCGTCGTTGATTACGACTATTGATCATCGATCATCCGGATCTACCGCCTCTGAATCGATCAGGTCGAAAAATCGGACGGACTGCGCGAATCGCGTGCAGTTCGCTCGGCACCCGGCGGATACGGGTGCGTCGCGAACCTGGGAATGCCGTGCGGACCGCGGCAACCGGCCCCGGTCGGCTCAGCGGCTCGGTACCTCACCGGCCCAGCAGCCCCAGCGCCCCACCAGCCCAAGCGGCCCAGCAGCCCAAGAGCACGACAACCATGGCGCCCAGCACCCGGGAGTTCAGTAACTCAGGGCGAGCCCAGGATCCTCGAGCAGCGCCGCCACGTCGGCCAGGAACTGCGAACCCTGCTGTCCGTCGATCACCCGGTGGTCGAAGGACAACGCGAGCTGGCACACCTTGCGCACCTTGAGCTTGCCGTTCACCACCCATGGGGCGTCCTTGATCGACCCGAGCGCCAGGATCGCCGACTGGCCGGGGTTGATGATCGGCGTCCCGGTGTCCACCCCGAACACGCCCACGTTGGTGATCGTGAACGTCCCGCCGGCCATGTCTGCCGGTGGTGTCTTGCCGGACCGTGCGGTGGCGGCGAGCGCCCCGAGCGCGCGCGCCAGGCCCAACAGGTCCAATTGGTCGGCGTCCCTTATCACCGGGACGATCAATCCGCGGGGGGTCGCGGCCGCGATGCCCAGGTGCAGGTACTGCTTGTAGACGATCTCGCCGGCGTCGCCGTCGATGCCGCCGACCCACACCGAGTTCGCCTCGGGGGTGCGGCGAGCGGCCAGGCAGACGGCCCGGGCGGCGAAGGCCAACGGGCTGAGCCTGACGTCTGCGTACTCCGGCCGGGCGCGCAGCTTCTCCCGCAGCCGCATCATCGCGGTCACGTCCGCTGTGACGAATTCGGTGACGTGCGGGGCGGTGAACGCGCTCTCCACCATGGCGGCGGCCGTCATCTTGCGCACGCCCTTGACCGGCACCCGGTTCTCCCGGGTGGCCGGATCGTAGGAGATGACGGGCTGCGTCGGCAGCGCCTCGACACCTCCGTCGACCTCCGCGATCCCGCCCGCGTATACCGACTCCACGTCCGCCCGGCTGATCACGCCGTCCGTCCGGGTCGCGACCACCGAGCGCAGATCCACGCCCAGGTCCTTCGCGAGCTTGCGCACCGGCGGCGTCGCCAGCGGGGCCCGCACGACCACCGGCCCCGCCGGCGCGGCCTGCGCCTGCGCCTGGGCCGCGGCACCCTTCCGGGATCGGCGGACGCCGGTCGACCCGGCCGGGATGAACCCCACCAGGGTCGCCACCCGGCCGTCGGTCGTGGTCTCGCCGATCTTGGCGCCCACGCCGGCCAAATCGTCGGGCGCGCCGGCTTCGGCCGGGGCCGCGGAGACCGCGGCGGATTCCACGGCGGCGACGGCCGCCTCCCCCGCGGCAACCGCGGCGGGAACCTCGTCATCGCCTAGCGGCCCGGCCTCCGGCTCGGTGTCGATCTGGATGATCGGCGTCCCGACCTCGATCGTCGCACCCGGCTGCACGAGCAGTCGATGCACCCGCCCCGAGTAGGGCGAGGGAAGTTCCACCGCGGCCTTGGCCGTCTCGATCTCCACCATCACCTGGTTGACCTCGAGGACGTCGCCCTCGGCGACGCTCCAGGACAGGATCTCGGCCTCCGTCAGGCCCTCGCCGACGTCTGGCAGGGGAAAGGTCTGCAACCTCGTCATCGTCGTTCTCCCCGCGCTCAGTAGGCCAGCGACCGGTCGACGGCGACCAGGATCTTGTCCAGGTCGGGCAGGTAGGCGCTCTCGATCCGGCTGGGCGGATACGGCGTGTCGAACCCGGCGACCCGCAGCACCGGCGCGGCCAGCGAGTAGAAGGCCTCTTCGGTCACCCGGGCGGCGACCTCCGACGTGATCGAGCATTCCCGCGGCGCCTCGGAGACCACCACGAGGTGCCCGGTCTTGCGCACCGACGCCAGCACCGGGTCGAGGTCCAACGGCGACAGCGAACGCAGGTCGATGATCTCCAACGAACGGCCCTCGCTGCTCGCCGCGTCGGCGGCCTTCAGCAGCACCGGCATCGACGGCCCGTAGGAGACCACCGTGCAGTCGGTGCCCTCCCGCCGCACCGCCGAGCCGACGACGGTGTCGGGACGCGTGGAGGTATCCAGCGGGCCCTTCTCCCAGTACCGGCGCTTCGGTTCGAAGAACACCACGGGGTCGGGGCAGGAGATGGCCTCCTGGATCATCCAATAGGCATCCCCGGCGGTCGACGGGGACATCACCCGCAGGCCCGCGACGTGGCAGAACAGCGACTCGGGCGATTCTGCGTGGTGCTCCACCGCGCCGATCCCGCCGCCGAACGGAATCCGGATCACCATCGCCATCGACCACACGCGCTGCGACCGATAGGTCACCTTCGCCACCTGGGAGACGATCTGGTCGAACGCCGGGAACACGAACCCGTCGAACTGGATCTCGCAGACCGGCCGGTATCCGCGCATCGCGAGCCCGACCCCGGTACCGATGATCCCGGACTCGGCGAGCGGGGTGTCCAGCACCCGGTCCTGCCCGAAGTCCTTCTTCAGCCCGTCCGTGATCCGGAAGACGCCGCCCAGGGTGCCGACGTCCTCGCCCAGGATCACGACCTTCGGGTCGGTTTCCATCGAGGCGCGAAGCCCCATGTTGAGCGCCTTGGCGATCGTGACGGTGGTGGCCGCCGCAGGCGGCGCGGTACCCGTCGCCGGCGCCGCCGCCTGGTCGAGAACCTGCCCCGTCATCGCACGCCCGCCCCGGTCGTGGCCGCCTCCGCCGAGCGGTCGGTGTGGCCCTCGTCGGCGTCGGCGAACCCGGCCAGGTACTCCAGGTATTCGGCCTGCTGTCGTTCGATCTGATGATGCGGCGCGCTGTAGACGTTGGAGAACATGCGCTGCGGCGGCGGGGTGGGCATCGCCACGGCGAACGCCCGGAACCGGGCGGCCAATCCATCCGCCTCCCGTTGCACCCCGGCGAAGAACTCCTCATCGGCCCAGCCCGAGCGGGTCAGGTGGACCCGCACCCGTTCGATCGGGTCGAACATCTTCCACGCCTCGGTCTCGTCGGCCAATCGGTAGCGGTTGGGGTCGTCCGAGGTGGTGTGCGCGTCCATCCGGTACGTGAAGGCCTCGATCATCGCCGGTCCGTTACCCGAACGGCACAAGTCCAACGCCCATCGGGTGACGGCCAGGCATGCCAGCACATCGTTGCCATCCACCCGGATGCCCGGAAAGCCGTACCCGGCGGCTCGCTTGTGCAGCGGAACCCGGGACTGCGTCTCCACGGGTTCGGAAATGGCCCATTGGTTGTTCTGGCAGTAGAACACCACCGGCGCGTCGAACGAGGCTGCGTAGACCATGGCCTCGTGCACGTCGCCCTGGCTGGTCGCCCCGTCCCCGAAGAACGCGATCGTCGCCTCGTCGACGCTCTCGGCGGCGCTACCGCCGGAGCCGACCTTGCCATCGAACCGCTGGCCCATCGCGTAACCGGTCGCGTTCAGCGCCTGGTTGCCGATCACCACGGTGTTGGTGTTGAACCCGCTTTCCTTCGGGTTCCAGCCGGAGTGGTCGGTGCCGCGGAACATGCCCAACAACTCGGTCGGATCCACCCCGCGGCACCACGCGATGCCATGCTCGCGGTACGACGGGAACGCCATGTCCTGCGGGCGCATCGCGCGTCCGGCTCCGATCTGCGCGGCCTCCTGGCCGAGCAGCGGCACCCAGATGGCGAGCTGGCCCTGTCTCTGCAGCGCGTTTCCCTCCCGGTCGAACCGGCGGACCAGCACCATGTCGCGGTACAGGCCCTTGAGCAGTTCGGGCGTGACGTCCAGCGGGTAATCCGGGTGCTCGGTCAGCACTCCTTCCGGCGACAGCAGTTCGACCAACCCCTCGCCCTGCGCCGTCGCCCGCAGGCCGCGAACCATCTGTGACGCCGACGGCACCGCGGCGGTGCCCGGGCCGTGCGGATCGGTCATGCCGGCGTCGTCCTGAATCCATCGTTCCGGTGCCATCGAAAGACTCCTTCGCTGCTCGCCGGGTCCCGGGATCGCCAGGACCCGTTGGCGCACCGGGCGTTCGCCGACAGTGTGCTGCCGCTCCGCCGATGCTTGCGGGTCGCTCGCCGGGCGCCGCTCGTGCCGGTCCCGGCTGCTTGTCATCGATCCTGGCAGAAAAGCGGCCATAGCACGACGCGGCCACCTTCCGACCATCGGGCGCCCAACGAGTTGGTGCCTCCATCGGCCGGAGCGCCCACGCGCCGGATGCGCAGCAGGCCGGGTGGACCCCCCCTTCAGGGCCCGGAGACTTGCGGCCCTAGGATCTACCCATCATCCCGACATGCCTGGGAGGCCGAGATGGATCTGGAAAACCGCTTCGAAGTTCCCGTCGGGATCGAAGACGCGTGGAAGTCACTGCTGGATATGGAACTCGTGGCCGCCTGCTTCCCGGGCGCGACGCTCACCAGCGCCGATGGCCAGGAGTACACCGGCTCGGTGAAGGTGAAGATGGGGCCGATCCAGCTCACCTACAAGGGCGCGGCCCGGATCGTCGACGCCGACGAGCAGGCGCACCGCGCGACGATCGAGGCCTCCGGCAGCGCGTCCCGCTCGGCGTCCACCGCGTCGATGACGGTGACGGCCACCGCGACCGAGATCGCGGCGGACCGGACCGAGGTCAACATGCAGACGAAGCTGACCATCACGGGCCGTCCGGCGCAGTTCGGCCGCGGCGTCATGGTGGAGGTCGGCAACAAGATCCTGGGCCAGTTCGCGGACTGTCTGGCCGGCCGGTTGGCGGGCGAGCCGGCCGCGGAACCGGCCGCTGAACCGGCCGCTGCCGCCGTGGCGACAGCGGGTGACGGCGCGCCGGCGGCGGGCGATGCCGCGCCCCGCCCCGTCGGAGCCCCCCGGCCGGCCACGGCCTACACCCGATCCCCGGAGCCGATCGACCTCTTGGAGTCCGCGGGCACGCCGATCCTCAAGCGGGTCGTGCCCCTACTCGCCGGGCTTGTTGCGCTGTGGCTGGTCCGCAAGCTCTTCCGCCGCTGCTCCGCCAAGCGCAGCGCGAAGAAGGGGGCGTAGCGAGCGACTGCCCGGCGCAGCGGGGCAACCTGAAGCGCGTTCGGTGGTCGGATTGATCGCGGGCGCGCCCGGGCCGGCCGCGGGGCATTGCCCGGTGCGCTCAGCCCAGCCGGGTCCGTAGCTGGTCGAGTTCCGCGCGCAGGGCGTCGGGCAGATCGTCACCCAAGGTGGCGAACCAATCCTCGATCAGCGGCACCTCCGCCCGCCACTCGTCGGCGTCCACCCGCATCGCCTCGGCCAGCGCCTGCGGATCGAGGTCCAGCCCGGTCGTATCGAGCGCGCCGGACGCCGGCACATACCCCACCGGGGTCTCGACGGCATCGGCCGACCCGTCCAACCGCTCGATGACCCACTTCAGCACGCGGGAGTTCTCCCGGAACCCCGGCCACAGGAAATCGCCGTCCGGGCCGCGGCGGAACCAGTTGACATGGAAGATCTGCGGCAACTTGCCGGCGTCCGCGCGGTCACCGATCGCCAGCCAATGCGCAAGGTAATCCCCGGCGTTGTACCCGATGAAGGGCAGCATGGCCATCGGGTCGCGGCGCACCACGCCGACGGCGCCGGTGGCCGCGGCAGTGGTCTCCGAGGAGAGCGTCGCGCCCAGGAACACGCCGTGCCGCCAACTGCGGGACTGTGTCACCAGGGGCACCGTCGTCTTGCGGCGGCCCCCGAACAAGATCGCCGAGATCGGCACCCCGTTCGGTTGGAAGTACTCGGCGGCGATGATCGGCACCTGGGTGATCGGCGTGCAGAAGCGCGAGTTCGGATGAGCTGCCGGCTCCCCACTGCCCGGCAGTTCGTCACCCCCGGCATCGCGTCCGGTCGGGGTCCAGTCGCGGCCCTTCCAATCGATCAGGTGGGCCGGCGGACGTTCCGTCAGCCCTTCCCACCAGGTGTCCCCGTCGTCGTCCAGCGCCACGTTCGTGAAGATGGAATTGCCCTGCTCGATGGCCCGCATGGCGTTCGGGTTGGTGTGGTAGCCGGTTCCCGGTGCGACGCCGAACAGGCCGTACTCCGGGTTGGTGGCATACAGGCGCCCGTCGTCACCGAATCGCATCCAGGCGATGTCGTCGCCGAGCGTCTCGACCTTCCAGCCCTCGATCGTCGGGTCCACCATCGCCAAGTTCGTCTTGCCGCATGCGCTCGGGAAGGCCGCGGCGATGTAATGCGTCTCGCCGACCGGGTTGGTGAGCTTGAGGATCAGCATGTGCTCGGCCAGCCAGCCCTCGTCACGGGCGATCGCGGAGGCGATCCGCAGCGCATGGCACTTCTTGCCCAGCAATGCATTGCCGCCGTAGCCGGAACCGAAGGACCAGATCTCGCGGGTCTGTGGGAAATGGCTGATGTACTTCGTCTCATTGCACGGCCAGGGGACGTCCACCCCCCCGGGCTGCAGCGGCGCGCCGACCGAATGCAGCCCCTTGACCCACGTCCCACCGGCGTCGATCAGGTCCTGGGCGCGTCTACCCATCCGGGTCATGATGCGCATCGAGACGACAACGTAAGCCGAGTCGGTGATCTCGACACCCAACGTCGGCGGTTGCGCCTCGTACGGGCCCATGCAGTACGGCACCACATACAGGGTCCGCCCGCGCATGCTGCCGCGGAACAACTCCCGAAGTGTCGCGCGCATCTCGACGGGCGCAACCCAGTTGTTCGTCGGCCCGGCGTCGCGCTCCTCGGTCGTGCAGATGAACGTCCTGCGCTCCACCCTGGCAACGTCCGCCGGGTCCGAGGCGCAGTGGAAGGAGTTGGGCTTCGTCGACAGTCGTCGGAAGGTTCCGGCGCCGACGAGCTGGTCGGTCAGGGCCGTCCACTCGGCTTCGCTCCCGTCCGCCCACCAGATCCGATCCGGCTGGGTCAGTGCGGCTACCTCCGTGACCCACTGCAGCAGCGCCGGGTCGGCGGCCGGCGCGCCGATCGTGTCCGCGGTCCTATCGATGACGACGGTCATGTGGCACCAACTCCTGGCGCTTGCCGGTGGACCATCGCAACCGGACGAGGGCACGGTCCACTGGCGCGCCCCACGGGGATCTCTCCCGCAGGCTACCCACCTCGGGCGGCCGGACAAACGATCGGCGGGGGCGGCTATCGGATCGAATCACCCGACGGGCCTGCGGAGATCACTGCGCCTGGGACACCGACGACATGTGGAAGCCCTCGACGCGGATCGACGGCATGGCCGAGCGGGTGAACCAGTCGCCCCATTCGCGAGAGAGGCACCGCTCGGTCCGGCCCACGTCGCCGGCCCGGCGCAACACGTCCAGCGGCGAGACATTGAACCGGAAGTTGTTGACCGCCGCGGTGATCTCGCCGTGTTCGATGAGGAACACCCCGTCCCGGGTGAGGCCGGTCAGCAGCAACGTCATCGGGTCAACCTCGCGCAAGTACCACTGGGAGGTGACGAGGAGGCCGCGGTCCACCCCGGCAACGAGGTCCGCGGTGCTTCGACGCTCGTCACCCCCGGCCAGGATCAGGTTGTCCACCGCCGGGGTGAACGGCACCGAAAACTCCGCCGCCGACGCCCGGGTCTGGATGAGCTGGGAGATCACGCCGTCGCGCACCAGTTCCAACCGCCCGGACGGTGCGCCGTTGTCGAACACGGAGACCTCGTCGGACGAGTGGGGGGTGTGCACGAAGGGCGCGCATTCGATGCCGTCCTGGGACGGATCGGAGAACAACGTGAGCGGTCGATCGGTCAACCGCTCACCGATCCGCGTGCCGCCGGCCGCCGCGAACGCGGAGCGCCCCTCGTGTGCCGGTCGTGCCGCGGCGCTCCACGCCAGGTAGATCATGAAGTCGGCGACGGCGGTCGGCGGCAGCACGGTGTCGTAGCGGCCGGGCGGCAGGTCGACGCGACGGCCGGCCCAACCGAGTCGCTCGACCAGGGATTCGTTCATCGCCCGCAGGTCCACGTCTTGGAAGTCCGTCGTGGAGAGCCCCGCCCAGGAGGAGCGGGCCAGGTCCGCCGTCTTTGCGTTGAGTTCCAGCGTCCCGGTGGGTTGCACCCAGCGCCGCCGCACCCCGGTGGAGGTGCCCAGGTGCACGGTCGCCATCTCGTGCCGGGCGAACCCATAGAGGATCCGCTCGGCGGAACGGGCGTCGTCGAACGCGGCCGCGAGGTGCGGGAGAAGCCTCGCGTACACCTCGAAGGACGTCGGTACCGGCGCGGCGGCGAAGTCCGCATCCACGCCCGTCGCTCCGCCCGCCGCTTCGAAGAGCGCCGCCGCATCCTTGGCCGGCCCGCTCGCGGCCGCCGCGACGGCCGCAGCTTCGGCTGCCCGGACCACCGCGAGCACACCGGCGGGCGACGCGGCATCCGCGGCGGATCCGGCGACGGCCGCGGCGGCCCGGCCCGATACCGCCACCACGTAGAACTCGACGGACGTCGCGACACCGTTGGTGGTGACGGTGTTGTTGGCCCACCGCACGTTCGCCTGGGACGTCGAGGTCACCACCACCACGCAACCGTCGGTCCGTGATGCGCCCAGCCCGGCCTCGACGATCTGGTGGGGAGGTAGCAATGGATCGCTCACGCCGCACCACCTTCCTCGCGGGTGTTGAGCACGTTGATCCCGCGGAACCGGGCCGACGGGCACCCGTGCGAGACCGCCGCGACCTGCCCCGGCTGGCCCTTCCCGCAGTTGAAGGCGCCCCCCAGCACGTACGTCTGCGGGCCACCGAGGGCGTCCATGCGCCCCCAGAAGTCGGTCGTGGTGGCCTGGTAGGCCACATCGCGTAGTTGGCCGTCGAGCCGGCCGCCGCGGATGCGGTAGAACCGCTGCCCGGTGAACTGGAAGTTGTACCGCTGCATGTCGATCGACCACGACTTGTCGCCGACGATGTAGATCCCGTTGTCCACGCCGGCGATCAGGTCCTCGGTGGACCCACCCACCGGGTCGGGCTGCAAGGACACGTTCGCCATCCGTTGCATGGGGATGTGCATCGCCGAGTCGGCGTAGGCGCAACCGTTCGACCGCGGGAGGCCCAGCTTGCGGGCGAACACACGATCCAGCTGGTAACCGACAAGTATTCCCTCGCGGACCAGGTCGAAGCTCTGGGCCGCCACCCCGTCATCGTCGTAACCGATGCTCGCCAGGCCGTGCTCGGCGGTGCGGTCGCCGGTCACATTCATCACCGGCGACCCGTATTTCAGCGTGCCCAGAAGGTCCGGCGTGGCGAAAGACGTTCCGGCGTAAGCGGCTTCATACCCGACCGCGCGATCGTACTCGGTCGCGTGACCGATGGACTCGTGAATGGTGAGGAAGAGGTTCGACGGATCGATGACGAGGTCGTAGCTGCCCGAGGCGACCGATGGCGCCTTCAACTTCTCCGCGAGGGTCTGGGCGATGACGGGGATCTCGGCGTCGAAGTCCCATCCGGCGGCGACGTACTCCCACCCCCGGGCGGAAGGCGGGGCCAGCGATTTCATCGTCTCGAACGATCCGGAGGCGGAATCGACGGCGATCGCCTCGAGTTCCGGCTGCACCCGGACCCGCTGCTGGGTGGTGGCGGTGCCCGCCGTGTCGGCGTAGAACGTGTTCTCCTTGGCGATCTGGACGCTGGCCACCGTGTGGTCGACCCCATCGGCGGCGAGCAGTCGCTCCGACCGGTCGATGAGCAGCCCGATTCGTGCCGCCACCGGTACCGCGAACGGGTCGAGCTGGTAGTCGCTGACCCACACCGCGTCCCGGTACACCGGCTCGTCGGCCCGCTCGACCCGCTCGGACACCACCGAGGCCAGCGCCTTGGCAACAGCGACCGCCTGCCGCGCCGTCGCCGCGGCGGCGTCCGGCGTCGCCAGCACCGAGGCCGCGAACCCCCAGGTCCCGTCGGCGATCACCCGAACCGCGTACCCGGTGCTGACGGCGTCGGTGTTGGTCAGGACCGCCGTGTCGCGCACGGCCAGCATCCCGGTGGCCACCCGGTGATAGCGAAAGTCGGCGAAGCCGGCGCCCGCCGCGGTCGCTGCCGACAGCGCCGCGTCGGCCAACGCCCGCAGCGGCAGGGCGGTGAACGACTCGTCGATCACAGGCATTCGCCTACCCTATGGCAACAGCCCGGCACGACCACGAACACCGCAGCAACCGCCCGGATCCGCGTCACGTTCACGGATCCGCGCCGCCCCGCCCGGATCCTCCGCGGGGGCCGCCACCGCCGCTGCTGAAATGCCCGGACAATGGGACGTTGGGCAACCGCCCACCGCACGACCATCCATGAGACCAGCGAAAACGACGGAGAGGATCGCCCGTGCCGGACATCTGCCACCCATCGGCCACCACCCCGGTGGCCGTCTTCCGACCGGAGAACGCATCATGATCGAGGTCAACGGACTGACCAAGGTATTCGGAAAGACGGTCGCGGTCGACGACCTCACGTTCCGCGTGCGCCCGGGCGTCGTCACCGGCTTCCTCGGCCCCAACGGCGCCGGCAAGTCCACCACGATGCGCATGATCCTGGGCCTGGACAACCCGACGGCCGGGACCGCCCTGATCGACGGCCGGCCCTACTCGCGGCTGCGAAATCCCCTGACCGCGGTCGGGGCGCTGCTGGACGCCAACTGGATCCACCCGAACCGCTCGGCGCGCGCGCATCTGAAGTGGATGGCCCGGTCGAACAGCATCCCCACCTCCCGGGTAGCCGAAGTGCTCGAGGTGGTCGGTCTGTCCGAGGTGGCCGGGAAGAACGCCGGGCAGTTCTCGCTCGGCATGAAGCAGCGTCTGGGGCTGGCCGGCGCCCTGCTCGGAAATCCGCGCATCCTGCTGTTCGACGAACCGGTCAACGGCCTCGATCCCGAAGGGATCGTCTGGATCCGCACCCTCATGCGGCGCCTCGCCTCGCAGGGCTGCACCGTCCTGGTGTCGAGCCACCTGCTGTCGGAGATGGCCCAGACCGCCGATCACCTGGTGGTGATCGGGCGGGGCAAGCTGATCTCCGACTCGTCGACCGCGGACTTCATCGCCGCTGCGACTCGCAGCACCGTGCGCGTCCGGTCGCCGCGGCTCGCGGAACTGTCCGACCGCCTGCGTGCGCAAGCCGAGGCGGTCGTCGAACCGGCCGGCCCCGAAGCGGACACCGCGACCGTCAGCGGCATGGCCATCGAGAAGATCGGCGAGTTGGCGGCCGCCGCCGGCATCGCGCTGCACGAGTTGTCGCCGCAGAACGGGTCGCTGGAGCAGGCGTTCATGCAACTGACCGGCCACTCCGCGGAATTCGTCAGCCATGTCGATGCACCGACGGCGGCGCCGGTCCCGGCCGCCGCCGTTCCACCCGTTCCCGCCGCCGTCGGACCCGAAGGGAAGTGACGTCATGTCGATGACGCTTGTTGCGGTGGAACGGATCAAGCTGTTCTCCACCCGCTCGCCCTACTGGTGCCTGGCCAGCGTCCTGGCGGCCGCGCTGTTGTTCGCGGTGCTGATGGGCACCATCGACGGCGGGACCGAGGCGACCATCTTCCTGTCCCAGACGGGGATGCAGTTCGGGATGATGGTGTTCATGGTGCTGGCCGCGCTGGCCGTCACCACCGAGTACCGCTTCGGCACCATCCGCGCATCGTTCCTGGCCTCGCCGAACCGAACCAGCGTCCTGGTGTCGAAGACGGTCCTGCTGGTTCTGCTCGCGGCTCTCACCGCGGCCGTCAGCGCCTTCGCGGCCTTCTTCCTGACCAAGGCGCTCGCCTCGTCGCCGCCCCAACCGCTCGAACTCAGCTCCGGCGACGACTGGCGGATGGTGCTGGGCTACGCCGCGCTCTTTCCGATCGCGGCGGTGATCGCGGTGGCGATCGGGGCGCTCATCCGTCAGTCGGCCGGTGCCATCACGATCCTGCTGGTCTGGCCGCTGCTCATCGAGGGGCTCGTCCGCCTCATCCCCAAGGTAGGGGTGGACATCAGCGAGTGGATGCCGTTCAGCGCCGGCGCCAAGTTCACCTCGCCGACCGGTGCGACCGAGGTGTTCGGTCAGGCGATACCGGCGTCCGGGCCGACGCCCGTTCAGGGGCTCTTGGTCTTCGCCGGCACCGCAGTGGTGCTGTGGGTGATCTCGCTGTTCGTGTTGTTGCGGCGCGACGCGTGAGCGCCGGCCCGGTGCTCTTTTCCGGGCGGGAATCGCGCCCCGCCGGACGGCCGTTCGGGGATGACGGGAACCCCGCCGAACACGCGGCCCAGCATGAGGGGCCCGCCGCCGCACGACCGGCCCAGGACGGCGGGGACCCGGCCGGACAACCAGCCGGGGATGACGGGACGCCGCGGGCCGGCGGGCGGATCGGGCAGGGCGCACCACTCCACGCCGCGCCGGCCGGGGGTGACGAGGCACCTCGCGGACGCCGGGTCGTCAGCTTCGCCCCGCGCGGCGGCCGGATGAACGGCGTGCAGCGTCGCGCGTGGGACGCGCATGCCGGGAAATACCTGGTGGAGTTTTCCGCCGTCACACACGGACTCGACGAGCAGGCACTTTTCGGCCGGTCGGCGCCGCTGGTTCTCGAGATCGGTTCCGGGATGGGCGATGCCACCGCCGCCATGGCATCCGCGCGGCCGGAGACCAACGTGCTGGCCGTGGAGGTGTACAAACCCGGGATCGCGCAGACGTTCTCGCATCTGGCCCGCCGGTCGCTGGGAAATGTGCGGGTCTTACGGGCCGACGCGGTCGAGGTGCTGGAGCAGGTGGTGGCCCCGGGGTCGCTGGCCGAGGTGTGGTTGTTCTTCCCGGACCCGTGGCCCAAGAACAAGCATGTCAAGCGGCGCCTGGTCACGCCGTCGTTCGCCGACCTGGTCGCGTCCCGGCTGGAGCCGGGCGGATCCTGGTGGCTGGCCACCGACTGGGCCCCGTATGCGACGCAGATGCTTCGGGCGGTGTCGGCCTGCCCGCTGCTGCAGAACCCACACGCCGGCGCGGACGGCTGGGCGCCGCGGCCGCCGTTTCGGCCCGAAACCCGGTTCGAGCGGCGGGGGCTGGCCCATCAGCGGACGATCTTCGACCTGCACGTGGTCCGCACGGGGCGCGTTCCCGCGCCTGGTTCGACCGCTCCCGGTTCGGCTACCTGAGCGCGCGCGATACGGCGTCGGCGGCTAGTCGACCAGGTCGAAGCCGCACGCTCGCGCCCGGGCGAGCCTGCCCGGCCAGGTCCGCGCTCGCATCGGTCAACACCCCGAGCACCGGGTACCCGCCGGTCACCGGGTGATCGGCGAGGAAGATCAGCGGCTGGCCGGACGGCGGCACCTGCACGGCGCCGCGGACCAGGCCCTGGCTGGGCAGTTCACCGCCGACGACGCGCGGCAGATCCGGTCCGGTAAGGCGCACCCCCACCCGGTTCGACGACGGGCTGACGGTCCAGTCGGCGCGTCGGATCCGGTCGAAAACGTCGGGGACGAACCAGCCCAGTTGCGGTCCGGGCAGCACATCCAGTTCGATGATTTCCGGAATCGTCGGTGCCGAATCGAGATCTGCGGCCGGGCCCATGGACCGGGCACCGGGGTCGTTCAGAACCGCGGCGACATCCGTGCCCGAAGCCTGGCCCGCGGGGCGGTGGTCACCGATCGGCAGCACGTCCCCGGCCTGCAACCGGCGCGGGCCGATACCGGCCAGCAGATCGGTGGAGCAACTGCCCAACACGCGCGGCAGCGATAGGCCGCCCCGCACGGCGAGGTAGCTGCGCAGCCCACGGACGGGCCGCCCGAGCCGGATCCGGGCTCCGGCGGGCAGTGGGATGGGCCGGTGCGTCGCGGCCGCGCCGATCTGCGACGCGCCTGGGGTGAGGCTGATCGGCACCGGAGCGCCGGTGATCGCCAGCAGGAGATCCTGCCCCGCGACGAATTCCGCGCCTCCCAGCAGGATCTCCACCACGGCCGCATCCGCCGGGTTGCCCACGATGCGATTCGCGCGCAGCGCCGCGCCCCGGTCGGCCGGACCGGACGGGCTCACCCCCATGGTCGCCATCCCGGTGCGGCCGAGATCCTGCACGACGCAGAGCAATCCCGCCCTTGCGACGATCAACGCCGGGCCCTGCGCACCCACCGGCGGCTCGGGTAGGGCCGACAGCGGTGCGAAATGCACGGGCTCGCGCCCGATTTGCCGTACTTCTCGCACCACTGTCGGGTGCGGTCCAGGGGCGGGCGGATTCACCGCCGATCGCCCCGCCGTCAGCACCTCACGGACGGCGCGAAACCGCACCGACATCCCCGGCCGCAGCAGAGCAGGCGGGTCGCGCAGCACATCCCACAGGACCGCACCGGTCCGGCCGATCAACTGCCAGCCGCCGGGTGAGACGCTCGGGTAGACGCCCGAGTACTCCCCCGCAAGCCCTACCGACCCCGCGGGCACCTGCTCCCGTGGCCGGTCGAGGCGCGGCACCGCGATCCGCGGGTCGCCCCCGGTGAGATACGCGAAACCCGGCGAGAATCCACAGAACGAGACCCGCCAAGGGATTCGGGTGTGGGCGGTGACGACTCCGGCGGCGCCGAGCCCGGTCAGCCGGCCGACCTCGTCGAGGTCCGGGCCGTCGTAGACCGCCTCGATGACCGACTCCGGGCCGGTCGGGCGCGCCGATCGGGTCGCCGGCAGCGACCGGATCGCCCGGCCGATCTGGGCGCAGTCCACCGGCCCGGCGAACCGGACCAGCACCGACCGCGCGCCGGGCACCACGTCCACCTGATCCGGCAGCGGGTCGCGCGCGAGACGCTCGAACAGTGCGAGAGCACTTGTAGGACCATCGGTTTCGACGAGCACGGCGTCCTCGCCCATCGGCATGCATCGGCCATGACGGGCGAGCGCCGAGGCCGGCCCGGCGCCGGGCCGTGCGGCTCCTGGCGCCGCTGCCGACGTGGGGCCTCCGAAACGCGGCCCGTCCCGAGCGATCATGCCGGCGCCACCCGGAACGAAATCATGCCGAGCCGTCGGCCGACGAGATCACCGGGGACCACCCGCGAACGGTCGCACCGCGACACCGGCGGCGGCCAGCCGCTCGCGCACCGCCCGTGCCATCGTCACCGCCCCCGGTGAATCTCCGTGCAGGCACACCGAAGCCGCTTCGACGCGCACCACGGATCCGTCGGCGCACCGCACCGAGTTCTCGGTGACGAGTTGGATCACTCGCTCGGCAACCACCACCGGATCATCGAGCAGCGCACCCGGCGTCTCGCGGGGCAGCAGGGTTCCGTCTGCCGCATATCCGCGATCGGCGAACGCCTCCGGCACGGCCCGCAGGCCCGCCCGCGCCGCCTTGCCCAACAACTCGGATCCGGGCAGGCCCAGCACTGGCAGCGTGTCGTCGTAGGCCAGCACCGCTTCCACGATCGCCGCCGCCTGCTCCTGGTGACGAGCTACCGCGTTGTACAGCGCCCCATGGGGTTTCACGTACCGCACCGCGGTTCCGACGGATCGGCAGAGGCCGTCCAGCGCCCCGATCTGGTACAGCACGGCGGCCGTCAGGTCTTCCGGCGCCATGTCGATGAACCGCCGCCCGAAACCCGCGAGATCCGGGTACGAGACCTGCGCCCCGATCGCGACGCCACGCGCCGCCGCCGCGCGCACGGTACGAAGCAGGGTTGCCGGATCGCCGGCGTGAAAGCCGCACGCGATGTTGGCGCTGGAGACCACCGCCAACATGGCGTCGTCGTCGCCCAGCGCCCACCGCCCGTACGACTCCCCCAGGTCGGCATTGAGGTCCACGCCGGCCAGGGCCGCCTTCGCCTTGGCCAGCGTCGGAGCCAGAACAGCGTGGTCCCGGTCGCCGACCGGGGTCGGGCCGGCGACGGCCGGGGTTCGGCCGACCGGCAGCGTATCCCGAGGTTGCCCGCGCGGCGGCGGGCGATCGTCACCCGCGACGGCGCTCACGCGATTCATCCTGCCAGCCGAGTTCGCGCCTCGCATGGGTCAACCTGCCACCGTCCGAAAAGCACTCGTTCAACGGGCAAGTCGCCCCACCCGGTGGCCGACCCGCGCCGCGGCATAGCGAATCGCAGCGCGCAGGGCTGCACCGGGCTATTCGCGCCGTTCAGGGCTGCGGATAGCCGGTGGGGTTCTCGCCCAGGTCGACGATCGCCGCGACCGGCCCGCCGCCGTCGGGGCCCTGGTGCGCCGCGGATACGGACACGAACACGGCCGGATCTCCCGTCACCGCCGCGGCCACCCCGCCGACGCAGGCCTTGATCTGGCGGTGCCAGTGCACATCCGAGTCGTCCAGCATGGCGTTGCGGCGGCCGCGGACCATTCCGTCCTCGGAGGCCTCGCACTTGAGGAACACGTTCACCAGGCGGCCGCCCAGGTCGGTCCAATGCGGCCGCGCGGGCAGGTCTTCGAGCCCCGCGTTGCGGATCGCCGCCCAGACGCCGTCCGCGTCCAGCGCATCCCTCATGACGGAGTGGCCGATCCGGTACCGGCCGCCCACGCCTCGGGCGTTGCCGACCACCACGATCTGGGCCCGGTCCAACTCCACCCCGGAGGAGCAGGAGGCCACGGACGAGTACAGGTCGCGGCTGGTCAGCACGTCCGCGTCGGTGGGCATCTCGATCTCGCCGAGCGCAACGGCGATGCCGAGCGCGGTGCCTCCGTTGGACAGGTCCATCGACTTCAGCGTGTCGTCGGTCCACACGGTCTTGCCGCGCGACTTCGCGTCCCGGATGGTGTCGATCGTGAGCAGCGGGGTCTTGGTCTGCACGTAGTGCACGTCATTCGGATCGCTGATCCCGGCCCGCTCCATCGCGACCTTCACCCCGGCGGCCACCTTTTCTATCATCGCCACCCGGCCGATGTCCTCCGGCAACAGTTGCTCGCTCATGGCGAAACCGACCGTGAGCCGCGGCTCGTCCGTCTGCACGGCATCCTTCGTCGGGACGGTCGCGAAAATCGTTGCATGTGGGGAGATCACGCCGTCGGTGCCGCCAGACCACACGATGGGGATCTGGTGCACCTCGGCGTCCGAGCGAGTTCCCTTGGCGACGAGGACCTCTCGAAACGCCCGATCGGCGATGATCCGGGTGTAGTCGTTGACGCCGCCGTTGCCCTCGGTCTTGCCGATGATCGCGATGACGCGGTCCGCCCCGAAAACACCGTCATCGATGAGCTTTGCGAGTTCGGAGGCGTCCGAGACGGTGTGCAACGGGATCTTGCGTACTTCGATGGCGTCCGGCATGGCGGCGTGCTCCTTCTGGTTGCTGGGGTGCTGGCATTGAGTCTGTCAGGCGGGCTCGCCACCGGAGGCCGAACCCGCGACGTCAGTGCGTGGCCCCGCCGCGCCGGGACTTCCGCCCGATGCGGTGGCGCCCCGCGAATCCGGCCCGCTTTCGGCGAGCGCGTTCTGGTCGGCCCCGCGGGCCGCCGCGTCCGTCTTCTGGTAGGGGCCGGCGGCCCTGTTCAGGTCCTCGGCGACGGCGGGGGCACCGGGGTGGGCCGAAACGCCGACGGCACCCGGGATGCCCGGACCATCGACGGTGACGACGGTCCCGACCGCGCCCAGCGGAGATCTGACCGCGTCCGCGAGTCGGTCCAAGCTGGTGATCAGCGACGCGCGGCCCCCGCCCGCCACGAAGGCGCAGGCGGCATCCACCTTCGGCCCCATCGAACCGGCTCCGAAGTGCCCGGCGGCAGAAAGGCTCTGCATCTCCGCGAGCGAGAGATGGCCGAGCGGACGGGCCTGCGGCGTTCCGTAGCCGATCACCGCGGCTGGTACGTCGGTGGCGATCACGAGGGTATCGGCGTCCAGATCGGGCGCGAGAATCGCTGCAGCACGGTCCTTGTCGATAACCGCCTCGATGCCCCGCAAGCCCGGCCCGTCTTGTACGACGGGGATACCGCCCCCGCCCGAGCAGATGACGACGTATCCGAGATCGACCAACTGCCGGGCGGTGCCGGCATCCAGCACTCGCATCGGCCGCGGTGACGGAACCACGCGCCGCCAGCCCCTGGCCCCGAAGTCGCGCCACTCCTGTCCGGCCGCTATCAGCGGGGCCGCCTCCTCGGGGTTGCGGAAGCGACCGACCGGCTTGTCCGGAGCGGCGAAGGCGGGATCGGCGGCGTCGACCAAGGTACGGGTGACGATGGTCGCGGTGGGCCGCGCGATCCCGCGCCGCGCCAGCGCTCCGGTCAGGGCGTTCTGCAGGACGAAACCGATGGTCGCCTGCGTTCCGGCGCCGCACCAGTCCAGCGACACCGGCGGCACGATCGCGGCCGACAACTCGTTCTTCACCAGCAGGTTGCCCACCTGCGGGCCGTTGCCGTGCGTGACGACGACCTCGAACCCGGCCGCCGCTAGCTCGGCGATGTGCTCGGCGGCCGCGCCCAGCGCGGCGATCTGATCCGCCTCGGTGGCCGACCCGTCCGGCGCAGACATGGCATTCCCGCCGAGGGCGATCAGGATCCGGCGCGCCCACCGGGATTCCGTGGGCGCGCTACCGGGTGCGCGGGCCCCGGCGGTCGGCCGCCCCGCCGCCGGTCGCGCGGCGGTCGGTCTGGCCGTTGCCGATGTGGTCGGTGGCGGTGTGGCGGCTGGCGGCCCGGCCGGCGCGGCGACTCGCCGAGGGGCAGCCGTCCGCCGTGTCGTAGCCACGACCCGATCCTATGAAGTCATGCGCCCGCTTCAAGCAGGCATAGATTGACTATGATTTGGCCGCGTTCGGGCAATTCGCGCCGGGCCGGGATGTCGGGAGCGCCGCCCGGGATTCGTCGGAAGGCGGCGGGTATCGGCGCGGTCGCGGGGGTACGCCGCGGCGCCTGTGCACTCGCCCGCGCGGCAGCCCCGACCCGGGCCGCGGGCGGATAGGCTAGACGGGCTCGCGCACCGGCCCATCCCCGGTGCTTCGTCATCCCCGGAGCCCTAGACATGATCGGCACGCACGCGACTGCCCCGGCCGCGGCTGGGGCGCTGCCGGCGGTGTCACAGGCCGGCCTGCCGGCGGTGTCACAAGCCGGCCTGCAGGCGGTGTCACAAGCCGGCCTGCCGGCGGTGGCCGTGCCGCTACTGACCTGGTCGTGTTTCGATCCGTCCCTGGTGCAGGTGGTGCTGACCACGCGCGAGGGCGGCGTCTCGACCGGCCCGTTCGCCTCGCTCAACCTCGGCCTGCACGTGGGTGATGGCGAAGGCGAGGTGCTGACCAACCGCGGCCACGTCGCCGAGGCAATGGGGGTAACGCTCGACGACATGGTCTTCTGCCAGCAGGTGCACGGCCGCGCGGTGGCGATCGTCGATGACGCAGATCGCGGCCGCGGGGCACGGTCGGGCCGCGATTCCATACCCGAAACCGATGCAATGGTAACGACTTCCGGCGCCATCTTGGCAGTGATGGTCGCCGACTGCGTACCGATCGTGCTGCACGACCCGGTCGTCGGGGTGCTCGCCTGCGTCCACGCCGGATGGGGCGGCACGGTGCAAGGCGTGACGTCCGCCGCGGTCGCGGCCATGCGCGAGATCGGTTCGAATCCGGCGGATATCGTCGCCGGTGTCGGGCCGGCCATCGCCGCCGACGCCTACCAGGTCGGTGAGGACGTCGCAGACCTCGCGCGCGCGGCGTTCGGCGAGCACACCCCTATGGTGCTCCGCCCGGACGGAACCGGCCGGTACCTCTTCGACCTGGTCGGCGCCGCGTCGCTCCAACTCACCGGGGCCGGGTTGGTCACCGCAAACATCCACCCATCCGGAGCGGTGACCGGTCCCGACACCCCGTTCTACAGCCACCGGCTCGACGGGCGCTGCGGCCGGTTCGCCGTGCTCGCCCGGCTCCTGCACACCGGATCCGCCGCATGACTACCGTCACCGGCCCTGGCCTACAGACGCCGTACACGGCCTCGGTTTTCAGGTACCTCACGTTCGACATCCACCCGACCACGAACCGGCTCACATGCCGATACGCCTTGGACGAGCACACCTTCCGCGAGGAGATCACGCTGCCGGCCGGCGGGAACTGGGATTCCCCGGCGGTGCGCACCGCGGCCCGATTGGTCTTCCTGCTGGCCGGCGTCTCCTATTACAAGGCCGGCGCTCCGCCGGTCATCGACCTGGGCGCGAACGCCGTCACCGACACTGAACGGAAGTTCCTGCGCGAGTTCTACGTCGACGGGCTAGGCGAGTTCGCCTACCGATCCACCCCTCCGCTGGACCTGTCCGCCCTGGAAATCCGCGGTCCGCGAGCGGAACACGCCGCCCCCGTGGAGTTCTCGTCACGACCCGGTACGCCGCTGATCCCGTTCGGAGGCGGCGTGGATTCCATCGTCACCGTCGAACTGCTCCGCCCGAGGGCCGCCTCCCCGTCGCTGTTCGTGGTGAACCGGCCGGGCGATCGTTTCGATGCGATCGAGGTGCCGGCGGCGGTGACGGGCCTTCCGGTGGTGCGGGCGGAACGGTTGCTGGACCCGCTGATCCTCCGCTCGGCCGAAATGGGTTTCCGCAACGGGCACGTGCCGGTGACGGGCATCATCTCGGCGATCGCTGTGCTGGCGGCGGCGGTGGGTGGGCACGACGCCGTCGTCATGAGCAACGAGTGGTCAGCCTCGATCGGCACCGTTGAGGTCGGCGACCACACCATCAACCACCAGTACTCCAAGAGCGAAGCGTTCGAGGTCGCCTTCCGCCGGGTGATCGCGCAGGCCCTCGGGTCCCCGACCGGCTCGGTTGGCGGCGGTGTGGAGTACTTCTCGTTGCTGCGCCCGCTCACCGAACTGTGGATAGCCCGCCGGTTCGCTGCGCTACCGCAGTACTTCCGCACGTTCCGCAGTTGCAACCGCGCATTCCACATCGACGCGGCCCGCCGGCTCGACCACTGGTGCGCCCAGTGCGACAAGTGCTGCTTCATCGACCTGATCCTCGCGCCGTTCGTCGAGAGGGCCGTGCTTCGCCGAGTTTTCGCCGCGGGCGGCCCGGAGCCGCTGGACAATCCAGACCTTGCAGGGAAGTTCGAGACGCTGCTCGGCCTCGTCCCGGACGCCAAGCCGTGGGAGTGTGTGGGCGATGTCGGAGAGTGCCGCGTCGCCGCCCGGCTCGCGCTGGCCCGCGCCGACCGGGCCGGCTCGCCGATGCTGGCGCAGTTGGTCTCGCGACTGGTTGCCCCGTCCGAGGGCGTTGCTGCACCGCCGGAGGCTGCTCCGGGCGTTGCCGGTCCGCGGGCCGAGCGCGTGGAACCGACCGCTGAAACGCTCCTGCACCCCGCCGGGCGGCACTTCATACCCGATGCGTACCTGCCCGACGAGTTGCGCGGCTGAGTCGTGACCCGCCCCCGCATCGCATGGTCCGACCTTCGTGGCCATCGGGTCGGCCTGTATGGACTCGGCGTGGAGGGCATGGCCAGCCTGCGCGCCTGCCGCGCGCTCGGGATCGAGCCCATTCTGGCGGACGATCGGCCTCCTGCCGTCGACCTTCCCGTCCTCGCAACGGATTCCGGAGGCCTGGAAGCACTGGCCGGCTGCGAGGTGGTGATCAAGTCACCCGGGATAAGCCGGTACGGCGCCGCGATTGGGGTGCTCACCCGCGCCGGCGTCACGCTCGTCGGCGGGCTCGGCCTGTGGCTGGCCGGGGCCGATCTCAACCGCGTCCTCGTCGTCACCGGCACGAAGGGCAAATCGACGACGACATCCATTGCGGCGCACCTGCTCTCCGGCCTGGGTTACCGGTGTCTGCTGGCCGGCAACATCGGCAGCCCGCCGTACGACCCGGACATCCCCGGCGTCCACGACTACTGGGTCGTCGAGGTGTCGAGCTACCAGGCGACCGACCTGCCGGTGACGCCCCCCGTCGCGGCGGTGACGTCGCTGCACCCGGACCACCTGCCCTGGCATCGCGACGACACCGAGACGTATTACCAGGACAAGCTTTCCGCGCTGTCGCAGCCGGGCGCCGACCTGACGGTCGCCAACGGCGACAGTGTGCTGCTACGGGAACGTGCGCGGTTGCTCGGACCGCGGGTGCGCTGGGTCGGCGCCTCGGACGACCCCGATGCCACATGGATGGACGGGCTCGGGCTGCTCGGCGTCCACAACCGCCGGAACGCGTTGATCGCTCGCGAGGCGCTGTCGGCCATGGGGGTTCCGCAGGCGGCCGACGATTCCGCGATGGCTACCGCCGCTACGGGTTTCGTTGGACTGCCCAGCCGACTGCAGGTCGTCGGACAACGCGGCGGGGTGACGTTCGTGGACGACAGCCTGTCGACCAACGTACTGCCCACCCTGGCCGCGGTCGAGGCGTTCGAGGACCGTCGGGTCGCGCTGATCGTCGGCGGGCAGAGCCGCGGGATCGACTACGCGATGCTGGGGCTTGGCCTGCGTTCGCGCGCCGCCCCGCTCCTCATGCTGACGGTGCCCACCAACGGGTCTGACATTCACGTGCAAGTCGCGGCGGCCGGCCCGGGATCGGCGGTCACCATCGCGGATGCGGATGGTCTCCCCGCAGCGGTACGCGATGCCGCGAGGTGGGCGGAGCCGGACGGGGTCGTGTTGCTGTCCCCGGCCGCGCCGAGCTTCGACCTCTTCCGCGACTATCGCGCCCGGGGCGAGGCGTTCACCTCCGCGATGATCGCCTGCGGGGGGATTCCCGTCACCCGCGCTTGAGCAACCGCGGCCGGGACGCGCAGCCGCGCGCTTCCTCACGCACCCTGCCGCTCCAGGAAGGTCAGCACCTCCGTGTCGTCCACCCCGGGGAACACGCCCGGCGGCATCGCGGCCAGCAGGTGCGAATGCACGCGGGCGCTCGGCCAGGCCAGGCCCTCCCACCGCCGGGCCAGATCCTCCGGCGGAGCGAGGCAGCAGTCGGGGTCCGGGCATCGAGAAGCGGCCCGGTGCAACGTTTCGCGACCGCGCATCCACTTCACGTCCGCGTATGGGACCCCGACGCTCACCGAGAACATGCCGTCGCGGGTGCGGTCCACGATCGACGTGCACCAGTAGGTGCCCGACGGCGTGTCGGTGTACTGCGAGTACGCGGCGGAAACATCCGGTTGCTCGAAGACCTGCCGCGCGGTCCAGTAGCGGCAGACGCGTTGGCCCTCGATCGCGCCGGTGGTGTCGGAGGGGAAGCGCACGCCGTCGTTCTCGTAGGCCTTGTAGATGATCCCGGCCGCGGAGATCCGCATGAAGTGCACGGGTATCCCCAGGTGGTGCGTGGCCAGATTGGTGAAGCGGTGCGCCGCGGTCTCGTAGGAAACCGCAAAGGCATCGCGAAGGTCCTCGATCGTGATGTCTTTGCGCTCCTTCGCGTCTCGTAGCAATGTGACCGCGCTGTGCTCCGGGATCAGCAACGCGGCGGCGAAGTAGTTGATCGCGACCCGCTGGGCGAGGAACTCCGCGTAGTCCGCGGGCACCTGATGGCCCAGCACGACTGCCCCGAGGGCCTGCAACGCCAAGGATCGCGAATCGTGCTGGCCGGCGTCCGGTTGCGGGAGGTAGATCCGGCGGTTCTTCAAGTCGGTGACGGAACGGGTGGAGGAGGGCAGGTCGAATCGGTGCACCAACTCGAAACCCAGATGTGCGGCCATCCGGTCCACGACGGTTCTGGTGATCGGGCCCCCGCCGTGCCCGGTCGCCGCCAGCAACTGCGAGGCCTGCTGCTCGATGTCGCCGAAATAGTTGCCCTGGCGCCGCATGTCGCCACGCAACTCCGCGTTGGCCCGGCGCGCCTGCTCCGGAGTCGCCGCCCGCTCTGCCTGGACCTGCGCCAGCGCCTGGTGCATACCCACCAGCGCCTCCAGCGCCTGGGTCGGCAAGCGCGGACCGATCCGGACCGCCGGAACTCCCAGCGCCGCAAACGAATCCGAGCGCTGCACACGCTCCAGCTCTATCTCCAGCGCCACGCGCCGGTTGGGTGGCGCGGCAGCCAGCAGTTCGGCAAGTGTCACGCCCAGGGCGAGCGCTACCGTCGAGAGCACCGAAAGCCTCGGCTCACGGCGCCCGTTCTCGATCAACGACAGGGCAGACGCCGAGATGCCGGCGCGCGTCGCCACATCGTCCAGCGTCAGCCCGGCCGAACGCCGCAGGTGCCGCAGCCGGCGGCCGACGGTGATCTGGTCGGGGGTGGCCGGCTGCGCCACGGCGTCAGTTGCCGGGTGTGCCCGCTTCGTCCGTGCCGTAGGGTGTGGTCCTTGCCGGTCGTCCGCGTCGCGAGCGACCCGGCCGCCCGGCACTGCGATGCCCGAAGGCACGCTCCGGCTTCGGCCGCGGCCGTCGAATCGCCCGGTTCCGGATCGATCCAGTGATATGCGCTCCGCCATTGCTGCACAATATCGCAAGAATTGCGAATCTTCACATCCCATCCCGTTGGCATGCGGCGCACGGGTGCCAGAGTGTGGAGTTCACCCGTTCTTTCTGCCAGCTCAGGCGAGCGTCCCCATCCCGGCCGACCGCCGCACGCCGATTCAACAGCAGCAACTTGCACCAACGAGAAGGAACTCGAGCAATGACGACAACTCTCCACACCGCAGCAGAACCAACCTCCGGCCAGCCGACGCGGCCCCAGGGGGCTCACGTCGCCGCAGCCGGCCGGCCCGCCCGGCCGGCTGGCTCCGCGCGGAACTTCGCGGCCTACCGCGACGAGGCGGCGGCGCTGCTTCGCCAGGAATGGGCGGGCGACCCACGGTGGGCCGGCATCGAACGCAGCTACGCCGCCGCCGACGTCATCTCCCTGCGCGGCAGCGTCGTCGAGGAGCACACGCTGGCACGCCTCGGCGCGCAGCGGCTATGGGACGCCCTGCACACCAAGCCCTACGTGCGCTCGCTGGGCGCGCTCACCGGAAACCAGGCGGTGCAGATGGTCAAAGCCGGGTTGGAGGCCATCTACCTGTCCGGTTGGCAGGTGGCGGCAGACGCCAACCTGGCCGGCCACACATACCCCGATCAGTCGCTGTACCCGGCGAACTCGGTGCCGGCGGTGGTTCGCCGCATCAACAACGCGCTGCTTCGTGCGGACGGCATCGCGTGGTCGGATGGCGACGGGGGCGAGATTGCGGACTACGTGGTGCCCATCGTCGCCGACGCGGAAGCCGGGTTCGGCGGGCCCCTCAACGCTTTCGAGCTGATGCGCGCCATGATCACCGCGGGTGCGGCCGGAGTGCACTTCGAGGACCAACTCGCCTCCGAGAAGAAGTGCGGTCACCTGGGGGGCAAGGTCCTCGTTCCGACCGCCCAACACGTTCGCACGCTCAACGCCGCGCGCCTTGCCGCCGACATCGCGGGGATCCCGACGCTTCTGATCGCCCGCACCGACGCCCTGGCCGCCACCTTATTGACCAGCGACGTCGATCCGCTAGACGGCCAGTTCTGCACCGGCGAGCGCACCGCGGAGGGCTTCTACCGGGTCCGCAGCGGTATCGAGCCGGTGCTGGCGCGCGCCCGGGCGTATGCCCAGTACGCGGATCTGATCTGGGTGGAGACCGGCACGCCAGATCTCGGGCTGGCCCGCGAGTTCGCCACCGAGCTGCACCGCGATTTCCCCGGGAAGATGCTGGCCTACAACTGCTCCCCGTCGTTCAACTGGCGGGCGGCGCTGGACGAGGCGCAGATCGCGTCGTTCCAGGACGAACTCGGCGCGCTGGGATACAAGTTCCAGTTCGTCACGCTTGCCGGTTTCCATTCGCTCAACCACTCCATGTTCCACCTGGCCAGGGGGTATGCGGATCGGGGGATGAGCGCCTACGTCGAGTTGCAGCAGGCGGAGTTCGCTGACCAAGTGCGCGGCTACACCGCGGTGAAGCACCAGGCGGAGGTCGGGACCGGCTACTTCGACGCCGTGGCCACGGCGATCAATCCCGCATCCGGGACGCTCGCCCTGCACGGGTCGACCGAGGCAGAGCAGTTCCACTCCGGGTTGTCCGTCCGGGCGAGCGGCATGTCGCCTACCGCGACGGACAACCACACCACGATCGGGGCACAGCCATGACCATTCCCATCACCAACCCGCAAATCCGCGGCACGATGCATCCGCGGTTCGAAGAGATCCTCACCCCTGCCGCGCTGACATTCGTGGCGAAACTGGATGGGGCGTTCGCCGGTCGCCGCGCCGAACTGCTGGCGCAGCGACGCGCCCGGGCGGGACGGATCACCGCCGGCGAGGACCTGGACTTCCGGCCCGAGACCGCACACATCCGGGCCGACAACACCTGGCGGGTGGCCGATCCGGCGCCCGGCCTGCAACGCCGCCTGGTGGAGATCACCGGTCCGGCCACCCGGAAGATGACCGTCAACGCGCTCAACTCCGGTGCCGATGTGTGGATGGCCGACCTGGAGGACGCCACCGCGCCGACCTGGCAGAACATCGTCGAGGGCCAGTTGAACCTGTTCGACGCGCTGCGCGGCCGGATCGACTTCACGGATCAATCCGGCAAGGAGTACGTGGTCGGCGACCGGACGCCGACGGTCCTGTTGCGTCCCCGCGGATGGCACCTGTGCGAAAAACACATCACCATCGACTCGCGGCCGCTCTCGGCGTCCCTGGTGGACTTCGGCCTGTACTTCTTCCACAACGCGAAGACGCTGATCGCCAACGGCGCCGGCCCGTACTTCTACCTGCCCAAGCTGGAATCGCATGTGGAAGCGCGGCTCTGGAACGACGTGTTCGTGCTCGCGCAGCAATTGCTGGGCATCCCGCGCGGCACCGTGCGCGCCACCGTGCTGGTCGAAACCCTTCCGGCGGCGCTGGAGATGGACGAGATCCTCTACGAACTGCGGGAACATTCGGCCGGGCTCAACGCAGGCCGGTGGGACTACATCTTCTCCTACATCCGCACCTACGCCCAGCGCGGGACGGAGCACGTGCTGAGCGATCGTGCGGCCGTGACCATGACGACGCCCTTCCTGCGCGCCTACACCGACTTGTTGGTCACGACGTGCCATCGCCGCGGCGCGCACGCGATCGGCGGTATGGCCGCGTTCGTGCCGGACAGGTCCGACCCCGTGACCTCGGCCCGTGCGCTGGCCGCTGTCCGGACGGACAAGGATCGCGAGGCCGCAGACGGGTTCGACGGGTCCTGGGTTGCGCATCCCGGCCTCGTGCCGACCTGCCGCGATGCATTCCGGGCCGTGCTGGGCGAGGCGCCCGACCAACGGGACCGGTTGCGACCCGAGGTCGCCGTCACCGCCGAGCAGCTCACGACCGTTGAATCCGCTGTGGTCACGCTGGACGGGTTGCGCGCCAACGTGTCCGTCGCGATGCGATACCTGTCGATGTGGATCGGGGGCTTCGGCGCGGTCGCCATCGATGCGCTGATGGAGGACGCCGCCACCGTCGAGATCTCCCGGGCCCAGCTCTGGCAGTGGATCGCGCATCGGGTTCGCCTCGCCGAAGGTCCAGCGATCACCCGCGAAATGGTGGAGTCCATGATCCGCGAGGAGGCGGACCGGCTGGTTGCAGACGGCCGGTGGGGCACACCGGCGCACATCGCCGCCGCCGTCGACGTGCTGATCGAGGTCGCATTGGGAGAGCAGATGCCCGGCTTCTTCACCCCGTACGCCTACGTCAAGTACCTGACCGAAAAGCCACTGCGGATGACGGGGCCGCTGAGCGCGGAGGACCTCCGGCAGTCGGAGCGCGTCCAGCGCGATGTGGCCGAGGGGGCGCCGGATGGTTCGTCGGCCCCGGGGCGGAGCGCGGCCGCCTGACCCTGCCGATCGACCGGATGGTCCCGGTCCATAGGCGCGTCCTCAGCCGGTCGAGTCGGATCTTCAGGAGCTGCGCAGGTCGCGGTGACGGAATCCTGCGATTCCGGCCGCGGCCAGTGCCGCCGCGACGAGTGCCAGCCCGACGACGGGCAGCCAGGCCATCGGCACCGACGGCAGTTGAGGGATGTGCGTGAACGGCGAGGCGTACATGACCGCGCGAGGCAGCCTCAGAAGTGGTCCGAGCTGGCCGAGCAGCAGCGCGGCGCCGAGTCCCGCCCACGCCAGCACCGCGAGCCGAGGTGCCAGGCCGACCAGGGCCACCGCCAGGCCGGCGAGCACGGCCGCAGCAGGGAACTGCACCACCATGCTGGCCAGCCCCTCGCCGAGACCGCGCGCCAGGTCCCCCGAACTCGCGGCGTACAGCAACCCCGTCACCATCCCGGCGAGCAGCAGCAGCCATGCCGGGCCGGCCAACGCGAACAGCAGGTGACCGGCCATCCATCGTCTGCGATCCACCGCGGTAGCCAACAGCGGGCCGGCCCGATCGGCCGACTCCTCGGCGTACATCCGCCCCGCCGCCGTGATCCCGTAGGCCGCCGCCAGCAGCCCGCCGATGGATCCCATGGAGGCCAGCAGCACACCGGACAGCGCGCCCGGACCGCCCATCTGATGCATGATCTCGACCATCTTGTTGTTGCCGGCCACCAGGTTCGACATGTCGGTCGCCATCGAACCGGTCATCGCGCCCAGCGCCAGGAATCCGATGCTCCAGCCGATCAGGGCGCCGCGGTGCAGCCGCACCGCCAGCGACAGCGGTGAGCGCATCGACGGGTTGCCCGCCCGGCCGAGCCTCGCCGGCCACACCCCCAGCCCGACATCGCGGCCGGCCTGCAGGCGGACCGCGGCCCCCGCGGCGGCAAGCGTGCCGGTGACGAACAGGGCCAGCACCCACCACCGGTTCGCACCGTAGGCAGAGAGCTTCTCGGCCCATCCCACTGGCGAGGTCCACGACGCAAAACCGGCCGCGGAGATGGTATCGCCGGCGGCCCGCAACCCGAATGCGATCGCCAGCGCGGCGCCAGCGATACCGGTTGCGGCGCGGGCGCTTTCTACGAGTTGTGCCGTGATCGCCGCTAGCGCCGCGAAAGCCATCCCGGGCCCCGCCAACGTGGCGCCCAGCAGGATCGATCCGGCGACGGGCTGTCCGGTGGCGACGGCTCCGGCAGCCACCACGACGCCGATAGTCAGGCAGGCGCCCCAAGCGGTTGCCAGCGCGGCAGCCAGCGGCGCGAACCGGCCCGCCACGCTCGCCGCCAGCAGTTCGGTGCGCCCGGCCTCCTCGTCGAATCGGGTGCGGCGCACCACGATCAGCATCCCCATCAGGGCGACGGCGAGCGCTCCGATCACGCCGTATCGCCACGCCGTGAGGCCCCCTAGGGAGGTGGACTGCACGGGGCCCGTCATCACTACGAACGCGGGTGTCCCGGCGATGCCGCCGGCGATCGCGTCGCGGGACGCCTGATCCGGATACAGGTCCGCGAGCGTCGGGAACGATGCGATCACGGTGATGCATATCGCGCAGATCCAGATCGCCAACGATATCCGCTCCCGGCGCAGTGCCAGCCGAACCAGCGTGCCCGTCCCGACCAGGGCTCCGGGCACCATGGTCGCCAGGCGCCGTGGCCGGTCCACCATCGCGCGGCGTCCCGATTCAGTCACGGTCGCGGCACTCATCGCGACGCCGACCCGACATGACCCGCCACGGCACCGCCGGACGCGATCGTGCCGGGATGCCCGTCACCGCCGTGATTCTCGGCGCGCGTGGAGCGTCCGGCAGTGCGCTGGCCGATGGGCTCGTCGTAATGCCGCAGGAACAACTCCTCCAGCGTCGGCGGTTGGCTTGTGAGGCTGCGCAGGCCGCCCGCGAGCAGCAGGCGCAAGGCGCCGTCGAGCCGGTCGGAATCGACGTCGAAGCGAACCCTGGCGCCCTCGGCGATCAGGTCGTGCACCCCTGGTGCGGCCGCGAGATCCTCCGGGACCAAGTCGAGTTCGGCCGTCACCGAAGTACGTGTCAGGTGCCGCAACTGCGCCAGGGAGCCGGACTCGACCACCGTGCCCGCACGGATGATGGACACCGTGTCGCATAGCGCCTCCACCTCCGAGAGGATGTGGCTGGACAGCAGGACCGTCCTGCCGCGCTCCTTCTCTGCGTTGATGCAGTCCTGGAAGACCGCCTCCATCAGCGGATCCAACCCGGAGGTCGGCTCGTCCAGGATCAGCAACTCCACGTCGGAGGACAGCGCCGCGACGATCGCGACCTTCTGGCGGTTGCCCTTGGAGTAGGTGCGGCCCTTCTTGCGGGGGTCGAGCTCGAACCGCTCGAGCAGTTCGTCGCGGCGTCGGGCGTCCAGCCCCCCGCGGAGCCGGCCCAGCAGGTCGATCACCTCGCCTCCGGACAGGTTCGGCCAAAGGTTCACCTCGCCCGGCACGTAGGCGAGGCGACGGTGCAGCGAGACCGCGTCACGCCACGGATCGCCCCCGAGTAAGGTCGCGGTGCCCGAGTCGGCCCTGAGCAGCCCGAGCAGGACCCTGATGGTGGTGGACTTCCCGGCACCGTTGGGGCCGAGGAATCCGTGAACCTCGCCGGTCGAGACAGTCAGGTTCAGCCGGTCGAGCGCCCTGATACTGCCGAAACTCTTGACGACGTCGTGAATCTCGATGGCGATGGGACCGGTCATTTCTGTGCCTCCTGGTGCAAGGCGTCGAGGTAGCTGGTGCCGGTGAACAGCCCGTAGGTGTAAAGCTCGACCGCGGGGATCCCGACCGTGGTGAGCAGGTCCTGCTGCTGGCGTGCGGGGTCGCGGCTTCCGGTGAGGTAGGGGATGAGTATCTGGAGGCCGAGGCTCACTGACACCAGCAACTTGGCGCGCGCATGCTCGTCGGCGCTCGGCCGGACCGTCCCGTCGGCGACGGCTGCGAGCAGCCAACGCTCGGTGTCCTCGACGATCCGGTCGAACAGCTGCTGGGCGGCCGGCCCGCCCTCCACCAGGCAGCGTGTGATGTACCGCACCGACGGCAGGTACTCCGCTGCCCGGGCCATCTGGCCGAAGGCGCCTGCGGGGCCGCTCGCCTGAAGCTCGTCGACGGCCGAGGTGAGCACGCCAATCACGGCGACGTCGCAGGCCCCGCGGAGCCCGTCCTTGGAGCCGAAGTGGTGGATCACCAGCCCGGGGGACACGGCCGCCGCCGCCGCGACCTGGCGAACCGTCACGCGCGCGAAGCCGTGTGCACCGATCAGGTCCACCGCGGCGTCCCGGATGCGCGCCCGGGTGGTGATGTCGCCTTCTCGCACCTGCGTTGAACGCATGAGCAATATATTAAACGCGCGTTCAACACGACTGCAAGCAGCATTCCGAGTCGATTTCCTGGCGACGCGCCGCCCACGGGACCACACGACTCCGGGGCGCTCGCCGGCAGGGTTTCGGCCTTCGTCGACAGGGTTCAGGGGCTAGATTGACGCTGTCAACCTGCCACTCCGCCGGGAACGGGAACGCTCGATGCTCTACCGCCTCGGCCTGGCCGTCGGACGACACGCAAGGGTCGTGCTGATCCTCGGGGGCGTGTTCCTGATCGCGGCAGTGCTCGTCGGCTCCCGCGCATTCGGCGAATTGTCCTCGGGGGGCTTCGACGATCCGGCCTCGGAATCCAGCCGGGCCCTCGCGCTCGCGAATGAGCACTTCGGCGCCGAACCGAATCTGGTGCTGGTGGCAACCGCCGATTCCGGCACCATCGACGCACCGAGCAACCTGGCGGCCGGACGGGAACTGAGCCGGCGCATCTCGTCGGAGCCCGGAATCACCGTCACCGCCTCCTACTTCGCGACGCCGGCGCCCGCGTTGGCCGCCACCGATCACCGTTCCGCGATGGTGCTGGCCGTGATCAGCGGCGATCAGGGAACCGTGGTGGATCGCGGCGCCGAGATCATCGAGAAGTACGCCGGCGACCACGACGGCCTCACGGTCCGTTTCGGCGGTGCGGCCGGCGTCTTCGGCGACATCAACTCCGAAGTCACGACCTCCTTGGTGCGGGCCGAGGCCGTCGCGGTTCCGGTGACGCTTCTGCTGTTGCTGCTCGTCTTCGGTTCGGTGGTGGCGGCGCTGCTGCCGCTCCTCATCGGCGGCGTCGCGATCGTCGGGACCTTCGCCGAGTTGGCGATACTCGGTAACCTGACGGATGTTTCGGTGTTCGCGATCAACCTGACCACGGCGCTCGGCCTGGGGTTGGGGATCGACTACGGCCTGCTGATCGTCGCGCGGTTCCGGGAACAACTGCTCGCCGGCGACGACGTGCCGACCGCGGTGGCCCACACCGTCGCGACCGCCGGCCGCACCATCGCGTTCTCCGCCGCGACCGTCGCGTGCGCGCTCGCCACGCTCCTGGTGTTCCCGCTGTTCTTCCTGTCCTCCTTCGGTTATGCAGGCATCGGCGTGGTGGTGATCGCGGCGCTCGGCGCACTCACCATCACGCCGGCGACCCTGGCGCTGCTCGGGCACCGCGTGAACGCCGGCCGCCTGCCGTTCCGGGGCATGGCCCAGGGCTCCGCGTCGCCGTTCTGGAAGCACCTGGCCGGCACGGTCTTTCGCCATCCGTTCCGCACGGCGCTGCCGGTCCTGGCGGCGTTGCTGGTGGTGGGATCACCGCTGTGGGGCATCTCGTTCTCGCTGCCGGACCAGACGGTGCTGCCGGCAAGCGCGCAAAGCAGGCAGGTGGCCGATCTCATCGCGGCGGAGTTTCCGGCGCAGTCGCACGCCGTCGTTCCGGTCATCCTCGACGGGCCGGCCACGGATGCGGCGGCCACCACCTATGCGCTGCGGATCTCGACGCTGCCGCATGTCTCGGCGGTCTCCGGGCCCGGGATCACGGCGGTGCGCGGAACCGCGCACCCCCCCGATCCGGCGGCCGGCGTGATGTCGGCCGATGGGTGGCAGCGCCTCTTCGTGCTCACCGACCTTCCGGCCGGATCGGCGGATGTGCGCGGCGTGGTCGAGGACGTACGCGCGATCCCGGTCGGCGCCGGGGCGGGCCTTCTGGTGGGTGGCGCGGAGGCCTCGCTCACCGACACGTTGGCGGCGATCGGCAGGCCGTTGCCGATCGCGTTCGGCATCATCCTGGTGACGACATTCGTGCTGCTGTTCCTGTTCACCGGAAGCATCACCCAGCCGTTGCGGGCGCTCGTGGTCAACGGCCTGTCGCTGTCCGCGGCGCTGGGAATCGTGACCTGGATCTTCCAGGACGGGCACCTGATCGCGCTTTTCGGTGCGACCGCGCGGCCGATGGATGCGTCGATGACGGTCCTGCTGCTGTGCATCACGTTCGGGCTGTCGATGGACTACGAGGTATTCCTTTCCAGCCGCGTCACCGAGATGTTCTACCACGGCTCGGATCTCAAGACCGCCGTGACCGAGGGCCTGGCTCGCACCGGCCGGATCGTCACCAGCGCTGCGGCCTTGCTCGCGGTGTCGTTCTTCGCGTTCGCCACCTCGTCCGTCTCGATGCTGCAGTTGCTCGGCCTCGGCGCAGGCCTGGCCGTGCTCATCGACGCGACGCTGATCCGGGGCGTTCTGGTACCCGCGGCGATGCGGATGCTGGGGCGCAGCAACTTCTGGGCGCCGCGGCCGCTGCGCCGGATCTACGCCAAGGTCGGCGTCGCCGAGTCGATCCACCCCGTCCAGGCCGGGACGCCGGAGACCGCCGCCTAACCGTGTGATTCATATCGGAGTCCGCCTCGACGCGCGATATCTCTTCTCGGCGCCGCAGCAGGCCTGGGCGCCGCGTCAGAATGCGTAGCGGCCGGACCTGCGGGCGAGCCGTTGGCTCTCCGGGCGGGTCGCGAGCACCGCCATCTCCTGGGCAAGCACCGCCCCCAGCCGGCGGGAGAACGCGGCGGGCTCGTCGGCTGCGTCATCGTATTCCGCGACGAGACGGTCCACGATACCGCGCCGGCGCATGTCGACCGCGCGAATCTGTTGCGCAGCAGCCATTTCAGCCGCGAACGACGGGTCACCGCGATGCACGATCGCGCTGGCACCCTCCGGTGGCAGGGGGGAGAGCCAGGCGTGCCGGGCGGCGATGACCCGGTCGGCGGGCAGCAGCGCCATGGCCCCGCCCCCGGATCCCTCGCCCAGCAGCACGCAGACCGTCGGTGCCGCGAGAGTGACGAGATCGGCCAGGCAGCGGGCGATCTCGCCGGCGAGGCCACCCTCTTCGGCCTCCTTCGAAAGCGCGGCGCCGGGCGTGTCGATGACGGAGACCAGCGGCAGGTCGAGTTCGTCGGCCAGCCGCATGCCGCGCCGGGCGACCCGCAGCGCCGCCGGTCCGAGCGGGCCGTTCTTGTCCTGCGACGCCCGGTCCTGGCCCAGCAGCACGCATGGCATCCCGGAGAACCGGGCGAGCACCAGCATCAGCCCGGGCTGCGCCTCCCCCTGGCCGGTTCCGTTGAGCGGCACGACATCGGATGCGGCGAACCGGAGCAACTCGCGGACCCCGGGCCGGTCCGGACGGCGGGTGCGGACGATGGATTCCCACGCCGACTCCTCGGCCTGGTCCACCTCGGGGGCGGCGTCCACCGGCGGCAACCCGCGGCGCGGGGCGGTCAGCACGGTCAGCGCCCGGGAGGCGATCTCGGCGAGTCGCTGCACCGGCAGGACGGCATCGAGCAGGCCGTGCTCGGCCAGGTTCTCTGCCAGTTGCACGCCTGCCGGGAACGGGGTCCGGTAGAGGGCCTGGAACACCTTCGGTCCCAGGAATCCGATGAGCGCGCCGGGTTCACCGACGGTGACGTGGCCGAGCGACCCCCACGAGGCGAAGACGCCGCCGGTGGTCGGGTGCCGCAGGTACACCAGGTATGGCAGGCCGGCCGCCCGATGCGCGGCGATCGCGTCCGTGATGCGCACCATTTGCACGAAGGCCGCGGTGCCCTCCTGCATCCGCGTGCCTCCGGATGCGGTGGCAGCCAGCAGCGGCAAGCCCTCGGCCGTCGCGCGACGGATGGCCTGCTCCAACCGGTCCGCGGCGGCGATACCGATACTGCCTGCCAAGAACCGGAATTCGTTGACGACGACGGCCACGCGCCGGCCGTCGATGCTGCCCGCACCGGTCAGGATCGATTCGTCCGCCCCGGATCTGCGTTCCGCTTCGGCGATGTCTGCCAGATAGGCCGGGTCCAGGTCCGGCGGGCGGGTGACGGCCGCGTCCCAGGTGCGAAATGAGCCGTGGTCGAGAACGATGTCGATGAGTTCGCGAGCACCTAACCGGACGGGTTTGGCGGTCGCGGCCGGCCCCGTCATCGCGCTTTGCCCACGGTCTCATCGAGCCCCACCTCGCCCGACGCGGCCGGGATCGTCCCGGTGGGGCTGGACAGCCACGCCAGCACCTCTTCGGTGTGCTCGCCGAGCAGGGGGGGCGCTGTGTGCGCACGGTGCCATTCGGAGCCGTCGCCGTCGAAGAGGCGCAGCGGCGGACCGGGCAGGGTGACCGATCCGAGCACCGGGTGCTGCACGTCGATCAGCAGGCCCTGCGAGCGGGTCTGCTCCCATTCGTAAACCTGCTGAAGGTCCTTCACCTGGCCGCTCGGAATCCCCAGTTCGTCGAGCCTGGCGAGAAGGTCCGCCGAGGCATATTCGGCGAACGCTTCGTTCACCGCCGCGCGCACCGCTGCGGCGTTTCGCACCCGTTCGGCATTGCTGGCGAACCCCGGCCCCTCCACCGGAAGGCCGAAGGCGGGCGCGAACTTCTGCCACAGGTATTCCGAGCCGACCGAGATCTGCACCGCACCATCGGATGCGAAGAACAGCCCATAGGGACAGATCGACGGATGGTGTGGGCCCTCGGCCTGGGGTATTTCGCCGGCTACCGTCCAGCGGGTGCCCTGGTATGCGTGCACACCGACAACCGCTGCCAGCAACGATGTTCGCACCTGCCCGCCCCGGCCGGTGCGCATGCGCTCGTGCAGCTTGCCAAGAACACCGAACGCGCCGTACATCCCCGCGAGCAGATCCGAAATGGGCACTCCTGCCTTCGTCGGGGTTTGCGGGTCGGGACCCGTCATCGACATGAGACCGCCCTCGCCCTGGGCGATCTGGTCGTATCCGGCACGACCTCCTTCCGGGCCGTCATGCCCGAATCCGGAGATAGAGAGCACCACCAGGCACGGGTTCAGCTCCATCAGCCGGGCCAACGGGAATCCCAGCCGGTCCAGTACGCCCGGCCGGAAGTTCTCGCACAGCACGTCCGATCTGCGGATCAGTTCCGTCAACGCCCATTTCCCCTGATCGCTCTTCAGGTCCAGCGTCACCGACTGCTTGTTCCGGTTGCAGGACAGGAAGTATGTGGAGATCGGGCCGGGATCGGTGCCCTTACCGGTGGCGGACTCGGTCTGCTGGGCGACGGCGTCCGGCGCGGCGAGGTTTGCCGCGGCCGGGGCGCTGGTGTCCGCCGGCGATCCCGACGGTGCGGTGACGAATGGCGGGCCCCAACCGCGGGTATCGTCACCGCCGGCTGGACTTTCGATCTTGATGACCCGGGCGCCCAGGTCGCCGAGCATCATCGCCGCGTGCGGGCCCGCCAACGCTCGCGTCAGGTCCAACACGACGATGTCCGACAGCGGTCCTGCGGTCACGGCCGGCTCCTCACGCTCGTGCCAGTTCCTTCGGCTCTGACCGAGCCTAGGCACCGGCGCGCGGGGTGTCGCGGTAGCGGGTCCACCATGATCCCCGCGTTGGGTTGGCAGATCTGCGCCTCCCGGTGCGCGGCCCGCACCCGGCCGGCTCCGGCCCGCACCCGGACGGGTCCCGGCGGCCCCAAAGCGGATCCCTGCCAGCACCCGGCAAACGCCCGGGTCGGCCCCGGCCCGCACCCGGACGGGTCCCGAGCGGGAGGCACCCGCGCAGCGCGGTATCAGGCCCCGGTTCGGCCCATCAGATCGCGACGGGAGTCGGCACGGGACACGGTGCGCAAGTACACCACCGCGCCGAGCAGCAGCAGCACGCCCACCCCGATGAACGTCACCGCGCGTGGCATGGCCTCCAGCGACCGGGTGTCCAACAGGATCAGCTTGACGACGGCCAGCGCGGCGAGCGCCAGCCCGCCCAGCCGGAGCACCACCTGGCGGAATCCCTGCCAGAGCAGCGCCAGGCCGATGAGGATGATCAACACCGTCACCGCGGCCTGCCCAACCTGGTGGCCCGTTGCAGTCGGCGAGATTGCGTACGCCACCACCATGGCGACCGCCAGCAGGCCGTAGCAGGCCACCGCCAGCGATGCCACCAGCGCCCACGTCAGAAGGGTGGTGCGCCGATGCGGGTCGACCACCCAGCCGTCGTCCGAGGGTTCGCCGGCAACTGCGGGACCGCGGTCGCTCGAGGTGCACCGGAAGAGTCCCCACCAGGCGACGGCGCACATCACCATCACACCCAGCCCGGTCGGCAGCACCAGCGCCCATCCGCGATCGAGCAAGCCGCCGGGTCCGACCAGCGCCGGGGACGGCCAGTCGCTCACGTCCCGCGGAGCGAAGACGGTGCCGGTGGCAAGCAGCGCGAGGAGCGCGGCGACCAGCGCGGGCCCCAGCAGCCGGACCGACCGGTCGGCAGCGGCGAGGGCCAACGCGACCGCCACCAGCATCACCCAGGCCACACCCCTGGCATCACCGCCTATCAGCCGCGCCACGGTCAGCCCCGCCAGCGCGATCGTGGCCGACCATGCGGACACCGTCACCGCTGTGCGGCGGAGCGTCGTCTCGCGCCTGCCCGCCCAGGTCAGCACGCCGAAGATGACCGCCAAGAGCCCCGCCACCATCGCTGCCGGCAGGTCTCGCCAGCCGGCCGGCACGATCGTCGTGAGCGCAACGACGAGGAGCCCCGCCGTCACCGCAATGGACGCAGTGGCGATCGCCGAATCGACCTGGGCGTCCGAGCGGCGACGCTGATGGGCATGGAAGTCGGCGTAGTCCTGCGCAATCCTGGCCGGATCGGTCGAGGGCGCCCGTAACCGGAACGGCCCGGGATCGGTCGCGGCGCGGCCGGTGAGCCACCGGGTCAGCATGGTCGCCCAGGCGAGCGCGGTGATCACCACACCGACGAGCAAGCCGACGCCGGTCGCCGGGTGGTCGGCCAGACCTGCGAGATAGACGATGACGGCGGCGAACACGCCCCCGATCCAGGCGTGATACCCCACACCGATCAGCAGGCACGCCGCGCCGCCCGCGACCATGATCGCCTCGAAGACCAGGACCGAATCGGTGACGCCGTCGCCGACCGCCGGTGCCAGCAGCCCGGAGATCAGGAAGGACGCACCGGCCAGCCAGGGCTGACGCCAGGCCATCGACAATGCCACCGCGACCGCCGCAATCACGGCCGATACGACGAAACCGACCATGGGGTGCGCCAGTTCGGCCAGGCGCACGGCGCCGACGATCGTCAGGTACTCGACCGCCAGGCCGGTGCAACCCAGCGTCAGGGCCAGGGCCGCCCGGCGCGCGTCCCGGTGCAGCGCGAACGCACCGCCGAGGAGTACCACGCCCAGCACCAGCCCGATCGTCACCCGCGCGGTATCGCTGAACCCGCCCTGCTGGGCGGCGATGACCAACAGCAGGACTATGCCCAGCACCGTGACGCCCCCGCCGATCCAACCGAGCAGCTTGAGCCCGGCCGTGTCGGCCCAGGCACCTGGTCGCGGCGGGGGCGGCGGTGGCCGGACCTGCCCGGAGAGCGTCATCCCCGGCGGAAGCGCGAACTGGCCGGGCGGGAGCGGTCCGGGCGGAAACACTGCCGCGGCGGGCGGCGGGAACGGTCCGGGCGGATGTGGGAATTGCCCGACCGGGGATGGGTAGTACCCGGTCCCGGGGGCGCCGGGAGGCGATGACGGAACATTCGTCGGGGTGCCCTGCCAGGGTGATGGAACCCGCCCCGTCGAAATGGGCTGCGCCGCCGACATTCCCGAGGAGGGCGCCGGCGGCGAGGAGAGCGCTGCGATGTCCGGGGCCGCCTGCCAGCGGGCGGGGCCGGCCGGAGCCCCGGCGCCGGCCGGTTCGGCGGGCTGGGCTGCTACCGGGCCGGCCGGAGTCCCGGCGCCGGCCGGTTCGGCGGGCTGGGCTGCTACCGGGCCGGCCGGAGCCCCGGCGCCGGACCGGATCGCCCGGTCCACCCGGGCGGAGAGACCGGCCAATTCATCGGCGATCCGGCCCAGCGATCGTCGCAGGTCCTGCAGGGATTCGGCCGCGTCCGGGCCCGTGTCGCTCTGCACGCCGCACTCCGATCGATTCGCCGCCCACACCGCCTGGCCCGAGCGTAGAAGATCCCCGCCCACGGCGGCGGAGGTTTGTCCACAACACGCTCGCTGCGGCCCTCCCCCACCGGAAGATCACGAGTTGGGAAGGATCTGACCCGCTTTCCGGAGCAAATCCTTCCCAACTGGTGATCTTCCTGGGCGCGCGGGCAAGAGCTGGCTAGAGCAGGTCGACCTCGGCAAACGCCCGGCCTGCGGCCAGTCGGGCGTAGCCCGGTCCGCGGTCGAAGAACGCCGCCGCCTCGCCGGCATGCACCGCACGCTCCCGTTCGGTCCGCATCACCGCGCGCATCTCCTGGGTCGCAGCGGCGTCGACCACTATCTCGCCGCGCGGCGCGCCGGACAGCACGACGCCGTAATCCTCGCGCGCGCCGCTGGCGGACACCTTGCCCCACCGCACATCTCGCGCCACTTCGCCGACGGGCCGGTCCAGCGGATCGCCCCACCCGCCGCCGCCGGTGGTACGCACCCGGATGATCTCGCCGGCCTTCACCGGCGCGGCGTCCTGCAGGCCCTCGACCTCCCGCTCGTTGGGGCCGCCCGGGTCGACCGTGACCTGGAACGGCTTTCCGGCGCGGCCGCCCCTGACCCCCCAGCACGACAGGATCGACCGGTCGGCCACGCACATGAAGTCGGCGTCGCGCAGCATCCGGTAGTGCTTCTCGTAGCCGAGCCCGCCACGATGGCGGCCTGCGCCGCCGGAATCCACTGCCAGACCCAGCCTTTCGATCCGGAACGGGAACCGGGATTCCGTCACCTCGGTGGGCACGTTCGAGGAGTCCGGCACCACGTGGACCGTGTCCTCGCCGTCGGCGTAGTACCGCCCGCCGGAGCCCCCACCCAGGATTTCGCGCATGAGGTACGGCGTCCCGTCGCGGTCCAGCCCGTGGAAGCCCACGTACCGGATGGTCTCCTGATCGGCGGGCATCTTGCCGTCCACCGCCTTGGCGATCACCCCGGCCAGCACCCCGAGCAGCCGCAGGATCACGAAGGTGCGCGCATTGGTGGGAGCCGGGAAGATCGGGGTGAGCAGGGTGCCCGGTTCCGGGAAGCGCATCTCGATCAGCGGCACGACGCCCTCGTTGACGTCGAGTTCGGCCATCCGTTCCGGGGTTTCGGCGAGGTTGCGGAGGATCGGCGCGAGCCACTTGGCCAGGAACACCCCGTCGGAGTAGTTGGCGCAGTGATTGATCGGCCCCTTGGCCTGCGGCGAGGTACCGGTGAAGTCCAGGATGATGCGCCCGCCCGAGACGCCGTCACCGTCCGAGAGCTTGGTCAGGGTGATGCGCTGGGCGTGCAGCTTCGGCTCGTCGACCCCGTCGTGTTCGGCGTAGTCCTCCCAGACATAGGTGCCGTCGGGGATCTTCGACAGGATCTCGGTGCGGTAGACCTCGGTCGTGGCGTCGATGATCGCGTCGAAGCAGGCCTGCACCTGATCGGCGCCGTATCGGGCGAACAGTTCGGCGAGGCGCCGGGCGCCCATCAGGCAGGCGGAGCACTCCGCGTCCAGATCCGCCGCCAGCGACTCCGGCATCCGGGAGTTGCGGGTCATGATCGTCAGCGCCGCGCGGTTCGGCACCCCGGCGTCCCACAGCTTGATCGGCGGGACCATCAGCCCCTCCTCGAACACGCTCCGGGCGTGGCTCGGCATGGAACCCGGTACGGCACCGCCGATGTCGTCGTGGTGGCCGAAGGCCTGAACGAAAGCGACGACGGCGCCCTGATGGAACACCGGGACCGTGACGCACAGGTCCGGCAGGTGCCCGATGCCGCCCTCGGAGGAGTAGACGTCGTTGTGGAAGAACACGTCCCCCGGTCTCATGGTCTCGACGGGAAAGTCCCGCACGATCGGTTGCACCAGCGCCGAATACGACCGGCCGGTGAGCTTGCGCAGCTTGATGTCGTGGATGCCGGCGCGGAAGTCGTGCGCGTCGCGGATCATCGGCGAGCGGGAGGTGCGGGCGATCGCGGTCTCGACCTCCTTCTCGACCGACGCGAGCGTTCCCGCGACGATCTCGACGAGCACCGGGTCGGCCCCTCGGGTGGGCCCTGCGGAGTCGGCGGGCGTGCCGACCGAGGACGCGGCCGATGGGGAAGGCGCGCTCACCGGGGTCCTCCTTCCTGCGCGTGCGGCGCGATGACGAGGTTCCCGAACCGGTCGACGTCCGCGACGAACCCGGGGTGGATGGGAACCGTGGCGCCGAACTCCTCGACCACCGCCGGCCCGCTGATCCGATCGCCGGCGCCGAGCCCGGATCGCTGGTAGATGGTCGCATCGGCCCAGCCGTCGAAGTACACGACCCGGGTTCCGCTGACGGCGCGGCTGACATCACCTGCAGCCGGCTGGATCTCGACGATCTCCGGCCGCGGGATCGGGCCGATCCCGGTGGTGCGCAGGTTCACCCATTCCACCTGCTGGTCGGCGCGCCCGGCGAAGTCGTATCCGTACAGGGCGTGGTGCGCACGGTGGAAGGCCGTCGCGACGGCATCGGCCCAGTCCCGGGTGATCTCGCCGGGCGGGCAGGGCACCCGCACCTCGTATGCCTGGCCGAAGTAGCGCAGGTCCGCGGTGCGTTCGAAGAGGTGATCCGCCCCGGCAAATCCCTCGCGCCGCAAGGCATCCGCGGCCTTGCGGGTCAGTTCCGTGTAGATGGCGGTGACGGCCGCCAGGTCCAGCCCATCGTGCCTGGTCACATGCGTCTGGACGTAGTCGTTGCGGACATCCACGGTGAGCAGCCCGAACGCGGAAACGGTGCCCGGTTCCGGCGGCACCAGCACGGCCGGGATCCGCAGGATGTCCATCAGCCGGCAGGCGAGCAGCGATCCCGACCCGCCGAACGTGACCATCGGAAACTCCCGCACGTCCAGGCCACGTTTGACGGTGACCTGCCGCAGCGCGTTGGCCTGGTTCCACGCGGAGATCTCCAGGATTCCCGAGGCGCAGGCTTCGACCGAAAGGCCCAGCTTGCCGGCCAGCGCCGCGATGCCCTCCCGGGCGGCCGATGCGTCCAGCGGGATCTCCCCGCCGAGCAGGTGCGGGGGGATCCGGCCGAGCACCAGGTGCGCATCGGTGATCGTCGGCTGGGTTCCGCCCTGCCGGTAGCACATGGGTCCCGGATCCGCGCCCGCCGATGCCGGGCCAACCTTCAGCGTGCCCTCCGGCGAGATCCAGCCGATCGATCCGCCGCCGGCACCGACGGTGACCACGTCGATCATCGGGATCTTCGACGGGAACGAGCCGACACGGCCCTCGGTGGTCAAGGTGGGGCGACCCTGCTGGATGACGGTGACATCCGTGGAGGTGCCGCCCCCGTCACACGTCACCACCGACGGGTAACCGGCCTTGGCCGCGATCATGGCAGCACCCAGCGCGCCCGCGGCGGGGCCGGACAGCACGGTGCTGATGGGCTGGTGCACCACCTCGTCGGCGGACAGCACGCCCCCGTTGGACCGCATGATCGAGAACGGGATCGTGCGAGCCGGATCCAGCTCGGCCAGCCGCTCGGAGATGCCGGCGACGTAGGCCGCCACCCGCGGCTTGACGGAGGCGTCGACCAGGGTCGTCATCGACCGCTCGTACT
>CAZUXD010000003.1:66054-100309 GCA_964624455.1 uncultured Actinomycetes bacterium | reverse complement strand
TCAGCTGCTCTGCCAGTTGAGCTAATGGCGCCTAGGCCCGCGGCGGGCACTCCCGGGCGGGGTCCACTGTACCGCCTCGGTCGTGAGGATTCGAAACGCGTGGCCAATCGATCGGCTCCGATCTGGTGCCACGCGGCCCGAGCGGATCGCCGGCCCGGGATGGGTGGGACTGTTCAGGCTTGAACCGCCTTTGCGATCGCCACCGAACGTGTGATCCACTCCCGCTCGTCACCACGATGCGATTTGACGCCTTGAAGGGCCCAGAGCACGTTGACCATGCACCTGACGATGATCCATCCGCGGGCCCGGTCGATGTCCCAGCCTGTTATGTCCGCTAGCAGGAACATGCGTTCCCGCAGCGCCGTCCGGACGTTGCCGGTGGCGACCGCCTCGTGCCACCGGTTCCACAACAGCGGGGCAGCCTCGAAGCACGGGTCCCCGGACATGGGCTTGGGATCGATCGCCAGCCAGGGTTCGCGTCGACCGGCGAGCACGTTGGAAAAGTGCAGGTCGCCGTGCAGGATGCGCCTTTCCACGGTGTCCGAGGCGAAGTCCGTGGCAAGGGCGGCAGCCTGCCGGACCAACCGACGGGGCACGGACGCGGTATCCGACAACGCGCTCAATTCGTCGGACCAGCGGCGGCACTGCTCGGGTAGCAGTGCCAACTGGGGCGTCGAGGGTCGGTGCAACCGCGAATAGAGGCCGGCGATCACCTCGCAGGCCGTCGGCACCGGCAACGTGGTGAGATCGTCCGGGCCGAGGCGTTCCAGCAGCAGGACGCCCCTGGCCGGGTCTGCGCGCAGCATCCGAACCGCACCGCTCCCGTCCCAGAGTCGGAGCACCAGATGCTCGTGCTCGGACTCCGGATGCCGCCACCCGAACTTCGCCGCAGCGGGCTCGCCGGCATCGGTCAGGACCCCCAACACCAGCGCGCATTCGCCGACCCGCCGGTATCCGTCCGGCCGCAGGTTCCATTCCGAAAGCACCGTCTTCGCAAGGGCAGGGAGCGTCTGCCGCCACTCGTGCCATGAGTCGGGTCGGCTGCCGGGTGGCCAGGGTGCGTCGGTGACGAGGGATCGGGGGGTGACGCCCGTTCTCGGCGCGTCATCGCGGTCGCGGCTGGGGCCCATCCGCATATGCTCTCACTGTCACCGGCGGCCACCGGTGCTCATGGCGCCCCGATCGGCAGGCGGTACATGTTGCGGCGGAAGGATAAAGACGTGCGGCGGCTTCTCGGTGCCATCGTGATCGCAATCCTCACCTCGGGTTGCGCAGCGGCCCCGACCGCGCAGCGGACGCCTCCGGCCGGAATATCCTCCGGTACCGGCGATCTCGACGTCCAGGCGGGGAAGGGTTCGACAGCGCCGGCCGATTCGCAATTGCCAGAATCGGATACTGCCGGCGAGACCGCCAGTTTGCCGCCCCGGTCCGAACCTGATTCGGTCGCCGCCGCGTCGTCATCCCAGGATTCGGTGTCGACCACCGGGGGCCTGCTGAGTAGCGGTGCGCCGCAAGCCACTTCCGGGCGGCACGAACCCGAAGCCGGTACCTCTGTGGACGCCTCGCGATCCACGCCCACCACCTCGATCCAAGCGCCGGCCGTCGGTCCGGCGCCCGCCGCGGCGATCATGGCGTTGCTCGAGAGGATCCCGGTCAAGGGTCGCGCCCCCAAGACGGGGTACGACCGAGCGCTTTTCGGACCGGCCTGGACCGACGACGTGGCGGTGGACGGCGGCCACAACGGGTGCGACACCCGCAACGACATCCTGCGGCGTGACCTGGTCGGGCTGGCGATCAAGGCCGGAACACACGGCTGCCTGGTTCTTTCCGGCGTCCTGCACGATGCGTATACGGGTAGGACGATCGACTTCACCCGCGGCCAGGCGACTTCCGCCGCGGTGCAGATCGACCATGTCGTCGCGCTGATGGACGCCTGGCAGAAGGGAGCGCAGGGCCTTGCCAAGCAGCAGCGAGAGAATCTCGCCAACGACCCGTTGAACCTGCAGGCCGTCGATGGCCCGACCAACGCGTCGAAGGGTGCCGGCGACGCCGCTACCTGGCTGCCGCCGAACAAGTCCTACCGGTGCACTTACGTCTCTCGCCAGGTGCAGGTGAAGAGCAAGTACGGCCTGTGGGTGACGACAGCCGAGAAAGACGCAATTTCAAGGGTTCTCGGCTCATGCGGGGCGACCGTCCCGCGCTCGGTCGCGGCAGTGCCGCCGATCAGCGCGACCCGACCGGCCCCACCGACGTCGACGCAGAAGCCGGCGGCCGCCACGCCGAAGCCGGCCGCCACCAGCACCGTCGCCAAGACGACAACGGCTGCCGCCAAACCGCCGGCGAAGCCGTCCTCCGGCTCCGCGGGCGCGTGCCGACCCCTTTCCAGCAAGGGCAATTGCTATCAGCCGGGCCAGATCTGCGCCAAGCAGTACCGCGGAACCTCCGGCATCGACGGCAAGGGCCACGCGATCACATGCACGCAGCAGGGTGACTACTGGCGTTGGGCGCGATCCTGAGCTTGTGCGGCCGTCGATGCCGATCCCGCCCGGCGGTCGTCACCGCCGGAACGTCACCGCCGTCGGGCGGCCCTTACACGCCTTGGCGGGCATGCACATCCGGCGAAACGGCGCCTCGGCGCACGCGGGAGCGCAGCCAAACGGGGTGGATGACGGGACTCGAACCCGCGACGACCGGCACCACAAGCCGGGACTCTACCAACTGAGCTACATCCACCATGCGCGGCCGCGGAGCGGCCAGGAGCAACAGTCTAGCCGATCGCAACAGGTCAAACTCGCGCGCCGACCGTACGGTCCGGGGGCCGTCGCCGGCTACCCGATCGGCGTACCGGCCGCCGGGCCGCCGGCCGGTACGCCGAGGTCGGCGGCGATCGCGGCCGCCTCCTGGGCCGAAGGGCCGGGTGCCGGGACGAACGCGGCCCGCCGGTAGTAGGCGAGCTCCCGAATCGATTCCCGGATGTCGGCCAGCGCGCGGTGTGCCATGCCCTTGGGCGGCTGCGCCGAGTACACGGTCGGATACCAGCGTCGGCACAGCTCCTTGATCGACGAGACGTCGATCATGCGGTAATGCAGGAACGCGTCGAACTCGGGCATGTCCCGGGCGATGAAGCCGCGATCGGTCGCGATCGAATTGCCGGCGAGCGGCGCCTTGCCCGGCTCGGGCACATGTGCTCGCACGTACTGCAGGACCGCCTGCTCCGCCTGCCGCAACGTCACCGCCGACGCTCTAACCGCATCCGTCAAGCCCGACTTGGCATGCATCTGCGCAACCACGTCCGGCATGGCCGACAGCGCCTGCTCGGTCGCGTGGATCACCACGTCAATCCCGTCACCGAGCACGTTGAGGTCACCGTCGGTGACGAGCACCGCTATCTCGATCATTGCGTCGGTCGACAGGTCCAGCCCCGTCATCTCGCAGTCGGCCCAAACCAGGCGATCCGTCGTCACGCTGGCAAGCCTATGCCCCGCAGGAATTCCGATTCTCACGCATCGTAATCAACCTCGACCTCGTCCGAAGTCGGAACGGACTGGCAGGTCAGGATGTAGCCGGCGTCGACCTCGTCGGGCTCCAGGGCGTAATTCGTCTCCATCTCGACGGAGCCGGACACCAGCTTCGCCCGGCAGGTTCCGCAGACTCCACCGGTGCACGAGAACGGCGCATCGGAACGGACTCGCAGCGCCGCATCGAGCACCCGTTCGTCCATGCCGCACGACACCGTCGAGGTCCTCCCGGTCAGCGTGAGCGTGATCCGGTGGCCGCCCTTCTCGAGATTCGGCGGTGGTGACGATGCCGGCGAGACGTCCCGAGGCGCTTCACCGGCGGTGAAGAGCTCGACGTGGATGTCCGCGGGGGCGGTACCGCGGGCCGTCAGGTGGGCGCGCACCACCTGCACCAGGTCGACCGGTCCGCAGAGGAACCATTCGTCGACCGTCGCGGGCCACACCAACCGGTCGAAGAGCACGTCCAGGCGCTCGGGGTTCAACCTGCCGGAGTGGATCGGGGAGAGGCGCTGCTCGCGGGAGAGCACATGGTGCACGGCCAGCCGCTCGGGGAAACGGTCCTTCAGGTCGGCGAGCCGGTCTACGAACATCACCTGATCTGCGCTGCGGCTGGAGTACACCAAGGTGAATCGGGCGGACGGCGCGCCCGTCAGGACCGCGGTGGCCAGGGCCATCACCGGAGTGATGCCGGATCCCGCGGCCACCGCCGCGATATGCGCATCCGAGGCCGCATCGATCGCGCTGGTGAAGCTGCCCTGCGGGGTCATCACCTCGACGGTGTCGCCGACCGCGAGTTCCGAATTGGCGAACGTCGAGTAGATCCCGCCCGGTTCGACCTTGACGGCGATACGCAGCTCGGTCCCGTCGAACGGGGCGCACAACGAGTACGAACGGCGGATCTCCCGACCGTCGTGGTGCGCCCGTACGGCGATGTGCTGGCCCGGGAGGTAGTCGAACTCGTCCTTCAGGTCGGGCGGCACCGCGAACACGATCTCCACCGCGTCGGCGGTGAGCCGGTTGATCGCGGCCACGTCCAGCGCGTGAAAGGTCAGCCGCCGCCTGCGCAGCAGCGGTGCGGTTGCCGGGGCCGTATTGGGTGCGGTCGGTGACGTCGTGGTCACGGTTGCTGCCTCGCCTCGTTTCGCGTCGTCGGTGGTGTGGTTCCGGCAGGCCGGTTCCCGATCACAACACCTTGAAGTAGTCGAACGGTTCGGCGCAATCGCGGCACCGGTACAGCGCCTTGCATGAGGTCGAGCCGAATCGCGACAGTTCCTCCGTCCGCCTGGATCGGCACCGCGGGCAGCGCACGGACAGCGTCAGCGGGATCGGGCCACTCGCCCGGTGCGCGGGCGGGGCGATTCCCGCTCGATGGAGCGCCTCCCGCCCGGCCGCGGAGATGTCGTCAGAACTCCACGCCGGCGACAGCGCCGTCGTCACCGTGACCGCCTCGAATCCGGCAGACCGTATGGCGGTGACGAGGTCGTCCGACATGGCTTGCACCGCAGGGCAACCGGAATAGGTCGGGGTGATCGTCACGGTGACGCGGCCATCGGATACGTCGACTGCGCGCAGGACTCCCAGATCGGCCAACGTGATCATCGGCAGTTCCGGATCCACCACGGTCCGCGCCGCCTGCGCCGCGCGGTGCGCCCCGGGGCCCGATACCGAAATCCGTGGTGCGGTGGGCGCCGTAGTTTCGTGCCCCGTCGTTTCGTGCCCCGTCGTTGCCTGCCCCGTCGTTGCCTGCCCCATCGGGCACTGTGCCGGATCCGGCGTGCGGCGACCCGCACCCGCACCCGCACGCGCAGCACCGACCGGCTCCCGCTCGTGCGGCGTCTCCCACGAAGACCCCCACCGACGTCCCGGCTCGGCCCGGTCGGCATGCAGCGCGGAAACCGGATCGTTCACCAGCTCGCCCCCGGGAATTGCCGCGCCAGCACTTGCATCTCCGCCAGCAGGTGACCGAGATGCTCGCTGGGTGCACCGCGCCGCCCACCGCCGGCGGCCGGCGGAACGGACGGCACCGCGATAGTCGCCGCCGCCAGCACCGGTCCGATCGCCGCGTCGAACGGAGTGCGCAGCGATGGCGATTCCACGGCGACCCCCCTCGCGGCCAGGCGCCGTTCGAGGTCATCGGTACGGAACAGTTCCGCCACGTACGGCCACAGCTCATGAAGCGCGTTCTGCATGCGGCGCTTCGATTCTGCCGTGCCGTCGCCGAGGCGGATCGTCCAGTCACGAGCATGGTCGAAGTGGTACGTCACCTCCTTGACGGCCTTTTGCGCGACCCCCGCGAGCGTTGGGTCGCTGGAGTCGGAGAGCCTCCGATAGAGCTCGCGCTGGTAACCGGCGACGATCAGCATCCGGCCGATGGTGCATGCGAAGTCGCCGCGCGGCAACGACATCAGGTGCGCGCACCGGAATTGCTCCGCGGTGCGGAAATAGGCCAGTTCGTCCTCGGTACGCCCGGTCAGCGACCCGGCGTACGACAGCAGCGCCCGCGCCTGGCCGAGCAGGTCCAGCCCGATGTTGGCGATCGCAACGTCTTCCTCCAGTTCTGGTGCACGGGATATCCATTCGCCCATGCGCTGGGCCAGAACCAGCGCGTCGTCACCGAGTCGCAGCCCGTACTCCGCCACGTCTTCCGCATCGGCGCCGGGCGGCGGCCCGGCCGTCGCAACCGCCGCGTGGACCCGCCCGCCCTCGACGACGGCGGGCGGTTGCCCCGACGGCTGAGCCGTGTGCATGTTGTGCGGGATGGCGGTCACAACCCGGCGATCCCCTCACTGGCCTGGAAGAACGTGGGGTGCCGGTACACCTTGTCGGCGGCGGGGTCGAACAGCGCGTCCTTCTCGTCCGGCGAGGATGCCACCAGGTCCGCCGATCGCACCACCCAGATCGACACTCCCTCCCCGCGCCGGGTGTACAGGTCCCGCGCATTGCCGAGCGCCATCTTGGCATCCGCTGCGTGCAACGATCCGACGTGTAGGTGCGAGAGTCCGCGCGTCGGGCGCACGAAGACCTCCCACAACGGCCATTCGCGGCTGGGGATGATCCCGGCGTCGCGCTGCGCCTGTCCATCGCCGCCGGCCACGTTAGTGTCGACCGCCGCGCGAGGGATCTCCCTCGCCCCGCCGGCAGCGGTCCCGCCGGCAGCGGTCCCGTCGTGGATCGGCACGGGCTCCGGCCGCCCGCGGCTCGCAGCGTCGCTCACGCGACGGCCTCGCCCCGGCGCGCCGCCGCCTTCGCGGCATATGCGCTTGCCGCCTCGCGCACCCACGCACCGCCCTCATGAGCGGCCCGGCGGTGCGCCATGCGCTGCGCGTTGCACTGACCCTCGCCGCGCAGCACCGCGGCGAACTCCTCCCAGTCCAGTTCGCCGTAGTCGTAATGCCCCCGCTCGTCGTCGAACCGCAACTGCGGGTCCGGCAGCGCCAACCCGAGTGCCTCTGCCTGCGGTACCAGCATGTCCACGAAGCGCTGCCGCAGTTCGTCGTTGGAGAATCGCTTGATCTTCCACGCCATCGAGCGCGCCGAGTTCGTCGATTCCGCGTCGGGTGGACCGAACATCATGAGCGACGGCGCGTACCACCGGTCCACCGCCCGTTGAGCCATCTCGTGCTGTTCCGGCGTCCCGCGGGAGAGCGTCAGCAGGATCTCGAACCCCTGCCGTTGGTGGAACGACTCCTCCTTGCAGATGCGCACCATGGCCCGCGCATAGGGCCCGTAGGAGCAGCGGCACAGCGGCACCTGGTTGGTGATCGCCGCTCCGTCCACCAGCCATCCGATGGCGCCGATGTCCGCCCACGTGGGAGTGGGGTAGTTGAAGATGGACGAGTACCGGGCCTTGCCCGCCAGCAGGGCCTGCGTCATCTCCTCCCGCGAGGCGCCCAGCGTCTCTGCGGCGGCATAGAGGTACAGGCCGTGCCCCGCCTCGTCCTGAACCTTCGCCATGAGAATTGCCTTGCGCGCCAGCGAGGGTGCGCGGCTGATCCAGTTGCCTTCCGGTTGCATCCCGATGATCTCGGAATGCGCGTGCTGGGAGATCTGCCGTATCAGCGTCTTTCGATAGGCATCCGGCATGGCGTCGCGCGGCTCGACTCGGCCGTCCGCCGCGATCATCGCCTCGAAGGCGTCCATCGGATCATCGGGTGAGGCCGGGTGTTCTGCCATATCGGACATCGCTCCATCCTCCCAGCAGACCGGCTGGCGCATAACCGACCTTCTGGCCGATAATCTACCCGCGAGCGCTGCGGAGGGTCGACGCTGCGGCGAAATCGCAGACCGTCACCCCGCTACTCCGGGTGCGCGGCAACACCGATGCGGAGCGGGCGGCGCTGACGCGCCGTCGCCGGATCGATGCCGAGTTGGCGACGCTGGTTGTGCAGGCGGGGCCGAAGGTGCGGCGCGGTGATTCAGCCCTTGGCGACCATGGTGAGAACGGTGTAGGTGGCGACACTTTCGCCGTGCTGGTTGGTGATGGTGGTGTGCCAGCGCACCTCGCCGTAGTCGTCGGTCTCCCGCGGGGTGATCTGCGCGACCACCAGCGTCACGGTGATCTCGTCACCGGGCCGCACCGGCGTCAAGAAGCGCAGGTCTGCAAGGCCGGTGTTCGCCAGGACCGGTCCGGGCGCCGGGTCGACGAACAGCCCGGCCGCCCAGGAGAGCAGCATGTAGCCGTGCGCGACCCGACCGCCGAACAGCGGGTTGGCCGCGGCCGCCTGTTCGTCCATGTGCGCGTAGAACCGATCGCCGGTCGAGCGCGCGAATGCCTCGATGTCGGCCAGTTCGATCCTTCGGGGCCCGGCGGTGACCGCGTCCCCGATGCGCAGCCGCGACAGCGGCTTGCGGAAGGGGTGCTCCCAACCCGCACCGGAGGTGCTGCTCCGGGCGCCCGGCACGTACCGATCGGTGACGGCGGTGAGCAGATCGGGCGAACCCTGGATCGCGGTGCGCTGCATGTGGTGCAGGACCCCACGGATCCCGCCCATCTCCTCGCCACCTCCGGCGCGGCCGGGCCCGCCGTGCACCAGGTGCGGCAGCGGTGAACCGTGGCCGGTGGACTCCTTCGCGTCGTCGCGATCCAGCAGCAGGATCCGGCCGTGCCACGGCGCCAACGCCCGGGTGAGGCGACGGGCGATCGCCCCGTCATGCGTCACGATCGATGCGACCAGCGAGCCCCGGCCGCGAGCCGCGAGCTCGGCGGCGTGCTCGAGGTCGCGGTAGCCGATCAGGGTGGATACCGGGCCGAATGCCTCGACCTGGTGCGGTGCGTCCGCGTCGGCGGGGGAGCGCACCAGCAGCGGTGGCAGGAACGCCCCGGCACGCGGGGTGCCGGCGGCGACGGCGAAGTCCGCGGCGTCGCCGATCACCAACTCGCCGCGGTCGGCCAGCAGTGCCGCCAGCCGCGAGCGCACCTCGTCGCGCTGGGATGTGGACACCAGCGCCCCCATGGTGACGCCGTCCGCCCGCGGGTCCCCGAGGATTACCTTCTCGGCGATCCGGCGCCGAACGGCGTCGATCACGGCCTCCTGCAACGATTCCGGGACCAGCGCGCGCCGGATGGCGGTGCACTTCTGCCCGGCCTTCGCCGTCATCTCCACCACCAACCCCCGTACATACAGGTCGAACTCGAGCGTGCCTGGCACCGCGTCGGGCGCCAGGATGGAGCAGTTCAGCGAATCCTGCTCGGCGGTGAACCTGGTGCCCCGCCGAAGGATCGCGGGATCGCGGCGCAGGCGCTGCGCGGTGTCGGCGGATCCGGTGAAGGCCACCAGGTCACGCTCGTCGAGGTGGTCGAGGATGCCGCGCGCGCCGCCGGTGAGAAGTTGCAAGGTGCCCGGCGGCAGGATCCCGGAATCGACGATCTCGCGCACCAACGCCTCCGCCAGAAACGCGCTGGGCGAGGCCGGTTTTGCGATCGTGGGCACGCCGGCCAGCAGCGCCGGGGCGAACTTCTCCAGCAGGCCCCAGACGGGGAAGTTGAAGGCGTTGATCTGCACCGCCACGCCGGGTAGCGACGTGCAGACGTGCTGTCCGAAGAACGTGCCGGCGCGACCGAGTTGTTCGGCCGGCCCGTCCAGGTACACCGTGTCGTTCGGCATCTCGCGGCGCCCCTTGGAGGCGTAGGTGAACAGCACCCCGATCCCGCCGTCGATGTCGATCCAGGAATCCGCCCGGGTCGCGCCGGTGGCATACGAGAGCGGATAGAGCCGCTGCTTGACGGAGTTAAGGTGTGTCGCAAGCGATTTGAGGATCAGCGCCCGCTGGTGGAAGGTGAGCTGAGCCAACTCCCGGTGCCCGACGCTGCGGGCATGGTCCACCATGGTCGCGACGTCGAGATCGCCGTCGGACACCGCGGCGACCGGCGTGCCGGTCGCCGCGTCGAGCAATTCCGTGCCGGGTCCGTCCGGTATCACCCACCGTCCGGCGACGTAGCTGCCCAAGGTTCCGATCATCACCACTCCCGGGGTTCGCGCGTCCCATCGGATCGCCATTCGTAGAAGCCGCGACCTGCCTGGCGGCCGAGTTCACCGCGAGCCACCATGTCGCGCAACAACTGCGGAGGTGCGAACCGCTCGCCCAGCGCTCCGGCCAGGTATTCGGCCACTCCGAGCCGGACGTGCAGGCCGACGCGGTCGGTGAGTTCGAGGGGACCGACCGGATGCTGGTATCCGAGCGTCATCGCGGCGTCGATGTCGCGCACCGACGCCACGCCCTGCTCGACCATGCGGATCGCCTCCAGGCCCAGCAGGACGCCGAGCCGGGACGACGCGAATCCGGGGGAGTCCGCGACGGTGACGGCGGTCTTCCCGATGGCGCTCACCCATTGCCGGGCGGCGTTCGCCGCCGCCTCCCCGGTGCCCGGCCCGATCACCACCTCGACCAGCCGGGAGGCCGGCACCGGGTTGAAGAAGTGCAATCCGAGGAAGCGCTGCGGCCTGGAGACCGCGCCCGCCAGGCCGGAGATCGCGAAGGATGAGGTGTTGCTCGCGATGATCGCGGCGCCATCGACTATGGCCGATATCGCTTGCAGCACCTGGTGTTTGATCTCCCGGTCCTCGGGCACCGCCTCGATGACCAGCGCCGATCCCGCAAGTTCGGCGCGATCGGTGACGACCCGCAGTCGCCGCATGATCTCCTGGACCGACCCGGTCGCCGTGCCGAGTCGCACGGACGTCGCCACGGCGCGCCCCGTTGCTTCTCGGGCGGCTGCCGCACGGTCGGCGTCGGTTTCGACGATCAGCACCTGCGATCCGCAGGTGAGGAACGCGTGCCCGATCCCGGATCCCATCCGGCCGCCGCCCACGACCCCCACCCGCACGGGGAGCCGGCCGGGCGCCCGCCCATGCGCTGGTCCGTCGCGGCGCACGTCGTCGATCATGGCCGTTCCGGTGGCGCCGTCATCGGCAGTTCACCCGCATCGTCATGGTCGGTGCTGCAACCTTGCCGCGTCGTTTCGCCGGCCGCTTCATGGCCGTTCCACCAGCATCGCGACGCCCTGCCCGACGCCGACACACAGGGTGGCCAGGCCGCGGGCGGCACCTTCCCGCTCCATGCGCCCCAACAGCGTGATGAGGATACGAGTTCCGGAACACCCCAACGGATGTCCCAGCGCGATCGCACCGCCGTCGTTGTTGACGGTCCCCGCGTCCAGCCCCAATCGGCGCATGCAGGCGAGCGACTGGGTGGCGAACGCCTCGTTGAGTTCGACGGCACCGACGTCGTCGAGCGTCCACCCGGACCGCGCGAGCGCCTTGCGGGTCGCGGGCACCGGCCCGAGGCCCATCACCGACGGCGCCACCCCGGCCGAGGCGGAGGCGACCACACGCGCCCGCGGCGTCAGGCCCCAGCGCGCCACCGCCTGCTCGGATGCGACCAGTATCGCGGCGGCGCCGTCGTTGAGCGACGAGGCGTTTCCGGCGGTGACGACGCCCGAGGGCCGGACCACCGGTTTGAGGGCGGCCAACTTCTCGGCGTCGGTGTCGCGGCGAGGTCCCTCGTCCGTGCCCACGTCACCCGCGGGGCTCGGCACCGGCACGATCTCGTCGGCGAACGACCCGGCGTCGATCGCGGCTATCGCGTTGCGGTGGCTCCGAAGCGCGAACGCGTCGGCGTCCTGCCGGCTGATGCGGTCGATCTCGGCGAGCTTTTCCGCGGTCTGCGGCATGGAGAACGTGGCCTCGCCGCCGTCGATGTCGGCGAACGCCGGGTTGGCAAAGCGCCATCCGATGGACGTGTCGTATACCGGCCCGGGTTTCGCGAACGCCCGCTCCGGTTTGGCCGTCACCCACGGAGCCCGCGTCATCGACTCCACGCCGCCCGCCAACACGAGATCGGCGTCGCCGGACCGCACCATCGAGGCGGCGGTGGCAACCGCCGTCAGGCCCGAGGCGCACAGCCGGTTCACCGTCATCCCCGGGACGCTCTGCGGGAAACCCGCCAGCAGCAGCGCCATCCGCGCCACGTTGCGGTTGTCCTCCCCGGCCTGGTTGGCCGAACCGAAGATCACCTCGTCGAGATCGGCGGGATCGGTCAGGGCCGCGCGGTCCACGGCCGCGCGCATCACCAGCGCCGCCATGTCGTCCGGCCGGATACCGGCCAGTGCGCCTCCGTACCGCCCGATGGGCGTTCGCGCCCCACCGACCACAAACGCCTGACCCACGGCCCCTCCCGTTCTGCGAGTTCCGGTGGCGCGCATGGCCGGGGCGCGGCCGCCGGGACGGTTCCGGTCGCCTCGCGCGGGTTCCGATCGTCCTGCCTGACCAGACGGCCTGCAGGGCCACCTCGCCGAGGGGCCACCGCCCGCCCCGCATTCTTCACGGCTACGTACCGACACGGCTACGTACCGAACAGTACCGACCATCGGCGCCCCCGCTCGGGTGACGGGCCACGCCGGACGGCGTCGCCGCGAAGCGTCGATCCCGGCCGGGTATCGTCCGCGGGATTGCGATCTGGGCGGGTTGTGACGGTCCGGAGGCCGTACCCTGACCCCAATGAGCACCCGCGAATCCGGCGATCGCAACCGGCGCGGCCGGCCCCCGCATCGAGGTGGGGACCCGGCCCATCGATCGGTTGACGACGAACCGGGCCTGATGACGACGGTTCGCGATGCGATGGATTCGGGCGAGCCGCTGGCCCTGTGGACGCTGGCCAGCACCGTGCTCGGGGCCGTCGACCCGCGTGTCATCAGCCCTTTTCGGGGTACCGACGCGGAGGCGGTCGACCGCACGACGCTGATGGAATCGCTGCTCGGTACCGAACTGCCCGAGACATCCGCGCTGCTGGCGGCGATCGGCCGGATCGTGGACGACGACCTCCTTCGCGCGAGGATCCAACGTGAACTGGGCCGGCGGGGGGCCGCGCTACCGGAGTTTCTGCGCGCCAAGGCAGGGTTTGGCGCGCGCCGCGCGATGTGCATGATGGACGTCCTCGGCGATGGGCAGAACGTCCTGGTCGAGGTCGAGGATCCGTCCGGCTCAAGGTTCACCTGCATCGTGTACGTCGATCACAACCTGGGCTTCGCCGCGAAGGACGGCTTCGCCGTGCCGCTCGCGCTGGACCAGATGGTCGCGATCAGCCGCGAACAGGGCGCCGCAGAGGAGATCACGATCGCGGAGATCACCCTTGCCGATGCGCGGGCGAGGCTCAAGGATGCGATCGAACACGGTGCGGTGATGTACCCGCCCCTTCAGACCGAAAGCTGGCCGGGCACGCGCGCGCTGATCGAGGCCGTCCTTCGGGCGTTGCCCGACGGGGGCACCGGATTCGGCTACCGGGAATGGTCCGAACGCGAACTGGCCCAGATCGCCGAAGCGTTCCTCGCGTCGCCGTTCGGCAGCAGGGTCTCCTCCCGGGCGGATCGCGGTCAACTCGAACTCGTGCTGGACTACGGCGCCGGCTACGGCGCGGGGGACCCGTTGCACTGGAGCCCCGCCGTGGTGGAAGTGCTGTTGACCGATTGGGTCCCGCGCAAGGTGATGATGCCGGAGCGAGAGTTACGACGGCTGCCGGACGTGTTGCGACCGTTCATCCGCTTCTGCCACGCCGAGCGGGCGATCCCGGCGAAACTGACCGAGCGGACGGTGGCGGCAGTTGACCGCTACGCCACGGCGTTCCGTCAGTTGATCAGCCGGCCCGGCGGACAGGATGCGGGGCTACTGCTCGCCGGGATCGCGGCGCTGGATTCGGCCGGACGGTTGGGCCCGGCGGGGTTCGCGCCGTCCGATTCCCAGGAATCCGATTCGCTGGCGGTGGACCAGCCGGCGGATGACGATGACGGCGACCCTGCCGAAGTGCTGCGATACCTGCTGTGGCGCACCCTGCAGGAACAGGTGGGCGGCGCCGAGGAACTGGCGACGCTGGACGTCGGTGCGCTGCCGGACGAGACGTTCCGCTGGGAGGGCATCGCGGATGACGTAGCCGCAACGATGACGGCAATCCTGAAGGTGCTGGACCCGCGGGCGCAGCAGATCGGTGGGACGGAGTTCCGGACCGCGTGCCGGCGGCTGTTGGCCCGAACGGCAACCGGCGATCCCGAGGTGTTTCGCAGGCGGGCCAGGGCCGACACCACCGCCGCCGCGATCTGCTGGATCTCGGCCCGGGCCAACCGGCTGCTGTCGACCAAGATCGGCGCGTTCAATGCGACCAAGCTGTGGCAGAGCTTCGGGGTGAATCCGGCGGCCGGCCGAGCCCGGACCTTGATGGTGGCCGGCGGGATGGACCCCGACGGTGACGGGCTGGGATCTGCCGAGTTGCTCACCTCGGGCACCCGCGAGCGCATCGTCGAGCGGCGAGACCGCCTGCGCCGGGAGATGCGGCAGTCCTGACCCGGCCGCGGCCCGTCCCGGTCGGCAGCCCGGCGTGGTGCTCCGTCGGTGATTCATCCCTGGCCGGTGGCGATCAGGAAGAGCAGCAGGGCGTTGAGGGCGACGATCGCGCCGACCACCGCCCAGGCGGTGGCCCGCAGCGGCGTCTTGTTGGTGAAATCGCCCATGAGCGAGCGTCGTGCGGTGAACCGGGCCAGGGGTATCAGGGCGAAGGGGATGCCGATCGACAGGAACACCTGACTGAGCACCAGCGCCCAGGTGGGATCGATGCCGACTGCCAGGATCGCCAGGGCTGGCAGCAGGGTGAGTGCCCGGCGCACCAGGATCGGGATCTTCCGGTCCAGCAGGCCGGCCATGATCTCGGATCCGGCATAGCAGCCGACCGAGGTGGAGGCCAGCCCGGAGACGAGCAGGCCGATCGCGAAGATGATGCCGATCGCGGGGCCGAGCGCGGCCTCGATCGCGTGGTGGGCGCCTTCGATGGTGTCGGTGCCGGCTACGCCGGGCAGCGCGGTGGCGGCGAGCAGCAGCATGGCGATGTTCACACTGCCGGCGACGATCAGCGCCAGCGTGACGTCCAACCTGTTGGCCGACAGCAGCCGCCGGATGCGATCCGGGTCGCTGGTGGCGCCGTGCCGGTGAAGCGCGAGGGAGGAGTGCAGGTAGATGGCGTGCGGCATGATGGTCGCGCCGAGCATGCTGGCGGTCAGCAGCACCGTCTCGGTACCCCGAAAGCGCGGGATCAGCCCGTCCGCGGCCTGGCCCCAGTCAGGCGCGGCGACGAACAGGCCGGCGACGAATCCGATCGTGATGATCGCCAACAGGCCGATCACGACGAATTCGAAGCTGCGCTGGCCACGTCGGGACTGGATCGCGAGCAGCCCCATGGAGACGAGGCCGACGATCAGCCCACCGGCCAGCAGCGGAACGCCGAACAGGATGTGCAGGGCGATGGCCCCGCCGATGACCTCGGCCAGGTCGGTGGCGGCGGCCACCAGTTCCGCCTGGCCCCAAAACGCGATCCGACCGCGTCGTCCCAGCGTCTCGCCGAGGACCTGCGGCAGGCTCTTCCCGGTGACCAAGCCGAGTTTCGCGGCCAGGTACTGGACGACGACGGCCATGGCGTTGGCCAGCACGAGCACCCACAGCAGCAGATAGCCATGACGGGCGCCGGCCGATAGGTTCGCGGCCACGTTGCCCGGGTCGACGTAGGCGATCGCGGCGACGAAGGCCGGCCCGAGCAGCCGGATCAGGTGTTGCCGGGGCGCAGACCGGCGCGGCTGCCGGGCTTGGCTGGTGGAAATCAGGCGCCCCCTCGACGGGAGTTCGTTATACCGAACATTCCAAGTGTTGCACGGCGCACTTTCGACTAGGTGCCGGTAACATGCGGTTATGTCCGTGTCGGATCTGCCCACGACGGCGCAGAACTATCTGAAGGTCATCTGGAACCTGGCGGAATGGACCGGCGGCCCGGCCACCATCGCCCAGGTGGCCGCCCGGATGGGGTTGAGCGCCTCAACGGTGTCCGCGGCGATCCGCCGGCTCGACGAAGCCGGCCTGGTAGGTCACCCCCGCTACGGTGCCGTCGAATTGACCGCGGCCGGGCGGGCGCATGCGCTCTCGATGGTGCGACGCCACCGGCTGATCGAAACCTTTCTCGCAGAGGTCCTGTCCTACTGCTGGGATGAGGTGCACGACGAGGCCGAGCACCTCGAACACGCTGTCTCCGACGAACTGGTGAACCGGATCGACAAGCTCCTCGGCCACCCGACCAAAGATCCGCACGGCGACCCCATACCGTCCGCCGACGGCAACATCCGCGTCCCCGATGCGACGTGCCTGAGCGAACTGGCCGGCCGGGCCAGTGTTGTGGTGGAACGGATCAGCGACGCGGATCCAGAAGTCCTGCGGTTCCTCTCGGACAACCACATAGCGCCCGGCACCCGCCTGGACCTTCAGCCGTCCGCCCGATTCAGCACCGATGCCGCGGTGCACGTCACCGACCGCGACGGCTACACGCGCACCGCGACCCTGGGGCGGGCCGCCGCCGACGCCATATGGGTATCCACCGCGCGGCAGCACGGCCCCGAGGCGCCGGCGCGCCGCCCACCGGCGGAGCCAAGCCGGCCGGATCCGCGCCGACCTAGCCGGTGCGGCGATAGGAATGACCACGGTTCGTAGAATCCGTCGGGCCCGATTGCGCGCCGCACCGGTCGGCCCCGACGCGGGCGCTGCCGGGTCTGCTATTGGTGAGCCGCGCCCGCGTGGACGGTGACGACGACTTTGCCTCGGGCGTGGCGGGTCTCGGTCTTCTCCAGGGCCGCTAGCGCCTGCCCGAACGGGTAGATGTGCTCGAGCGTCAGGCGGGTCCGTCCGGTTGAGATGTCGACAAGCAACGCGGCCATGTCCGCGCGGTTGTCGGTGCGGTGGGTGAGCTGTTCGACGTGCACGCCGCGCCCTGGTGGGCAGGGGTCGCCCGAGACGGTCACGAGGTGACCGCCGTCGCGCACGACGTCCAGGCTCGGTCCCGGGGTTCCCGGTTGGATCGCCAGGGCCGCATCCACCCCGCCACCGGCCCATCGGCGCACCTGATCGGGCCAGGTCGGTTCTCGATAGTCCACGGCAAGCTCGGCCCCGAGCGAGCGCAGGTAGTCGTGGTTGGCCGGCGACGCCGAGCCGGCCACCCGTACGCCGCACCGGGCGGCCGACTGGACTACCAGGGTTCCGATAGCACCGGATGCGCCCGCGACGAAAAGCCTCTGCCCGCGGTCCATGCCCAGCGCGTGCAAGCATTCGACCGCGGTGCCTCCGGCGATGGGGATCGCTGCGGCCGTCACCAGGTCGAGCGCGCCGGGCAGCACCGTGACGCCGCGCCGGTTCACGGCCGCGTGCGGCGCCCAGGTGCCGCCCTGGGGGTTGCCGGCGCTGCTCACCATCACCCGATCACCCACGGCGATGTCGGTGATGTCGGTGCCAGTCGCGATCACCACACCTGCCGCTTCGAGCCCGATGACGTAGGGAAACGACACACCCGCCGGGATGAAGAACCGATCGTGAACGCCGACGCCGAACGCATGAACCGCCACGACCACCTCATCGGCGCCGGCGACGGGTGCCGGGACGTCCGCGAGCTCGACGCTCTGATCTGTCGCGTCCGTCCGGACATAGGCCCGCATGGCTTTTCCTCGCTTCACAGGGTCGGTCTCGTATCGGGGGGCAGCGCCCGACGGCGCTGCCACAACCTCGCCACCGGTATCCGGTGAAGGATCCTCCGGAGGCGCCGCCGGCGGCGAGGTCAGGGTACGGCGGCGGTGTCCGAAAGTGCTGGGCCAGCATTTCTGGACCGCGTGGCGGCCGAAAGGGCGACCACCCATGGCGCGCCTTGCGTCGAAAGTTGCAAGCCGGATTGAATCTTGTTGGCGATGTGGCGCCGCGTGCGCGCTGATGTGCTGTGGGCATGCTGAAATCTGTTGTTGGTGCGCACTTCTCGGATCGTCTCACCTCGCGCGGAGGCGCCTGGCTCGCGCTCGGCTGCGCGGTGACGATCCTGCTGATCCTGATGGGAGTGTTCGCCGGGGCGGCCGCGGGCAGTGGCCACGACGAGGCCCCGCCGGACTCCGAATCGGCCCGGGCGGCGGCGATCCTGGCCACCTTCCCGCGGGCCGATGAGCAGTCCGTGATCGTGATCGCATCCCGCTCCGACGGCTCGAGGCTGACGCCGTCGGACATGCAAGCGGTCGACGCGCTGAAACCCGTGCTGCAACGGCAGACCGGGCTTGCGCCGTCGGGACCGCAGGTCAGCGAGGACGGCGCGGCCGCGGTCGTCGTCATCCCGGTGAAGACCGGCTCGAACGATAGCGCCGTCATCACGGATCTTCGGGCCGCGATCACGGCGGCCGCACCGGCGGGCCTTTCGGTGCACGTCACGGGCGGGCCCGCGTTCGGAGTCGACATCGCGGCCGCCTTCGACGGCGCGAACTTCACCCTGCTGGCGGTGACGATCCTGATCGTCGCGTTCCTGCTGATCATCACCTACCGGTCGCCGATCTTGTGGCTGCTGCCGCTGACGGTGGTTGCCCTCGCCGATCAGGCCGCCGGAAAGGTGACCGCGGCGGTCGGCTCCGCACTGGACCTGCAATTCGACGCCGGGATCATCAGCGTGCTCGTCTTCGGCGCCGGCACCAACTACGCCCTGTTGCTGTTGTCCCGCTACCGGGAGGAGCTGGCCGAATCCGCCGATCACCGGGCCGCGATGTCGGTGGCGTGGCGACGCACCGCCGGCGCCATCATCTCGTCCAACGTCACCGTCGTCCTCTCGCTGCTCACGCTGGCGCTCGCGGTGATCCCCGGGACGCGGGGACTGGGCGTCGCGTCGGCGGTCGGATTGTTGATCGCGCTCGCTGCAGTGTTGTTCCTGCTGCCGCCGCTGATGGTCGTGTGTGGCCGAAAAGTGTTCTGGCCGTTCGTTCCCAAGCCGGGCAAGGCGCTGCGGTACGGCCGGATCTGGGGGTCCATCGCCGCGGCGGTCTCCCGCCGGCCCGGCCGCTCGCTGGCAGGTGGGCTGCTGCTGCTGGCGATAATGGCGACCGGGCTTTTCGGCACGTCCATCGGATTGACAAAGGCCGAGCAGTTCCGGGTGCAGTCCGATTCCGCCGAGGGACTGTCCGTGCTCTCGCAGCATTTCCCGCCCGGTGAGGCGCAGCCGATGCTCATCGTCGCGGAAACCGCACAGGCCCAGCACGTCGCCGGCGCGGCGGCCGGGGTCGACGGGGTGGTGCGCGCCCACGTGACGGGGGCGACCGCGGACGGAGCATGGACCCGGATCATGGTCACCGGCCGGTACGCGCCCGGAACCGCCGAGGCCACCGGACTGGTCGTGAACGTGCGCGCCGCCGTGCACGCAGTGGCCGACGCGAACGCCCTGGTCGGTGGTCCGGCCGCCACCGCCGCGGACGTGCACGCCGGAAACCACCGGGACCTGCTGCTGGTCGCCCCGCTGATCCTGGTGGTCAGCTTCCTGATCCTGCTGATCTTGCTGCGGTCGCTGGTGGCCCCCGCCCTGCTGCTGTTCGTCAACCTGGCCAGCGCCACCGCCGCGATCGGGGCCGGTGCGTTCTTCAGCCGGCTGCTGTTCGGCCAGCCCGCACTCGACGACCAGGTCCCGCTCCTCGCGTTCCTGTTCCTGGTTGCGCTCGGCATCGACTACACGATCTTCCTGGTGCACCGGGCCCGCATCGAAGCACGCAAGCACGGTACCCGGGAGGGGATGGTGCGGGCCGTCGCGCACACCGGCGGCGTGATCACCAGCGCCGGCATCGTGCTGGCCGCGGTGTTCGCCGCCCTCGGCGTGCTGCCGCTGGTGGTACTCGGACAGCTCGGCGTGATCGTCGGGGTCGGGGTCATCATCGATACCCTCGTCGTACGCACGGTGATCGTGCCCGCGATCTTCGAGACGCTGGGCAGACGAATCTGGTGGCCCGGGAAGATTGACTCAGGCCGGTCGCTCGACGCAAGCACCGGGCGCCGCGACGGCCGGAACGCGGACGGTGGGCGCACGACGGATGGCACCGACGAGGAGGGTGCACGCCACGATGAGCAACGACCGGTCCAGCCCGCCACTACCCCGTAATCGGCCCGACCCTGCTCCCGTGCCGACACCGACACCGACACCGACAGGGCTCCGCCCAAATGGACTTTCGGCCGGACGACATGTCATCGCCGTGCTGCTCGCGGCGGTCGGAGCGATCCGCGCCGTCGGTGACGACGCTCAGGTCGCACTCGCGATCGCTGCGGCAGCGTGCCTGCTCGCCTGGTACGCCGCAGGCGCTCTCGTGCCTGCCCTGCGCGATCAGGCCGGCGAGCGACACTGGTGGCTCGCGGGGTTGACCGTGCTGTGGCTCGCCGCGGTCGCGGTCTCGCCGGAGTTCGTGTGGATCGCGTTCTTGCTGTGGCTCGTCGCCGGGCAGCTGCTACCCGGCTGGGTCGCGGTCGGGTATTCGCTGGCGGTGTTCGCGGTCGTCGTCCTGGCGCCCGTCGTGCACCACGGTGCGACCACCTACGCCGGAGTCATCGGCCCGCTGATCGGCGGGCTGTTCGCCCTCGGCATCTCCCGCGGATACCTGCGGCTCCTGGCGGACGCCGCCGAACGCGAGGGCCTCGTCGCGTCCCTCACGCAGGCCCAGCAGGAGACTTCTGACCTGCACGACGAACTCGTCATCACCCAGCGTCACGCGGGGGCCATGGCCGAACGAAATCGGCTCGCCGGCGACATCCACGACACTGTCGCGCAGTCCATGGCCTCGATCAGACTGCTGGCACACGCGGCGGGAGAACCCGGCCCCGGCGACCCGCGCGAGACGCTGCGCCAGGTCGAATCGCTGGCCGCCGACGGGCTGCGCGACATCCGCCGCATCATCGCGGCCCTCGCTCCGGCCGAACTCGAGGACGGCGCCCTTCCGGCTGCTCTCACCCGAATGACGCAACGCCTTGCGAATCAGTCCGGCATCCGCGCCGACCTGCACATCGACGCCAGCATCGGACCGCTCACCGCGACGCTCGAAGTGGCGCTGCTGCGCGTCGCCCAGTCCGCGCTCGCGAACGTGCGATTGCACTCGCGGGCCGGCCGGGTGACCGTGAGCCTTCTCGACGACGATGACGAGATCCGCCTCGACATCATCGACGACGGACGCGGATTCGCAACAACCGCCCGCGGCGGACCGCAGCCGGTAGGTCGTACCGGGTATGGGCTCGGCCTCATGCGCACCCGGCTGCGGGCACTCGGCGGAGATCTCGAGGTGACCAGCACACCGGGCGAGGGCACCGCGTTGTCCGCGCATCTACCCATCCACCAGCGGACGGAGCAAACCCCATGACCGTCCGAGTGCTTCTCGTCGACGACCACCCCGTCGTGCGCACCGGGCTACGTGCCGTCCTCGAGACGGAACACGGGCTGGTCGTCGTCGGCGAAGCCGCCACCGGAGCCGAGGCGGTCACCCTCACCGAACACCTGGTGCCCGACGTCGTGTTGTGCGACCTGCGGCTCGGCGCTGGAATGGACGGCATCGCGGTCACCACGGCCCTGCGCGCACGCGAACCCGCCCCCGCGGTGGTCATCGTCTCGACGTTCGACAGGGAATCCGACGTAGCCGCCGCGATCGAGGCCGGCGCCGCCGGATACCTCGTCAAGGACGCGCCGCCGGCCATGATCACCGACGCCATTCGCACCGCAGCCGCCGGCGGCGTCTACCTGCCGCCGGAAATGTTCGCCAAGCTCACCAACCGGCTGCGGAATCCGCGGCCGCAGCTCACCGATCGGGAGCGTCAGGTGCTCGAACTGGCGGCCATCGGTGCCGGCAACAAGGAGATCGCCCGCGAACTGTTCGTCACCGAGGCAACCGTCAAGAGCCACCTGGTGCGCATCTTCACCAAACTCGGCGTCGACAGCCGCTCCCGTGCCATCCACCTCGCCAGGCGGGCCGGGCTGATCTAGAAAGCGCCCACCACAGGTGCGCCCCGGCCCGGCCGAGCCATGGCCGGGCACGTTCGTGACCTACATCAATATCGGTGCGCCCGGCAGGATTCGAACCTGCGACCTGAGGATTAGAAGTCCCCTGCTCTATCCAGCTGAGCTACGAGCGCAAGGCCGCATTATCGCAGGCCAAGACGCAATTACATGATCTTCGATTGAGGTTTTCGGCGCTGCGCAGGCACCCGAGCAGGGTGGGGCGCCGGCCAGCACGTGAGAATGCTACGCCCGCCCGCGCCCGGGCGATCGGCGTGTGAACGCCCCGGTAATCGGGAATGGGGTAGTACCGCACGAACCAATCGGCCTTCGACGCTCCGACCGGGTGGTGTCTTGAAAATGGTGGACAGAACATGATGGACAGCGAACTGGCCGCCCTGCATGGGGAGCGGTCACACCATGGACCCGCCGTCCGCCCCCAGGCCGCAGCCGGGGACGGACTGGGGAGCGGTGGTGTCCCATGGGGGCGCGACTGCGGCAACGCCGGACCGGACGTGTACTGGCCGGCTTTCGCGCGCCCTTTGGTGCGCCGCCACGCCCCGGCGTCGGACAACACCGGATGAGCCAGACGCGCAGCGCCGCAGGTCTCACGGCGGACGACGTGATCGCCACCGTCACCGCCGAACTGACCGGTAGTTTGTCGGGCGCGTATTCCCCCGGTGCGATCAGGGCGGTGGTGGAGCGGGCGGCGGCGGAACTGAGGGGATGCACCTCTCGAGAGTCGCTGCCCGAGATGACGGCCCGGTTGGCGCGCGTCCGACTGGAGACGGGCGAGGCCGCCTCCAACTGAGTGGTGTTCGCCGGCTTGGTCCCGATCCCGACAACGGCGTGCCCACCTTCGGGCCGACGATCCGACGCCGCTCCGCCGGGAATTGCATGTCGGTGCACGCCCTGCGCTGCGGGCGCGCCACGTAGTCTCGATGGCGTGCCGCACGAGCAGGAAGCAGTCGAATCGCCCGGCGGTGGCGAGATCGGCTCGCCGACCGTGTCGCGCATCCCGGAAGGCGCGTCGCCCGCAGGCTCCGTCATCGCCGTCACGGATGCCACCCGAGACGAGCGCGCGACCGATCGGCACGGTGACGGCGGCGCAGCAGCACCGGGCGCCGCGGCGGCCGACGCCCACCAAGCCGCGGACCCCGCCGCCGGAGTAACCGCCGACCCGGCGGCAGACCCGGCCACCGACCCGGCCGCAGCCGGCAACCCGCAACGCGCAGGGCGCTGGCGGGTCGGCGCCATCACCGTCGCAGCCGTTCTCATCACCGCGTGCGTCGCCGCGGCGCTGGCCGCGATCGTGCCCGCGCGCAGCATCATCCCGGGCCTACCCGACGCCGGCAAGCTGACGGAACTCAGCCTGCCGGCGGTCAAGGGCCTGTTCGACCTGATGGCAGCGGTCACCGTCGGCTGGCTGCTGGCCGCGGCGGCCCTGGCGCCGCCCCAATCGTCGGGGGTCGTCGATGTCGGGGGGTACCGGGCGCTGCGGGCGGCGTCCTTGGCCGCGATGGTCTGGGCGGCGGCCGGTATCGCGCTGGTGCCGCTGACGCTCGCGGACACCCAGGGGCGCCCGCTGTCCCAGTCGATCGGCGCCAACGCGGTAGTAACCGCTCTCGGCATCCTGGACAACATGCGCGCCCCGGCGATCGCCGCCGTGGTCGCCATCGTCATCGCCATCGCGGCGCGGGTCGTCCTACGCCCGTCGTGGGCGTTCGTGCTGCTGGTGCTGGCGATCTTCGCCCTGATACCGATGGCCCTGGCCGGGCACAGCGCGCAGTCCGGAGACCACGACTTTGCCACGGACAGCATGCTTTTCCACCTGGTGGGCGTCACCTTATGGGTCGGCGGACTGATCGCTTTCCTGGGCCTTGCCCGACAGCGTTCGCACCGGTTGGACGTCGTCGCCCGCCGCTATTCGACCCTGGCGCTGATCGCGTTCGTCATGGTGGCGGCGTCCGGGATCGTGAACGCGTGGATCCGGATCCCGTTCCCCGGGGATCTGTGGACCACCGACTACGGGCGGCTGGTCCTCGCCAAGGCGTCCCTGCTGATCGTGCTGGGGCTGATCGGCTTCCTGCACCGGCGGCGCACGTTGCCCGCGATCGACGAGCATGGCGACGCGCGCCCACTGATCCGGCTGGCCGTCGTCGAGATCGCGATCATGGCGGTGACGGTGGGTGTCGCGGCGGCGCTCGGTCGCACGGCAACGCCGCCCCCGTCGGGGGTGGTGCCGTCGAACGTCGCGCTGGTGCTCGGCTACGACCTGCCCGGACCGCCCAGCGTTGCGAACTTCCTGTTGTTCTGGCGTTTCGACCTGGTGGCCGGGACCGCGTCGATAGCCGCGGTGGTGCTCTATCTCGTCGGGGTGTTTCGGCTGCGGCGTCGGGGCGATGCCTGGCCGATGGGCCGCACCATCTCCTGGCTGCTCGGCTGCCTGACCGTGCTGCTGGCCACGTCCTCGGGCTTGGGCGCCTATGCGCAGGCCGAGTTCAGCACGCACATGATCGATCACATGGCCCTGGCCATGCTGGCACCGATCCTGCTGGTGCTGGGCGGGCCCGTCACGCTGATCCTGCGGGTGCTACCGGCGGCGGGCCGCGGAGATCCCCCGGGTGTGCGGGAGGCAGTGGTCGGGCTGGTGCACTCGCCGGTGACGAGGTTCCTGACCCATCCCCTCATCGTGCTGCCGCTGTTCGTCGCCAGCTTCTACGCCCTGTACTTCACCGACCTGTTCGACGTGATGATCTCCAGCCACCTCGGGCACCTGTTCATGACGGTGCACTTCGTGTTGACCGGCTACCTGTATTACTGGGTCATCATCGGGGTGGACCCGGCGCCGCGGAGGCTGTCCTCGCCGATCAAGCTTGCGGTGTTGTTGGCGGCGCTGCCGTTCCACGCCTTCTTCGGGCTCGCGCTGATGAGTTCGCACCACCTGCTCGCGGCGGACTTCTACCACCGTCTCGCGCTGCCCTGGGTTCCGGACCTGTTGGCCAACCAGCAACTCGGCGGTGGTATCGGCTGGGGCTTCACCGAAATCCCGTTGGTCGTCGTCATGATCGCGCTGATGGCGCAGTGGGCGCGCAGCGACGAGCGGCAGGCCCGCCGGCAGGACCGCCGCGCCGAGATCGACCATGAGGCGGACCGGGCCGCCTACAACGCGATGCTGGCCGTGCTTGCCGAGCGTGATCGGGTGTCCAGCGATGGGCGACGGGGATAGGCACGCGATAGCGGGTCGGACGGGTGGCCGTCGACCTGCCCTTGGGGACCGTCGGCACCGTGGTTATCCCCCTGTCCGGTTTTCGTTCACATCCCTGCCCGCCGGCCTTGTCCGCCCGGATGGGGGAGCGGAACGTGGTCGACGACAAGGGCACGGCAGGCGGCCCAGGCGGTGGGCCGCTCCGCAAGGGGAGGGGTTTGACATGTTCGACACAGCAACCTTGACGATCTCGGGCAACGTGGTGGCAGATCCGCGGATCAGCGGTTCGCCGGACGATCCCGACCGGGTGAACTTCCGGGTGGTGTCCAACCGGCGCCGCCGCGACCCCGAGACGGGGGAGTGGACCGACGCCGGCGAGTACGGCGTCAACGTCGTCTGTTGGCGGCGCTTGGCCCGCGGCGTGGCGCAGACCGTCCGCCGGGGCGATCCGGTCCTGGTCACCGGCCGGATCTTCCAGCACGAGTACCAGGGTTCGGATGGCTCGCGGCGGTGGATGACGGAGGTGACGGCCGACTTCGTCGGCTACGACCTTTCGAAGGGTGCGGGGAGGTTCTACAGGTTCAGCCGCCTCGACCGTGTCAACGGCCGCGATGACGATGCGCCTTCGGCACCCACGAGCGGCGAGGCCCCAGCCGCGTCGGCCGGATCACCGATCGACGATGGCGAACAGGGTGCGCCTGACGGCTTCGACGCTGTCCCCGTCGACGCGTTCGGTCGTGAGGAGCCGTTGCTGAGCGGCGTGTGACCGAAACGGAGCGGGGACGCCGCTCCGGGGTGCACCTCGGAGCGGCCCGTGCCCCTCTCGTTCCGCGCCAGTAGGGCAGACTGGAAGCCGCAGGAAGCTGGCCTGGGGTCGGCATGCACAACGCGGAGAGCCAGCGAGAGGACATAGTGCCCGAGTTCATCTACACCATGAAGAACGCCCGCAAGGCGGTCGGCGACAAGGTCATCCTCGACGACGTCACCATGATGTTCTATCCCGGCGCGAAGATCGGCGTGGTCGGCCCGAACGCGGCCGGCAAGTCGACAATCCTGAAGATCATGGCGGGGCTCGACAAACCGTCCAACGGCGAGGCCTATCTCACGCCCGGGTACTCGGTGGGGATCTTGCTCCAAGAGCCCGAACTCGAGGACGACAAGACCGTCTTGCAGAACGTGCAGGGCGCGTTCGGAGATCTGTACGCCAAGCTCGGCAGGTTCAACGAGATCGCCGAGCAGATGGCGACCGATTACAGCGATGACCTCATGGAGGAGATGGGCAAGCTCCAACAGGAACTCGACCATGCGGAGGCGTGGGATCTGGACTCGCAACTCGAGCAGGCGATGGATGCGCTGCGCTGCCCGCCGGGCGACGTGCCGGTCTCGGTGCTGTCCGGCGGCGAACGCCGCCGAGTGGCGTTGTGCAGGCTTCTGCTGTCCGCTCCCGACTTGCTGCTGCTCGACGAGCCCACCAACCATCTGGACGCCGAGTCGGTGCAATGGCTGGAGCAGTTCCTGTCGTCCTATCCGGGCGCCGTGCTGGCTGTCACACACGACCGATACTTCTTGGACAATGTGGCGGGCTGGATAGCCGAGGTCGACCGCGGGCGATTGTTGCCGTACGAGGGGAACTACTCCACGTATTTGGAGAAGAAGGCGGAACGCCTGGAGGTGCAGGGCCGCAAGGATGCGAAGCTCGCCAAGCGGCTGCAATCCGAATTGGCATGGGTGCGATCCGGGGCGAAGGCACGGCAGGCGAAGTCCAAGGCGCGCCTGGCGCGATACGAGGAAATGGCGACGGAGGCCGAACGGACCCGGAAGCTGGACCTCGAGGAAATCCAGATTCCGCCGGGCCCCCGACTCGGAGCCGTGGTGGTCCAGGTCGAGGGGCTGGACAAGGGGTTCGGCGAGCGGGTGCTCATCGACGATCTGTCGTTCACGCTGCCACGCAACGGCATTGTCGGCGTCATCGGGCCGAACGGGGTGGGCAAGACCACGTTGTTCAAGACGATCGTTGGCCTGGAGCAGCCTGACGCCGGGACCGTCAAGGTGGGTGAGACCGTCAGGCTCGCCTACGTGGACCAGGAGCGATCGGGCATCGACGGCAGCCGGACGGTGTGGGAGGTGGTATCCGACGGGTTGGACTACATCAAGGTCGGAAATGTCGAGATGCCATCGCGGGCCTACCTTTCGGCGTTCGGGTTCAAGGGGCCGGACCAGCAGAAGCCGGCCGGGGTGTTGTCCGGCGGTGAACGAAACCGGCTGAACCTGGCGCTCACCCTCAAGGTCGGGGGCAACCTCATCTTGTTGGACGAACCGACCAACGACCTGGACGTCGAGACGCTGGGTTCGCTGGAGAATGCGCTGGAACAGTTCCCGGGCTGCGCGGTTGTCATATCGCACGATCGTTGGTTCCTGGACCGCATCTGCACCCATCTGCTCGCCTGGGAAGGCACCGAGGATAACCCCGGCCGGTGGTTCTTCTTCGAGGGCAATTTCAGCGACTACGAACACAACAAGATCGAGCGGTTGGGCGTCGAGGCGGCCCGGCCGCGGCGAATGGTCTACCGCCGACTCACCCGCGACTGATTCGCATCCGGCGGTCGCGCCTTTCCATCGGGTCATCGCGCCGGGCCATCGTCGATCCGGCCGCCACCGCACCCCGCGGGAACACGCGGGAACACGCGCCGGCGCGCGCCTCGACGGTCGACGCTCGCACCAGACGTGCGGACTAGGCTCGAACCACGGAGGGCTAAGTCGAGCGCCAGGGAGATGCGTGCGATGACCGGGACGACTGAGTCCGCCGAGCAGGGCGGGCTGGGGCAAGAGATCGACCGAGTTGCGGCGAACGGATCTGCGGATGCGGCTCTCGTTCGGGGGTATTTCCGGCACGTCGCACCGGAGGACCGCCCCCGCGGGGCCGACGACATCGAATCGATCATCACGGCCCACCGCCGACTGGGCGCCACCCGACCTCCGGGCGAGGTGCGCATCCACAGCTACAACCCGCCGGCCGGCGCGGACGGGTGGGGTGGCACCTCTACCGTCATAGACATCGTGAACGACGACATGCCCTACCTCGTCGACTCTGTGGTCAGCGCGTTGACCGCGGCGGGGATCACGGTGCATCGAGTGCTGCACCCCATCCTGGCGGTCCGGCGTGACGACGCCGGCGCGCTCGCCGAGGTGATCGACCAGCCTGCCCAGGTCGCGGGCGGCGACGGGGTGCTCGCGGAATCTTGGATGCACCTGCTGATCGATCGGTTATCCGACGCGGCTCGGATGGAGCGGGTCGAAGCCGACCTACGAGCGGCCCTGTCCGAGGTTCGCTGGGTGGTGGGCGACACGCCCAGGATGACGGCGCAGGCCACGCGGTTGGCGGCGGAACTTCGGGCATCGTACGACTCCCGCGAGCCCATGGCGACCGGCGAAGAGCAACGGACCGACGCCATCGAAGCAGCCGACCTGCTCGACTGGATGGCGTCCGACAACGTGACGTTCCTCGGCTACCGCCGCGAGATCGCCGACGCCGACGCGAAACCGGGCACAGCACAGCTCGGGGGCGGCACGTCGGCGACCGGCACCCAACCGCTTTCGGGCGGCGCTTCGGCCACGGATGCGGATTTGGGCCTACTCCGGCCGGAGACCGCAAGCGCCATCGACCACGTCATCGAGCCCACGGCCTCGCCCGGGCAGGACGGCGTCCTGACGCTGAGCCAGTTCTGGTTGGACATCGCCATCGGTCGTGGCGCTCCCACGTTGTCGGTGACGGTCACGGCGAGCGGCTCGTCGGGGATTCTGCGGCACCGCTTCTTGGTCGGTCTGACGCCGAAGGCTCGCAGCGGCAACATCACCGGCGTCCCCGTGCTACGCCAGACCGTGCAGGCCGTCCTGGGTCGGTTGGGCGCGGCGCGCAACTCCTATTCGGGTCAGCGCGCCATGGAGGTGTTGGCAACCTATCCGCGGGCCGAACTGTTCTGGGCCGACCGCGACCAGGTCACCGCCGTGGTCGCGGGTCAACTGCAGTTGGCCAGCAGGCGCCGCTTGCGGGTGTTCCTCCAGCCGGATCTGCGCCGCCGCTTCATCTCTGCGCTGGTCTTCGTCCCGCGCGACCGGTACACCACGGCCCGCCGCCTCGCGATGCAGCGCGTCCTGCTCGACGCGCTCGGCGGGAGCGACATTCGCTACACCGCTCGAATCGGCGATTCGCTGCTCGCCGCGGTGCACTTCACCGTCTTCACCGATCCCGGTCGGCAGGCGGAAGTGGATCTCGACTCCTTGACGCATCGGCTGCGGGAGGCCGTGCGTACGTGGGAGGACCGGTTGATCACCACCGTGGTGGGCGGTGACGACGATCTGGACACCGCCGGTGCGCTGAGCCGGTACGCCGAAGCATTCGACGAGGCGTACAAGGAGGATTACACCGTCCTGGACGCGGTCGAGGATCTCAAGCGGCTGGACGAGCTGAGCGGCCCCGACGACCTGGCGCTGTCGATCGGCCGGTCCCCGGCCGGCGCCCCCGGCGACAGCCGGCTGAAGTTGTACGTCGCCGGCGCGGAGGTCTCGCTCTCGCGGGCCATGCCGGTGCTGCAGAGTCTCGGGGTCGGAGTGATCGACGAGCGCCCCTACAACGTCCGGCGCAGTGATGGAAAGCCGTGCCACATCTACGACTTCGGTGTGTTCGTGGGCCGCGCGCCGTGGTCGTCCCAGGATGCGGCGGCCGGTTCCAAGCAGCGATTCTACGAGGCCTTCATCGCGGTATGGCGCGGTCTGGCAGAGATAGACGGATTCAACGCGCTGGTCCTGGCGCCCGGTCTCGGTTGGCGACCCATCGCCGTCCTGCGCGCGTACGCCCGATACCTTCGCCAGGTAGGTTCGGCCTACACGCAGGGCTATATGGAACAGGTGCTGTGTGGGTATCCCGAGATAACGTCACACCTGGCGAACCTGTTCGCGGCGCGCTTCGATCCGCAACTGCCGGATGCCGATCGGGACGAGCGCTGTGCGTCGCTGGCGGCGGCGATCACCACCGAACTGGACGCCGTCAGCAGCCTCGATGCGGACCGCATCCTGCGCACCTACCTTCGCCTGATCCAGGCCACCGACCGTACCAACGCCTACCGCGCCGACCCGGACGGCGAGTTGCGGGAGACGCTGGCCCTGAAGGTCAGTCCACACAAGGTGCCTGGCTTGCCGAAACCCGTTCCGGCGCACGAGGTCTGGGTGTGCTCACCGCAGGTGGAAGGAGTGCACCTGCGCTTCGGCGGCGTCGCCCGCGGGGGGGTGCGCTGGTCGGATCGCCCGGACGATTTCCGGACCGAGATCCTCGGGTTGGTCAAGGCGCAGGAGGTCAAGAACGCCGTGATCGTGCCGGTGGGCGCGAAGGGCGGGTTCGTGGTCAAACGGCCACCGGATGCCACCGGTGATCAGGTTGCGGATCGCGATGCGATCCAGGCCGCAGGCATCCGCTGTTACCGCACGTTCGTGTCCGCGCTGCTGGACGTGACCGACAATCGCCTCGCCGGCCGCGTGGTGCCTCCCGAACAGGTGGTCCGGCACGAGGGTGACGACGCCTATCTCGTCGTCGCCGCGGACAAGGGCACAGCGCGGTTCTCCGACATCGCCAACGGCATCGCGGGCGACTACGGCTACTGGCTGGGCGACGCGTTCGCGTCGGGCGGCAGCGCGGGATACGACCACAAGGGCATGGGCATCACCGCCCGCGGCGCGTGGGAATCGGTGCGGCATCACTTCCGGGAGTTGGGCGTCGACACCCAGAACCAGGACTTCACCTGCGTCGGCATCGGAGACATGTCCGGCGACGTCTTCGGCAACGGCATGCTGCGCAGCGAGCACACGCGCCTGGTCGCGGCGTTCGACCATCGTCACGTGTTCGTCGATCCGAATCCCGACGCCGCCATCGCCTTCGCGGAACGGCGCCGGTTGTTCGAGCTCCCACGGTCCTCCTGGGCCGACTACCGCCCCGAACTGATCTCGCCGGGTGGCGGGGTGTGGCCGCGATCGGCGAAGTCCATTCCGATCTCCGAGCAGATGCGCGGCGCGCTCGGGCTCGGCGCCGAGGTTTCTGCGTTGCCGCCGGCCGAACTCATCCGTGCGGTGCTGCTGGCCCCGGTTGATCTGTTGTGGAATGGCGGCATCGGCACCTACATCAAGGCGTCAACCGAGACGAACGCGCAGGTCGGCGACAAGGCCAACGATGCGGTGCGGGTGGACGGTGACGAGCTTCGCGTGCAGGTCGTGGGGGAGGGCGGAAACCTGGGGGTGACGCAACTCGGTCGGGTCGAATTCGCGCGGGCCGGCGGCAAGATCAACACCGACGCGATCGACAACTCGGCGGGGGTGGACACCTCCGACCACGAGGTGAACATCAAGATTGCACTGCAGCCGCTGATCACGGATGGTCGGCTTGCGGAGACCGACCGCAATGCGTTGCTCGTCGAGATGACCGACGACGTCGCCGACCTCGTGCTGGCGGACAACAAGGCGCAAAACCGGCTGCTGGGTGTTTCCCGACTGCACGCAGCCTCGATGTTGTCGGTCCACGCGCGCCAGATCGACGGCCTCGTCGAATCGGGGCGGTTGGACCGCGAGGTGGAATTCCTTCCGGCGCCCGCCCAGATCGACGCGCGGATTGCCGCCGGCGAGGGGTTGTCCTCGCCGGAGCTATCCGTCTTGATCGCCTATACCAAGGCGAGGCTGGCGGTGGACATGTTGTCCAGCGATCTGCCGGACAGCGAGGCGTTTCGTGAGCGGTTGCCGGATTACTTCCCACCCGCCATGCGAGATCGCTTCGCGGGCGCCATCTCGGCACACCCGCTGGGCCGGGAGATCGTCACCACGATGGCCGCCAACGAAGTGGTCAATCAGGGCGGGATCAGCTTCGCCTTCCGCCTTGGCGAGGAGAACGCGGCTTCTGCCACGGATGCCATCCGCGCCTTCGCCGTCGTCAACTCCGTCTTCGACCTGCGCGGCCTCAATGCAGACATCGACGCCGCCGACCACGTGGTTCCGGCGGCTTGCCAGGATCGGTTGACCCTCCTGGTGCGCCGGCTACTGGACCGCGCTGCGCGGTGGTTCCTATCCCGACGACCGCAGCCGCTGGACGTCCGCGCGGAGATCGCCCGCTATCGCGAACCGGTCCAGCACCTCGTCCCGCTATTGCCCAAGCTCGTTTCAGGCGTGGAGGCGGAGAACGTCACCCGCGACATCGACGACCTTGTCCGCCAGGGCGCCACCGCCGATCTCGCCACCCGTGTGGCGTACAGCCTCTACACGTTCGCTGCGCTCGACATCGCCGACGTGGCAAGCAGTTCGGGACGAGAGTTGCTGGAGGTGGCGGAACTGTACTACTCGCTCTCCGCGCATCTGGATCTCGACCGCCTCTTGACCCAGGTGACGAACCTGCAACGCGGCGACCGCTGGCACGCGCTGGCCCGACAGGCGGTCCGCGACGATCTGTACCGGTCCATGTGGATGATCACTGCGGATGTGCTGTCCACCACGCCCCCTGGCATGGGGACCGAGGAGAAGATCGCCCAGTGGGAACAGCAGAATGCCTCCCGGTTGGTGCGGGCGCGCGGGACGTTGACGGAGATCATCGAACTGGGCGCGTGCGACCTGGCGGCGCTCTCCGTGGCCGGTCGCGAGATCCGGGCCATGATCCGGTGAGCGAAGCGGCATCGACTCGGGCCGACACCACCCGAAAGGGTGACCGGGTCGGTCGTCGGCCCGGGGGTGAACGGTTCGAAGCGACGGTGCGGGTCCGCTGGTCAGACCTCGACGCCTTCGGTCACGTAAACAACGCCCGGATGCTCACGCTGCTGGAAGAGGCTCGGGTCGATTGGTTGTTCGTCGAAGCGGCACGGCACGGGGTGGAACGGCTGACCGAGGGGGTTGTGGTCTCCCGGCTCTGCATCAGGTATCGCAAACCGATCGGCTTCGGCGTGCCGGTCAAGGTGTCGATGTGGGTGTCCGCGTTGGCGGCCGCATCGTTCAGCGTGGACTACCGGGTGGTGGTCGGCGGGGAGGTGGCCGCGGAGGCGAGCACGACGTTGGTCCCGGTCGATGCGGCGACGTTTCGTCCGCGGAGGGTGACGGACGCCGAACGCGGCTACCTGCAGCGGTTCCTGGGCGACTGACGTGGCGCGCCTGGCCTTGATCAGCGCCGCGGACCGCTCCCGGGCCGCCTCGTTCGCGGGACGGGTGGCCCTGTGGGATCCAATGGAACCGGTGCGCCTGGTGGGCGACTCGGGCCGTGTTGCGCTGTGGAGCCGTACTCCGTTCGGCGTGCTGGCGACGCGATCGGTTGACGGCGAGGTTTCCCCGTCACCGTCGACGTTCCGCGCCACCGACCTGGTCGCAGCGCTGGCGGTTTCCACCTCGGAGGTGGTGGATCCGGGGGTGGACGTGAGCGGTCAATGGCGCGCCCAACTGCCACCCTCGGACGGGTGGGTCGAGGTCGCGCATATCGGCGGGGAAGCGATTGCAACAGCGGTGCGCGCCGGCACCGCGGCGGCGCAGGCAGACGCCCTTCAGCAGCAGGAGCAAGCCGGCCACGGGTCCGGGACGTCGGTCTCGGTGTCGCTGCAATTGCTCGATTCAGTGATGCTGACCGTGGCGGGCCCCGATCGGACGGGGTTACCCATTGCGCTTCGGATGGTTCTGTCCCTGTCCGGGATGGGCTTCTACGACGAAGGCGCGCTGGACGCGGTTCGGGTCCGCACCACTCGCACGTGGCTCCGGCTGGACGGGCGCGACGGCGCAGTGGTGCGACGAAGGCTCGGCAACCTGCCGCTGCTGTCCTGATCGCTCGTCCGGGTCGGTCTCTGCGGTCCGCCGGCCGGGGTGGACGAAAGCCGCTGCGCAGGGCGTGAATCCGGTGACGGGCAGGCGCCGAAAAAAAGAGTAGGCCCACGCGCAACGGAGTGTTGCGGGGCCTTGGAAAAGTACAGGAACTTAAGAAACGCCTTGAGGAGGGCGGCGCCTGCTGCGGCGGCACAGCCGCAGTGCACACGGCCAGCGACTCGCGTTCCAATCGGACCGAGTTGAACCGAACTAGCCGGCCCGCATCTGCGGGTGGGGCCGGCGCTGCCGCTTCGAACGAAAAACTAGGCGGGCAGATCAGCCAACGCGAGCGCCACGGCCAACGCGAGCGCCACGGCCAACGCGAGCGCCACGG
>CAZUXD010000003.1:49092-65954 GCA_964624455.1 uncultured Actinomycetes bacterium | reverse complement strand
GCCAACGCGAGCGCCACGGCCAACGCGAGCGCCACGGCCAACGCGAGCGCCACGGGATTCGTTCATGACTTCTACCTCCGGTGTTGGCCCACCGGGTGAGGTGGGTTAGGGTGGAAGAGCGTTTGGGTGGGGCGCTCCTAATCGACACGAAAAGCCTTGCAGCACAACCATCATTACTGTCTGTGGCGTGTCGCATGCTTAGTGTAAACCACCCTTCGGCACGCGATTTTGGCTTTCTCGGGCACCGAATTACGGTCCGTGCAGCCGTCCGAATCGGGCGGGGCTGGCCGTCCTCCTTGCGTCTCGGCAAACGGGTGAACCCCGCTTTCGACCGTGGGCGAAGCGACGATCAAAATCATCCGAAAGAACTCGGCCATCCCCGGCGTCGGGAGTTGCTCCTGTGGGGCGCGGGACGGCACCTACGGGATGTTCATGAGGTTCCCGGAATCAGCCGATCCGCCCGACCGCCCTCGCCTGCCCGGCTGCGGTGGCGCGGCCGAGCCGTGCCGGAGAGGCAGGATCGCCGAGCACGCCTTCGCCGGCGGCGCACTGTGACATGCTGTGCGGGTTCCATCGCGAAATCTCACCGCGGAACCGCGGTGTTGCTGCGGACGTGAGTGAGGGGATCGGTGGGGGCAGCACCGCAGGTGGCCAGCGCCGCGATCCCGCGCTCCTTCCGGTTCCTGATCGCTTCCTGGGCCGGATCGTTGAGCGGCGACGGGCTGCGGGTGGTTGCGCTGCCGCTGTTGGCGGCGTACATCGACCGGTCGCCGGCCGCCGTTGCGGCCGTGTTCACGGCCAGCGCGTTGCCGTGGCTGCTGGTGGCGGTACCGGCCGGAGCGCTCGCGGACCGGTTGAACCCGGCCCGCAGCGTCATGATCGCGCACCTCGTTCGGGCAGCTGTCACGCTGGCCCTGGTGGCGCTCCTGATCGGTGGGGGTGCGAGCATCGCCTGGCTGTGCGTGGCGGGTTTTGCCATCACGGCCGCCGAGACGTTCGCGGACAGCGCGGCACAGAGCCTGCTGGTGCGCAGCGTGCCGGCGCCGGTGCTGGAGCGCGCCAACGCCCGGTTCGTGACGGTCGAGACGATCGCCTTGGACCTGGTCGGACCGCTAGCCGGTGGGGGGCTCTTCGTCGTCGCCCATTGGCTTCCGTTCGCCGTCTCCGGGGCGCTCTTCCTGGTTTCGGCGCTGGTGGTGGTGCCGATGATCCGGCTACCGGAACTCGCGCAGGATCCTCGGACGAAGGGTGTCCGGCAGCCGTTGGACATCGGATCCGGCCTGCGCCAACTGGTCGCCAACCGCACGCTCAGGGTGCTCGTGGTCACGGTGGCTGTCATGGCGATCGCAAACGCGGCCGTCGACAGTCAACTCGTGCTCTATGCCACCGTCGATCTCGGCCTGTCGGACGCGCTGTACCCGACCCTGCTCGCCGCCTATTCGGTGGGGACGCTGATCGCCGCCGCGCTGGTCGGCCCGCTGTCGAAGCGGGTCCGCGGCGGGGTGTTGATGATGTTCGCGCTCACCGGCCTTGGCGGCACGATGCTCGTGATGGGCCTCTTCCCGCATCCCATCGTGGGCTGGCTGTGCTACGCGGCGATGGGTGTGGCGGGCGGCACCTGGAACGTGCTGTCCGCCACGCGACGGCAGCGCAGCACCCGGCACGACATGATCGCCCGGGTGTCCAGCGCCTTTCGCGTCGTGGCATGGGGTGTCAACCCGTTGGGCGGCGTCCTCGGCGGCGTGGTGGGCGAACTCTGGCACGTGCCGACGGTGTTCGCCGCGGCCGGCATCATGATCCTGGTGTGGGGCCTGTTCGTGGCGCGGGCCTTCATCCGACCCGAGAACGAGCCGCCGCCGACCGGGTTCGCCGAGACCTCGGAGCAACGCGATGGCGTTGCCTGACCGGTGCCGGCAGCCGGTTCGGGGTCGCCGCGGCAGGGCTCCGTCACGCCGCGCGAGTTGCACCCAGGCCCGTCCGGCCGCATCACCGGCATCTCGGCTACCGTAGAACCGTGAGCGTGCTGGAAGTCATCGGCGTCTACGTGGTGATCCCCGGGATCGTCGTCGCGGTGGTCGCGGTGTTGACGGTCGGAATGACCCACCGCCGGTCCCGCGTTCGCTACCGGCCGGGTGAGTCGTGGGATCACCCGCCGCACCTGTGGGCCGGCGACACTCCCGTCATCTCGGTGCCGCCCGCCCAACGCGGCGGTACGACGATAGGGGGCGCTCGTGGCACCTGGTGACGACGCCGCGCGGAGCAGCGCACTGGTCCGCACCTACACGGGCGTCCTGGTGGGCGTCAACCCGCCGGTCGGTCCGGTTCACGAGCCGCAGGTACTGACGCCACCCGAGTTGCAGCTGCTCGACGAGGTGATCTCCGAAGCGGAACATGCGAGCGGACTGCGCTTCGCGGCGTATCTCGGTGATCTCGGATCCGACACCCGGGCGGGCGCCGAGGCGCTTCTGCAGGGCTTCGGTGACGATGCACCCTACACCGTGCTGCTGGCCATATCCCCTGGGCAGCGCGCGGTGGAGGTGGTGACCGGAACCGAGGCCGCGCTGCGGATCACGCAGCGGGCGGCCCGGGTCGCGGTGCTGTCCGTCACGGCCTTCTGCCGCGACGGCGACCTTCCGGGTGCGCTGACCAACGGCGTCCGGGTTCTTTCCGATCACGCAGGAGCCGTGCCGGAGCGGTCGATCTGGTAACAGGGCGCGAGCCGTCGATCTGCTGGCGGGGATGGCAGGCCGGCACCGACCGTGGACGTCACGCGGCACCGTCCGTGGTCGTCACGCGGCGCCATCGGCACCGTCGGCGGACCGGGCCGCCAGCGCCCGCTCGGTGCCGGCCCGTCCCTCGGACACCAGGCGACGCAGCGCGGCGGGATGATCGCCCAGTTCCCACATCCCCGCTGCCTGCACCGTCGAGTGGGCGACCGACCATCGCGGGTACATCCGGGTCGCGATCCGCTGCGCCAGTTCGACCGTTCTGCGCGACCACATCCGGGCCACCTCGTCGAAGTACTGGCCGGTGAACGGCTCTAGCACGGCCGTCTGCGCCGGATGTACAAAACCCGACATCGCGGCCTCCTGCAACGCGTTGACCATGTCCTCATCACCGAACAAGCGGTCCCAGATGGCCTGCTTGGACTCCGCGTCGGGTCGGAGCGCGGTCACCTGCATGGCCCTGCGCTGGCCAGAGGCCGTCGGATCGGCCGCCGACGCCGCATCGATCTCTGCGGCGCCGGCAGCGCCGTGCGCCACCAGCGCGCCCAGCAGCGTCCACGACAACTCGGTGTCCACGACCAGGCCGGGCAGCGGGGTGGAGGCATCCCGCCAACCGCGCAGAACCTCAACCTGATCGGGAGAAAGTTGCGCTGCGGCAACGGAAGCGGCGTAGGCGAGTTGCCGATCGCTGCCGGCCTCGGCCGCCCGGGCAAGTTCGATCAGCCGGTCCACCGCGGTGGGCCAGCCGATCTTGCACGCCCAATCCGGCTCGGCGTAGTAGGCGAGCGCTTGTTGCAGTTGGGACAGCACGCGCTGAAGGACCCCGATCTCGCCTTCCGCATCGACACCGCGCAGGGCTAGCGCGACGAAATCCCGAGCGCGCATCACGGCGTCTCGCGTCATTTCCCACACTGCCGACCAGACAAGCGTTCTCGGTAAGGACGCGGTGATGTCACCGATCCGCGTCATCGCCGTGGCGAGTGAGGCCGGGTCCAGGGACACCTTTCCGTAGGTCAGGTCGTCGTCGTTGATCAGCACCAACTGACCTCGCGGTACGCCGATCAAGTCGGTGACTTCGGTGCGTTCGCCGGCAACATCCAGCTCGACACGACCGGTGCGAACCAACGCTCCGGAACCGTCGTCGTCGTAGACGCCGACTGCCAGTCGGTGCGGACGCAGTTCGCCTGCGCCGGGCGCCGCGCCGGACTGCTTGACCGCGAACGACGTGAACCGCCCGCCGGCGTCCACCTCGAAATCCGGCGCCAAGCGGTTGATGCCCGTGGTGTGCAGCCACGCCGCCGCCCAGGAGTCGAGATCGCGACCCGAGGCGGCCGTCAGATGCCGCAGCAGGTCGGCCAATGTCGCGTTGCCGTAAGCGAGTTCGGTGAAGTAGGCCCGCAATCCGCGAACGAAGTTGTCGAATCCCACATAGGCCGCAAGCTGTTTGAGCACGCTCGCGCCCTTGGCGTACGTGATGCCGTCGAAGTTCACCTCGACCGCATCCAGGTCCACGATGTCCGCGGCGATCGGATGGGTGGACGGCAATTGATCCTGGCTGTAGGCCCAGGCCTTCTCCACGTTGGCGAAGGTCGTCCAGGCGGTGGTGTATTCGGTGGCGGCGGTCTGCGCCACCACGGAGGCCCAGGTGGCGAAGGATTCGTTGAGCCACAGGTCATCCCACCAACGCATCGTGACCAGATCGCCGAACCACATGTGCGCCATCTCGTGCAGGAGCGTCTCGCATCGGCGCTCGTAGGAGTACCGCGTCACCCGGGAGCGGAACACGTACTCCTCCCGAATCGTGATCGCACCCGCGTTCTCCATGGCGCCGGCGTTGAATTCCGGGACGAATAGCTGGTCGTACTTGCCGAACGGGTATCGAAATTGGAAGGTCGAATGGAAGAAGTCAAGTCCCTGCTTGGTTTCTCGGAGCAGGCGATCCACGTCCAGATGCTGCGACAGGCTCTCCCGACAGTACAGGCCAAGATCGATACCGTCGTGATGATCGCGAGAAACGTGGTACGGACCGGCGATGAGCGCCGTGACGTAGGTGCTCATCGGCGGCGTGGTGCCGAAGAGGTGCACCCGCGATCCGGCGGGACCGTCGGAGACCCGCTCGGGCACGCCATTGGTGACCACCTGCCAGCCTTGAGGGGCGGTGACCTCGAAGGTGAACGTGCCCTTGAGATCTGGCTGGTCGAAGCACGCATACATCCGCTTGGCGTCGGCGGTCTCGAACTGGGAGTAGAGGTAGACGGAGCCGTCCACCGGGTCGACGAATCGATGCAGCCCCTCGCCGGTATGGGTGTATCGGCCGACAGCGTCCACCACCAGCACGTTCTCGACCTGTAGTGCGGGCAGGCGCAATCCGTCTCGACCGGTCCACTCGCCGACGTCGATCGGCTGCCCGTTGAGGGCGGCCGAACGCACCTCGTCACCGACGAAGTCGATCCAGGTGCTGGCGCCCGGCGTTGCGGCAAAGGAGATTTCCGTGCGTGTCCGGAAGGTGCTGGTGCCCGGGCCGCCCGCGCCGTCGGTCACGTCGAGGTCGATCCGATAGCCGTGCACGCTCAACAGCGCGGCGCGCTCGGCCGCTTGGTCGCGGGTCAAGTTGGGAGTCAAGGACACGGTTCATCCTTCCGCTGGTCCGGAACCGGTGGTCAGGTCCACCCGCCCCGGCGTCCCGGTCACGCTGGGTGCACGGCGTGATGCGCACCACGGCGGCGCCGGTATCGGAACAACCCTACGGCGGGTCTGGTTGTGCCAAATGAAGCCGGTACGGCTGGTGACCGAAACGATGCCCGGGAGGGCCTCATGGCAAGCATCACAACTGCACAGTCCGTTCGTTCTGCGGGGCTCGCCGGGAACGGCGCGGCGCACGCCGACCGGTCGGTCGCGGACTTCTGGTTCGATCCGCTGTGCCCGTACTGCTGGGTCACGTCACGGTGGATCCTCGAGGTCGAGAAGGTGCGGGAGATCGACGTGCATTGGCACCCGATGAGCCTGGCGGTGCTGAACGAACCGGACGATCCGCCAGCGGACTACATCGAGCGGCAGGTTTGGTGGATGGCGAGGGTGGTCACGGCGGCCGCGAAGGAAGCGGGTGACGACGTTCTGGGTCCGCTGTACGCGGCCATGGGCCGGCGTCTGCACGACGAGGGCAACAAGGATTACGCCGCAGTGATCGCCGAATCGTTGGAGGAGGCCAGCCTGCCCCCGTCGCTGGCTTTGGCGGCGCGCAGCACCGACTACGACGAGCAGTTGCGGGCCAGTCACCATGACGGTATGGACAAGGTCGGCAAGGGAGTCGGGACGCCGACGATCCATGTCAACGGGGTTGCCTTCTTCGGCCCGGTGATCACCCGTGTTCCAACCGGCGAGGAGGCCGGTCGGCTGTGGGACGCGACCGTCGCACTTGCCTCTTTCCCGTACTTTTTCGAACTGAAGCGGGAACGGACGGAAGAGCCGCGCACCGGGGCGGCCGCCGCCTGAGCGACGCGCCGAACCGCGCAATTTCCGCCCGGATGTGCCACCCTGTTGGCACGTCCGGCGCGCACGTTCGCTGCTGCGCCATCGTTCTCGACCGCGGCGACGTGGAGGTGGCAGGTGGCAGCATCGATGCAGCGTTCGCCGGAAGCTTTGCCGGACGAAGGGTCGCAGGGCGAGCCTGGGACCGCGCCGACTGCTCCCGCCGGCGAGGTCGAGACAGACGCAGCGCTGCTGCCGATATCCGAACGGCAGACGAACGCGGCCGGGATACCGCTGCCGCCCGACCTGCGCGCCGGGCCGGTGGTGGTGGGCGTCCACGACGTAGCGGCATCCGGGCGGCCATTGCGAGCGGCGGTCTTCCTGGCGAGATCCCTCGGACGGCCGCTTGTGGCGGTGCACGTGCGTCGCCGGGCGGTGCCGTTGGTGGAGGGGTATGTGCCCATCCCCGAGGAGGTCGAATTCGACGAGAGCGCGGAGGACGCCCTGGAGGCGTCACTTTCGACCGAGTTGGCCGGCAGCGGCGAGTTGGGCGGGGTGTCCTGGGAACTCATCTCCACCAGCGGGGACGCCGCAGCCGAACTCATCCGCATCGCAGATGAACGGGACGCGGCATGCCTGGTCGTCGGCAAGCGGCATAGCGGCTTCGCCGAGTTCCTGCACCGGATCGCGAGCGGATCGGTGTCGCGCGCAGTGGTGGCGAGCCACAAGTTCCCGGTGATGGTCGTCCCGTAGGGGCTGCCAGACTGGAGGGCATGCGCGTCTATCTGGCCAGCGATCACGCTGGGTTCGACTTGAAGAACGTCTTGGCGGGCCGCTTGGCCGGTCTCGGCTACCCGATCGTGGATGTGGGGGCGCACCGCTACAGCGCGGGTGACGACTATCCGTCCTTCTGTATCGAGGCGGGGCGTCGGGTGGTAGCCGACCCCGGCAGCCTGGGGGTGGTGATCGGCGGCTCGGGCAACGGCGAGCAGATCGCCGCGAACAAGGTCGCCGGCGTGCGCGCCGCACTGGTATGGAACGAGGACACCGCGCGACTCGCCCGCGAGCACAACGACGCCAACGTCGTCGCCGTCGGCGCGCGGATGCACGACCAGGACACGGCGGTTCGGCTGGTCGAGTTGTTCCTGACGACGGCGTTCTCCGGAGGTGAGCGGCATCTCCGCCGGATCGCCCAGGTGGCGGCCTACGAGACGGACTCGGCTCCGCCGGCATTGCCGTCCTGACGGCGTCCGGCGGCGTCCGGATCGCCGGACCGTCGCTTGCCGCGCTGCTCGCGCCTGCCAGGAGTCCTGCGGGCCCGGCGCGGCATGGTCAAGGGCTCGGCCGGCAGGTAGTTGCGTCGAACCAGCACCACCGATTCCGCGGCGGCGGCAAGATCTTCTGCGGTGGGGCTCGCCATCTCCCGCGCTCGCATGGCCAGGGTCGGGGACAGTTGGGTCGGGCGGCTGGTGACCAAAGCTCGCAGCCCCTGTTCGGCCGCGGCGTCCGCATGGCGCCGGCGTGACCCCGCCCCGGCCGGCCGCGTGACGTCCGCTACCGGCGTGGGCGGGGTAGCTTCAGCCGCCGGATGACCGGTCGGGGCAGCCGGCGCGTCCGCCGGGCTACCGGTGACCCTCCGCCCGTCGCGCGCGCGCCGCGCCGGAGCGGACGCGCCGGTGGTTCGCCGTGTCGGTTCCGCGGACCGTGGCGGATCGGGGACGCGTCGCACGGCTCGCCACCCGCGCCGCGGGGAGGGCGCTTCGGGATCTGGCGAAGGCTCGGGCACAACTGCCAGCATGCCTGCCAGCGCTCCGAAGCGCGAACGCGGCGCGTGCACGCATCTGGGCGGACACCGTCACCGCCCATTTCCGCTCGTCAATCCGCAGGCTGGCCGATTCCCGCCAGCAGCGCGGTGAACCAGGGCTCGGTGATGTCGAACGGCTTGCCGCCCGCGATGCGCTCGAACTCGATGGGGCGCAACACGCCGCCGCGCTCCGTGTCGTGCCCGATGACGCCCGAGATCCCCCGCAGCGCGCAGTCCACCGCAAGGTCCGTCATCGACTTGATCAGCCGCAGGTCTTCGGCGTTCGGGGCCGCGGACCTGGAGAAGTAGCCGGACTTCTGGACCAACACCTTCTCGGCGCCGAGTTTGGCGGCGAACTGCTTGCCGAACCAGGCCCCCGGGTTGATCTCCTCCAACCGCACGTGGCCGAAGGCATCCCGAACGACGTCCTCGCCGGCCGCCTCGAGTTGGGCGACGATCGATTCGGTGCCGGCGCCCTCGGAAAGAAAGATGGTGACGTTTCCAATGGTGTCCATGACGGTGCGCAGTCGCTTCGCCTCGGCGTCGATGTCGATGTGCATCTCCGGCACGTAGACCGCGTGGATGTCCCAGTTCTCGCGGGCCAGGCCGATCGCCGGCAGCCACTGTCGGGTGTCCAGCCACGCCCGGTAGGCCCCCGCGGTCGCAGCCGTCAACCAGCCGCATCCCCGGCCCATCACCTCGTGCACGATCAGCATCCGCGCGTTGGCGTTGTGCTCGGCGACGATGTTGCGCGCGAAGAGGGCACCCTGTTCGGCCGCGGTGAACGCGCCGAGCGACTGCCGGATGGGCCGCACATCGTTGTCGATCGTCTTGGGCAGCCCCACCACGGTGAGTGGATGGCCGTGCTCGGCCAGAAACGCGGCCAGCTCCGCGGCGGTCGTGTTGGTGTCGTCGCCGCCGATGGTGTGCAGCACATCGACCCCGTCGGCGGTGAGCCGATCCGCCGCGGCCTGGAGCGGGTTCTGCCCCTCGGCCAGCAGGCCCCGCCTGGTCAGGTCCGCCGCGTTGGTCAGCTTGACCCTCGAGTTGCCGATCGGGGAGCCGCCGTAGGAGTGCAGCAGTCCGGCCTTGGAGCGGACTTCGTCGTCGACGGTGACCGAATCGCCCCCGAGCAGGCCCTGATACCCGTGCCGGTAGGCGATGATCCGCACTTCCGGTGCCAGTTCGGTGTATCGCTCGATGAGCCCGCCGATCGCCGAGGATAGGCACGGCGCAAACCCGCCGGCGGTGAGCAGGGCGACGGTGCGCACGGCCATCGCGATCCCCTTTCGTGAGGCTGCCGACTCGGTGCAAGGCGGCGGGGCCTCCGATCGGAAGCCCCGCCGTCTGGGGTGAGCGGGCGACGAGAATCGAACTCGCGTCGTCAGTTTGGAAGACTGAGGCTCTACCATTGAGCTACGCCCGCCGGTCCCCGTCGAACGGGGCGTGTTCACATCCTACTGGGCGGTAGGCTGTGCACGCCGCGGCGGTCGGCGGTCAGCGGGGTGTAGCGCAGCTTGGTAGCGCGCCTGCTTTGGGAGCAGGATGTCGCAGGTTCAAATCCTGTCACCCCGACCGTTGTGATGTCTCGGACATCGGAATAGCCCGGACCCGCGATGTGCAGGTCCGGGCCATTTCTCTTTGTCGGTTCTTTGCGGGGCCGGTGGGCCAACGTCCTAATACCAGTACCTTCGCCCGAAGACTGCGCGGTCCATCGCCCCGAGGAGCAGCAGGATGAGGCCGATCACCACCAGGATGATGCCGATCGTCCACAAGACCGGTATGGCGATGACGAAACCGATGACCAGACAAATAACTCCGATGACAATCATGAATACCCCCTTGACCGGGGAATGGGCCGGGGATGCCGGGGAGGCCGCGGCGCGGCGGCGCCTTGGGTTACCCGACCGGCCGCGTTCCCGTTCGGCGACGGTGCAGCGTGCCGTGCGTTGCCACACCGTCGTTGCACTTGCTCTGTGCCGAGAAGCCCGCGGACAAGGGGCGCTTCTTGGCGGCCCTACTTGTGGAAGGCGTCCTTGACCTTCTCGCCAGCCTGCTTGAGGTTGCTCTCGACCTGGTCGGTCACGCCCTCCGACTCGAGGTCCCGGTCTCCCGTTGCTTCACCGGTCTTCTCCTTGGCCTTGCCGGCCAATTCCTCTGCCTTGTTCCTCGCCTTGTCGCTTGTTCCCATGAATTCTCCTTCCCACCGTCCGACACGGCTTGTCCGCAGCCGGTCGGGCGACTGTCCGGTTCGGATGCTCACCCCTCCGGATCCCCGTCACCCCTAGCCGCTAAACCAGGGTCAACACCCCGGCGGCCAGGACGGTCCGATGCGGCCGAGCCCTGGTCGGCTGATCTGGTCCCTTCCGAACCGGTGCCGTTCGTCAAGTTCGCGCTCGCCCGCGAACCAAGCCGACGATGCCGGTGATCACGAACAGCACGATCCCGATGATGGCCAACCAGACCAGGCCCTTGATAACGAAACCAACCACGCCGAGGGCTACCCAGATCAGCAGCAACAGCAAGATGAAAGCGATCATGGGCCAGGGATTCCCACTGCGCCCACCCGCAAACATCGCAGCCTCTGCCAGCAGGCGTGGACGAGCGTCGTGCCGTGACCGGTTTCGGTGACGATGTGCCTCGCATCAGGCGCCACGGCGCCGAGGAGGTGATCAGCCGCCCTCGCCGCCCGATTCACGCTCTGCGGCGAGGTGAGCCAGTTCCTCACCGCCCACATCCCGTTCGATCTCCTCCAGCGATCGGTCCTTGGTCTCCGGGACCTTCGCGTGGAAGAACCCGATCGCGACGATGGCGATGCCTGCGTAGATCCAGAACGTCGGGCCGGGCCCGATCGCCTTCGTCTCCTGCAGGAAGAAGTACGACACCAGGAAGTTCGCGGCCCAGTTGAAGATGGTCGCGATTGCCATAGCCTGGCTGCGAAACGCCAACGGATAGATCTCCGAGATCATCAGCCAGAAGACCGGACCGAGCCCGATCGCGAACCCGACGATGTACACGATCACCGAGGTGATCCCCAACCACGGGGCAGTGTGGCTGACGATTCCGAAATGGAAATAGGCGCCGAGCACCGCCAGAGCCACGGTCAAGATCACCGTTCCGGTGATCAGCAGCACCCGTCTGCCGACCGAGTCGAGGAGCAGCACCGCGACAATCGTGAACACGAAGTTCGTCAGGCCAACCATTACCGCGAGCATCACGGACTGATCGGTGCTGAATCCGACGGACTTGATGATGGTGCTGGCGAAGTAGATGACGGTGTTGACGCCGACGAACTGTTGGAACACCGCCAGCCCGATCCCGATGAGCATGAGCGAGCGAACCTTGGTGCGGAACAGGTCAAGGATGCTCCAGCCCCGTTCGCTTTCCGTCACGTCGCGAATTGCCTGGAGTTCGCCCTCGATGTCGTCATCCTGCGACCTCGTCCGCTGCAGCACTTGCCGTGCCTCATCGACGCGCCCCTGCTTGACGAGCCATCGCGGGCTGTGCGGGACGAACACCATGCTGATCGCCAGCGCCGCCCCCGGCACGGCCGCGATCCCGAACATCCAGCGCCAATTGAAGGTGACGTCCCGCAGGCCGTAACCGGCGATATAGGCCAGGAGAATCCCGAGGGTCACCATCAACTGGTTGAACGTGACGGTGCCGCCACGCACTCGCGGCGGGGTCTGCTCGGCGATGTACTCGGGCGCGACAAATGACGCCGTTCCCACAGAAAGGCCGAGTACGAACCGCGCTATCACGAGCCACGTAACGTCCTGGGCGAACGCGGCCAGCAGCGCACCGATCACGTAGACGCAACCCGAAACACACTTCGTCCACTTCCGGCTGATCTTCTCGGAAAGGTAGCCGGAGATTGCCGCGCCGATCATCGCGCCGATCAGCAGCACCGCGACGATCCACGACGCCTCGACCGTCGACGGGTGCATATCTTTGGACAGGTACGGCAATGCCTGCCCGATGATCCCCGTGTCGTAACCGAACAGGAATCCTCCGAGCGCGGCCAACAGGGCGATGCCGGAGACGAAACGGTTGCGTCCGGACAACGCGAACCGGATGAACCCCAGTTTGGCCTTTTCCTGTTCCATGGCAGCGCCTCCGTAACTGGCTGGCGACTACCCGTGCTGCGCAATGGTGAAACGGCCTCCCGGCCCCTCGCCCCCGATCGCGGCGCGCGGCGTCGGGGTACGCCACGTAGCGGTGCCGGATCCAGCGGGATCCATGGAAGGGGTGCGTGGTGCTGAACCCACAGACGGAACGGGCACGGCAAGAGGAGATATCCGCAACGGGAGGTCGACACGGTCCACGCCGGGCGATGCACATGCGCGGTGCCGCAAGCAGCGGGAAAGGATGACGGAGGGCGAAGAACAGCGGTCGGCGAGTCCCGACCCGCGCCGCTGGAAGGCACTGGCCATCTGCCTGGTCGGCGGGTTCATGGTGCTGCTGGATGTGTCGATCGTCAACGTCGCGCTGCCGTCGATCCGGACGGGTCTTCACGCGTCGGCGAGCGACCTGCAATGGGTGGTCTCCGGTTACGCACTGACGTTCGGTCTGCTGCTGATCCCATCCGGGCGGTTCGGCGACGTGCGGGGGCGCCGGGCCGTTTTCGTGGGCGCGCTCGGCCTCTTCACGCTGGCCAGCATCGCGTGCGGTGCCGCGCTCAGCAGCACCTGGCTGATCATCGCGCGGCTCTTGCAGGGCCTGGCCGGTGGAACCTTGACCCCGCAGATCACCGCCATCATCCAGGAAATGTTCTCCGGACGGGAACGCAGCAGGGCCTTCGGGACGTTCGGCGCGGTCGTCGGAATCTCGACCGCGGTCGGCCCGTTGCTCGGCGGCCTGCTCATCGCCCTCTTCGGCGACGGTCAGGGTTGGCGCTTCGTCTTCCTCGTCAACCTGCCGGTCGGTGTGATCGCGATGCCGATCGCGTGGCGCCTCTTGCCGAGGCCGGACCGCTCCCAACGGACCAAGCACGACTACGACCCGGTAGGGGTGGTCCTGATCGGCGTCGCAGCCGTCATGCTGTTGCTGCCGTTCGTGCAAGAGCGCAGTTGGCAATCGCCCTACAAGTGGCTGCTGGTCCCGGGCGCGCTCGCGGTGGGCGTGATCTTCGTGCTGTGGGACCGGCGCTACGCGCGGCGCGGGCGAGAGCCGGTGGTGGACCTCGACCTGTTCAAGATCGCGTCGTATTCCTTCGGGACATCGGTGAACCTGCTGTACTTCGCGGGGTTCACGCCGCTGTTCTTCGTCTTCAGCCTGTACTTGCAGATCGGTATCGAGTACTCGGCTCTCGCCACCGGCCTGGCGCTGATGCCGTTCGCGATCGGTTCCGGCGTGGCCGCTGCCCTGGGCGGGCGAATCGTTCTGCGGTTCGGCCGGCCATTGGTCGCGTTGGGCCTGGTGATCGTTGCCGTCGGTTTCGCCGCAACGTCATTCGCGGTCCGCAGAGTGCCGAGCGGTGGAACCGGGTGGGCCACCGTGGGGCCGCTCCTCGTCGCAGGTATCGGCAGCGGATTGGTGATCACTCCGAACCAGACCTTGACCCTGTCTCAGGTTCCGGTCCCGCGAGCCGGAACCGCGGGCGGGGTCATGCAGACGGCGCAGCGGATCGGCGCCGCGGTCGGCATTGCCGCCGTCGGCGCGGTCTTCTTCGCCGAGGAGGCGAGCAGCGGCAACTACGCGGCGGCCGTCGAAACCGGAACCCTGGTCGCCACCGTCTTCGTGCTCGCGGCGCTGTTGCTCGCCGTCGTCGACATCGTCGTGCACCGCATCTACGAAGGCTGCGACCGCGAGCAGGCAGATCCATCGCAGGGGCAGGCGAGATAGCCCGCGCCACGGCGACCGCGGGTCAAACCGCGTTGGGCGCCGATTCACCCCTGGTCCGGCCGCGGCGAACCGCCCTCGGGCAGTTCGGACAGGTGACCTCGGCTGTCGTCAGGGTGATCATCGAGGCGGGCTTCCAACAACGCCTCCTCAAGGTCGAGGTCTTGCTGCAGGTCGCGCAGCACTTCCTCCGAGAGCCGTCCGGAATTGCGCAACTGCACGAAGACCCCGCGCTCGATGTCCACGATTTTGCGTTGCCATCGCTGCAGCGCCGCGAGCCGAGGCGGTGCGATCGGCCCGTCGTCCGCCCCGGGGGTGGCCGAGGATCGCCAGTTCCGCAGCGATACCCAACGCCGCATCATTTCGATCTGCCCGGCCGGCATCCGATCGCTTGCGGCCACCTCTTCGATCCGGCGGGCGATGGCGCGACCGGATTCTGCCCGGGCGGAATCGCGTTCGGCATCACGTTCGCTCTGGGGATCCTTTTCCAGCTTCAGCCTGCGGATGGTCCAGGGGAGGGAAAGCCCTTGCAGGACGAGCGTGCCCACGATCACGGCGATGGTGCAGGTGACGAGTACAGGTCGGCCCGGATTTTCCAGGGGAAGGGTCTGCGCGGCCGCGAGTGAGATCACCCCTCGCATCCCCGACCACGAGATCACCGTGAGGTTCTTGACCCGTTCTGCGCTGTGCGACCGACACGGCCGGGCCAGCAGCGCAAGACCGAATACCCACGCCGGGCGCACCAGGATGACCGTGCCCAGCACGGCCAGGATCGTCACCGCCACGTGATACGCACCGATATCGACGGCGGTGACGACGCTCCACAATTGCAGGCCGATCAGGCTGAAGACGGCCCCCTCGACCACGAAACGCAAGGCGTCCCAGGTCGCATTCTCGTTCAGCCGGACCTTCGCCGGCAGGTCCATCGGGGAGCGGAACTCCAGTAGCAACCCGGAGGTCACGACCGCGAGGACCCCGGACGCCGAAATCCCCTCACCGATCAAGTAGGCCACGTAGGGCGTGACGAGGCTGAGGACCGTCACGGTCAGCGGCCGGCCCACGACGCGCCGGATCACCGACAGCACCGCGCCGACCACCAAACCCACTCCGAGTCCGGCGGCCACCGACCAGGCGAAGAGCCCGATCGCCGAACCCCAATGCATGCTGCCTGCGGCGACGGCGGCAAGTGAAACCCGAAGCAACGTCAGCGATGTCCCATCGTTGAGCAGGGATTCGCCCTGAAGGACGGTCATCACCGTCCGCGGGAGCCCAACCCGGCGGCCGACAGCAACCGCCGACACCGCGTCCGGGGGCGCAACGATTGCCCCGATCGCAAGGCCGGCGCCGAACGGAACGGACGGCAATAGCAGGTGCACCACCACCGCCACCGCGAAGGCGGTGACGAGCACCATGCCGAATGCGAGTTCGATCACCGACCGCAGGACCCGCCTGATCGCCAGCACACCGGCTTCCAGCGCGGCCGCGTACAGCAGCGGGGGGATGAGCAGCACCAGGACGACGTCGGGCCCCACCACGAATGCCGGCACGCCGGGGATGAACGATGCCGCGAAGCCCGCGACCAGCAGCAGGATGGGCGCCGGGATTCGCACCAGCGCCGACAAGCGGGTGACGGCCAGCACACCGACCACCAGCCCGATGACCGACCACAGCACCGGCATGATGTGCTCTCCGGTCGGCAAGGCGGCTCCTCACCTCATTTCGCGCAGGCCGGGCCGCCATCCAAACGCGGGCACCGTTTTGAGCCAGCCGTCGGCGCGCCGGCCGCAGGTCTGGTACGGCCTGCACCGCCTCTGGTGTGTGGAATTGGCGTGTACGGCTGGGGCAGTACCCGCCGCGCCCAATTCGGCAAACCGTTCGGTGCCCGGGCCCAACGCCCATTGACAACGCCGGCATCGGGTGACCGGGGCTGGTTGGCATTCGCCCGGGTACGAACGTCAGCCCGGACCAGCACCGCGCCGCCGCCCGCTAGCGCCAGTGCGGCGCGGTGGTAGTGCGCTCGTCGGCGGAGACTCTCGACCCAATCGCGCATCAGGTGGCGTTCGTCGAAGTTGCCGGGGCAGCTTCAACGGGCAGGGGCGTGTCAGGGCTTTTCGTCATCGATGTCGATCAGCACCTTTCCGACAGCGCCCTGCTGCACGGCGGTGTGGGCGTCCGCGGTGCGTTCCAGCGGGAAATGGTGCAGCGGCAGCCCCGCGTCGGCGCCCACCCGGATGCGCCCGTCTGCGACCGCTGCGCCGACATCCCGAACCGCCCCCGCGATGGTCTCCGGTGGCACGGTGTACAGCAGCACGAACTGCCAGCGCGCGTTGAGCATCATGGATGCGCGCACCGGCAGCGTCATCTCGTCACCTGGCCCGCCGGCGTAGACGGCGACCGATCCGCCCTGCGCCAGCACGGCCGCGTCGATCCCGGAGTTGGCGAGGGGCGCCACCTCGACGACCAGGTCCACCCCGCGGGGGGTGATCGAGCGGATCTGCGCCGCGGTGTCCTGCGCGCGATAGTTGATCACGTGCGCTGCTCCGGCCGCCACCGCCAGATCTGCCTTCTGCGAGCTGCTGACGGTGGCGATGACGGTCGCATCCGACCAGCGCGCCAACTGCACGGCCGCGTTGCCCACGGCGCCCGCTCCGCCGGCGACCAATACGACGCGATCGCGCAGTGCCCCCGGCCCCAGCCGCCGTGGACCGCCCTCGGCGATCGTCAGGCACCGGTGCGCTGTCAGGAACGGCACGCCGAGACATGCGCCCAGGTCGAACGAGGCCGAATCGGGGAGCGGGACGGCCTGCTCGGCCGGCAGCACCGTGTGGTCGGCCGCCGATCCCTCCGATCGCGCAAAGGCGTTCAGGTAGGTCCACACCCGCTCACCGACGCGATCGGCATCGACCCCGGCCCCGATGGCGTCGATGACCCCTGCCCCGTCCTGCCCCGGAATCTGAGGTGGCTCAATCGGTTCGCCCGCGGCGGAGCCTTCCCGCAGTTTCCAATCGGTCGGGTTGACGCCC
>CAZUXD010000003.1:0-49082 GCA_964624455.1 uncultured Actinomycetes bacterium | reverse complement strand
CGCCCGCTCGGTGCAGCCGAACCCGGACCTGTCCGGGTCCCGGCTCGGGCGGCGTGCGATGCACGAGTTCGAGCACCTCGGGTCCGCCCGCGCGGCGGTAGGTCACGGCGCGGCTGTCGGCATCTCGGGTGACACGTGACGCCATTTGCGTTCTCTCCCGGATCTTCTCGTTCCCCGACACACCGTCCGACGATGGCGGCACGCTATCGCACGCCGCGCGCGGCTGATCGGCCCGCCGCGCCCGCCGTCAGGCAACCGCCCGGCGCGCCACGCCGACGCCGACCGATTCGAGCGCCGGTACACCTGCTTCGAACAGACCAACGGTAGCGCCGCCGATTCGGGTGCTGTCGGAGTGTTGCGCGCCGCAAAGGGGACATGTCCAAGAGCCCGGATGGGGGCGGGCGATCTCGTGTGCCACGCCCGCGAATGGGCAGGGCGCGGTCGTCGCCAGCGAGAACCTTCTCGTCAGATGACGAAGCTCCCGCGTCACACGCCGCGCAGAAGTCGCATCGATCGCGCCCCTTGCGAGATCCTCGAGGTCCTGCGCGAGGTCAAGGGCAACGCGCGCCGGGATCATGCCGACCGCCGGCGCGTTGCAGGCGTAGACCCGCTTGGTCTGCGCGTCGCCCAGAACGGATCCGGCACGGTTGCCGGCGTCGTTGAATTCGGCAAGCGCCCGGTTGTACTCCGCCAACTCGTGCGCGACGGCGCGTTGTTCGATCCTGATGTCTGCCAGTCGCCAGAGGATCAGCACCATAACCACGAACACCATGGCCGGTAGATAGATCATGATCTGCACCGCACCTTCCGTCATCCATCGCTGTCCCTGGTGGCCAAGCGGACCGCCAATCGGGTGACGCGCGGCCCTGAGTACGGCACCGTCGCGTCGGGCGATCGCAACAGCGGATGCCACGATCGGGCGAGTGATACCCGGGTTGGGTGGGATACGTAACGCTGCGTATCGGAGGCGGTCTTACGGGACGCATCGGTCCTGAGGGGCTACGTACCGGCGGGGATAGGGAATGAGGACACGGACTGGCGCCACGGCTGGCCGGCCCGACGGGTCGGCCAGAGTCGAGACTCAAGACCACCGTCACCCGTTCCAAGGGCGCAGCGACCGCCGTCGCGTCCCCGCACCTGCCCGTCGTCGGGGCGTTGGTCTCCTGCTACCGGCAAATCCAGTTCAACCTGCCGCACGCCACCACCGGGATCGGGATCCTTCTGATGTGGGGGATCGCCGCGGTCCGGGTGTACCTGCCGGGGGCCGCAAACCGTCGGCTTCGTGGAACCCGGCGGTTCCGTCCCTGTCACGCTGCCGGGGCACTTCCAGGTCTACCTGGGCCTGCTGGCGGGCGCAGCGGCCATGGCCAGGTACTCCACGAGCCGCACCGGCGGCCTGGCCGGCGCGCTCTCGTGCTGACGAAGATTTACGCTATATCACACACGGTCAGATACGATTCGTCCGCATGGGTGTAGCCCCTCCGATTGAAAGGAACAAACATGACGAACCGAGCGATGACGCATAGGCGTTGGGCACAGATGGTGAGCGCGGGTCTCGGGGTGATACTGGCGGTCGGCCTGGCCCCGGCCGCGGTGGCGAACGCCTCCGGCGGTGACAAGGTCACGCTGTGCCACGCGACCGCCTCCCGACACAATCCCTACGTCGTGATCACTGTCGATGCCGCGGGCGCGTTCGACGGTCACTACAGCGAGCACCAGGGGCCGGTGTTCAGTTCGGATCTGCCCAAGCACGTCAAGTGGGGCGACATCATTCCGCAGTTCACCTACCAGGGCGTCACGTACGGGCCGGTCAACGGTGGCCGAACTGCCATCGACGACGGCTGCTCAACATCAACGGGCGGTGTCGTTGGGTAGCCCGGGCAGCGGCCACCTACGGCCACCGGCAGGGTCCACGGCGATTCTCGGTGGGGGATCCGCGAGGTCCACCTCGCGGCACTGCGGGCGGGCGGGTGGTTGGCGAGGACGACGCGGCGGGTATTCGCTCAGGGTCGATGACGGGATCCATCTGGCCGCAAGCGATCCGCGCGAGATCGAGGATGATCTCCCAGCCTGACGACGTCTGTTCGAGACAGGTGCCGACCGCCGACGAGATGATCGCGCGAATCGGTGAACGAATCGGTGAACAGAGTCCGCGTCCCGGCCGGATGCGAGCAACTCCGGGAGGCGCGTCGTCCACGTCGCGAATGGGCGGGCAGCAGCGGGTCTTCGGGCAGCCGGACAGGGCGCCGAGCAGCGCCGGGAATTGCCGGGTCACCGGTCATGCCCCGCGTCGATCATGTCCCGTCGGATACCGCAACGCGCACGTCGGCACACATCCGCGGCGCGACCGCGCTGGGCGAGCGCCACCCCTCGGGCGCCCTCGATCGGCGAATCGGCCGCGGCGGCCGAGCTTCAGGCCGGCGCCTCCGGCGATTCGGCCAGCCGTTGGCGCATCTTCTCCAGCGCCGCCCGCAGCACCCGGGAGACCTGCATCTGACTCACACCTACGGCGCCCGCGATCTCCAACTGGCTCTGGCCCCAGATGAAGCGGAGGGCCACAATCCTGCGCTCCCGATCCGACAGCGCGCCGAGGGCGGGCCGCAACCGGGTGCGCGCCGCGACTGTCGACAGATCATGTTCTGCGCCCGTGTCCGGCTGCCCCTTGAGGGACTCGTCATCGGTGGACAGCACCTGGCAACTCGTCGTCGCGGCCCGGACGTCGCGTACGAGGTGTTCGGCGATGCCGGCCCGGCCGGCGATCTCGTGGCTGCTCGGCTCGCGGCCGAGTTCCTGTCGCAGCGTGCGCTGCGCGGCCGCAACCCGCGGTTGCGACTCGTACAGCACCCGGGGGATCCGGATGGTGGAACCGCTGTCACGGAAGTGCCTCTTGACCTCGCCGTCGATGGTCGGCATGGCATACGCCAGGAACCGGCCCCGCTCCGGCCTCCATCGGCGCACGGACTTGATCAGGCCCAGCCTGGCTACCTGTTCCAGGTCGTCGAAGTCGACACCGCGACGCCGGTAGCGATTGGCCACGACGCCGGCCAGCGGCAGGTAGCGGACGACCATTGCATCCTCGGCCCGACGGCATCGGCTCGGGTCCCCGGTCGCGCGGGCGTCGACCAAGTTGGCGACCACCGCGGATTCCGCCCTCTGGCGCTGCGTCGCGGCAGATGCCGCGGTTGGAGGTTCGAGACTCACCACAGCGGTCCTCCCGACGTAGCAAGAGAGGCTCTCTGTCGAACCGATATCCACGGCACCACGGATTCGGACCGTTTGTCAAGTCTGCTATCCAGGTCGCCGAGAGAACCACCCAATCGCCAATCCATCACCGCGGAACGCGACGGAATGACCGTGTGGAAATGCGGTGTTGCTGCCCTTCATGCCCTCTCGGCAAGATCGCCCGCCCTGCACTTACGCGTCCGGTTTGCGTTGCCGCGCACCGTTTCCGCGCGGCTCGGCTGCCTCAGTCACCAGCGCAGCGGCCGTCCGAGGCCGTCTTGGTGCCGCGCGGTGGCGGCCCCGGCCTCCCCCGCGCGGGCGGCCCGCGCTCCCCTCGGGCGCCGCCCCTGGCCTATCGGCATGGCGACCCTTCTGGCCGATGCGCGGACGCCATCCGTGCGGGCATGACGGGCCGGCGGCGACCATCCGTCCCGGCCACCACGGGGGTCGCGCGGGTGAGGAGTAGCGGCCCGGACGCCGGCCGCCCATCGGTGGACGGCGCCCCGGCGGAGCCTCGCCATGGCGTTGGCCGCCGTGCTGGCGTTGGCCGCCTCATTGCATCCATCACACGGTGCGCGGGTATCCGTGACAGCAGTCATCACCCACGTCGCAGGGAGCGGCCATCGTCGGCAAGAGGGCTCGGCGCGGTGAACGGCGCCGCGACCATCATGTAGTTGCCCTATCCAGGCGCGCCACCGGCCGACTGGCCGCGACCGGTGGCGGCTTGCTGCCCCGCTCGGTGCTCAAGGTCGCTGCGTGGTCCCTGGCGCTCATCCTGATCGGGGGCGCCGGCTATCTCGCGGTGCAGGCGATGCTCGCCATCAGCTTCGTCCTGGTCCCGAGCATCATCGCGCTCTTGCTGGCGGCGCTCTTGCAGCCGGTCAATCGCCTGCTGCAACGCGGACACATCAACCGCGGGTGGGCATCGGCCATCACCCTGATCGGGTGCATCGTGGTCGTGATCGCAATCGGCGCGACCATGGGGTTCGTGCTGGCCAGCCAGTTCGGACAGCTCTCGAGCCAGTTCCGCGACTCGCTGCAGAAGTTCCAGAACTGGTTGGCGCACTCGCCGCTTCCGGTCGGGCCGGACGCGCTCAATCAGTTGCTGGAGCGGCTGCGGAACTACCTGCACACCGCGGGCTCGGGACTCGCAGAGGCGGGTGTGGCCGTCGTGGAGGCGACGACCAGGCTGATCGCGCAACTGCTGTTGGGCATCTTCGTCCTCTACTTCCTGCTCTACGACGGCGAGCGGATCTGGCGATGGTTGACTTCGAAGGTTCCGGTCCGAGCACGCCCAAGGGTGCGGGCCGCAGGCGTTGCCGCGTGGGTGACGCTGTCCGGCTACGTGCACGGGACGTTGATCATCGCGATCGTGCACAGCCTCGTCATCGGCGTGGCACTGTACCTGCTGGGCGTCGGCCTCTTCCTGCCCCTCGCCCTCGTGGTATTCCTGGGGAGTTTCATCCCGATCGTCGGCGCCCTGATCGCCGGCGGCCTGGCCGTATTGATCACGCTCGGCACCCAAGGGGTCGTGCCCGCGCTCATCCTGCTCGCCGTGCTGCTGCTGGAGAACGAACTGGAGGCTCACGTGCTGCAGCCGTTCGTGGTGGGCCGGTTCGTCCGGCTGCACCCGCTGGCGATCGTCCTGGTGTTGGCCGCGGGTGCCTGGCTGGGCGGCATCATCGGTGCCCTCTTCGCGGTGCCGGTGGCGGGCATTGCCGCCAACTCCTGGCGCCCGCTCACGGGTCGGCGCTCGGCCGTCATCAAGGAGGCCCGGCGGAGGTCCTGGGCGGCCCGGTCGGGCACCGCGATCGCCGCCGCGGCGAAGCGAATGTTCCACGCCTTGCACAGCCGGCACTGAGCCCTTGCACAGCCGGCACTGAGCCCTTGCACAGCCGGCACTGAGCGCGGGACGGCGACTCGCTCCGACTCCGGGCACCTACGGGTCGGCGGCCTCTGCTGCCTCCGAACCTGCATCCAGCAGCGGGGAGCGGGCCAGCAGGATGGTCGCGGCGACGATGAGCCCGCCCGCGGCGATCGCGCCGACCGTCCACCCGGCGCCGCGGACCTGTTCGCCGAAGATCACGATGCCCCAGACCATGGCGACCGTGGGGTTGGCGAGGGTCATCCCCGGCTGGGAGGCCACCAGGTTCCCGGCGGCCAACGCGTTCTGCAAGAGCAGGAAGCCCCCGGGGCCGACGACGGCAACGGCGTAGGTCTGCCACGCGGTGAAGAGGTTCCCGGTCTGGCTCACCGCAGCGCCGACGCCGGCGATCAGCGAGGAGTTCAGACCGAACGCCGCGCCCGCGGCGATGCCAAGCAGGGCGGCCCGGTGCTCGAAGCGAGCTCGGTAACCGGCCAGCACCAAGGCGCCGACCGCGGCGAGGGTGACGAGAGAACCGATGAGCCATGTCCCGCCGGGGACCCGGCCGGGATCACCGCCCTGTGGCAGCAGGCACCATTCCAGCGCGGCGAGGCCGGCCGACGCCATGCCCACCGCCAGCACGTCGGCCCGTCGCAACCGCAGCCCGAACGCCCACGCCGCCAGCAGCAAGGTGATCGGTAGCTCGGCTATCAGCATCGGCTGCACCAGCGCGATCTGCGACACGGTGATGGCCACACCGTGCACGACGAAGCCGGTGAGCATCGCCAGGATGCCGAGGATCCACGACGGTTGACGCGCCAATCGGGAGAGCATCGAAACGGAGATCCGCTCCCGCTCCTTCGCGGGCACCTTCCGGTCCGCGCGCCGCTGCAGGACCGACGCCCCGGCGTTGCAGCATGCAGCCAGGAACATGAGCCCGAGTCCCCATGCGTTCACGCCGTACCTGCGGCCCTTTCCCGGCCCGCCGCGCGCAGACGCCGCGGCATTGACCATGCGACGGCCGGCGGTGCGGCGGCTACTGACAGCGCGGCGGCTAGGGGTTACGTACCCGGCGCGGCGCGCGCGGACGCCACCGCCGGGTGGATTGCCACGATCGCGATGCCCCGGCGCTCGGCATGACGCGACCGCTCGCCCACCGGGTGTGGGCAGCGCCCTACAGCGCGGTCTTCCCGCGCCGCGGCGGGCGCCCACCAGCGAAGCACGGCGGTCACAACTGGCCCACCCGACCACGGTCACAACCGCCCCAACCGATCAGATGTCGTATCAGGAGTGATGCCGCCGCGCCGGCCGCAGCAGAGCCCGCCGAGCCACCCCCAGCCGCCGAGCCGCTCGCACCGATCGCTACCCATGTCCGCTGGATTCGTCACCCTCTGGGTAGGCCGCACCCGCGACCGTCGGCGTTCCCATAGAATCGACCGGGCCGCCCGCGTCCGCCGGCTGATCCGCCGCGCAAGTGACGGCCATCGCGACGATCCGGCGAGGAGTCCATTCGGTGAAATCAACTGTCGAGCGTCTCAACCCGACACGGGTCAAGCTCACCGTCGAGGTCGAGTTCGACGAGCTGCGACCGCACTTCGACAAGGCGTACCGGACCCTGGCGGGCCAGGTACGGGTTCCGGGGTTCCGGCCGGGCAAGGTACCCGCGAAGATCCTCGATGCCCGGCTCGGTCGCGGAACGATCCTGACCGAGGTCGTCAACGACGCCGTCCCGGCCAAGTACGGCGAAGCGGTCGCCGCCGAGGAATTGGCGGTGATCGGTCCGCCCGACATCGACATCCGCCGGATCGAGGACGGCGAACTGGTGGAGTTCACCGCGGAGGTCGACGTCCGCCCGGACATCGAGTTGCCGAAACCGTCCGAGATCAGCGTGACCGTGGACGACCTCGAGGTGACCGATCGGGACGTCGACGAGCAACTCGACGCGCTTCGGGAGCGGTTCGCCACAACGACCGCCGTCGACCGGGCCGCGGTGGATGGCGATCTGGTGACGGTCGACCTGCGGGCATCCGTCGACGGCGAGGACCTGCCGGACGCGTCCGCGGACGGCCTGAGCTACCGGGTGGGTAGCGGGGAGTTGGTGGCGGGGATCGACGATGCCGTCACCGGGCTGTCGGCGGGAGGGTCGGCCACCTTCGCCAGCGCGTTGCTGGCCGGGGACCACGCCGGCGAAGAGGCACAGATCGTCGTCACCGTCACCGCCGTCTCCGAGCGGCACCTGCCCGACGTCGATGACGACTTCGCCCAGCTCGCCAGCGAATTCGACACGATCGCCGATCTTCGCGCCGACCTGGAGGAGAAGATCCGGCGGGTCAAGAACCTGCAGCGCGGCGCCGACGCCCGCGACAAGGTGCTGCAGAAGCTGCTCGACAGCACCGATATCCCGGTGCCCGAAGGCGCCCGGAAGGAGGAGGTCGACGTCCGCCAGCACGAGGCGATCCACACGTTCGACCACGACGAGCAGGCGCTCGCCGCGCACCTGGAGAGCATCGGGCAGAGCCGGGAGGAGCTGGACGCCGACATCTTGTCCTCCGCGGAGGCTGCGGTGCGCGCCCAGCTGTTGCTCGACGCGTTGGCCGATGCCGGCGAGATCGGTGTGAGCCAGGAGGAGTTCACCGATCGGGTCATGTACAACGCCCAGCGCTTCGAGGTGAGCCCGGACGAGTACTTCCGCCGGCTGCAGGAAACCGGTCAGCTCGGCGCGATATTCGCCGAGGTTCGGCGGGCCAAGGCGCTGATGACCGCGGTGCAACAGGCGACGATTCTGGATCCAGCGGGAAACACGCTGGACTTCGCGACGCTGTTCGGGGTCGAGGTGATTCCGGAGGATGCGGCGGCGGCTTCGGCGGATGCGGTTCCCGAGGCCGGCGCGGATGTCGGATCGGCCGCGACGCCCCCGCCGTCACCGGCCGAGCCGGTGACCCCGGAGGTTTCCGGCGATGACGAAGCCAGCGACGAAACGAGTCCGGAAGCGCAGCAATCCGCCCAGCCGTGATCACGCTGAAAGCGAACAGCGGCGGGTAGGGACGGCGCGGCAGGCGTCACCGTCATTAGGGTCGGTGGTGCACGCGATCGGCGGGTGCCGCGGCAACGCCGGCCGCGCCACCCCGTCCGCCAGTTCTGCAAGGAGACGCACGTGACCAAGGCTCACCCGCTAGCCGCCATCGAGCGATCCGCCCCGGAGGTCCTGCCGGCGGTGATGCGCAGCACACCGGGGCTGTCGCTCAGCGATTCGGTGTCCGAGCGGCTGCTGCGGGAACGGATCATCATCCTCGGCTCGGAGGTCAAGGACGTCAACGCCAACGAGATCATCGCGCAATTGCTGCTGCTGGCCGCCGAGGACGCCGAGAAGGACATCACCCTGTACATCAACTCGCCGGGCGGCAGCGTGACCGCCGGTATGGCGATCTACGACACGATGATGCTCATCGAACCGGACGTCGCCACCACAGCGATGGGGTTGGCGGCGTCGATGGGCCAGTTCCTGCTCACCGCCGGCGCGAAGGGCAAGCGCGCCGCGCTGCCGCACGCGCGGATCCTGATGCACCAGCCCAGCGCGGGGGTGGGCGGCACCGCGGCCGACATCGCCATCCAGGCGGACATGCTGAACCAGTCGAAGCAAGAGATGGCCGAACTGATCGCCGAACATACCGGGCAGAGCGTGGATCGGATCATCGTCGATTCGGACCGGGATCGGTGGTTCACCGCCCAGGAGGCCCTGCAGTACGGCTTCATCGACAAGGTGATCTCGCCTGCCGGAGGACCGGCCGGGCGCCGACCGGGCCGAGGTGGCTCATCGTCCGGCAAGCCGGCGAATTCGTGAGCGGAGCGCAGCAGACCATGACGAGCATTCCGATGAACCCATCGACCCTTCCGCACGCCGATGCGCGGGCGTTGCCCCATTCCCGGTATGTGCTGCCGTCTTTCGTGGAGCGCACCAGCTACGGGGTCAAGGAGTCGAACCCCTACAACAAGCTCTTCGAGGAGCGCATCATCTTCCTCGGTGTGCAGATCGACGACGCGTCGGCCAACGATGTGATGGCGCAGCTGATCACGCTCGAATCCTCGGACCCGGACCGTGACATCATCCTGTACATCAACTCGCCCGGGGGTTCGTTCACCTCGATGATGGCGATCTACGACACCATGCAGTTCGTCCGCCCGCACATCCAGACGTTCTGCCTGGGCCAGGCGGCCGCTGCGGCTGCCGTACTGCTCGCCGCCGGCTCACCGGGCAAACGCCTGGCGCTGCCGAACTCCCGGGTGCTGATCCATCAGCCGTCGATGGAGGGCGCGTACGGACAGGTCTCGGACCTGTCGATCCAGGCGACCGAGATCCAGCGGATGCGCAGCGCGATGGAGGAACTGCTGGCCCGCCATTCGAACAAGACGCCGGAGCAGATCCGGGTCGACGTCGACCGCGACAAGATCTTGACCGCCGAGGAGGCCAAGGCCTATGGCTTGGTCGACGAGGTCCTTGCCTACCGGAAGGTGACCGACTGACCGGTGCGTGCCCGTCCTGGGGGAGCCCAGGAGTGGCGCGCCGTCAAATCGACGCCCGTGCGCGGCGCGCTACGGTTACGCTGGGCCGAGGAAGGCGAGAGACCGGCTGGCCGGTCCGACGATTGAGCGAGAGGCGTTATGGCACGCATCGGCGACGGCGGCGACCTGCTCAAGTGCTCGTTCTGTGGCAAGAGCCAGAAGCAGGTGCGGAAGTTGATTGCCGGCCCGGGTGTGTACATCTGCGACGAGTGCATCGAACTGTGCAACGAGATCATCGAAGAGGAACTCGCCGAGACCGGTGAGGTGAAGCTGGACGAGCTTCCGAAGCCGACGGCGATCCGCGAGTACCTCGACCAGTATGTGGTCGGTCAGGACGCCGCGAAGAAGGCGTTGTCGGTCGCGGTCTACAACCATTACAAGCGGATCCAGGCGGGCCCGGACCGCGGACCCGAGCCGGTGGAACTGGCCAAGTCCAACATCCTGTTGCTCGGGCCCACCGGCTGTGGCAAGACCTACCTGGCGCAGACGTTGGCGAAGATGCTCAACGTTCCGTTCGCGCTCGCCGATGCGACGGCGCTGACGGAGGCCGGCTACGTCGGCGAGGACGTCGAGAACATCTTGCTGAAGTTGATCCAGGCTGCCGACTACGACGTGAAGCGGGCCGAGACGGGGATCATCTACATCGACGAGGTCGACAAGATCGCGCGCAAGAGCGAGAACCCGTCGATCACCCGGGACGTGTCCGGCGAGGGCGTGCAGCAGGCGCTGCTGAAGATCCTGGAGGGCACCCAGGCCTCGGTGCCGCCGCAGGGCGGGCGCAAGCATCCGCACCAGGAGTTCATCCAGATCGACACCACCAACGTGCTCTTCATCGTGGCGGGCGCGTTCGCCGGCCTGGAGAAGATCGTCGGCGAGCGGGTCGGCAAGCGCGGCCTCGGGTTCGGCGCCGAGATCCGTAGCAAGTTCGACATGGATATGTCGGACATCTTCTCCGATGTGATGCCGGAGGACCTGATCAAGTTCGGGCTGATCCCCGAGTTCATCGGGCGACTGCCGGTGGTGGCGACCGTCACGCAACTGGACAAGGACTCGCTGGTGGCGATCCTCACCGAACCGCGCGACGCGCTGTCCAAGCAGTACCAGCGGCTGTTCGAGATGGACGGCGTGCGCCTGGAGTTCGAGCCGGATGCGCTCGATGCCATCGCCGATGAGGCGATCCTGCGGGGCACCGGCGCGCGCGGTCTGCGCGCGATCATGGAAGAGGTATTGCTGCCGGCGATGTACGAGGTGCCCGGCCGGGACGACGTGGAACGCGTCGTCGTGACCGCGCAGACTGTCCGGGAGAACGTCTACCCGACGATCGTCCCGAGGCCCCCGAAGCGGACCACGCGCGAGCAGCGGGAGAAGAGCGCCTGAGCGCGGCCGCTTGACGGCCGGCGATCAACTCGTCGGCGGGGTGCATGCCTTGATGTAATCGGCCACCGCCGTCATCGCGTCCGTCACCGCCTTCTCGTTCAGGATCGCCGCCACCGCGACCGCCGGTTTGCCGACCGCTCGGGTGGCGGCGTCGTGCAACGTCTTGAACTGGTCGGTGAGTTCCTTGGGCACCGACGGATCGATAGAGGCGAATGCCTCCGTCACCTCGGCCGAGGCCAACGGGGTCGGCGCGCTCAGTGTTCGAGACGCCGTTCCGGAGGTGGCCCCCTGGCCCATCGCATCGCCGAACAGCTTGTTGACCGCGGCCTGGGCGTGGATCGCCGACGTGCAGTCCGCGGACAGCCCGGGGAGCAGCGACGTCGCTCCAGAGCGCGTCGCCGCCGTGGCGTTCGGGCCGGCGGGACCCGTCGTCCGTTGCGCAGATGGCGCCGCGGACCCGGCCGATGCGGTGCGGCCCGCGGGCGCGCCGTCCGTCCCGGTTTGCGGTGTGGAGTTCGAGCAACTGACGACCGCGAGCACCATGCCGGTGAGCAGTGCGACGATCCGTGGGGTCAGCTGCCGCCGCACTTGGATTCCACGTACGTGCTGAGGACGTCCATGGCGTTCGCGACGTCGTCGGAGCTCATGATGGCTCCCGCCTCGGCGGACGGCTTGCCCATGGCCTTCGTCGCGGCGTCGCGCAGCGTCTGGAGGGGCGCGGAAAGCTCCGGTGGCACGTCACCCATGCCGGCAAACGCCTGTTCGAGGTCCTCCTGCGTGATGGCCTGGGTCCCGCCCATCATCGATGCGACGACCAGTAGCCCCATTGCCATCACCACGCCCGAAACCGCCAGGCATTCGGCGTTCATGCCGAGATCGCCCAGGTCGGTGGGCAACGCCATCAGGTCGGTGGGCAACGCCCCGTCGGTGGAGGGGTCCGGCTGCGACCCGGTGGCGGACGGCAGCCCGGTGCTGCCCGCATCCGGGTCGCTGGCGGCGTCGTCCTCCCCGGAAGGATCGTCCGGGTCGGTGGTCCCGGTTGCGGTGCCCGCTTCGCCGGTTTGGCTCGCGCCGGCCGGGCCGGTCGGCGACGCCGTCTCGGGGGCCTGGGGTAGCTGCGGGATCCCGGCGGTCGGGGACGAGCAACTCGCCAGCACCAGGGAAGCCGTGCAGGCGAGAGCGATCAGCGCTGAGCGGGCTCGCATCGAGTCCTCCTGTGTGTGCCGCGGCCTGATGCCGCGGTCGCGGTGTGCGGCGGTGGGTCGGGTGCCGCGGTGGTCAGGTGCGGCGGTGATGCCGCGGTGGTGCCGGTGGCGGTGTGCCGTGGTGCGGTCGGCGAAGGGCTGCTGCCAGCGTCACCGCCGCGGTACGGGCTCCTTGCGCACCATACGCAATTCCAAGATGCCGGCGGCGTCGTTTCGTTCCGCTCCGTTGGGTATGAAGCCTTGGTTCACGTAGAACGCGGAGGCGCGCGGATTGTCGCGATAGGTCCACAGCGACGCCGGCTTTCCTTCCGTCACCGCGTCCAACAACTTCGTCGACACCCCGGTCCCGTAGTGCGCGGCGCGGACGAAGATCGCGTACAGCTCCAGGTCGGTCGGTGGATCATCGTCGCGGGACGGTCCGGCGATGGCAACGCCGATCACCTCGCCGTCCCGTTCGGCCAGCACGTGGGTGGCCGAGCCCGCCTCGATCTCCACGCGGCGCCGTTGCGCCAGTTCGGCCTCGTCGAGCTCGTCGAGCCGCTCGGTGCCCCAAAGCGTGGCGTACGCCTCGTGCCAGCAGGCCATGTGACAGGCAGTGAACGCCTCGGCGTCCTCGGGAAGGGCCGCGCGGACCGTTGCTGGCTCTGTCATCAATTCACCTACCGGACGTCCGAAGGGCATGGGTGCGGGTCGCGGCAAACGCGTCATCCTGCTTCATCCCGCGGTCTGTCCAGCGTAGTGCACGCTCCTGCCGAGGCCCGGCCCGATCCGAAACTGGCAGTTCCGCAGGGGTGGTTCACGGTCCGTGCCCGTCCGGGGTGGCACGATGGTTGCCGTGGCGCTATACCGGGACACGGCGGTCGTGCTCCGGGTGACGGCGCTGGCGGAGGCCGATCGCATCGTCACCTTGCTCGCGCGCCGCAGCGGTCGGGTGCGCGCAGTGGCAAAGGGTGTGCGCCGCACCAAGAGCCGGTTCGGTGGCCGGCTGGAGCCGTTCTCCCATGTCGACGTGCAGCTCTACGCGGGGCGCAACCTGGACATCGTCACCCAGGCCGAGACCCTCGACCCGTTCGGCTCCATGATCGCGTCCGACTACGGACGGTATACGGCGGCGACGGCCATCGTCGAGACCGCCGAGCGGCTCGCCGCGGAGGAGCGCGAGCCGTGGCTTCGGCTGTACCTCCTCGTGGTGTCGGCGCTCCGGGCGCTGGCCGAGCCGGCGCCGGCGCTCTCCACCGCCCGCCAGGCGGGGGAGGGCGGCGGCCCCCTGGAACGGCGCCTGGAGCGGGCGATCGGCTACCGCGACCCCGGCCTCGTGCTGGACGCATACCTGCTGCGGGCGATGGCGCTGGCCGGCTGGGCGCCCGCGCTACGCAACTGTGCCCGATGCGCCACGCCGGGTCCGCACGCGGCGTTCCACGTGCCCTCCGGCGGGGTGCTGTGCGCGGAATGCCGCGGTACCGGTTTCGTTCGGCCGGCTGGCGCCACCGTGCAGTTGATGTTCGCGCTCGCGGGAGGCGACTGGGCAACGGCGGAGGCGTCCGGGCCGGAACACCGTCGGGAGGCATCTGGTCTGATCGCCGCCCTGCTGCAGTTCCACCTGGAGCGGGGGCTCCGCTCGCTCCCGCTGGTGGACCGGGCGGTGCACCTGCCGTCCGGCGGCGCGATGTCGCCGGATGCGGCGGTCCCCGCGGGTGATGCGACGGGCGCGACCGCTGTGATGGTGCGGCGATGAGGATGAGGGTGCGTGGCCGCGGCGATGACGGCGATGACGGGGAGCCGGGAGGGACGTTGACGCCGCAGGCAGGCGAGCCGCTCCGATCCCGGCCGGCGCCCGGCCGGGCGGGTGGTTGCGCCTTCCGGCCATCGGTTCGGCCACGGCGGCGGGGGCGCGCCGCCCGGTGAGCGCGAGGGATCGTTCTGCTGGCGCCCGGTCGCCCCGCCCGCCGGATCCGCATCCGAGCGGCGCCAGGCCGCCCGCCATCGCATCCGCGGCGGTGCCCCACCACGTCGCCATCGTCATGGACGGCAACGGCCGGTGGGCCAAGGCGCGAGGACTGCCGCGCACCGAGGGCCACAAGCGCGGGGAGGCGGCGCTGTTCGACGTCGTCTCCGGCGCGATCGAACTGGGCATCCGGCACCTGTCGGCGTATGCGTTCTCCACCGAGAACTGGCGTCGCTCGCCAGATGAGGTGCGCTTCTTGATGGGCTTCAACCGTGACGTGATCCGGCGGCGGCGGGACGACATGCACGAGATGGGCGTGCGGGTCAGGTGGGCGGGTCGGCGGCCGAAGCTGTGGGGCAGCGTGGTCCGCGAATTGCAGATCGCCGAGGAGATGACGGCCGGCAACGACGTGCTCACCCTCACCATGTGCGTGAACTACGGCGGCCGGGCGGAGATCGCGGACGCGGCGCGGGCGCTGGCTGCCGACGCGGCGGCCGGCCGGATCGACCCGGGACGAGTCACCGAACGCATGTTCGCCCGCTACCTCGACGAGCCGGACATGCCGGATGTGGATCTGTTCGTCAGATCGTCCGGGGAGCAGCGAACCAGCAACTTCCTGATCTGGCAATCCGCCTATGCGGAGTTGGTGTTCCTGGAGACGCTGTTCCCGGACTTCGACCGGCGGGACCTGTGGCGGGCGTGTGAGATATACGCGGCGAGGCAGCGCCGGTTCGGCGGCGCGATCGGCGCTGGCGGCTCAGTTGGTGCGGGCGGTGCTGGCGGCGCGATCGGTGCTGGTGGCTCAGTTGGTGCGGGCGGTGCCGACGGGGCCGACGGGGCCGACGGGGCCGACGGGGCCGGCCGTAGGGGCGCCGGGGCTTCGGCGTCGGGCGTCGAACCCGTCCGCGGTGGGCTCGGCCGGGAGCCGACCACGGCATGACGGCCCGTCGGGGTTGCGCGCGCCCGAGTGATCCTTGCCGGCCCGTGGCCGGCCGACGGTGCGCATCCCGGATCGCGCGCCCTGCGAGGTGCGGTCAGCGTCCCACCCAGCCGGCCAGCGCCGTGGAAAGGTCAGGCTGCAGGAAGCGGAATCCGTTCTCCAGCAATGCGTTCGGCATGGCCCGCTGCCCGCCGAGGATCTCCTCGGCGAACGGGCCGAGCGCCAGACGCAGCGCGGCGGGCGGTACGACCCACGGTGCCGGGCGGCGTAGTGCTCGCCCCAGTTGGGCGGTGAACTGCGCGTTGGTGACGGGGTTCGGGGAGGTGACGTTGACCGGGCCGCGCACCTGCGACCGGCACAGGAACTGCACGGCAGAGACGTGGTCGGCGATGGAGATCCAGGGCCAGTACTGCGTCCCGTCTCCCAGCCGGCCGCCGGCCAGCAAGCGGGTGAGCAGCGCGAGCCGGGGCAGCAGGCCCCCGCCGGGGCCAAGGACCAGACCGCTTCGCAGGAGCACCACCCGGGTGCCACCGTCCTCGGCCGGGCCCGTCGCCGCCTCCCAGTCCACGCAGAGCCGAGCCAGGAACGACTCCCCGGGACCGGTCGACTCCGTCACCACCTCCGCGCCGCGGTCGCCGTAATAGCCGACCGCGGAAGCGTTGAGCAGCACCGGGATTCGCTGCCGCGCGCAGGCGCCGGCCAAGAGCTGGGTCGGTCGCAGCCGGGAGGACCGCAGCCGCTGCCTGCGCTTCGGTGTCCAGCGCCGGTCGCCGATCCCGGCGCCGCTCAGGTTGATCACTACGTCCGCGCCCGAAAGCGCGCCGGCCGGCAGCACGCCGGAGTCGGGTTCCCACGCGAACTCGTCGTCCCGCGCCAGCGGGCGGCGAACGAGGGTGGCGACCTCATGCCCGGCGGTTCGCAGCGCGGGGACCAGATGCCGGCCGATGAAGCCGCTCGAACCGGCCACCACGATGCGCATAGCGATCCGCTTGCCCCGTCCGATGATCCGTAATGCCGCTACAGGCCGAGGTCGGGCTCGAAATCGCCGCCCTCGATGCGGGTCTTCATCGCGGTGAGGTACCTCGCGGCGTCCGCCCCATCGATCGTCCGATGGTCGTAGGACAGCGCCAGGTGCGCCATCGACCGCACCGCGATGACGTCGTTGCCATCCGCGTCCGTCACGACCACCGGGCGCTTGACGACCGCGCCGGTCACCACGATCGCCGACTGCGGCGGCACGAAGATCGCGGTGTCGAAGAGCGCGCCGACCGACCCGGTGTTGGTGAGCGACAAGGTCCCGCCGGCCAGTTCGTCGGGCCCGAGCCTGTTGGCCCGCGTCCGGTCGGCCAGGTCGGCGATGCGCCGGGCCAGCCCGGCGATGTTGAGGTCGTCTGCGTCGTGGATGACGGGCACGATCAGGCCCCGCGGCGTGTCGACCGCGATCCCCATATTGACCGCCGGGTGGTAGGTGATCTCGCTCAGGTCCTCCGACAGCGACGAGTTGATGACGGGATGTGCCTTCGCCGACTCGACCGCCGCCTTGACGAAGAACGGCAGGAACGAGAGCGGTACCCCTTCGCGCGCCTCGAACGCGTCCCGCGCGCGTTGCCGAAGGGCCGCGACCCGGGTCACGTCCACCTCGACGACCGTCGTGAGCTGCGCGGATGTCGTCACCGCCCGCAGCATGTTGCGAGCGATCACCTGCCGGATCCGGGGCGTCTTCTGCGTGGTGCCGATGAGCGCGGCCGCCGCTGCGTCCGGCCGCACGGCAGAACCCGTCGCCGCCGGTGCGCCTGCCGCGGGAGCCGGTGGGGCGGTGGCCACCCGGTTCTGGGCGGCGGTCAGGACGTCCTCGCGCCGGATGCGTCCGCCCACCCCGGTGCCGACCACGTCCGCCAGGTCCACGCCCTGGTCGGCGGCCAGCTTTCGGACTACCGGCGTGACGTACGTGCCCGGGCGCTGCGGGGTCGGTGGATGCCAGGCCGCCGGCGCGGCCGCAGGCGTTTGCGGCGAGGCGGCGTCACCGGTCGCTGATGGCGCGGCCGCGGGACCGGGCCGGGGTTCGACCTCTGGCGCCGGTGCCGGCGGTTCGGGTTCGGGTTCGGGCGCACTTGTCGGGGCCGGGACCTGTTCGGCCGGTTCGGCTTCCGGTGCTTCGGCGGGCTTGTGCCCTCCCGCCGGGGGCTTGGGCCCGCCCGCCGGGGAAGCAACTTCGGCCGCGGCTTCCGGCTGCCGGGCGGGCGGCGCCGCGTCGCCGCCGCCGATGACGGCCAGCGGCGTGCCGACCTCGACCGTCTCGTCCTCCTGGACCAGGATCTGCAGCACCGTGCCGCCGGCCGGTGACGGCACTTCCGTGTCGACCTTGTCGGTGGAGATCTCCAGCAGCGGTTCGTCGACCGCGACGCGCTCGCCCACCTGCTTGAGCCAGCGGGTGACGGTACCTTCCGTCACCGACTCGCCCATGGCCGGCATGGTGATCTCGGTGCCGGCGGCGCGCTGCTCACCCGCATCGGTGGCGGCGTCGGATGCCGGAGCTACTGCGGCCGACGCCGAATCGACGTCCTCCGCATCACTCGCCCGTCCGGCCGAGTGGCCTGCGCCATGCTCCTGCTCATCGGCAGGAGCCCGATCGGCCGCGTGATCATCCGCCTGCGCGGCGACCGGCTCGGCGGCCGGCTCCGCGGCGGGGGCGCCCACCCCGGACCCGTCGCCGATGACGGCCAACTCGGCGCCCACCCCGGACCCGTCGCCGATGACGGCCAACTCGGCGCCCACCTCGACGGTCTCGTCCTCCCGCACCAGGATCCGTTCCAAGACGCCGGAGTACGGCGCCGGGACCTCGGTGTCCACCTTGTCCGTGGACACCTCCAACAGCGGCTCGTCCTCGGTGACCTGATCACCCTCGTTCTTGAGCCAGCGGGTGACGGTGCCCTCGGTGACGCTCTCGCCGAGGGCCGGCATCTGCACGGAGTGGGGCATGGGGAACGCGCTCCTTGGGTGTTGAGGGTCGGCTCAGTGGGTCAGTCCGCTGGGGCCACCATTTCAGCCGGGCACGTGCAGCGGCTTGCCGGCCAGCGCCAGCATCATCTCGCCGATCTGCTCGTACTGCGTCGGGTGGCCGTGGATGTACGGGGCGACGTCCTGCGGGTAGGCCTCCCAGGCGACGATCATCTGCGCCTCGCCGATCAGCTCGCCGATCCGGCCGCCGACCATGTGGAACCCCACGACGGGGCCGTCCTTGACCCGCACCACCTTGATGCCGCCGGCGGTGCACAGGATGTCGGTCTTGGCGTTGCCGCCCGAGTTGAACACCATCGTCTCGACCTCGCCGTACCGCTCGGTGGCCTGCTGCTCGGTCAGCCCGACCGATGCGATCTGGGGGTCGCAGTAGGTCACGCGCGGCACGTTCACGTCCGGCACCACGATCGGGTCGAGCCCGGCGATCTCCTCCGCCACGAAGATGCCCTGCTGGAAGCTGCGGTGCGCCAACTGCAGTCCGGGAACGATATCGCCGATGGCGTAGACGTTCTCCACGTTGGTGGCAAGCCGTTCGTTGGTGAGCACGAACCCGCGGTCCATGGCGATGCCCGCCTCGTCGAATCCGCAGCCGTCGGTCGCGGCGCCGCGGCCCACGGCCACCAGCAGCAGGTCGCCCTGCAGCGACTCGCCCGACTCCAGGCTCACCGTCACCCCCGCGTCGTCCTGGGTGACGCCGGAGAATCGGACCCCGGTCTTGAAATTTATCTTCCGCTTGCGAAATGCCCGCTCCAACTGCTTGCCGACCCATGGGTCCTCCGCCGGGGCCAGCGACGGCAGCGCCTCGACGATCGTCACCTCGGCGCCCAGCGACGCCCAGACCGAGGCGAACTCCACACCGATGACCCCGCCCCCCAACACGACGGCCCGCTGCGGCACCCACTGGAGCTCCAGGGCCTGCTCGCTGGTGATCACCCGGCCGGTGATCTCGAGTCCCGGCAACGAGCGGGAGTACGAACCGGTGGCCAGTACGACGTTCGCGCCGGTGTAGGAGTCGTCCCCGACCCGCACCGAATGCGGTCCGGCCAGAACCCCGTCACCGGCCACCACCTGCACGCCGCGGCCCTTGACCAAACCCGTGAGCCCCTTGAAGTGCTTGGAGACGACGGCGTTCTTGTACTGGTGCATGGCTTCGACGTCCACGCCGTCGAAGCTGGACTTGATGCCGACCGCAGCCGACTCCTTGACCTCGTCGGCCACCTCGGCGGTGTGCAGCAGCGCCTTCGTCGGGATGCAGCCGCGGTGCAGGCAGGTTCCCCCCAACTTGTCCCGCTCGATCAGCACCACCGACGAGCCGAGTTCGGCCGCCCGCATCGCGCAGGCATACCCGGCGGATCCGCCGCCGAGAATCACCAGGTCTACGGCGGTGTCGGTCATCGTTCTCCTAGCCTCGGTCAACATCGGCACCGGCCTGTCACCGGAGCGGTGACGGGGAGTGTCAGCGCCGACCTCCATCTTGGCATTGTGGCCCGGTGGTTGCGCGGTGCAGGGGCGCGCGGGCTCGTGGCACCCTGGGTTTGACGTCACGTGGCTCACACTGATGAGGTTTCTGGCATGCGCGGCGCGCGGTCGCATGTGGTGGACGGCGCGCCGAGCCCGAGGCGGAACGATCGAGGGGAGCACCGTTGGGTCTGTTTTCGCGCAAGCGCCGCCGTGGGCGGGCAGATCCGCCGTCACCGCGAGCCGAGCGGGTAGCGGCGGAGGAGGCGCTGACCGAGTGGGTCACCGCCCGGCACGGCGTCGAGGTGTTCGTCGAGCCGCGGACCGCCGTCACGGGTGTCACCATGCTGCTGGTCGCGCACGACGGGGAGTTCACCCGCCGGCCGGTCAAGGACGGCGCAGCGGCGCGGGCGTTCGCCCGGTCGCACACCCTGCCCGTCTACGACGCGACCATCGTCGGATATCCGCAGCGGATGCGGGACTACTCCCGCCGCCAAACGATCCTGCGGAAGCGTGCCGAGCAGCAGGCGCTGGAACCAGAGCGGTGACGACGGCACTCGGAGCCCAGCAGGCACTCAGCTGGCGGCAGCGGGCGACCACGACCGAGTAGTGACGATCGAACAGCGCCCCGAAGGAGTCGCCGTCGCCGCGAACGGCCAGGGTCCACAGCTCTGCGTCCCCGCGATACTCCATGCCAAGTAATGTTGGCAGGCCCCGACGACCTGCCATCGCATCGTGACCGATGCCGTCGGCGTCGAACAACCACCCGCCACCCACATCGTCCTACTCCTTGCTGGATTCGTGCGCCGGCTCGACTCGCCGACGAAATGCGATCAGCAAGTTCTCCGAACCGGCCGGTCGCCGATGTGCCAACCGCGATGCGCTGTGCGCCACGAGGAATGGCCGTCCAGGAACCCCACGGATGCGGTGTGTCAGATGATGAAATCAGATGACGGGCACCACTGTGTGTGCGCCCCTGGCGAAGTCCATGTCCGAAATGTCGAAGCACGTGCGACGCGCAGGCGGCTGTGCAGCGGATTGCTGACGCTCAGAGGCGGGGTGCCCCTGCCGCGCCCATGTCCGAAATGTCGAAGCACGTGCGACGCGCGGGCGGCGGCGCCAGCGGATTGCTGACGATCTGAGGCGGGGTGCCCCTGCCGCGCCCATGTCCGAAATGTCGAAGCACGTGCGACGCGCGGGCGGCCGTGCAGCGGATTCCCGCCCTCGTGCGGTGGCTGCGGCAGTTGCCTTCCGGGCGTCTGGTGATCGATCGCGGCAAGGCCGCCGCCGAAAACCGCCTGGACGGCAAGTATCTGCTGTGCACCAACGACCCCGACCTGTCCGCCGGCGACATCGCCCTGGGCTACAAGAACCTGCTCAAGGCCGAGCGAGGGTTCAGGGACCTGAAATCCACCCTGGAGCTTCGGCCGGTCTTCCACCGGCCCGACCCCGCATCCGCGCGCACGTGCTGTTGTGTCGGCCCGCCCTGCTGTTGATCCGGGTCGGCGAGCACCACGCCGGGCAGTCCTGGCGGCGTATCGCCATCGAACTCGGCCGGAGCCACGCCGTCATCCTGACCGGCACGGCCGGCAGCGCCATGCACGTCACCCCGCTCACAACCGCCCAAGCGCGCATTCTTCACTCCTGTCGCAACCCGCCGCCCCCCACGGTGACCGCCCTGCCCCCCGCCTGATACGCACAAACCCCTCACCGGCCGCGCACCCGAGGCGTGGACCCCCGACCCCTCACCCGCTCGACACATATTTCCCCAGCTGAGACCGGCGATTCGCGCCAGGCGCATGCCCACCAACTGCGGAAACCGGGTGTTCCGGTCGCCGATCACTGACTGACCCGGCCTGATCAACCCTGCGCGGCAGCAGTGCGAGACTGCCAACATGCCGCCTCGCCTTCAGTTGACGTCCGTGACCATCGCCGCGCCCGATCCTCGCGCGTTGGCGGAGTTCTACGCTCGACTGCTGGACAGCAAGGTCGCGCATGCTGACCCCGCCCGCCCGGGCCATCCTCCGGAAGACGGATGGGCGCAACTGCGCACCACCAGTGACCACGGCGCTGTGACGCTGAACTTCGAGTACGAGCAGCGCTACGAGCCGCCGGTATGGCCTAGCGAACTCGGCCGCCAGCAGATCATGGAACATCTGGACATCAACGTCGAGGATCTGGACGCAGCCGTGGCGCATGCCCTCGCCTGCGGTGCCAAGCTGGCCGACCATCAGCCTCAGCCGGACGTGCGGGTGCTGTTCGATCCGGCTGGTCACTCCTTCTGCCTGTTCACATAGACGCCGCACGCAGTGGCCGCGCGTCCCGAACCCGAGGGTCGGCATTCAGGACGCGTGACGATTACGATTCGCCATCGGGATCGAGGCGGGCTTCATTTCGGTCTTGACGGCTCCGTGTTGGCAGGTCCCCCGCCGCGCCACGTGCCCGGCACCGTCGGTGCTCGGAGCCCGTCACGGCACGGCCTGCGGTGTCGATTCCATCGAAGCCCTCCGCTTCACCCGCGCCTCAGAGTTCCTGGGACGCGAATTCACCCGCTCTGTGACGCCGACGCGGTTCAATTCATGCCCGTCAAGCCATCGCGCCCGGCGGACTCAGCGCGCGGCGATATCTGCGAGCGTCGCCAGCAGTGTGCGGACCGGTACGCCGGTTCCGCCCTGGGGCGTGTAGCCGTACGCCTTGCCCGTGTTGAACGCCGGGCCGGCCACATCCAGGTGGGCCCACGCCACCCCACGGGCGACGAACTCCGACAAGTAAATCCCCGCGACCAACATGCCGCCGGCCCGATCGCCGGCGACGTTCGCGATATCGGCCAGCGGCGAGTCCAGGCCCTCCCGTAGTTCCTCCGGGAACGGCATCGCCCAGCCGCCCTCGCCGGTCTCCCGGGCAAGCTCGGCGACCCGGTCGCGGAGGTCGGGCGTGCCCATGACCCCCATCGTCCGGTTGCCCAGCGCCACGATCTGCGCACCGGTCAGCGTGGAGGTTTCCAGCAGGTAATCCGGCTTGTCCTCGCAGGCGCGAACGATCGCGTCGGCCAGGATGAGCCGGCCCTCGGCGTCCGTGTTGAGCACGTGGGCGGTCTTCCCGCCGCGGTGCCGGAGCACGTCACCCGGCCGATAGGAGGAGCCGGACGGCAGGTTCTCCGCCATCGGCACCGTCGCCGTGACCGATACCGGCAGGCTGAGCGCCGACGCGGCGATGACGGTGGCGACGGCGGCCGCCGCTCCGGCCATGTCGCTGGTCATGTGATCCATCCCGGCTGCGGGCTTGATTGACAGGCCGCCGGAGTCGAACGTGACGCCCTTGCCGACCAGCGCCACCGAAGCCCGTGGGCGCTGCGGCCGATAGCTGATCCGCACCAGCCGAGGCGGCCGCGCGGAGCCGGACCCGACCCCGAGGATGCCGCCGTAGCCGCCGCGGGCCAGCGCCGCCTCGTCCAACACCTGGACCCGCAGGCCGGCGTCCTTCGCGGCGGCGGCGGCCCGTTCGGCGAACGCGGCCGGCGGCAGGTCGTTCGGAGCGGTGTTGACCAGGTCGCGGGCGAGGATGGCCGCCTCCGCGATGGTGACGGCGGTCCGCAGGGTTTGCCGTGCGGCGCGGTCGGCCCGCGGCACCGCCAGCACGACCGACTGCACGGCGTCCCTGCCGGGGCTCTTGTAGCGGGCGAAGCGGTACGCGCCCAGTAGATGGCCCTCGGCCGCGGCGGGCAGATCGGCGAGCGACAGCGTGGTGACCACGCGGCCATACCCGGCCGCGGCCCGCGATGCGGCCCCGGCGGCACGCCGGACCCGCTCCCCGTTGAGGTCGGCTTCGCTGCCCAGCCCGACCGCGATCACCCGGGCGGCGGTGACGGTGTCCGGCGCGGGGAACACCGTCACCTCGCCGGGCTTGCCGGTGGCCCCGGCGAGCCCGGCAGCGGCGGCGAGGTCCGCCAGTTCCGGCAGGGCTGCAGTGGGTGGCGCGGCGCCCTTCGCGCCGTCGCGCGGGGTGCCCGAATCGTGGTCGCCGCCCGAAGCGCTCAGCAGTCCGATCACCAGCGCGTCGGCGCGTGCGCGCTCCGCGGCCCCAGAGGACAAGGTCAGCGATGTCATCGGTGGTGCTCCCGTCGTGGCGGAGGGTCGGCGGCGGAGACCGGCGGCGGTTCCGGCGGTGGCCCGGAGGGACGGCGGCGATCTGCCGAGCATCTGCGCAGCCCGGCCGTCTCACGGTAACGGTTGGTGACCGGGTTGCCGGCCGCCGGCCGTGCGCGGCTACGTTTGGGGCGTGTTCGTCTCCGATGACGCGGACCCGGCCGGCGCCGGCCACGCTCCGCTACGGTCCCCGCTGCACGACCGGCACCGCGCGTTGGACGCGGCGATGGGCGCGTTCAGCGGATGGGAGATGCCGCTGTCCTACCGCGGCGGCGGAGTGGTCGGCGAGCACACGGCCGTTCGCGAGTCGGTGGGGATCTTCGACGTCTCGCATCTGGGCAAGTTGTCGGTCACGGGGCCGGGAGCGGCGGCGTTCGTCAACGCCTGCCTGTCCGCAGACCTTCGCCGCATCGAGCCGGGCCAGGCGCAATACACCATGTGCTGCAACGACTCCGGCGGTGTGATCGACGACCTGATCGCCTACCTGATATCCGATGACGAGGTCTTCCTGGTTCCCAACGCCGCGAACGCCGCGGCCGTCGCGGCCGCGCTGCGGGCGGTCGCGCCGCCAGAGGTCTTGATCGTCGATCGGCATCGCGAGTTCGGTGTGCTGGCGGTGCAGGGGCCGCGATCGGCCGCCGTCCTCGACGCGCTCGGGGTCCCGTCGGACCTGGGCTACATGTCGTGGCTGGACGCCGAGGTCGGCGACGGGCGGGTACGGGTCTGCCGCACCGGCTACACCGGCGAGCACGGGTACGAGCTCGTGCCGTCCTGGGAGGGGACGGGTCCGCTGTGGGACCTGCTGCTGCCGGCGGCGGCGGCGCACGGTGGGCTCCCGGCCGGGCTGGGCGCCCGCGACACCCTGCGGACCGAGATGGGCTACCCGCTGCACGGGCAGGATCTCGGGCCGGACATCTCCCCGCTGCAGGCCGGTGCCGGCTGGACCGTCGGCTGGCGCAAGCCGGAGTTCTTCGGCCGCGCGGCGCTGCTGGCCGAGCGGGAGGCCGGTCCGACCCGCCAGCTCTGGGGGTTGCTCGCGCTCGACCGCGGAGTGCCGCGCCCGCGCCAGCAGGTCCGTGGGATCGACGGCTCGCCGATCGGCGTGACGTCGACCGGGACATTCTCGCCGACGCTGGGCAAGGGCATCGGATTGGCGTTCCTCGACTCCTCCGCCGGCGTCGCGGCGGGCGACGAGGTAGCGGTGGACGTCCGGGGGCGGCCGCTGCGAACGCAGGTGACGAGGCCCCCGTTCGTGCCGTCGCGGGTGCGCTGAGAGCCAGGTTCCCGCGGCAGGGACCGCATTTCCCGCAGCCTGGCTCGGCCGTCGGGCCCGACACCGTCGGACGTATTCGCCCAGGGCGGGTGCCGGGGGTGCGGGAGCGTTGAGGTCGGCCGGCCCGCACGCGGCCGGCACGACGGCGACGGCGTCGCACGATCACCGATGAGTTCCGCCGGGCCGGCGCGTCTACCTGCCGTAACCGACCGAGCCGCCCACCGGAGGTCCCCATGGCCACGACCGCGCCCGCCGGACGCATGATGTTCGTCACCATCCCCGTCGCGGATCTCGAGCGCAGCAAGGCGTTCTTCACGGCATTGGGGTTCGGCTTCGACCCGAACTTCAGCGACGAGACCGGCGTCGGCATGCCGGTCGGCGAGCAGGCCTTCGTCATGCTGGTTTCGCGTGAGAAGTTCGCGGAGCTCTCGAAGCGTCCGATCGCCGATCCGCGGACGCACGCCTTGGCCCTGTACTGCTTCAGCGTCGGATCGCGCGACGAGGTCGATGCGGTGAGCGCGGCCGCGCTCGCGGCCGGCGGCACCGAGGCGGACGGCGCGGAGGACTACGGCTTCATGTACTCGCGCAGCTTCTTCGATCCGGACGGCCACGGCTGGCAGGTCATGTGGATCGACCCGGAGTCGTCGCCGGAGCCCGGGGCGTCCGGCGACTCGGTGCCGGCCGCCGGTGCCCCGGCGTGAATCCACCCCCTCCGAGCGGGACGAGCGAACCGCGTTGGCTGGATCACCGATGGTCGGGTGTCCTAGTATTTGGATGAGCCGACGGACGGGGCGGTACAGCGGCGCGACGGAGACCCCGTCGCCCATGGCCGTGCCGCCCCTAGCAGGCCCGTCATCGCCTTATCGAGGAGCCCAGAATCGTGTTCGCCCGCACGCTCAGCCCCCATCCCACCACACCCGAGAAACTGGCGCAGATCCTCGCGGCGCCCGGCTTCGGCATTCACTTCACCGATCACATGGTTCTCATCGACTGGGACGTGGCCCGACGCTGGCACGACGAGCGGGTCGTGCCGTACGCGCCGTTCACCATGGACCCGGCAACCCTGGTGCTGCACTACGGGCAGGAGATCTTCGAGGGCCTGAAGGCCTACCGGCAGCCGGACGGCTCGGTGGCGGCGTTTCGGCCGGATGCCAACGCCGCCCGGTTCGCCGGCTCCGCCCGGCGGCTGGCGATGCCGGAGTTGCCGGCGGAGCTGTTCGTGGGGTCCCTGGCGGAGCTGACCGCGGTCGACGAGGCGTGGGTTCCGAGCGCCCCGGAGACCTCGCTGTACCTGCGCCCCTTCATGTTCGCCTCCGAGGTCGGGCTGGGGGTCCGGCCCTCGACGCAGATGACGTATTGCCTGATCGCCTCGCCGGCCGGGGCGTACTTCGCGCATGCCGCAACGGGTGTCACGGTGTGGCTGTCCACCGAGTACGTCCGCGCGGCGCCCGGCGGGACGGGGGCGGCCAAGACCGGTGGCAACTACGCAGCGTCACTGCTCGCCCAGGCCGAGGCGGCCGATCGCGGCTGCGACCAGGTGGTGTGGCTCGATGCGGTGGAACGCCGCTGGGTGGAGGAAATGGGGACGAACAACCTGTGCTTCGTGTTCGGCGGACCCGACTCCGGCCACATCGAGATCGTCACCCCGGAACTGAACGGCTCGCTGCTGCCCGGCATCACCCGCGACTCCGTCCTGCAGCTGGCACGGGATCTGGGCTACCCGGCGACGGAGCGGCGGATCTCCGCTGACGAATGGGCAAAGACGGTCGCCAGCGGTGAGATGACGGAAGTCTTCGGGTGCGGCACCGCGGCGGTGCTGACACCGGTGACCGGTGTGCGGCATGCCGAGGGGGAGTTCGTCATCGGCACCGGAGAGCCTGGTCCGGTGACCCTGCGGCTGCGCGACGCGTTCACCGCGATCCAGCAGGGGACTGCGCCGGACCCCCACGGTTGGCGGCGCACCCTGGTCTCCGCCCGCTGAGGTCGGGCTGGGCCCCCGGCCGGGCTCGCGGCCTGGGCCGCGGAACTGGCGGGAACGATCGTTCTCGCCCCGCCGGGCGGGTCGGTCGTGCGCAATGGGAGGGGGCTGCTGCAATTCGGCGGGAGGGACTGCTGGAATTCCGCGCCGGCGCGCCATCCGTGGCGGTACCGAAGCGTCGGGGCTCAGCCCCGCGCCACCTTGCCCGCCTTGAGGCACGACGTGCACACGTTGAGCTTCCGCATCGTGCCGGGCGCGACCTGGGCCCGCACCGGCTGGATGTTCGGGTTCCATCGGCGGTGCGTCCGGCGGTGGGAGTGCGACACGCTCATGCCGAAGCCCGGACCCCTGCCACAAACGTCACACACGGCAGCCATGTTCGGCACACCCTCTCGCATCCTGATGATCGGCGTCGCACTGCCCGGCCACGACGTCTCGGTAAGGGACCAGCCGGTCCGGGCAAGAAAAGGCAGCCCGGATAGGCCGGGCAACCTGACCAGAATACCGACGAGTGCCCGGCTGTGCCAACCAGGCGCCATGCGCTGTCCGCATTGCGGGGCAGGATGGGCAGCGGCGGGTTGTACGTGCGGGCAGGGGAGGTCAGGGCGAAGTGCAGGAGGGCGGCGCACCGGGCCTGTCCACGCCGCTTGCGCAGTTGCTCGGCGGGCGGACCGCGACGAGGCTGGCGCAGGCGTCACTGGCGACCGCCGGTGATCTGCTTCGTCATTACCCGCGGCGCTATAACGAACGCGGCAAGCTCACCGACCTGGCCCAATTGCGGGCCGGTGACCGCGCGACGATATGGGCGCGCATCGACGATGTGAAGCTTCGGTTCCTGGACCGCAGGGCCGGCCAACGCGCGCGGCGTTCCATCACCACGGTGCGCGTCACCGACGGCAACCGGCGGCTGGCCTGCACGTTCTTCAATCAGCACTGGCTCGCCGACAAGCTGCACCCCGGGGTGGAGGCCCTGTTCTCCGGGAAGGTCAGCGAGTTCCGCGGCACCCTGCAACTCTCCGGGCCGGACGTGGCGACCACCGACGGTGCGATCGGCGACGTCGGCGGCCTGTTGGACCTGCTGGAGACGTTCGCGGGCGGGCTGATACCGGTCTACCCGCTCACCGACGGGGTCACCGCACCGCTGCTGCAGCGATCGGTGCGGCATGTGCTCGAGGTGCTCGATCGGGTCCCCGACCCGGTCCCCGGGCCGCTCCTCGCCGAGCACCGGCTGATCGACCTGGACACGGCGCTGCGAAACATCCACCGGCCGACCAGTTCTGAACTCCTCGACGCGGCCCGCCGGCGGGTGCGCTACGACGAGGCGCTGGCGCTGCAGTTGGTGTTGGCCCGCCGGCGGGCGCGGGCGCGAGAGTTCCCCGCCGAGCCCTGCCCCCGCATTGCGGGCGGGCTGCTCGACGCGTTCGACGCGGCGTTGCCGTTCACCCTGACCGCCGGGCAGCGCCAGGTGGGGGAGGCGATCGAGGCGGACCTCGCGACCATCCACCCGATGAACCGGCTGCTGCAGGGCGAGGTCGGTTCCGGCAAGACGGTGGTCGCGCTGCGCGCCATGCTGCAGGTGATCGACTCCGGGCGTCAGGCGGCGATGCTGGCCCCGACGGAGGTACTCGCGGCGCAGCACGCCCGATCGTTGCGGTCGGTGCTCGGGCCGCTGGGTGCCGGAGGCGAGCTGGGCTCCCCGCCGGAGGCGATAGCCGTGACCCTGCTCACCGGTTCCGTCACCTCCGCCGCGCGGCGGCAGGTGCTGCTCGGCATCGTCTCGGGGCAGCCCGGCATCGTGGTGGGCACGCACGCCCTGCTCAGCCAGGACGTGATCTTCTCCAACCTGGGCCTGCTGGTCGTCGACGAGCAACACCGATTCGGCGTCGAGCAGCGAGATACGCTGCGCGCCAAGGGCAGTTCGGCGAGCCCGCCGCATGTGCTGGTGATGACGGCCACCCCGATTCCACGCACCGTGGCGATGACGGTGTACGGGGACCTGGACACCTCCACCCTTGCCGAGTTGCCGGTGGGTCGCGCGGGGGTTTCCAGCACGGTCGTGCCGGCGCGGGAGAGACCCCGTTGGCTTAACCGGGCGTGGCAACGGATCCGGGAGGAGGTCGCCGCCGGGCACCAGGCCTACGTGGTGTGCCCCCGGATCGGCGAGGACGCCGACGAAGAGGGATGGGCGGATCAGCCCGACGACCGCGGCGACGACGGTGAGCGCGAGGGTGCGGGCCGAGCCGCGAGCGGGGGTGACGGAGGCGGCGGCGACGGTGACGGGGCAGCCGGCGGCAGTGCGTCCGTGACGAGGCGCCCGCCGCTGGCGGTGCTGGGCGTCGCCGACCAGTTGCGCAACGGCCCCCTCGCGGGTCTGCGCCTCGAGGTGCTGCACGGCCGGATGACGCCGGCCGAGAAGGACGCCGTCATGCGCGACTTCGCCGCCGGGAACATCGACGTGCTGGTTGCCACCACCGTCATCGAGGTCGGCGTCGACGTGCCGAACGCGTCGGTGATGGTGATCATGGATGCGGACCGGTTCGGCATGTCGCAACTGCACCAACTGCGCGGGCGGGTCGGTCGTGGCGCGGCGCCCGGGGTCTGCCTGCTGGTGACCGAGGCGCCTTCCGGGTCGCCCGGCCGGATCCGACTGGACACCGTGGCGGCCACCGACGACGGGTTCGAACTCGCCGAGGCCGACCTGAAGCTGCGCCGGGAGGGCGACGTGCTCGGGACCAGCCAGGCCGGCCGGAACACGTCGCTCAAGCTGCTGTCCCTGGTGGGCGACCGCGATCTCATCGACCGCGCACGCGCGGACGCGGCGGCGCTCGTCGGCGACGATCCCGGCATGGCCGGGCTGCCCGGCCTGGCCGCCATGGCGGACGCCATCGTGGATGCCGAGGGCCAGGACTACCTGCTCAAGGGCTGATCCCGTTCAACGGCTGGGCCCGCTGAAACGCTGGGCCCGTTGAAACGCTGGGCCCGTTGAAACGCTGGGCCCGCTGAAACGCTGTGTCCATTGAAACGCTGTGTCCATTGAAACGCTGTGCCCGCTGAAACGCTCTGCCCGCTGAAACGCTGGGGCCATTGCAGCGCTGGGCGCACCGGGCGGCGCGCCAGGACGTGATCGCGGTAGCGTCGGTGCGTTGCGGCGGCCGTGCCAGCCACACGACAAGCCGGCCGCACAGCAACCCGGCCGCACAGCAAGCCGACCGCACAACAACTGGAGCGCCCCGAGCATGTTTTCCAAGATCCTGGTTGCGAACCGGGGCGAGATCGCGATCCGCGCGTTCCGCGCGGCGTACGAACTCGGCGTGGCGTCGGTCGCCGTCTACCCGTACGAGGACCGCAATTCCATGCACCGGCAGAAGGCCGACGAGGCATACCAGGTCGGCGAGGTCGGGCATCCGGTGCGCGCATACCTGGACGTGGCCGAGATCGTCGGGGCGGCCCGCCGGGCCGGTGCCGACGCGATCTATCCCGGCTACGGGTTCCTCTCGGAGAACCCCGAACTGGCTCGGGCCTGCGACGAGGCGGGCATCACGTTCATCGGCCCGCCGGCCGGGGTGTTGGAGTTGGCCGGCAACAAGTCCCGCGCGGTCGCCGCGGCCCGTCGGGCCGGCCTGCCGGTGCTCGAGGCGAGCGGGCCGTCCGACGACGTCGACGAGTTGCTCGCGGCAGGGGCCGCGCTCGGCTTCCCGCTCTTCGGGAAGGCGGTCGCCGGCGGCGGCGGCCGGGGCATGCGCAGGGTCGGCGCCCCGGACGATCTGGGCGAGGCCCTGCACCTGGCGATGCGGGAGGCGGAGTCGGCCTTCGGGGATTCGACCGTCTTCCTGGAGCGCGCGGTCGTCGACCCCAGGCACATCGAGGTGCAGGTGCTGGCGGACGCCACCGGCGCAACCGTACACCTGTACGAGCGCGATTGCTCGGTGCAGCGGCGGCACCAGAAAGTCATCGAGGTGGCACCGGCGGTCGGGCTCGATCCCGGGCTGCGGGACACGATCTGTGCCCACGCGGTGGCCTTCGCCCGGCACATCGACTATGTCAACGCCGGCACGGTCGAGTTCCTGCTGGGCACGGACGGCCGGTACGCGTTCATCGAGATGAACCCGCGGATCCAGGTGGAACACACCGTCACGGAGGAGGTCACCGACGTCGACCTGGTGGCCAGTCAGATCCGCATCGCCGCCGGGGCCACGCTGGCGGGTCTGGGCCTGCGCCAGGAGCGCATCACCACGCGCGGGGCCGCCCTGCAATGCCGGGTCACCAGCGAAGACCCGGCCAACGGCTTCCGCCCGGACACCGGGCGCATCATCACCTATCGCTCGCCGGGCGGGGCGGGTGTTCGGATCGACGGCGGGACCGTGCACGCCGGTGCCGAGGTCAGCGCCCATTTCGACTCGTTGCTGGTCAAGCTGACCTGCCGGGGGGCCGACTGGGCGCAAACCCTCCGGCGGGCGCGGCGGGCGCTCGCGGAGTTCCGGGTGCGGGGCATCGCCACCAACATCCCGTTCCTGCAGGCGGTGCTGGACGACCCGGATTTCGCCGCGGGAGGGGTGACGACGTCCTTCATCGAGCAGCATCCCCAATTGCTCACCGCGCGGCAGTCGGCCGATCGGGGCACCCGGCTGCTGACGTACCTCGCCGACGTCACGGTCAACAAGCCGAACGGCCCCCGGCCGGCGACGCTGGCCGACCCGCAGGCGAAGATGCCGCACGTCACCCCCGGCCCGCCGCCGGCCGGCAGCCGGCAGCAACTGCGGGCGCAGGGGCCGGCGGCGTTCGCCCAGCAGCTCCGCGCGGCCAGCCGGATCGCCGTCACCGACACGACGTTCCGCGACGCCCACCAGTCGCTGCTGGCGACCCGGGTCCGCACCCGCGACCTCGGGGCCATCGCCCCCGCGGTCGCCCGGCTGACCCCGCAACTGCTGTCCGTCGAGGCGTGGGGCGGGGCGACCTATGACGTCGCGCTGCGCTTCCTCGGCGAGGATCCGTGGGAGCGCCTTGCGACCTTGTCGTCGGCGCTACCGAACATCTGCCTGCAGATGCTGCTGCGCGGACGCAACACCGTCGGCTACACGCCCTACCCGCAGCGGGTCACCCAGCGGTTCGTCCAGGCCGCCGCCACGACCGGCATCGACATCTTCCGGATCTTCGACGCGCTCAACGACGTGGAACAGATGCGACCGGCCATCGACGCGGTGCTCGAGACCGGCACGGCGGTGGCGGAGGTCGCCCTGTGCTACACGGCGGACCTGTCCGACCCCGCCGAGAAGCTCTACACGCTGGAGTACTACCTGGCGCTGGCCGAGCAGATCGTCGCGGCCGGCGCGCACATCCTGGCCATCAAGGACATGGCGGGGCTGTTGCGCGCGCCGGCCGCCCGGACCCTCGTCACCGCACTGCGGGAACGCTTCGACCTACCGGTGCACCTGCACACCCACGACACAGCCGGCGGGCAGTTGGCGACCTACCTCGCGGCGATCGATGCCGGGGTGGACGCGGTGGACGCGGCCAGCGCCCCGATGGCCGGCACCACCAGCCAGCCGCCGCTGTCCGCGCTGGTCGCCGCGACCGATCACACCGACCGCGCCACCGGGCTCTCGCTCGCCGCGGTGCAGGACCTGGAACCGTACTGGGAGGCGGTCCGCGCCTTGTACGCCCCGTTCGAATCGGGGCTGCGCTCGCCGACCGGCCGGGTCTACCGGCACGAGATTCCGGGCGGGCAACTGTCCAACCTGCGCCAACAGGCCATCGCGCTCGGGCTGAAGGACAAGTTCGAGCAGATCGAGGCGACGTACGCGGCCGCCGATGCCATGCTGGGCCGGCTGGTCAAGGTGACCCCCTCCTCGAAGGTGGTCGGTGACCTCGCGCTGCACCTGGTCGGCGCCGGGGTGGACCCGGCGGAGTTCGAGGCGGATCCGGGCCGGTTCGACGTGCCCGACTCGGTCATCGGATTCCTCTCCGGCGAGCTGGGCGTCCCGGCCGGCGGGTGGCCGGAACCGTTCCGCGGCAAGGCACTTGCCGGGCGGACCCGCATTCCGCCCGCCGGAACCCTGTCCGACGTCGACGCCGCCGCGCTCGAGAAGGACCCGCGGGCGACCCTGAACCGGCTGCTGTTTCCCGGACCCACCAAGACGTTCCAGCGGATCCGCGACGAGTACGGCGACATCGGGGTGCTGCCCACCGCGGATTACCTCTACGGCCTGGCGCCGGGAACCGAGCACGTCATCGACCTCGATCCCGGCGTGCAGCTCATCGCGGGGATCGAGGCGATCGGCGAACCGGACGAACGTGGCATTCGGCCCGTTGTGACGACCCTCAACGGGCAGCTGCGACCGCTGCAGATCCGAGATCTCGCGGTCGCGGTCGACGTCCCCGTCGCGGAGCGCGCCGACCCGACGAACCCGCACCACATTGCGGCGCCGTTCGCCGGCGTGGTGACCCTCACGGTGGGGGAGGGTGATGCGGTGACGGCGGGCTCCGTGATCGCCACGATCGAGGCGATGAAGATGGAGGCCTCGATCACCACGCCGGTGCCGGGCACGGTGTCCCGGGCCGCGATCGGCCCGGTGCAGCAGGTGGAGGGCGGCGACCTGCTGGTCGTCGTCACCTAGCCGGCCGCCATGATCCAGGCCCATCCGTGACGAGGCTGGTGCGGACGATGACGAGGATCGTGGGCGCCACATGACGCGGATCGTCGGCGGACGCTGGCGCGGCCGGCGGCTCGTGACCCCGAAGGGCAGGGCGGTCCGGCCCACCTCGGAGAAGGTGCGGGGCGCGATCGCGGACGTCCTGGCCGCAACCGGCGCGCTCGACGGTGCGAGGGTGCTGGACCTCTACGCGGGCAGCGGCGCGCTCGGTCTGGAACTCGCCTCGCGGGGCGCCGCACGGGTGGTGCTGGTCGAACGTGCCTGGGCCGCGCAGCGGGCCATCCGCGCCAACATCGAACTGCTGGGTGCGGCCCAGGTGACGATGGTTCCGGGCGACGCGGCCGCATATGCGCGTCGCCCCGAGGAAGCGTTCGACATCGTGCTGGCCGATCCGCCCTACGATGAACCGGCGGAGAAGCTCCGCGGGGTCCTGACGGCGTTGCACGCGGCCGGCGGCCTGCGACCGGGAGCGGATGTCGTGCTGGAGTGGGGGGCCCGTTCGGGGGAGTGGATCTGGCCCGAGCCGCTGGAAGCCGCCAAGGTCCGGCGGTACGGCGACACCCTGGTCTGCTACGGTCGCGGACCATAATCGCTACCGACCCCGCGAATGGGGCCGCGGCGGAGAGGTGGGCCGGTGACGCACGCGGTGTGCCCAGGATCGTTCGACCCGCCGACCCTCGGGCATCTGGACATCATCGGCCGGGCGCGGCGGCTGTTCTCCACCGTCACCGTCGCCGTCCTGGTCAACCCGGTCAAGACCGGGCTCTTTGACGTCGAGGAGCGGCTGGACCTGCTGCGGGCGACCACCGCGCGTTGGGACAACGTCACCGTCGACTCGTTCGAGGGGCTGTTGGTCGACTACTGCCGGCGGCGGGGCGTCGACGCCATCGTCAAGGGCCTGCGGGCCGTCTCCGACTTCGATTACGAACTGCAGATGGCCCAGATGAACTCGGGCCTGGCGGGAGTCGACACGCTCTTCATCCCGACCAGCCCGGAGCATTCGTTCCTCTCGTCATCGCTGGTCAAGCAGGTTGCCCGGTACGGCGGCGACGTGTCGGCGCTGCTACCCCCCGAGGTGGACTCCGCATTGCGGGCACGGCTCGCCGTCCCGCCCTCCTCGCGGTAACCGCTTCCCGTCCGGCCCTTGCGCAGCCGGTACCGCGAGCCTCCGTCGCAGCGCCGGCGGCGCTTGCCACACTAGGAATGCGTTCGCGCGGGTCGGCCGGTGTCGTGTACCTGCACAGCACGGGTCGATCCCCGCGCGAGACGGCGCTGCCGCGATCGCCGCGGCGCCACCGACAGGGAGGTGCACGTGTACCGGGTGTTCGAGGCGCTCGACCAGTTGGTGACGATCGTCGAAGAGGCGCGCGGCCTGCCGATGACCGCATCCTGCGTGGTCCCGCGCGGCGACGTGCTCGACCTACTCGACGACATCCGGGACGCCGTTCCGGGAGAGTTGGACGACGCGCAGGACGTTCTCGACCACCGGGACCAGATGCTGGACGAAGCTCGCACCGGCGCCGAGCGGACCGTCGGCGAGGCGGAGGCGGAGGCGCACCGAATCGTCACGGCCGCGCAACAGGAGGCCGCGGCGACCGTTGCGGCGGCCCGCGCGGAGGCCGATCGCCAGGTCGGGGAGGCCTCCGACCGCGCCGAGGCCATCATGGCCCGCGCCCAGGCCGATGCCGACCGGACGGTCCAGGCCGGGCAGGACCAGTACGATTCGCTGGTTTCCCGGGGCCATGGGGAGGCGGAACGGCTGGTTGTCGCCGGCCGGGCGTCCTACGAGCAGGCGGTTGCCGACGGTCAGGGCGAGCAGGCCCGGCTGGTGTCCTCCGCCGAGGTGGTGCAGGCCGCGCATGCCGAGTCGGCACGCATCCTGGATGCGGCGCAGGCAGAGGCCGACCGGCTGCGGGGGGAGTGCGACCAGTACATCGACAGCCGGCTCGCCGATCTGGAGGACATCCTGACCAAGACCCTGCGCACGGTCGGCCGCGGGCGTACCGCCTTGCGCGCCGGCGTGCCGGCCGACTATCGCGAGTAGGGGCCGGCCGGGCTGACCGGCCGGAGCCGGAGCTGGACCGCAAACCGCGGTTCTCCATTACCCTGGAGCGGTTGCCGCTGGCCGCGTGGGCGCGCCAGCCGACCGACCGAGCTTCAATCGAGAGGGAAATGACCAGCACACGCCTGCACAAGGCCTCGCCATGGGTGATCAACACCAGGGCCCTGGGACTCGGCAAGCGAGCGGGGCCCGGGCTCTCGCACCCGTTCGACCTGGTTGCGCCGGCGCCGCCGCGCACCGAGACCGGCGTGCTGACAGTGGCGGAGGGCGCCGACGTCCACGTCACCGGCCTTTTCGAGTCGGTCGCAGAAGGCGTCCTCGCCTCCGGTACCGCGGTGGCGCCCGCGTCGGGTCATTGCTCCCGATGCCTGCGTGAACTGGCCGTGCCGATCCACGCGGCATTTCGCGAGCTGTACGCCTACCCCGACTCTGCGACGGCCGAAACGACCGACGAGGACGAGGTTTCCCGGCTCGTCGACGACACGATCGACCTCGCTCCGGTGGTGCACGACGAGTTGGTGCTGGCGATGCCGTGGGCGCCGACGTGCTCCGAAGATTGCCCGGGGCTGTGCCGGGACTGCGGCGAACGCCTGGATGATGCAGGCCCGGAGCACCGGCATGAAACACTGGACCGGCGGTGGGCCGCGTTGGCAGATCTGTTCCAGGCCGACCCTGCCTCCGGCAGCAAGGGCAAACCAGACAGCATCAAACGAAACGAGGAGCAGTAGACGTGGCGGTACCGAAGCGGAAGCAGTCCCGCAGCAACACCCGGTCGCGCCGGGCCCAGTGGAAGGCGACGGCGCCGACGTTGGAGCCGTGTCCGAACCGCGCCTGCCGCGCGCTCAAGCCGCCCCACGTGGCGTGCCCGAACTGTGGCCAGTACAACGGCCGACAGGTTGTCGGCGTCTGAGCCCTCCGCCCCGGCCACCTCCGGGGCGGCCCGGTCGGCCCTGCTCCACCACGTCGGCCTGGACCTTGCCGACGATGCGCTGCAACTGGCGCTGACGCACCGCTCGTATGCCTACGAGCACGGCGGATTGCCCACCAACGAGCGGTTGGAGTTCCTCGGCGACTCGGTCCTGGGCATCATCATCACCGATCGGCTCTACCGCGACCATCCGGACCTGCCGGAGGGCCAACTGGCCAAGCTGCGCGCCTCCATCGTCAACATGCACGCGTTGGCGGGGATCGGCGCGGGCCTGGGCCTGGGGGAGTTGTTGCTGCTCGGCCGGGGCGAGGAGATGACGGGGGGTCGGGGGAAACCCTCGATCGTGGCCGACGCCGTCGAGGCGCTGCTCGGCGCGCTGTACCTCGAACATGGTCTGCAGCCCGTTCGCGACATGGTGGAACGGATCTTCGCGGAGTTGCTGGAGTCCGCCCCGTTGCTGGGGGCCGGCCTGGACTGGAAGACCTCGCTGCAGGAGCTGTCCGCGACCGTCGGCGCCGGCGTGCCCGAGTACCAGGTGGACGAGGAGGGGCCGGATCACGCCAAGACCTTCACCGCTCGCGCGGTGGTGGCCGGAGAGGCGTTGGGCAGCGGCGTCGGGCACACCAAGAAGGAGGCCGAGCAGCAGGCGGCTTCCGAGGCCTGGCGGGTTCTGAGCGAACGCGCGGAGCAGCCGGCAGTTTCCTGAGGTGGGAAGTGCCTGAGCTGCCCGAGGTCGAGGTCGTGCGAGCCGGGCTGCTGGCGGCGCTGGTCGGCCGAACCATTGCGGCGGTTGAGATCTTCGGGCCGCTCGGCGCCCGCTCGGTCCGGCGGCACCTCGCCGGCCCCGCCGATTTCGCCGCGGCGCTGGCCGGGCGCACCGTGCTGGACGTGCGGCGCCGCGGCAAGTACCTGTGGTGGGCGCTCGACGGCGGCGACGCGGTGGTGGCCCATCTGGGGATGAGCGGACAGTTCCGGATCGGCACCAGCGAGCGGCTCACCCGGCACCTGCGGGTACGCATCCACCTCACCGACCGGGGGCCGAGCATCGACTTCGTCGACCAGCGCACCTTCGGCGGCCTGCTGCTGGCACCCGGCGGCGCGGAATTGCCCGCGCCCATCTGCCACATCGCCCGTGATCCGCTCGATCCGGCGTTCGACCGGACGGCGACGGTTCGTCACATCAGGGCCCGGCGCACCACGATCAAGCGCGCGATCCTCGATCAGACCGTGGTGTCGGGCATCGGGAACATCTACGCCGACGAAGCGCTGTGGGCGGCCCGGGTGCATTACCTGCGCACCACCGCCTCGCTGGCCACCCGCACGGTCGGCGCCGTGCTGGACGCGGCGACGTCGGTGATGCGTCGGGCGCTTCGGGCCGGCGGCACCTCGTTCGACGCGCTGTATGTCGACGTCAACGGGGAGTCCGGCTACTTCGAGCGCTCGCTCGACGTGTACGGCCGGGCCGGGCTGCCATGCCGCCGGTGCGGCAGCCCGATCCGCCGCGAGGCGTTCATGAACCGCTCGTCGTTCTTCTGCCCGCGCTGCCAGCAAATACGCTAGACGAGCGGTCGTGCCAGCGCGACCATAGACGGGTGGTCTGCTCGGCGTCAGGCAACCTGGATGCGCTGATCGCCCACGACGTACTCGATCGCGAGTCCGCCGCCGACGGCCTCGAGGTAGCTGCGGATCGTGCCGATCTTCGCGCTGTCGAGGTCGCCGTGCTCGATCTTGGAGACCTGGCGCTGGCCGACGCCGATTCGCTCGGCGAGTTGCGCCTGGGTGAGTCCGGCCTGTTCCCGCAGCTCGCGGAGGCGGTAGGCGCGGACCTCGGCGAGCATCCGCTCCTTGTGCGCCTCGACGCGCTCCCGATCCACGGGGTGCTCGGCGACGAAGTCCTTCAGGGTCATGGTCATCTCAGTCACTCTCCTCTCAGCCTGCGCAGGTGGTCGTCGAACAGGTCGTCGGCCCGCGGGATGTTCTTCTTGTACCAGCGGAACCAGTTGCCCGCCTTGTCGCCGGCGATCAGGAGGATCGCCGATCGCTCGGGGTCGAAGGCGAACAGGACCCGGAGCTCGGAGCGCCCGGAGGATCCTGGTCGGAGCTCCTTCGTGTTGCGATGCCTTGACGCCGTCACCGTGTCGACGATGGGCCGTCCGAGCTGCGGGCCGCGATCTTCCAGCAACTCGACGGCGGCGACCACCTGCTCGCGCGAGTCGCCGTCCAGCGAAGCGAGCCATTCCGCGATCAGCTCGATGTCCACGCTCCACACAGAACGAGTGTAGACCCCGCAAGGTCTACGAGCAATATCGCGGCAGCCACGCCCACCCCCAGGAGTGCGAGTCGAGTGCCGATTCAATCGCGAGTCGACTGGCGACTCGACTCGCTTGTGAGTGAACGTCACAAACGTGTCGAGTCGGCTACTTCGAGCGCTCGCTCGACGTGTACGGCCGGGCCGGGCTGCCATGCCGCCGGTGCGGCAGCCCGATCCGCCGCGAGGCGTTCATGAACCGCTCGTCGTTCTTCCGCCCGCGCTGCCAGCGAAGGCAACCGCCGGCGTGACGAAGCCGCCGTCCAAGCCTTCGCTGGCCGGCCACCCCGGCCGGCCGACCCGGCAACGCCGATCAGGCCGACTGCCGGGTGAACGTGCGGGTGGCCCAACCGAGACCGACCACGGCCAGCGCGGCGGCCACCCCGAGGCCGACCCAGAACTGGTGATCCCCGAAGCTGCCCAGGAACGCGGCGCGCGCCCCCTCGACCACATAGGACATCGGGTTGATCCGCGAAATGTAGTACAACCAGGCAGGGGCCAGCCCGCGGGTGATCGGCAGCATGATTCCGGACAGCAGCATCACCGGCAGCAGGACGCCGTTCAGCAGCGGCGCCAGCGCATCTTCGCTCTTCAGGATGAGGGCGACCGCGTACGAGACGGCCGACATGGTGGCGCCCATCACCGAGACGAGCACGATCCCGACCACGACCCCGATCACCGGCGCGCGGAGCCCCATGCCGATACCGGCCAGCACCAGCAGCACGGCCTGTACCGCGAGCACGACGACATCTCGCAGGACCCGGCCGGCGAGCAGTGAGAACCGGCTCATCGGAGTCACGCGCATCCGATCGATGACGCCGTCGCGCCACTCGGAGACCAGCCCGAAACCGACGAACGCCGCGCCGAACAGCCCCAGCATCACCATGATCGCCGGGACGAAGATCTGCCACGGATCTCCCGGCGGGAAGCCGGGCAGCCCGGTGATCTTGGTCAGCAGCGGGCCGAAGAAGAACAGGTACAGCAGCGGTTGTCCCAGGCCCATCACGGTCCACACCGGGTTGCGAAGGCTGAGCCGCATCGCGCGGCTGAAGACCAGGCCGGTGTCTCGCAGCAGGCTGACCGGACCGGCCGTCAGGGGTGCTGGGCTGACCGGCCGCGCCGTGTGCACGGTGGCGCTCATCTCAGGCTGCCTCCCCGTCCGTGCCGGTGCTGAGTTGCGGGACGTCCTCGCGGAGAGACCGTCCGGTCAGGGTGAGGAAGACGTCGTCCAAGGTGGGTCGTTGCACGGACAGGCCCGCCAAGTCGACATCGGCGGCGTCGAGTCGGCGGAGCAGTTCCATCGCAACCCGCTCGCCGCGCGGCGCCCGGAAACTGACCGTCCCGTCGGCGATCTCCACCGGCGAACTGCCGGCGCACCGCTGGGCGATCTCGGACGCGGGCCGCAGATCCCCGTCGACCGTGATCGTCACCAGATCCCCGGAGACTTGGCTCTTCAGTTGGTCGGGCGTGCCCGAGGCGACGATCCGCCCGTCGTCGATCACCAGGATCCGGTCGCACAGCGCGTCCGCCTCGTCGAGATGGTGCGTGGTGATGAACAAGGTGGTGCCGTGCTTCTCGCGCATGCCGGCGATGTGACCCCACATGTTCGACCGGCTCTGCGGATCGAGCCCGGTGGTGGGCTCGTCCAGGAACACCAGCGCCGGGGTGTGGATCAGGCCGAGCGCGATGTCCAGGCGGCGTCGTTGCCCGCCGGACAGCGTCTTGACGTCGCGCCCGCCGAGGCCGGGAAGGTCCATCCGCTCGAGCAGGTCCGCGGTCCGCTCCCGGGCCTTGGCCAGGCTCAGCCCGTAGAAGCGGGCCTGAAACATGAGTTCCTCGCCGACCCGCGCGTCCGAGGCGGCGCTGCCGCCCTGGGCGACGTATCCGATGGACCGCCGTACGCCGGTCGGGTCGGCGGCGAGGTCGTGGCCGGCGACCCTGGCCGATCCGGACGTCGGGCGCAGCAGGGTGGTGAGCATCTGCAACGTGGTGGTTTTGCCGGCCCCGTTCGGCCCGAGGAAGCCGACGATCTCGCCCGCCGCGACCCGCAGGTCGACGCCCTTGACGGCGTGCACCGGCGTGCGGCGGCCGTTGTAGGTCTTGGCCAGTCCGTGGGCTTCGATCATCAGATCGTTTGATGATGTCATATTGACGCTCCTCATTGGCAATTGTGACGTCATGCTGACGTCAGTATTCCGGGTCTGACGTCACCGGTCAAGCCGGCACCCGTCCGGGCGCGGCGCGCATCATGGGACGGTGACGGAGGATCCGGTGCGGATGACGGTCTGGGTGCACGGGCACGTTCAGGGCGTCGGCTTCCGCTGGTGGACCCGGGCGCGCGCCTTGGAGTTGGGGCTGGTGGGACGCGCAACGAACCGGGCCGACGGCCGGGTGGAGGTCGTCGCCGAGGGCACCCGGCAGCGCTGCGAACGCCTGCTGGAATTGCTCCGGGGGTCACAGACCCCCGGCCGGGTCAGCGCCGTGGTCGAACGCTTCGACACCGCTCGTGGGGACCTACGGGGTTTCGTCGAGGCGTGAGCCGAGGCGCCCGGGACGGCCGGTACGCTCGCCGCCGGATCGGATCAGCGGTTGCGGGGCGTTCCGGAATGGTCGATTCGGCACCGGTTGCGCGGGCTCTTGCACCTACGGCATGGCAACGTCTCGCGACCCCCGGATCACGTTCGCCACCTCGTGCGGCGAGAGGTCGAAGGCGGTAGGCGCACCGTCGACGGGCACCACCGAGACCGTGACGGTGCCGGGATAGAGCGTCACCAGGTTCAGCGACGCGGACTGCGTGGTTCGCTCGCGATCGGGCGGCGCAAGCGGATCGGTCCGGATCGCCACCGAACCAGCCACCGCCACCGGTACCGCGCCAAGCATGCCGGATTGTGCCAGGTGGTGGTGCCCGGCGAGCACCAGCCGCACGTCGGTCCCGATCAGCGCCTGCGCCAACGCGTTTCGCGACCGGCGATGCAGGGCGAAATAGGTCAGCAGCGGCGAGGGCGGCGGGATCGGCGGGTGGTGCAGGACCACGATGCTCCCGTGCGGCGCGGGCGACCGCAGCGCCTCGCGCAAGGCGGCCAGGTGGGCGGGTTCCAGCACCCCGTCACCGGCGCCCGGCACGGTCGAATCCAGCACGATCACCCGCAGCCCTGCGAGGTCGTGAACCTGCAGCACGGCGTCCGGATCGCTCGGCCGGTCGAGGATGTGCCGGTGGAACGCGGTGCGCACGTCGTGGTTGCCGGTGGCCCAGATCACCGGGAGGCCCAGCGACCCAAGCGCCGATCGCACCCGGCCGTAGGCGTCGACCTCGCCGGTGTCGGTCAAGTCGCCGGACGCGATCAGGGCGTCGATCCGGCTCCCGGCGGCGATGGCGTCTTGCAGCAGCCGCACTGCCCGCGCCAGCGCGGCGTCGGCGTCGATGACGGCGTTGTAACGAACCCCCGGCGAAGTCAGGTGCGTGTCCGACAGGTGGATCAGCCGGTGGGTGGGCCGCTCGGGCTCCTCGCCGTCGGGCGTGCGTGGAACGCCGGCCGGCCACGAGGGGCCGGTGGATCGGGTCGATTGTGGGTTCACTCGCGGATGGTATCCAGGCGCGGGGGCACGGACGGCCCTGCCGGCGCCGGCCGGCGGGAAGGAAGGCAGTCCCGGAAACGGGCAGCCGAGCGCGCGGCCCCCTTGGATTTGAGTGGGCCCGTTCATTGTCGGTAATTCTGTGCGATACTTGTATCGCAAGGAGGTGACGGCCGTGGCGATCTCGATCAGACTGACGGCAGAGGACGACGCAAGGCTATCGGAACTGGCGCAACGTACCGGACGATCGAAGACGTTCTACGTGCGCGAGGCGATTCACGAACACCTGGCTGATCTCGAGGAGCGGTTCTGGGCCGACGAGGTCATACGCGACTGGGAAGGGTCGGGCAGGTCGAGCCGTCCCGCTGACGAGCTGTGGGATGAACTCGGAGTGTGAGCAGATGGCGGCTTCGTACATCCCCGCAATTCGACAAGGCGGCCCGGAACCTGGACCAGGCCGTGCTGCGTCGTGTCAAGGCGTACCTCGATTCCGTCTGTGAACTCGATGACCCGCGGCTGCGTGGCAAAGGCTTGACCGGCAACCTCAGCGGGTACTGGAGCTATCGGATCGGCGACTGGCGGATCCTCGCCGAGATCCGCGACGAAGAACTCGCAATCATCGCTATTGGGCTCGGCCATCGATCCACAATCTATCGAGGATGACAGCGACCCCGCCCTGTTTCGCGATCCCGTGCTGGATCAATCTGCGATCGCGCCGGCCAGCAGAGGCAAGAGCCCGGCGATGATCGGGCCGGATGCGATCCGCCCGCCCCTGCGTCCGACCGAGGGAGTCCCGACACGTGAGTGATACCCGCCGCCGGCCGCGGATCGCCGCCGGCCTGCTGGCCGGCGCCGCCGGGCTGATGCTGATCGGATCGACGTTCGCCGGTTGGATCACCACTCGGATGGTCGGTGGGGGCCGCACCTCGATCTCGGGATGGGGTGTGATCTCCGGTGGCGACCCGCTGGTCGACGGGACGAATCTCAACACGCTCATGGCCGGCATGGGCAGCTATCGTCCCGCGCTGCCGGTGCTGATAGCCGGCGCGGTGACGGTGGTTGCGGCCGCGATCCTCACCGCCACCGGCGCGGGCGCCCGGCCGCACCGGACAGTAGGCGTCCTGCTCGGGCTGTGCGGGCTGTTCGCGGCGGGGTGGTCGGTTGCAAAAGGGCTGGATCCGGGCGACGCCGTCGGGGTGTTGCCAGATGGTGCCGGTGCCGCCGGCGTGGGGCCGGTCATCGCCGCCGTATCGGGATTGGTGATCGCGGCGGTGGCGGCAGTCCTGCTCGCCGGGCTGCTCGACCCGCCGGAGCCGGCGAAGCCGCCTGGCGTGCAGCCGAGGCGGTAGCCGGCGCGAGCCGCCCACGCCTGGTTCGCGGCTTCCTCGTCGGCCCGACCGACCGATCATCGGAACGCCTGCGCAGCGGGGCGCGCGGCTCAAACGTTCGGCACGCCGCGACGTGCCGTGCTGGGAGATACCGGTGCCGGGAGGATCACTGCGGGTCGTACAGCTGCGACTTGTCGAACCGAGAGCGCCGTCCGCGGCGCTCGCTTCGTTCCTCGGTCGCCGGGCGCGACGGCGCTGCGGCCAGGGCATGGTCCGGTTCGGCGATGGTCGGCACGGCGGCGGGCTCACCCGCGGCTGCGTCACCGCCTTGGGGTGCGTCGCCGCCTGGGGCTGCGTCACCGCCTTGGGCTGGGTCGCCGCCTTGGGGTGCGTCGCCGCCTTGGGCTGCGTCACCGTCTTCGGGTGCGTCACCGCCTTCGGCCGGGAGGTAGATGTCGCCGGTCACCGGATCGCTCACCTCTCGATAGATGAAATACCCGATGCCCAGTACCGCGATGGCGCCGAATGCCCACCACTGCAACGCGTAGGAGAAGAACGGCCCGGGCTCCTGCTGTGGCAGGCCGATCGGTCGGATGACGCCCGGCGACTCGGCGGTCAGTTGCAGGTACCCGCGAAAAACCCGTCCGGACCCGGCGATCTCGGAACCGGCTGCGAGATATTGCATTCGGCCGTCCGGCGCGACGACGGGCGCGCGGTGCCTCGGATCGTTCTCGTCCGCCTGTACCCGACCGGTGACGGTCACCATGCCAGTCGGCAACGCAGGCAGCGCCTCGCCCTGCTGGACGGAGGTGAACGACACGTACCCGCGGTCGACCAGCACCGCCGTGCCATCCGCGGTGATCAGCGGCACCACCACCTCCGACGCCGGACTGCCGGAGTTGTCGTGCCGCAACCGGACGTACGCCTGACGTCCCGGATCGAAGGTGCCGGTGACGGTGACCGACCGCCACAGCACCTCCGGCGAGGGCTGCGCCGTCGTCGACATCAACTCTGCGATGTCGACCGGTTGGGCGGCGACCGCGGCGGCGATCGCCGCGTTCTCCGCAGACCGCTCGGCGTTGCGGCCGAACTGCCAGGGCGCCAGGATCAGGTAGCACGCCAGCGCGAACGAGATCGCACCGATGATCAGCGCGATCCATCGCGGGGAAACCAGGAAGCGCAGCCGGGCGCCGATGCCGCGGCGTGGCTGGTCTCGCGGCGACCGCGGTGGCGCCTCGCCGACGGGTCCGGATGCGTTCACGTCGCTCCGGCCTAGGCTCGCACCATCTCCGTACCGGCTCACGCCACGAGTGTCCTGACGTGCTCGACGACGCCGGGCGCGGCCGCCTTCAGCATCGCCAGCACCTCCCAGTACTCCTCGTCCGGATAACCGTAGGGATCCGGGATGTCGTCGCCGTCGGCGGCCGGGTCGAACGATCGCAGCAACTCGACCCGATCCCGGCCCCTCGTCAGCGCCCGCAGCGCGCGAAGATGCCCGCGGTCGGCGGCCAGCACCAGGTCGGCGTTCTCGACCATCCGCTTCGTGATCTGCCGAGCCACATGCTCGGTGGGGTATCCGGCGGCCGCCAGTATGCGCTGCGCCGGGGGATACGCGCCCAGGCCGACGTGCCAGGCCCCGGTGCCCGCGCTGGATACCGTCACCTGCGCGCCGAGACCCGCCTCCTCGAAGGCGCGGCGCAACACGTGCTCCGCCATCGGCGAGCGGCAGATGTTGCCGGTGCACACCACCAGAACCCGGAAGCTGCCCGGCACCTGCGACGCCGGTTCGCCGGTGAGTGTGCGGCGGCCCGGGCGCCGGCTGGTGCCCGAGCCGGAGGGATGGTCCTGGTGCTGGTCGGTGTGCTCCTTCACGCGTCCATTGTGGCCTGCCAGACTGGAGGGCGATCGGGCCCGCGCTGTACCGCGGCCGGGAAGTGGCGAAGGGGTGACGCAACGGAGATGCCGGTGCCACTGCGACAGGTGATCTCGGCGCTGGACGCCGCGTATCCGCGGTCGCTGGCAGAACCATGGGACACCGGCATCGGCTTAACGACCGGGGACCTGGACCAGGCAGTCGAGCGCGTCCTGCTGGCGGTCGACGTCGACCCGGTGACCGTCGCCGAGGCCGCCGAGATCGACGCCCAGTTGCTGGTGACGCACCACCCGTTGCTCTTTCGCGCGGTGCAGTCGGTGGCCGCCGACACGCCCAAGGGATCGCTGCTGCATCCGCTGATCCGGGCCGGCATCGCGCACTTCGCGGCACACACCAACGCCGATCGGGCGCCGGGCGGGGTGGCCGACGCACTCGCCGAAGCGGTCGGACTAGTCGACACCCGACCGCTGGTTCCGCTGCCCCGGCCGGCGCTGGAGAAGATCGTGGTGTTCGTCCCGGTAGCCGACACCGATCGGCTGATCGCGGCGCTGGCCGCCGCCGGAGCGGGCCGGCTCGGCGACTATTGCGACGCCGCATTCGTGTCCGCCGGCGAAGGCCGGTTCCGGCCGCTGCCGGGCGCCCACCCCGCCATCGGTGCCGTCGGTCGGGCCGAACGGGTGGCGGAGAATCGCGTGGAGATGGTGCTGCCGCCGGCCCGTCGAAGCGAGGTGGTGACGGCGCTTCGGGCGGCACACCCCTACGAGGAACCGGCATTCGACATCTACCAGACCCAGCCGACCGCGCCCGCCACCGCCGGTCTCGGCCGCGTCGGCCGGCTCAAAGAGCCGGTGGCGCTGAAGGAATGGGCCCGCCTGATCGCCGCGGCACTGCCGGCGACGGCAGCCGGGGTCCGGGCCGCGGGAGATCCGGAACGGCTCGTGGTGCATGCGGCGGTGTGCGGCGGCGCCGGCGGCGGCGAGCTGGAAGCGGTGACCGGCGCAGGCGCCGACGCCTACCTCACCTCGGACCTGTCGCACCACGTGGTCGCCGAGCATGTCGCGGATTCCGCCCGCCCGGCCGTGGTCGAGGTTTCGCACTGGGCCGGGGAATGGCCGTGGTTGGAGCGGGCGGCGGGGGTGATCACGCGGGCTACTGGCGGTACCGTCGCGGTGACGGTGTCCACCAGGCGGACCGATCCGTGGACGGTGCACCACTCATCGAGGGCAGCGGGGTGATGGCGTTGCAGCGTGTGGCTCCGCGCGCCCGGCATCCGGCGGCCGGCGCAGGACGTTGCCCGCACAGCGCGCGTGCGCTGCCGCATCTGCCGGCGGGAACCGTGGCGGTCTCCACTCTGTCCAGCGCTGTGTCCAGCGCCGTGCCCATCGTCGCGTTCAGCGCCACGTTCACTGCCGCCGATCCGAAGGAGTCCGTATAGTGCCGACCGCCGACCCAGCCGCGCAGCAACGGATCCTGGAACTCGCGGAGGTCGACCACGCGATCGACGCGGCCGGACATCGCCGCCGGACGCTGCCGGAGCTGGCCGTGATCGCGGAGGCCTCGGCCAGGATCGATGACCTGGAATCCCGGTTGGTGCTGGCGCAGACCGAAGTCGGCGACCTGGACCGCGCGACCCGGAAACTCGATGACGAGATCGAATCCGTCCGGCTGCGCGCGGACCGGGACCGCGGGCTGCTCGCCTCCGGCGCAGTGTCCGCCAAGGAGTTGACGAATCTGCAGAGCGAGGTGGAATCGCTCGGCCGGCGGCAGGACGCTCTCGAGGACGACGCGCTGGAGCTCATGCAGCGGCGCGAGGATGCGGCCACGGCTTTGGGCCAGATCCGGGCCGAGTTGGGGGTCGTCCGGGCCGGGGCGGAGCAGGCCGCCGTCGTGCGCGACCAGCAGTTCGGTGCGATCGACGAGGAGTTGGCAACTCTGAAGGCGCAGCGGACAGGGTTGATCTCCGCGGTGCCGGAAGCGCTGCTGGCGCTCTACGACCGGATCCGCTCGACCGGCAAGGCCGGGGCCGGTTCCTTGATCGGCGAGCGGTGCAGCGCCTGTCAGATGTCATTGGACCGGCAGGCCCTGGACCAGATCCGTACCGCCGCGGCCGATTCGGTGCAGCGCTGCCCCGAGTGCGGCGCCATCCTGATTCGCGCCTGAGATCTTGCCGCCGGCGCGCAGCTCATCTGGACGTGAGTTCGGCAGCAAGATGAGTTGCTGTTGATAAACCCGATCTACATTCGGCTGTAGACTAACAGATCTACAAGCACTAGGATGTAACCATGTCCGACACGACAACAACGATCCGGATCAGCCGGACCACCCATCGTGAGTTGCGACGGCTTGCCAACCAGCGCCACCAAACTGTCGCCGACACGGTCTCCCGGGCCGTTCGGCTGCTGCTCCAAGATGACATCGGCCGCGACCTCTCCGCACCGCTGTCCGATGAGGAAACCGCCTGGCTCGATGCTGACGCTGGGTGACGTCGTCGAACTCGATCTCGGCACTCCTTCGGGTTCCGAGGCCGGGCTGGTCCGTCCAGCGATCGTCGTGACCGCGGCGAGGATCCTCAGAGGCCGCCCCAACGTTGTGCAGGTGGTGCCGCTGACCCGGACGCTTCGAGACAGCGGTGCCGAAGTGGCAATCGAACCGGACGATCGCAACGGACTCCGCGCACCCTCGGCCGCTCAATGTCAACACGTGCGGGCGGTGGCCATCGGCCGGATCGCGGCGCACACCGGCAACGTCGGCCCAGTGGTACTCCAGCAGATCCGCAACGTGCTGGCGGCCATGTTCGACCTGTAACCGACCTGCCTCGGAAGCGTTGCGCCCTGGTGGATCCGCTGCGGACGTGCGCCTGGCAGACTCTTGGTCGTGCTCAACGACGCGGCGCCGGCGGGCAAGGAGCGCAAGTATGCGCGTCGCGAACGCGAGCGGAGGTTCCTGTTCGGGGCCCAACCGGCCGGCCAGGTGGACCGCACGGTGCGCATCGTCGACCGCTATCTGCCGCGCACCCGGATACGCCTTCGCCGGGCCGCCGAGATCGCGCCGGACGGGACCGAGCGGTCAATCGTCCACAAGCTCACACAGAAGCTACCCGCGCCCAGTGGAGGCCCGGGGCTGATCACGACGATGTACCTGACCGCGGACGAGTACGACCTCATGGCGCAACTGCCCGCCGCGACGCTTCGCAAGACCCGGCTGAGCATCCCGCCGCTCGGCGCCGACCTCTTCGAGGACGCACTCGCCGGTCTCGTGCTCGGCGAGGCCGAGTTCACCGATGACGACACAATGGCAGCATTCGCCGCGCCGAGCGGCGCCCTAGACGGTATGGGGTGACCCGCGTTTGCGGGTGAGGTCGCGGGTCGGGGCCTC
>CAZUXD010000002.1:92120-105119 GCA_964624455.1 uncultured Actinomycetes bacterium | reverse complement strand
GCCGGCGACCGTATCCTTCGCGAAGTCCCACGCCGTGCCACCGGACGCGGCCGTGTACCAACCGTTCAGCGTGTAGCCGGTGCGGGTGGACGTCGGCGCGGTGCCGATCGTCGACCCGGGACTGGCCGAGCCCGACGGAACCGCGGAACCACCGGCACTGTCGAAGGTGACGACGTAGTCGGCCGTCCAGTGCGCGTACAACGTCTGATCCAGGCCGACGGGGTCACCGTCTTCCGCTTTCGTCCCGCCGGTCGCCGCGTCGAACCAGCCGTCGAAGGTGTAGCCGGCCCGGGCCGGCCAACCGGGAAGCACCAGGGCGAGCGCCGACGTGGCGGCTCCGACCGTGGGCGCATTCGCGTAAACGCCATGCGAGTCGTCCGCATCGGGCGCCTCAAGGCCCAGCGAAGTCAGCGGCAAGTCATAGTCGACGCCGGGCGCGCCCGCTACACCGGATGCCCCGCCGGTGCCGGGGTCGCCGTCGACGCCACCACCCTCGCCGCCGACACCGGAGCCGCCTGCACCGCCGGCTCCAGCCGATCCGCCGGCTCCGCCCTTGCCGCCGTAGCCGGCCAACGCTGCGCCGTCGATCCACGCCAGGATCCCGTCGCTGAAGACGCCGATCCCGCCGTCACCGCCGGCACCGCCGGCACCGCCGTCACCGCCGCCACCGCCGGCACTACTGTCCGGATAATTGTCGGCTCCGTCACCGCCGTTGCCGCCGCTGCCACCGTCACCGCCGTTGCCGCCGTTGGCGCCGTAGGCGGTGACCGAGCCGTTGATCAGGACCAACGTTCCGTGGTTCGTCAGGCCCGCAGAGCCGTCACCGCCGTCTCCGGCGTTGCCCCCGTTACCTCCGTCCCCACCGTTGACGTTGGCGCCGGTTCCATCGGCTCCGTGGCTGGCGTTACCTCCGTCACCGCCTGGCTCTCCCGGCGAGCCGTTCCCGCCATCGCCTCCGTCATCACCCGGATTCGCGCCGTCCGAGCCGTCGTTACCAGCGCCTCCGGAGGTGCCGTTCGACCCGTTCACGGTGAGGGTGTGGCCGTCGAGGTCGATGACGAGAACCTCGCCGGCATCAAGCGTCAGGCTCTGGTCGACGGTGATGTCATTCCCGAGCTTGATCGTCGACGCCGTCGATGTGGCGCCCGAGAACGCGGCGATGACCCCTAAGTCGTCGGTCACCGTCGTGGGGTCCGCGTGCGCGGGCGCGGCGGGGCCATAGAACAGCCCGAACGCCAGGAACGTCGCGGCCGCGAAGCAGGCGCCGGCGACGCGAGCAGCCATGCCGCGGCTGGACGAGGTTCCGATGGAATGCGACGAGTTGGTGCCAACGAGCATTACGGCTCCAGTCATTGAGGACTACACGGACAATTAGCTCAGACCGCTGAGCGGACTATACACACGGTGATCGACCGGTCACACGCTGTGTTTAGGCGTTTCGCGCAAATCACACGCAACCTCGCAGGAAGCGCCCGGAAGGCGGCGGGCACACCTGGCGAGCGTCGAATCCTGCCCATCGAGGTGCCGCCGGGATGCCCGGGGCGGCGGGTCCGGCGCGCACGGACCCGCCGGCGCGGGGCCACGGGGAGAACGGCAGACGCGCGGGTACGCGCGCTCGATCGCACGGCAAATACGTTACGACAGTGCGGCTTTCGCGGCGGCGAGGACGGCGGCGGCGACCGTGGGGGTGCGGCCCAAGGCGATGACGGTGCTCACTGCTCCGGAGTTGGCCTTCAGGAACGCCTCCGCCGGCAGGGCATTGCCGCGCCGATCGGCGATCGGCCGACCAATCGACAAGGAATCAAGTCCGCACATACATCGTGACGTACGATTGGCGTGCGGAGGTGCCGACAATGACGATCACGGTGCAACAGGTTCTGGACACGTACGCGGATGGGCTGGCCGAAGCGGACTTTGCTGCGGCGCTCGGTGCGGAACTGGCCGACAGGCCCAAGGCGCGCAATGTCGAACTGACAGTAGCGGAGCGGAAGTTCCTTGCCGGTGAAGGCATAGGGGTCGATGTCGCCGAGGATGCAACGCAGGAGGCGCACCAGGCGGCCAGCGACATCATCGACCTCGCGGCCGCTTCCTGGTCTGTGCAAGAAGCAGCCGAACTGCTCGGCGTCGATGCCAGCCGGATCCGGCACCGTATCTCCGACCGCAGCCTGTACGCCTTCAAAGTCGGACGACAGCTCCGACTCCCGCGTTGGCAGTTGACCGACAGCACCCCGCCCGAGCCGCTACGGGGCCTGCGGGCCGTTCTCGCCGTCGTCGGCGATGTGGCTCCCATCGAACTGGCCCGCTTCATCGTCACCCCGCAGTCCGACCTGGATCTGGCGGGGGCTGCCATCACGCCGCGCGACTGGCTGCTCGCCGGCCAAGACGCCGCCGCGGTGCGCAGCATCCTGCAGGATCTTTACGAGTGGTAAAGCTCCCGGCCCGACCGCCAACAGGGCTGAGGATCACCGCGCACGACGTGACGACCCTTCCTACCCGGACGGTGCTGTGGCGAATCCACCCCACCAGCGGGCCGCACGTCAGCCCGTGGAACACGCTGCGGTTCTACGGTCCCACGTCCGGCCGGTTCGATCCGCATCCGCCATCCGTCGGTGTGCACGCCGGCTATGGCGTCGCCTACACAGCCCTCGACCCCTACACCACGTTCGCCGAGGTATTCCAGCGAGCGCGGACGATCAACCGCGCCGCCCGCACGCTGTACTTGACAGCCTGGCGCACAACACGGCCGCTGGCACTGCTGGACTTGACGGGATCGTGGCCGGCGGCCAACGGCGCATCGCACGCCCTGACCACCGGCCGCCACGACTACTGCCGCACCTGGGCACACGCCATCCACGACCACCCCGCCCACGTCGACGGCCTGCTCCACACCTCCGCTATGGCCGGAAGCCAAGCCGCCACCTTGTTCACGCCGGCCCAGGACTCCTTTCCCGCCGCTCCCGAACTGAGCCGAGCGCTGCTCGACCCTGTGCTTGCCCCGATCGTCAACGCTGCTGCACGGCGCTTCAACTACGCCATCGCCTGACATCTCCACCTACGACAGGGCGGCTTTCGCGACCGCGAGGGCGGCGGCGGCGACCGTGGGGGTGCGGCCCAAGGCGATGACGGTGCTCACCGCCGCGGAGTTGGCCCTCAGGAACGCCTCCGCCGGCAGGGGCAGGGTGGGGCCGGGCACGGTGAGCAGCGCGTCCTGGTGCTTCCCGGCGAGCGGGCCGGCCGAGAGGGCGTCCGGGAAGCCGGTCACCCCGTTGGCCAGGTACACCGACGTGCCGTTGCCCGCCCCGGCGCCGTATTGCTCCCCGCCCGCGCCGGCCAGGGCGCCCCGGGCGAAGGTGTACAGCGCCGCGGCAGTGGCGTACCGGTCCGGACCGGCGATCCGGTGGGTCGACGTCACCCCCGCGGCCGCGGCCTGGTCGAGCGCGTGCTGCGAAACCCGGTCGGCGCCACCGAGAACCAGCAATTGTTTGATCCCGAGGCTGGTGATCGCGCCGGCGACCGCGTCGGGGAGCCCCGAGGCGGTCGTGAGCAGCACCGGGATGCCCAGCGCGTCCGAGAGCGGCCCGGCGGCGAGCGCATCCGCGTTGACCTCGCCCGAGGCGAGGATCGCGGTGGGCAGCGCCGCGGCCTGGCCGGGCGCAACGGTGAACGACCCGACGTCGGCCGTCGGCAGGAAGGTCGAGACGAGGGACGAGGTCGCGTACCTGTCGGCGCCGCCGATGCGATGCACGTAATCCCCGGCGGCGCCGGCGACATCGGCGGCGATGGACGCGAGTTCGGCCGCCACCGCGTCCGACACGGAGTCGGCCCGGCCCAGGATGTACACCGCCGGATGCGCCGCGCCGGCGAGCACCGCGCGAACGGCCGCCGCGGTCGCCGGGGGAAGCTCCGACGCCTTGGTCAGCAGGATGGGCGCACCACCCGCCGGAAGCTCCGACGCCTTGGTCAGCAGGATGGGCGCACCAGCGCCCGCCGCCGGAAGCTCCCCTGCCTCGGCCCGCAGGATCGGCGCACCAGCGGTCGCCGCCGGAAGCTCCGACGCGTTTGTCAGCAGGATCGGCGCACCGCCCGTGCCGCCGACCCGCCCGGCCAGGTAGTTGGCCGCCAGCGCGTCGAAGCCGGCCTTGGCGTCCTCGCCGTTGGCGATCACCACCGCGCCGGATCTCCCGAACGCCGCCGCGATCGCTGCCGATGTCGCGTACCGATCGGCGCCGCCGATCCGCTGCGCCGCGCCCTCGCTGTTGGAGCCGGAGCTGCCGGAGCCGGAGCCGCCGGAACCGCCGGCGCCGTCGGTGCCCCCGGACCCGCCCGGCGGGGTGACGGGCGCCGCCACTCGCGCGGCGACGAACGACGCCATGGCGGCCCGGTACGAGCTCACGTAGCGCAGCCCGTCGTGCACGGCGGCGTCCGCCCCCGAAAGGCCCTGGCACACGATGTCATGCGCGTCGCAGAAGGCGGTGATCCTGCCGGAGACGGCGCCCAGGGCGCCGAGGGGCCGGGTGGCGCCGATCAGGCTGAACAGGCCGTTCGTGCCGGGCTGGAAGGTCCCGGTGTCGAAGGATTCTGCCGAGTTGAACATGGGCGAGGCGATGACGAGCACCGCGGCGATCGCCCCCAACTGGGCGGCGCTCAGCGACCCGGAGGCGATCACGTCCTCCACGACCTGCGCACCCTGCGAGAAGCCCAGCAGCACCCACTGCTCGCCCTGGGCGATGCAGCCGGCCTGGCCCGCGAGGTACGCGCCGAGATTGGCGACCCCGGCCGCCTCGGACGCGTTGTAGGTGGCCAACATCTGGGCCGCATTGCCCAGGTTGATGTCTTCCAGGTTGTCCGGCAACGCCGGATAGACGATGCCGCTCAGCTTTGAGGTGGTCCCGCCCGGCAGCGATGGCTTGATGTCGTTGTACTGCTGGGTGGCGGTGGCACCGGCCGCGCCGCCTGCCTCGCCGGAGCCGCGGACCGCGACGAAGCGCACGTCGACGCAGGAGTCGGCGGCGTGCGCGGCGGGAGCGAGGGCAGCGGCCAGGCAGGTTGCGAGCAGCAACAGGATCATGAGCAGCGCGAGGCGCGTTCGGGGGCGGGAAGTGCCGGCGATGACGGTCCATTCCATGCGCGGCTCCCTCGGATCGCGGCGGCACGCCGCCCGGGCGCAGTGAGCCCCGCCCCGGACCGTACCCGGCGGCGGCGCAGCGTCAGGACCCGGCCCGAGCCCGGCGGCGCGGGCCGCCCTTGGGCCTCCGACTCCCGATAGGCGCGGCGCGCGGTGGAGGCGGCGCATGGGTTCCGAGGGCGCGAGAGCGCTTGCAAGGGGCGCGAAGCCCGTGACGAGGTCGCGTGGTGCACAGACCGGCCCGGGCCGGCATCGGGTGGGCACGGGCGTCGTCTGGCCTCGGCTGCCTGCACGAACGGCAGGTCCCCGCCGGCCCCGGCCGGCATCGGATGCGCACGGGCGTCGTCTGGCCTCGGCTGCCTGCACGAACGGCAGCTCCCCGCCCGCCCGGGCCGGCATCGGATGGGCGCGGGCGTCGTCGGGGTCTCCGGTCCCGCACAAACGGCAGGTTCCCGCCCGCCCCGGCCGGCATCGGATGGGCGCGGGCGTCGTCGGGGCACCCGGCCCCGCACAAACGGCAGGGCCGGAGGCCCGCCCACTTTTCGAGGCGGACCCCCGGCCCTGCAGGGGTATTACGGAACGGGCGTCACGCTACGGGCGCCCGTCCCCGGGGCTGCTAGCTGGCGTCGGGCCAACCCAGCAGGGCGTTCGCCTTGTCGAGGACCGACTTGGCGATCGTTGCCTGCTGGCCCAAACCGACGACCCAGCTCAGGCCGATGTGGCCGTGCAGCCAGTAGCCCTCCGGGACCAACTTCTGCGCGGTGAAGAAGTCCTGGACGGGCTGCGGCAGCACGTCCTGACGCGTGGTCAGCAGCGGAGCCTCGAACCACGCGGCTAGCGGACCGACCGTCAGCGCGTCCGGGAACCCGGTGATGCCGTTGGCCAGGAACGCGAAGTCCGCGTTCCAGTACGGGTTCACACCCCACTGGAAGCCGCCGGCCTTACCCGGGCTCGGCGCCTCCGTCCGGGCGAACGTGTACAGGTCCGCCGCGGTGGCGAACCGGCCGTCGTTGCCCGTGCCGGCGATCCGCTTGACGACCTTGACGCCGGCCGCCTTCGCCTGGTCGACGACCGCGTCGGGAACGCGATCCGTGCCGCCCAGCACGATCAGTTGCTGGATGTTCAGCGTCTGGATCACGTTGGCGATCTCGGTCGGCAGGCCGCTGGCCGGGGTCAGCAGCATCGGGATGTCGAGGTCGTTGCTCAACGGACCCGCGGCCAGCGAGTCGGCGTTGACCTCACCGGAGGCCAGGAACGCCGTCTTGTACGCGGGCTGCGTGTAGGTGAACTTGTACGAGCCGACTTCGGCACCGTTGTTGTCCGAGCCGTTGACCGTCGCCGCGTATGCGGACGTGATGTACCGGTTGGAACCGGCCACCCGGATCACCTGGACGTTGGTGAACACCGAGGCGAACACGTTCTTGACCTGGTCGACCACCGCGTCGGAGACCGAGTCCTGCTTGCCCATCACGTACACGTAACCGGTGCCGCTCTGGTGCACGCGACCCAGCACGTCCCGCAAGGCGTTCGCGGTGGTGTCGGGCAACTCGTTGGACTTGGTCAGCAGGATCGGCGCGGACATGTTCTTGTTACCCGAGCGGTACTCGGGCCAGTCCCTCGTCACCTGCGCGGCGAGGTAGTTGGCCGACAGCGCGTCGAAGCCCTGCTTGTAGTTCTCGCCGTTGGCCAGCACCACTGCCCGGGCGTAGACCGGTCCCTCCTGCTCGCCCTCGCCGATGAACGGGTACATCTCCTTGGCGATCAGCCGGGCCGTGTCGTACCGGTCCATGCCCGCGATGCGCTGCGACTCCGCGTAAACCGGAACATCCGCGGTCGGGTGGAAGTCGCCCAGCCCGTCCGGGGACTGCGAGGTGACGGAATCACCGTCGTCGGTCACGCAACCGACGTCGCTGGTGTTGTTGACGGCGTCGTAACCGAACAGCACCGGCGTCAGCGTGAGGCGAACCTTCGAGTGCTCGTCGATGTTCGCGACGCGCAGGTTCTTGATCACGAGGCTCTGCAGGGCCGAATCGTCCTTACCGCCGACCGTGAAGGTGATGGTGTTGGTCAGGTCCGGGGACCCGGTCCACGGGCCGGATGGCAGGAACGATCCGCCCGTCAGACCGCCAGTGCCGGTAGCCACGGCATTGTCGGCATTCTGTGGCGCGTCGTAGTTCGGCTGGTCGAAGTCGAGGGCGTCGGTGTGCCCGCCCTCGCTGTCGAGCACGCGGCCCGTCAGGGTGTACGTCCCGTCCTGCAGGGCGTTCTTGACCAGTTCGTTGATCGTCACGTCGCCCAGCGGCTGCACGCCGTCGTTGTTCGGCATCAGCGGGCTGCCGGTCACCGTCAGGCTCACCGGGATGACCCAGCCGATGGTGGTCGCGCCGCCGACGTAGCTCACGTCGGAGTTCGCACCGTCCACGAACAGCGGGCAGATCGGGCTGATCGTCGTGTTCGCCGGGGTGGTGGCGTACGCCGACGTGCCGAACTTCTCGTTGGTGTTGCGGCCGGACACGGTCGCCTGCACGGCGCCGCCGTTGACGTCCTGCGACACGTCGAGCTGCACGTTGCCCAGCGAGAGCAGGTACCCGCCGTCGCCGCTGATGTAGTCCATGTCGTCGTCGAAGTCGTACAGCGCGGTGTCGCCCGCACTGGTGACCGGACGGCCCCTGTCGTAGAAGCCCGACTGGCTCGCGGCCGTCTGGCCCCACTGGTTGTTGGTGAAGGTCAGGATGGCCTTGGTGTTGTCCGAGGACAGCGCCACCGTCACGGCGGGCGCAGCGGTCGCCTGGACCGAGTTGATAGCCGAGCTCAGCGGATGCGCGATGGCTGCACCGAGCGCGTTCTGGCCGCTGTAACCGGCAAGCTTGCTCATGTCGTTCAGGTGGACCAAGCCGTAGACGGGCGTCGGCGTGTCTCCGGTCCCGGTGGTACCGGTCTGGACGTTGCCCACGGTCGGGGTGGCCGCGAAGGTGACGCCCTGCGGCAGCGAGACGACCAACTGGTCACCCGGTCGCCACGTGGCCATCTGCATCAGGTTGTACTCCGGGACGGATGGTGCCCAGTGGTAGTGATCGGCGATGACCTCGCCGTCCCCCTCAATCAGATCGCTGTAGCACCCGGTAGCTGCCGGATCCGCAATCGGCAGATTGTGGCTGGAATTGGTGTCGTGGTCATACCAGTAGACCGGAGTGCCGTCAGGGTCGAAGGAGGTTTGTTCCGTGGTGCCGGAGCCCGCCGTGCAGGTGAAGCCGGCGTCGCTCCGCACCGTCTCGATCGGCAGCTTGATCTGGATGCCGCTACCGGCCTGGGCGTTGCCGCCCACGTTCAGCATCGGCGCGACGCCGGTGCCACCGTAGTTGCGCAGGTACTGCCAGTTGTGGCCGTTGTACGAGCCGATGTTCCAGGGCCCGGCCTGGCCGAAGTCTTGATAGGAAGCGCCCTCGAGGTGGGCGGAGCCTGTGTGACCCTCATCCGGGTCGTTGGCGGCCGTGGACCCGTCGGGCAGGAGCGCGACGTACTGCGCGTCGGCGATCGGGGTGGCGCGGACGATGTCCGTCAGGTTGGGACCTGTTCCCATCCCGCCGTACATGGGCCCGATGGGCTCCGTCCACGCGCTGGCCGCGGGGGCGGCGAGCACTGCGCCGGCGATGGCGATCGCTGCGGCCGAGGCTACGGCGACCCCTCTCCTCAGCGCGGTTTTACCTCGGTTCACTACAAACCTCCTAGTGGTAGGGCATGTGCGCGAGGACGCCCCCGCACGCGCCGTGCGGTGACGCACAGCAAGCTCCGTCCGCCTTACCCGAAGGCGACGCGCTACAGACCGTTATCTGAACGGCCCGCACGGACTATATCGCACCGTTACCGTTGATGCGCAAGGCGCCGACGGCCCGTTGTCGGCGCGTCGCACATTACAGATCCTTAAAGCCGGACATCCAGGCCGGATGTTCCGGACGAATAGGGCAACCGGTGCGCCGGCCGCGTGACGGATGTGACGAGGGTGATCGCCCGGTGCTCATCCGCCCGGCGCCGATCCATCCGGCGCTGATCGACCAGCGCCGATCCACCAGGCGCCGATGCACGCGGCGCTGCCCCCCGGCACTGATCCACCGGGCGCGCCCCGTTCCCAGGGCGCTGCCACCCGGCACTGTTCCACCCGGCGCACCCCGTTCCCACGGCGCTGCCGATATGGCCGACGAGGCCGTCGACCATGGGGACCGCCTGGGCCACCGCCCCCCGGCCGGCCCTGCGCGGTGGCCATCGTCATCCCCGCCGGAATTTCCGCACGAGCAGCCGCGCAACCGGTCGCGGCAGGGCCCCGGCCGGCACCGACGATGTGCCAGGTCGATCGCGCGCTACCGAATCAGGCGCCGGTTGCCGATTCAAACGCCGCTGATCCAGGGCCGATTCGATGCACCCCTGGTGCGGGCGCCGATTCGACCGAGGAGCCCGTTGCCCGCCCGCAGAAGCGCCCGGTCCTCCGACACCACCACCGGCCGGCCCAGCGCCGCGGCCATCGTCACCCCCGCCGGAGCGCCCAGCCGGGAGCCGCGCCACCGATGCCGCCGGCAACCCCGTTGCCCGCCCGCAGAAGCGCCCGGTCCTCCGACACCACCACCGGCCGGCCTAGCGCCGTGGCTATCGTCATCCCCGACCGAGCCCCCCGCGTGGAGCCGCGCCACCGATGCAGCCGGCAACCCCGTTGCCCGCCCGCAGAAGCGCCCGGGCCACCGCCCCCGTTACCGGCCGGCCCAGCGCCGTGGCTGTCGTCACCCCCGCCCAAGCCCCCCGCGAGGATCTGCGCCACGCCGAGAACCCGTATGCGGCGGCACCAATGCAGCGGAGCCACCCGCCACGAGCCGCGCAACCGATCGCGGCCGCGCCCCGGCCGGGACGCTCGACGTCCCCGCACGGTGGATCCGGCGTTTCGATCCAACCGGGGATTCAGCCAAGGAGCCCGTTGGCCGCCAGCAGGACCGAGTCCGCGATCGTCGCCGGCTGCCCCAGCGCGGTGGCCGCCGCGATCCCCGCGCTGTTCGCCACCAGGAAGGCGGCGACCGGCGGCGGCAGCGCGCCGGCCGGGACGGTGAGGAGCGGCGCACCCTTCGACGCGGCGAGCGGCCCGACCGCCAGGGCGTCCGGGAAGCCGGTGAGGCCGTTCGCGAGGTACACGCCGCTCCCGGCACTCCACGAAAGGCCCCCGCCCCGGGCGGCGGCGCTCGCCCGCGCGAAGCCGTAGAGATCCGCGGACGTGGCGTACCTGTCGTTCCCCGCGATCCGCTTGATGCTCTTGACCCCCGCCGCCTGCGCGTGCGCGAGCACCTGCGGCGAGATGCGGTCGGGCCCGCCCAGCACGATGAGCTGGGTGATCCCCAGGTCGGTGATCGCCCGCGTGACCGAGGCCGGCAGGGCCGTCGCCCGGGTGAGGAGCACCGGCAGGCCCAGCGCGGCCGACAGCGGCCCGGCGGCCAGCGCGTCGGCGTTGAGCTCCCCGGAGGCGAGGATCGCCGTCTTCCGCGCGGGCTGGCCGGCGCCGATCGAGACGGCGCTTGGGCTTTCGATCGCCGCGCCGGTGCGCGCGGCCTCGGTGGACGTCCCGTAACGGTCACTGCCGGCCAGCCGGATGATCACCGGTTCGCTGCCGGGCGCGGCGACCGTTGCCGCGATGCTTTTCGCCTGCGCCGCGACCGTTTCCGATATGGAATCTGGTTGGCCCATCAGGTAAATCGTCGGGTGCTGCGCACCCTTCAGGGCCGCGCGGATGGCGCGCGCGGTGGCGTTCGGAAGCTCGCCGGCCTTGGTCAGCAGGATGGGGGCGGGTTTCGTTGCGCCGTCCTCGGCGCCGTTATCCGTTTGGCCGCCGGGGTTTTCGGGGTTTGCCGGGTTGGCGGGGTTGGCGGTTGCCAGCCGGCCCGCGAGGAAGTTCGCCGACAGCGCGTCGAAACCCTGCTTCGGGTTCTCGCCGTTCGCCAGGACGACGGCGTTGGCCGGGAGGAGCGCCGCCGCGATGCGGGCGGCCGTGTCGTACCGGTCGGCACCGGCAATCCGGTTGGCGCTCTTAAGGACCGGCAGCGTCGCCGCGGGCTGGTAGGTCGCCGGGCCCGCCGGGCTGTGCGAGATCGTCGACGCGCCGGGCCTACTCAGGCAGTCGACGGTCGAGGCGTCGTTGACCGGGGTCTTCAGGCCCGACCGCACCGGCACCGTCAGGTGCACCTCGACGCCGGCGCCGGGTGGGAACGCCGCGGTGTGGCTGCCGTCGCCGTCGATGTAGGTGTATCCCGCGACGCGCAGGCCCGTGACCGTCAGGCTTTCGATGGCGGTGGTGTCGGCCGCCGTGACGGTGAAGCGGACGTCGGTGGTCACGCCGCTCCCGTCCCAGGAGAGGACCGGCGCGAAGTTTCCCGCGGCGAGCGTCGGGCTGCCGGATGCCTGCGCGTCCTCGTATCCGATTGCCGGGCTGTGGGCGGGGAAGTCGAAGAGCACCGGCCCGAGGGTGTTGCCGCTGCTGCCGAGGGCCGTTGCCGAGACGGTGTATTCGGCGCCCGCGATGAAGCCGTCGGTGTCGTGCTCCGTGAACGTCAGTGCCGGGAGCGGCTGCGGATCCTGCGTCGGGGTCAGATTCGTTGGTGCTATGCCGATGTCGACGGGGCTCAGCCAGCCGATGGTGGTCGCGCCGCCGACGTAGCTGATGTTCTTGGTGCTGCCGAGGGTGCCCACCGTGCACGCGACGGGGGCCACGGCGGGAATCCTCGGGAAGCCGCTCTCCGGGTCGAGGCCGTTGGTGTTGGTGCCCGTCACCGTCGCGGCAATCGCGCCGCCGTGCGCGGTGTCGGCGACGTCGAGGGTGACGTTGCCCAGGGCGATCACGTATCCGGGTCTCGTTGCGGTGCTTTCGGTTTGGGCGTTGATCATCGTCGCGGACTGCAGGTTGAGCCAGCGCACGCCGTAACCGGGATCGCTCTTGCCGTATCCCCATTGGTTGTTGGTGACGGTGAGGACCGCCTTCGAATTGCCGTCGGCCAGGGCCACCGTCACCGCCGGCCTTCGCAGGCTGACCGAGCCGCCGCCGTCCGTTTGCAACGTGGCGGTGACGGCATCCAGGTCCGACGCCCCGTCGGCGGCGTGGCCCGCGAGCGTCGCCGCGCTGGCAAGATCGGAGAGTTCCGACACCGCCACCGTCGGCGCCGCCGCGAAGGTGACGCCGGCCGGCAGGCTCACCGTGAGCTGGTCCCCCGGCTGCCATGTGGCGTACTGCTTTCCGGGATTCGCTTGCGTCGCCTCGGTTTTGATGGGGAGCATGATCTGGATACCGGCCGCCGGCTGCGCCGGTTCGTGCTGCAGGGCGGGCGCGGCGCCGGTGCCGCTGGTCTGGTAGTCGCTGCCCGGGGCCGCGTCGTGCTCGGGCAGCGCGCGGACGATGTCGGTCAGGTCCGGTCCGGTGCCCGCGGCGTCGGCGAAGGCGCCGCCGAATTCGGTGGGGCCGGGGGCCGTCCACGCCTGGGCGGGGGCGGCGACGAGCAGCGCGATCGCCGCGGCGATCGCGGTTGCGACTGCTCCCGCGGTCCATGCCTTGCGCTTGCTGCCGCGGTTCTTCGGGGGGCTGTGCCGGGGGCCGGGCCGGTTGCCGGGTCGGCGGTCGGCCTGGTCGCCGGGTCGGCGGTGGGACGCCGATCCGGCTCGAACGCGGGACCGGGTCTTGGGGGCGGTGCGGCGGGTCACGGCGGGATGGTCTCCGGATCGGATTGCGGCGGCAGGACGGGCAGGGCGGCAGGACGTAAGGCGCTCCCGCACACGCTACGACACACGGCGCGCGGCTTGAACAGGCAAGATCCTCGCCGGGACCGCGCCCCGACACGAACCCTCGTCATCGGCAG
>CAZUXD010000002.1:86443-92020 GCA_964624455.1 uncultured Actinomycetes bacterium | reverse complement strand
GCCCCGACACGAACCCTCGTCATCGGCAGCCAGCGCGACGGCCGGACGGCCCACACGGCCGGGGACCACCCACGCCCGCCGACGCTTCGTCACACGCAGGGAGCCCACGGCCCCGCGGGAAGCACGCCCCACGACCGATTGACGCCGTGCCGCTGCTGCTCTGACAGCACTGCTGCTAAAGTAGCTGCATGAGCGTTGCCGTTACCGTTCGAGACGTACCGCAGCGCGTCCGGGACGAGTTGGCCGCGCGGGCGGCGCGCGCGGGAATGTCGTTGCAGGAGTACCTCCGTGGAATGCTCATCGACAGCGCGTCTCGGCCCACGGTGGGCGAGGTTATCGCGCGCGCACGTGCCCGGGTCGAGGCGACCGGAGTGCGGGTCGACGCGCGGGCGATCCTCGCGGCGCGAGACTCCGACCGCCGGTGAGCCGCACCGTCGTGTGCGATGCGTCTGCCATCGTCGCGCTGCTGCTCGACGCCGGACCCGACGGCCGTTGGGCCGCCGAAACTCTCGGCGGCGCGAGCCTTGTTGCGCCCAGCCTGATGGCCTTCGAGGTCGGGAACATCATTCGGCGCCACGAGCGCGCGGAATTGATCTCCACCGATCAGGCCGCCCAGGCACATGGGGACCTGCTCGACCTGGTGATCGAGGAGTGGCCCTACGGGGTGTTGGCGGCTAGGTCGTGGGAACTCCGCACCGCCCTGACCATCTACGACGCCGGGTATGTCGCGCTCGCCGAACTCCTGGGCGTAGCGCTGGTGACGCTGGATCGGGGCATCGCCCGTGCCCCTGGCCTGCGTTGCGAGGTCGCGACGCCGTAGCCCCCGGGGGCCGGTCCGGGTCTCGGGAACTCGACAGTGTTGCGAAATGTACGCCCCGGGGCCCGATTTGCCGCACTTTTCGCAACACTGTCGGTCGGGACCGCTCGGGGCCAGCCAGGGGTCGGCCGCGGGGCCAGCCGACGATCAGCCGGGGTTCGCCGCGGAGCCAGCCGGCGGGTCAGCCGCGGGGTCAGCCGCGGGCCAGCCGCGGGGTCAGCCGGCGGGGTTCGCCGCGGGGCCAGCCGACGATCAGCCGCGGGGTCAGCCGCGGGGCCAGCCGACGATCAGCCGGGGGTCAGCCGGGGGCCAGCCGCGGGGCCAGCCGACGGTCAGCCGACCCGCTTCGCGAGAAGGTAACCGTCTCGTCGGAACACCAGCACGTATTCGCTCCCCGGGTGCTGATCCTCCGCATAGCTGACGATGTTCCCCTCGTTCCCGGTCGTCGTGTCGAACAGCACGAAGTCGGCGACGACGTCGCCGATCGAATCGAACCAGTAGACGTGGTAGCGGCTCGTCAGGTGCGTGATGAGACCGCGGTTGGTCTCCACGGTCGCGCCGGCGGGGATCAGCGCCTGCACGGCGCCGGCCGCGGCTGCGCGATCGTTCGGCCGGAACGCCCGCCCGTCGACGAGGCCGCGGATCGGCAGCCACGCGCTCGCGACCAGCGCGACCGTCGCCATCACAATCGGCAGCCCCCGCACGTACCACGACCACGCCGCCGGCAATCGACGTGCCAATCGCTCGCCGAGAAGTCGACGCGTCCGAGACCGGGCCCAGGCCCCTGCGCGCAACAGCGCGCGTGACAGCGCGCGCGACACAGCCGGTTCCCGCAGCAGTTCGGGAGTTCCGGCGAGCGCCCGCGCCCCCGCGAGTGCGGGCGGCGGTCCTGGCGACTGGGCGCCCTCCACCGCCCCGGCACCCGTCACCGCCCCGACACCCGCCACCGCCGACGCACCCGCCACCGCCGACGCGCCCTCGCGCACCGCACGCATGCGAACAACCGCGTCGAGGGTGGCCACGAACACGATCGGCATCAGCATCAGCGCGTAATGCCATTCGATACCCCAGTAGCTCTGCTTGTCGCCGACGAAGCGCCACAGCAGGGTGGGAATGCACGCGAGCGCCCAACGCGAGCGCAGCGCCACGAACCCCGAGATCCCGAAGGTCAGCGCGAGCGTGCCGATCTTCAGGCCCCAACCGGCCCAGAACGTGCGCCAGGCCCCCGGCCCGTCACCCGAAAAGCCCAGCACCGTCCAGTAATCGAACGCGCCCGCCGGGTTGAACGCGGGGATGACGAGGAATACCGTCACCGCCCATCCGACCGCGCCGCAAGCCATGAGCACCCAGCCGGGGCGGCGCGCTCCGGCGAGCCACGCGACAACCCCGATCGCCGCGACGGTGACTCCGAGTTCCTCCTTGACCAGCAGCAGGGGCAGGGACCAGGCCACCGTCACCCACCACCGGCCGCGCAACGCGGCAGCGCCCCCGAACGCGAGAAGCGGTGCGGCGAACGCCACCTCGTGGAAGTCGACGTAGACCGCTGCCTGGATGCCGAACGACAATCCGTACGCGACGGTGACCGCCGCGCCGCCGAACGCGCCGAAAACACGTTGCGCCGCAAGCCCGATCGGAACGATCGACAGGCCGATCAGCACCGCCTGGGCGACCAGAAGCGTTTGGGCATGCGGGAACAACCGGTACACGGGGCCGAGCAGCGCCAGGATCGGCGAGAAGTGGTCGCCGAGTTCGTTGAAGCCGGGCGCCTTGATGTCCACGATCGGGGCGCGGAAGTGGGCGTACCCGCGGACGGCCTGCTCGAAGATCGCGTTGTCCCAGGAGGGGGTATCCAGCCGGGCGAAGCGGGCCAGCGAGATCAGGCAGTACACCGCCATGAACAGCGGTGCCAGCACGACGGGTATCGCGCGGACCGCCGGGGACCGCTGGATCACCGTTGTGCGAGTAGGCAGCAATCGGTCGAGGAGCCCGGTAGCCGCCACGATCTCCCTTCGAGACCCACCACTGCCCGCGCGCACGCGGGGGACTGCCCGCAGGCACGCCGGAGCGAGTATAACGGCGGTCGGCCGCGGCCCCGGAGCCCGCGGCCCTCGGCCTGGGAGCCCTGGGCCCGGGAGCCTGGGCCCGGGAGCCTGGGCGCCGGGAGGGATCGGGGACCGCGGCACGGCCGGATCGGGGGCGGAGCCCTGGACCGATCGGGGACCGGAGCCCTGGACCGATCGGGGGCCGGCCGACGTGACTGCCGACCCACTCCGGGTGCCGGCCGACGTGACTGCCGACCTGACGCCGACCCGCTCCGGGTGCCGGCCGACACGACACTGTTGCGAAATGCACGGTCTTCCGCCCGATTTGCCGCACTTTTCGCAACGCTGTCGAAGCGAAGCCGGGGCCCGGCGGGCTCGGGGGCCCATCGGCTTCGAGCCCAGGAGGGGCGCGCCCGGCAGGGTCGAGCGACGAGCCAGACCCCCCGTCACCGGAAGGAGAGCGGTCTTGAACAAGTTCCGCGTTGTTTGGGCGCTGGGCCGCCCGTCGCCTCCCGCCGCCGCCCGTCGCCTCCCGCCGCCGCCCGTCGCCTCCCGCCGCCTCCCGTCACCGGAAGGGCGGCGCCTTCGGATAGAACGTCGCAACGTTGTCCGTCGCGGGGTAGGTCCGCCCCAACGGGCCGAGCGCCGCGGCGAGCAGGAAGTTAGTCGTCATCGTCGTGACAACGGCGGTGGCCTTCGCGTCCACCTTGACGGGACAACTGTTGGCCAGCGCGCAATTCCAGAAGTAGGCGCCCACGTCCAGCACCCCGGCCCCCGATGCGGTGGTGTAGTAAGTGGAATCCTGCGTGGCCGCCGCGCCGTAGCAATCCGCGGGGCTGTGGAAGAGCACCGACAACGGTCGCGGGATCGGGCGGCCGACGGTGATGCCGTCGAACTCCTGCCCGCCGATCTTCGGCAGCGCGGTGCCGTTTCGCACCCCGGTGCCCGCGAACAGCCAATTACCGGCATCCGCGACAATCAGCGCGGGATACTTCTTTGTGGCGCAACGATAGTCGGCTCCGGTGAGCGCGCTCTCCGGGTCGTTCGACGGCGGGTCGCGCCACTGGGTCGTCACCAGTGATGGAATTCCGATGGGATCGGTGGCGTCTTTGTAGTTGATCATCAGCCGGTGTTGGCCGAGCTTCGTGCTGCCGAAGCGGATCTTGCGGAACATGTCGTTCGCGCCGAAGAAACCGAGGTTCACCCCGCGATCGCGGGCCGCGGTAAGGGTTCCGCGCATGTCCGGCGAGTAGTACTCGTCATGCCCCGCGGAGATGATCGCGCGGGCCCCGAGGAACGCGTTCGCGTCGCGCTGCAAATCCACATCCGTTGCGTAGCCGAGGGATAGCCCCAGCTTCTCCGCGAGCACGATGAGCGGCAACTCGTGCGGCACGAAGTCGGCGGCCCCTTGCCCCCAGCTGTAGGGCCGATCGAAGGTGACCGCTCGAGCGCGGTCTTTGCTCTTCTGATCCGGACCTTTGTAGAGCGAGTAGCCGCCCCAGGAGTTGTATGCCTGCCAAGTGGTGTCGGGCATGATGATCGCCACCCGGCCGGCGAACGACGGGGATCGCACGGTCAGCGGCATGAAACTCCGCAGTTCCGGGCCGCCGCCGTCGATGCGAAGCAGGTAGTGCCCGGGCTGCCAGCCCTTGGTGCTGAGCGTCATCGAACGCGACCACGGAGCCGACGGGGTGTGGGTTGCCCCGGTGATCTTCGGTGCTGCCTGGCGTTTTCCGGGCTGCCACGCGGAAGTCCAGACCAGGCACGCCGCGACGGAAGTGCCGTAGTAGCCCATCCGATAGGCCTGGATGCGATAGCGCGGCGTCTTGGCGGAGATGTACAGGCCGACCTGCGTACCCGGAAGGGCACTGTCGACCGAGGTGAAGCCCTGGACCGCGTACGGCGGCGCCGATGTCACGTGGTTCCAGTCCTTGGCCGGATGCGGGCAGACCTGCGCCTTGATCTCGGGGATGCTGTTGCGAAGCGGGACGGGGGGCGGGGTGGCCGACGAGGACGACGCTGACGGCGGGGTTCGGATTGATTGCGGGACAGGAGATGACGGGGCGTCCTGCGGCGTGATGGTCCGAGTTTGCTGCAGCACGGTCGCGGACCGGCCGGTCGGCCCGGACCCGGCGCCGGCGATCCACGAACATCCGGCGGCCAGGGTGAGGCTCAAGAGCAGGCCCAGCAGTGCGGTCCGACGACCCGCACGCTCACGCACACGCGAACACTACGACGGCGAACCTGCCGACGCCATGAAGGACACCCGGCGGCCCGCAATCTGGTTGCGATTCCCCGGTCCCGGTCCCCGTCCCGGCTCCCGGTCCCGGGTCCCGGTCCCGGTCTCGACTCCCGGTCCCGGTCCCGACTCCCGGTCTCGACTCCCGGTCCCGGTCCCGACTCCCGGCCTCGACTCCCGGCCACGACCGCGACAGTGTTGCGAAATGTACGCTCGGCCGCCCGATTTGCCGCACCTTTCGCAACACTGTCGAAGCGCAGCCACGAAAACCCGGGCTCCGGGGCCCCGCAAGACCAGGGATGGCGGACTCGACCAGGCCGGAGCCAGGGCGCGGCGCGGCCGGGCAGACGGAGCGCTCGGCCACTCCCGGTCCCGGGTCCCGGCCTCGACTCCCGGCCCCGCTCCCGGCCTCGACTCCCGGCCCCGACCGCGACAGTGTTGCGAAATGTACGCTCGGCCGCCCGATTTGCCGCACCTTT
>CAZUXD010000002.1:85141-86343 GCA_964624455.1 uncultured Actinomycetes bacterium | reverse complement strand
CGACCGCGACAGTGTTGCGAAATGTACGCTCGGCCGCCCGATTTGCCGCACCTTTCGCAACACTGTCGAAGCGCAGCCACGAAAGCCCGGCTCCGGGGCCCTACCAGTCGATCGCACCGCACGACGTGTGGTCGGCCGGCTCGATCTGCAGGGTTGCGTGCTCGATCCGGTAGCGGTTGGCGAGCAGGTCGCGCGCCCGGTCCAGCACCCCGTGATGATCCGCATCGTCGGCGGAAACCAAGTGCGCGGTAGCCACCGTCATCCCCGAGGTCAACTCCCACAGGTGCAAGTCGTGCACGTCGGCGACCCCCTCGATCCCCGCGAGGTCGGCCGCCACCTGCTGCGGGTCCATCCCGGTCGGCACCTGCTGGCCCAGCACGCGCAGCACCGACCGGCCCAGCCCGACGGCTCGCACCACCACGAACGCGCCGATCCCTGCTGCCACAACAACATCCCACACCGTGGACCCGGTCGCGGCGATCAGGACCGCCGCGACGATGACGCCGACCGAGCCTGCCGCGTCGCCGAGGACCTCGAGGTACGCGCCGCGGACGTTCAGCGACTCCTTGGCCCCGGACCGCAGAAGCAGCAGGGCAACGACGTTTCCGGCGAGGCCCACCGCCCCGATGATCGTCATCGGCAGCGTCGCAACGTGCGGCTCGGAGCTTATCCGCGAAATTGCGCCCGCCACAACGAAAACGCCCACGCCGAGCATCAGCAGCACGGCAAGCCCGGCCGCGAACACCTCGGCCCGGTAGCGGCCATAGCTCCGCCGGCCGCTCGGGTCGGGCCGGACCGCGAGACGGGTGGCGAACAGCGCCGCTCCGAGGGTGACGACGTCCGTGGCGAGATGGCCCGCATCGGCGACCACCGCCAGCGAACTGGCCAACAACCCCACCACGAGTTCGGCGACGAACAGGCTGCCGGTCAGGGCGAACGCCGCGGTCAGCCGCCCCCGGAACCGGCCCGATGCGGGCACCGGACGCCCGGCCGCGTCGCGCTCGGTGATGCCGCCGATGCCGTGGTGGTGGTCGGCGTGATGGTGGTCGGCGTGGTCCGCCGGGTGGTCGACCGGGTCACGACCGGCGGGGTCGTGATCGGCGGGGTCGGCGTGGTCCGAGCCGCCGGGGGGGCGGTCGGCGTGATGGGGGTCGGCGTGGTCCGCCGGGTGGTCGACCGGGTCACGACCGGCGGGGTCGTGA
>CAZUXD010000002.1:58745-85041 GCA_964624455.1 uncultured Actinomycetes bacterium | reverse complement strand
GTCGTGATCGGCGGGGTCACGGCCCGCGGGGTCGTGGTCGACCGGGTCGTGATCGGCGGGGTCACGGCCCGCGGGGTCGTGGTCGACCGGGTCGTGATCGACCGGGTCACGACCCGCGGGGTCGTGATCGACCGGGTCATCGGGGTCGTAGCCGCCGGGGGGGCGGTCGGCGGTCCCGGCGGTGGGGCGCTCCGCCGGATGACTGTCTGCAGGGTCGTGGCCGTCAGCGGCAGCCGGACCATCTACGGCGTGGGAATTGCGCGCCGGGAACCCGTTCGTCGCGTTCGCACCGGCCGCGCGGCCTGCCGCTCGCTCGCCCGGGAGAGACCCGCCGGCCGGGGTGACACCGCGTCCGACGATGCGCTCGGGCGAATTCACGTCATCGCCGGGCTCGCCCAGGGATTCGACGCGGCGCCCGCGCGGAGCCGCGTCATCGCCGGGCAGTGCGGATCCGCCGGACGGCGTGCGGCCGCGGCCAGTTAGAGCCATCGGCAACCTCCTCGCGCCGTCCGGGACCCATACCTGCGATGCTAGCGTCCGATTCCACGTCACCTCGTGGTCGCTGCCCGACTTCGCAACTTGCGCGCCGCCTTCACACGCGCTGCGGGGGCTTCGAAGTGGGGGGAACACTTGCGACGTGCGATCGGACGACTCGCCAGGGCGGCGCGGTTGCGAGACGGGGTTGTCGGCCCGCGGGGCCCTCGGGCCGAGAGCCAACCGCCGCACCACTTCGAGACAGTTGCGAGACCGAACCTCGACGGGCGCGGGTGACGAAATCGCTGCTGGCGCATCGAACGGGAGGCGGCGTGATCCACCCGACGGGCCTGCCGATGACGGTGGCCGGGGCCGTGCTCGGTTCGGCGGTGTTGCACGCGACCTGGAACGCGCTGGCCAAGGCGATCGAGAACCGGCTGCTCGCCAGCGCCCTGATGGGCGCCACCTTCCTCGTCGCGGGGGGCGTGTGGTGCGTGTTCGCGCCGGTCCCGGCGACGGCGAGTTGGCCGTTCCTCGGCGCGTCGGTCGCGTTGCAGACCGGCTACCTGCTGCTGCTCACCGCGGCCTATGCGCGGGGCGAGTTCGGCCGGGTTTACCCGGTCGCGCGGGGGACGGCGCCTGTCCTGGTGACGGTGTTCTCGCTGCTGGCCCTCGGGGAACGGCTGCGCCCCGGCGAACTTGCCGGCATCGCGCTGGTGGTCGGCGCGCTGGGCCTTCTGGTGACCGTGCGCGGTCGGGGGCGCGCCGGGGTTGCACCGCGTTCTCCGCTTGCCGTGCCCGGTTTGCGGGGCCGGTTCGGGCTACACCGGACACCGCCCGGCTTGGGCCTCGCGGCCGCGACCGGGTTACTCGTCGCGGCGTACACCGTCGTGGACGGGCTCGGGGTCCGCCAGTCCGGATCGGCGGCCGGCTACGCGGCCTGGCTCATGTTCCTGCAGGGGCCCCTGCTGGTCGCGACGTGCCTCGTCCTCGCCGGACCGCGCGATCTCGTCGGCCACCTGCGCGGCGCAGCGCCGGCCACGCCGATCTCCCGCGCATCAGCCGGTGCTTCCGGGACAACCGCTCCCGGGACAACCGCTCCCGGGACAACCGCTCCCGGGGCAACTGCTTCCGGGACAACTGGTTCCGGGACAACTGCTTCTGGGACGGGTGACGGAACAACTGGGGAAAGACGTCTCGTCGATACACCCGGCACCGGAACCCCTTCGGGGACACCCGCTTCGGGGACAACCGCCAGGACACGCGCGGGGACAACCGCTTCCGGAACACCTGCCGGGCGCCCACGGACGCTACCCCGTCATCGCCGCGGTTTCGTCCTTCTGGCCGGGCTTGGCGGCGGGTTGCTCTCGCTCGCCGCGTACGCCATCGTGCTGTGGGCGCAGGACCGGGCGAGCCTGTCGCTGGTGTCGGCGCTGCGCGAGACGAGCGTCCTCTTCGCGGGCGTGATCGGGGCCGCGTTCTTTGCGGAGGGCTTCTCCGCGAAGCAGAGCATCGCGGCGATCGGCGTGGTCGCCGGCATCGCGCTGATCCAACTCACCTGAACGCACCGCGGCGCCGGCTGCCGAAGCTCCCGGGGGACGTGCGTCTCACCCGTGGTCCGCGGCGAGATCAGCGGCCGCGCGACCCAACGCGCGGTAGCACGCCGACCGCCTGCACCGCCATGATGGAGCCATGGCCTTGCCTCCGTCCCTGACGCCCGAACGCATCGACGAACTCATCGCGGTGCTGCCCGCCGGCGAGGAGAGCATCGAGGTGCTGATGCCGTTCTCCGGCGAGGTGCTGGCGAAGCTGCCGACCACCCCCGCCGACCGCGTCGCCGCCGCCGCCACTGCCGCTCGGACCGCCCAGACGGATTGGGCCGTAACCGAAATAGACGAGCGGGCGGCCGTGCTGCTGCGCTGGCACGACCTGGTGCTCGGGCACGCGGAGGAGCTGCTGGACGTGATCCAGGCCGAGACGGGCAAGGCGCGCGGGCACGCGTTCGAGGAGGTCGCGGACGTCGCCAACACCGCCCGCTACTACGGCCGCATCGCGGCGAAGGCGCTGGCGCCGCGCCGGCGGGCGGGGGTCTTTCCGCCGCTCACCCGAACCGTGGAGCTGCGTCACCCCGTCGGCGTGGTGGGGCTCATCTCGCCATGGAACTACCCGCTGACGTTGGCCGCCGGCGATGCGATCCCGGCGCTGGTCGCCGGAAACGCGGTGCTGCACAAGCCCGATTCGCAGACGGTGCTGACCACGCTGCTGGCGCGCCGGCTGGCGATCGAGGCGGGGCTGCCGCCGGACGTGTGGCAGGTCGTGGTCGGTGACGGAGCCACCGTGGGACCGGCGGTCGTGGACGCCGCCGACCATATGGTCTTCACCGGGTCGACGGCGACGGGCCGGCTGGTCGGCGCGCAGGCCGGGCGCCGGCTGATCCGCGCGGAGTTGGAGCTGGGCGGGAAGAACGCGATGATCGTCTGCGCGGACGCGTCCCTCGGAGCCGCTGTCGCCGGCGCGGTCCGCGGGGCGTTCGGCTCCACCGGGCAGCTCTGCCTATCCATCGAACGGATCTACGTGCACCAGGACATCGCCGACGAGTTCGGCCGGCGGCTGGCCGCCGCGACCCGCCGCCAGCGCCTGGGCGCGGGCTTCGACTACCGCAACGACATCGGCTCGCTCACCGGGCCGGCCCAGTTGAAGAAGGTGGAGGACCACGTGGGCGACGCGGTCTCCCACGGCGCGATCGTGTTGGCGGGCGGTCGATCCCGCCCGGATCTCGGGCCGTACTTCTACGAGCCGACGGTGCTTTCCGGGGTGAGCCCGGACGCGGCGTGCTTCGCGGAGGAGACGTTCGGACCGGTCGTCTCGGTCTACCCGGTGGCCAGCGACGAGGAGGCGATCGCAGCCGCGAACGCGTCCCGCTACGGCCTTTCCGCGTCGGTCTACACCCGATCGCGTACCCGAGCCCGGTGGATCGCGCGCCGGTTGCAGGCCGGGATGGTCAACATCAACGAGGCGTACGCCGCTGCCTGGGGTTCGGTGGACGCCCCGATGGGCGGGGTGAAGGACTCCGGTTCCGGCCGCCGGCACGGTGCGGAGGGGTTGTTGTCGACCACCTGGTCGCAAACTATTGCGACGCAACGGCTCTGGCCTGTCGGCGAGCGCGGTGCTCTGCGCGGCAAGCGGTTCCAGCGGGCGATGACGAGGGCGCTGCGGGCACTCAAACGCGCGGGCCGGCGGTAGTCCGTTTCGGCGCGGGGGCCGGCTCGAAATGCGCGGCGCCGCAAGGGAGACCAGCGGGCGATGACGAGGGCACTGCGGGCACTCAAACGCGCGGGCCGGCAGTAGTCCCCTTCTCCGGACTACCGCCGGCCCTGGCGTTACCTATCCCTGGCCTGGCGCAACGGCCTACTCGTGCGAACCGCCCACGCGCCGCCGCCGCGTCGCGACGAGCGACAGGCCGCCGCCGAGCAGCAGCAAGAGGAGGCCCAGCCCGACGATTCCGGCGGCCGGCACACCCGTCTCGGAGAGCTGCGGCGCTGTCGTCGGCGCGGAACTCGGCGCCGAGGTCGGCGCGGACGACGGTGACGACGTTGTCGTCCCAACCTTGACCGTGATGGAAACCTCGGCGGTGGTGCCGGTGACGTCACCCTGGATGGTCAGCATGGCCGTGCCGGCCGGGATGCCCGCCGGCAACTCGAACGAGACCTCTGCGGTGCCGGTCTCGTCGTCCTTGTCCTCGCTCGGGGCGTTGTCCACCGCGAACGTCCCCAGCAGCTTGTCGCCCAGGCGCACCGTCACCTTGTTGTCCACCGGTTCCTTGCTACCGGTGGGCGCCGGGAACATCAGCGACGACAGGCGGAAGGCGACCGTGTCGCCCGCGGAGTAGCTCGCCGGGGCGCCCATCGGGAACGTGAGACCGACCGAACGCTGGCTGTTGTCGACGGGCAGCGGGGTGCTCTTGGCCATCGCGGCCATGTAGTCGACCATGCCCTGCAGGTCCGTCTCGCCGGTGTCCTTCGGATTGGCGCCCTTGGCCAACTCGAAGAAGTTGTCGCCGCCGGCGGCCAGGAACGAGTTCACCGTCACCGAGTAGGAGGCGTTCGCGTCGATCGGCTTGCCGTCCAGCCACATCTGCAGGATGTGGTGATCCTTCGCGCCCGCCGGGTCGTAGGTGTAGCTAAAGCCCTTCGAGATCCCGAGCCGCAGGAAGGGTCGGGATGCGCCCTCGGGTTGCCACTGCTGCTCCAGCACCGTCCGGATCTGCGCGCCGGTGAGTTGCATGTTCACCAGCGTGTTCGCGAACGGCTGCACGGTCGCGGCCTGCTCGTACGTCAGTTCGGCGGGATAGCCGTTCTCGTTGTTGCCCTCCATGTCGGCGCGCAACCCGCCCGGGTTCATGAACGCGATCTTGGCCGAACCGGTGGTGGCGGACTGGGTCGCCCAGCGCTGCGCCTCGGCCACCAGGTTGCCGAGATTTGACTCGCCACCGCGATTCTCGTCACCGGAGGCCGTCTTCGCCCGGTCGAACGGCCCGGCTATCTTGCCCAACGGCTTGGCGCCCAATACCTTTGCGTTCGCCACCGCATCGGTCACAATCTGCGCGACCGCGGGATCGGCCGGGTAGTTCGCGACCCACTTGGTCTTGCCGGGGTTGTCGGGGTCCGGCACCTGTTTGGTGAGCGGCAGGATGTTCGCCGTGATGCCGGTGAGCTTGCCGGCCCCGTCCACCGTGAACAGCAGCTGGTCGAGGTTGTGGCCGTACATCCCGGACTGCACCACCGGCAGGTCGCGGGCCGGGCTATTGGCCTGGTCGCGGCTGGCGAGCGGCACCGTGCAGTTGTACTCCAGGTGCGTGTGCCCCGAGACGACCGCGTCGATGTTGCCGTCCAGCGCGCCGACGACCTTGCCGAAGTCGCTCGCCGGATCGGTGAGCCCGGTGCAGTCGGCCGTCGCGTAGCCCTCGTGCACGAGCAGGATGACGATCTGCGCGCCGTCCGCCTTCAGCGCCGCGGCGCCGGTGTTCGCGGCCTGGGCGATGTCGGTGATGTTCAGGTTCGCGATGCCGGCCGGGGAGACGAGCTCATCCAGATGCTCCGTCACCGCCCCGACGAAACCGACCTTGACCCCGCCCACCGTGGTCTCCCAGGTCGGCGGCAGCGCGTCCGTGCCGTCCTTGAACTTGACGTTGGCGCCGATGTACTGCCATTCGGCGCCGCCGTACGGGTTCGTGGTGGCGTCGTAGGGCGCCATCACCCGGTTCTTCAAGTCGCTGTAGCCCTGGTCGAACTCGTGGTTGCCGACCGACGAGACGTCGAGCTTCGCCGCATTCATCGCGTCGATAGTGGGCTTGTCGTGCGCCACGAAGGACGGGAACGTCGACGCGCCAATGAAATCGCCCGCCCCGGCGAAGATGGTGTTCGCGTTCGCCGCCGTCAACTGCTTGACGGCACCCGCGACGACCGCGGCGCCGGCCTCCTGCCCGTTGGCCTGGATGCGGCCGTGGAAGTCGTTGAGTCCGAGGACCTGGATCGTGACGGCCGGATCGGCCGCGCCCGCCGGGATCGGCGCGGCCAGCGCCATTCCGGCTGCCAGCACCATGGCGCCGGCGATCGCGACAGGCCTACGGAGACTTGTTCGTATCCTCACGTGCGCACCTTTCTGTTCCCGAGGCGTGGAGGTTACCGATGGGAGCCGCCTCGCGCGACAAACCGTACCGACCGTAGTTCACAAACCCGGTGGAGCCAATAAGCTGCGCGAGTGAAAAACCCGCTGCGCGCAGGCTCAATTCGCGTCAGAAGGGGGCGGAACGGCTAAAGCGGGCACGGCTTCGAGACGCACCGTGACCGGTTCGCCGACCCGGAGCGCGGAAACCTCGCTGCTGGCGACGTGGGCGGTGACGATCGTTCCGTCGGCGAGCCTCGCGTCGGCGTGACCGCTGGCGCCGAGGAAGCTGGTGGCCACCACGGTCGCCGGCACCCCGCCCGCGCCATCCCCGGCGCCGCCATCGGCATCGCCGTGCAGCAGGCGCACCGCCTCCGGCCGGATCAGCACCGTCACCGGACCGTGTTGCGGCGAACCGGGTAGCAGCGGCACCCGCTGTCCGAGCACCGTTGCACTGTCTCCAGAAACGTTGCCCGGCAACGGGTTCGACAGTCCGATGAATTCGGCTACGAATCTCTCGGCCGGACGCGAGTACATCTCCTCCGGCGCGGCGATCTGCACGATCCGGCCGCGCCACATCACACCGACCCGGTCGGCGACCGCCAGCGCCTCCTCCTGATCGTGGGTGACGAACAGCGTCGTGATGCCGACTTCCCGCTGGATGCGCTGGATCTCGGCGCGGAGCTGCACCCGAACCTTGGCGTCCAGCGCGGACAGCGGTTCGTCCAGCAGCAGGACCTGCGGATGGATCGCCAGCGCCCGGGCGAGGGCCACCCGCTGCTGCTGCCCGCCGGATAGCTGCCGGGCGTACCGGTCGGCCTGCGCGGACAACCCGACCAGTTCGAGATACTCGCCGGCGATCTTCCGTCGCTCCGTCGGATTCTTGCCCCGGAGCCGCAATCCGAACGCGACGTTCTGCTGCGCCGTCAGGTGCGGGAACAGCGAGTACGCCTGGAAGACCATGCCCATATCGCGACGGTTGGTCGGCACGTTGGAGATGTCCCGCCCGTCGAGCAGCACCTGGCCGGAATCGGCGTCCTCCAGGCCGGCCAGCACCCGCAGGGCCGTGGTCTTCCCACAGCCGGAGGGGCCGAGGAGCACCACCATCTCCCCCGGGTTGATCGTGAGGTCCATCCCGTCGAGCGCGTGCACCTCGCCGAAGCTGCGCCGCAATTGCCGCAGTCGCACCTGGACGCCGCGACCGGCGGCTCGGCTCTCGGAACGCAACTGCGCGATTGCGGCCGGTGCGGGCTCGGAACGCTCTACGGAACTCATGCACCCTCCCGTTGCCGACCGCCGCCGGAGAAGAACGACAGCACCAAGAGCAGCACGAAGACCACCAGCAGCGCGGCCAGCGACATCGTCACGGCAAGCTGGCCGTCGCTCTGCGACACGATGAAAATTCCCGTCTGCAAGTTGTTGCGCGCCAACAACTCCGCAATCGTGAATTCGCCGAGCACCAGGGCGATGGAGATGAAGCAGGCCGAGACGACGGCGCTTCTGATGTTGGGCAGCACCACCTGCCAGATCACCCGCCACCAGGACGCGCCGAGGCTTCGCGCGGCCTCGGACAGCACCAGGATGTCGATCGCGCCGAGCCCCGCGTCCAGCGCCCGGTAGGCGAACGGCAACACCAGGATGACATAGACGAAGCACAGCCAGATCGCGTTGGTGGACAACAGGTTCGAAACGATCCGGTAGACCGGGCCGAGCCCGACGACGAGCACGATGGCCGGGATCGTGAGCGGTAGCAGGCACAGGAACTCGACCGGCCGGATCAGGTAACGCGCCCGCAACCGGACCCACGTCATCGTCGGTACCAACAACGCCACCATGATCACCACGGTGAGCACGACCAGCACGCCGGAGTTCTTCAGCCCGTCCCAGAGTTGCCCGTAGGAGCCCGGCTGTTCGGCCGCCAGTCGACCGAGGTTGACCACGTGCGACCACGCCTGCCCGGTCCACTTGCCGGACAACGGGAACCGGATCGAGAAGTACAGCATGGACAGCAGCGGGATCACCAAGAACGCCATCACCACGCCGATCACGATCCAGCGCATGGTGGCCTGCTTGCGGCGCCGGGTCCGGCGCAACTGCTGCGGGCGCCCCGGCTGTCCGGCGTCCAGGATCGCCGCGGCCATCGTCACCCCCGCCACGGCGTCACCCCAGCCACCGCGCGGTCCGTCGCTGCAACGTCGCGTACAGGCTCATCACGATCGCCACCACCACGATCATCCCGAGCGCCAGGGACTTCGCGACATCGGCGTTCCCAATATTGACCTCGTTGGTGATCGCCCCCGAGATCTGCAGCGGGACAATCGGATCCGATTGCGTGACGAGAGCGCGGGCGGTCGCATACGCCGAGAACGCATTCGCGAACAGCAGCAGCAACGAGCCCAGGAACGCCGGCGCCAGCAGTGGTCCGGCGACCCGCCGCCAATAGATCCAGGTCGATCCGCCCAGCGTCTCGGTGGCCTCCCGCCATTGGGCGCGGATGCCGTCGACCGCCGGCAGGAAGACGATCACCATCAGTGGGATCTGGAAGTAGCTGTAGACCAGCACCAGGCCGGGCAGCGTGTAGAGCCAGGCCCCGGTGTTGCTGACCCCGAACCAGTCGTCGAGCAGGTTCGTGACCATGCCGGTGGATCCGACGGTCGCGATGAACGCGAAGGCCAGCATGACGCCGCCGAACTGGGCGAGCACCGACGATGCGGCGGTGACGACCCTCCGGGCGACGGATCCCGGCGCACCCGTGACCAGCACGTAGGAGAGCAGCCCGCCGAACACGCCGCCTATCAGGGCGGTGACCGCGGAGAGGATCACCGATTGGACGAACGCGCTGATCACGGTGGCATCGGATAGCGCGCTGAGGCTCTGCCAGGAGAACCCGCCGGTCTTGCCGCGAAACGCGCCGATGACGACGATCGCGGTGGGGATCACCAGGAAGACGGTGACGTAGCCGAGGAACGGCACGGCCCCCAACGCCGGGGCGGCGCGCCGCCACCCGTGCCCGCGACTTCCGGCGGGCACGGGGACGGTCGCGTCGACCGCGGCGCTCATTCCGAGAACACGTTCCGACCTCGGCTCTGACCTGGTCCGGTCCCGGCCGGGGCTAGGCGATCTTCGACCAGTTCTTGTTCAGGAAGTCGGCCGCCGCCTTCTGCTGGGCGTCGGTCAACTGCACGATCGCGCTCGATGTCTTCGGCAGGTTCTTCTCGGCCTCCGCGTCCAGCGTGCCGGCCTTCTTCATGGCGTCGAACAGGATCGGCTTCGCGCCGCCCGCCATCCACTGGTTCTGCGCGTCGGCGGTGTAGAGGTACTCCTCCCAGAGCCGCGCGGCGGCCGGGTGCGGGGCGTCCTTGTTGATCGCCTGAACGTAGTACGAGCCCACGACGGCGTTCTCCGGGACGAACATCTTCCACTCGGCGTCCTGCTTCTTCAGGGCTGCAGTAGCGGCGAGCTGGTTGTAGGACCAGTCGATCACCACGCCGGTCTGGCCGGAGGCGATGGTCGCCGGGGTCGGGTCGAGCGGGATGAAGGTGCCGGCCTTCTTGAGCTTCTCGAAGAAGTCGATTCCGGGCTGCAGGTTGTCCAGCGAGCCGCCGTTGGCCAGCGCCGTCATGATGAACCCGGAGAACGCCGCGCCGGCTTGCGTCGGGTTGCCGTTCAGCGCGACGGTGCCCTTGAACTTGGCGTCCGCGAGGTCGTCGAGCTTGGTGATATCGCCGTACCTGGTCGCGTTGTAGCCCACGCTCATCACACCGGTGTAGTCGTTGACCCACAGGCCGGTGGCCTCCTTGTTGGCGGCGGGAATGTCGCCCCAGGCGGAGACCTTGTACGGGGCGAACACGTCGGTCGAGGACAGCGCGACCGCCGGGCCGAGGTCGAACACGTCCGGCGCCTTGTCGGTGCCCTTGTTGGTCTTGGCGGCCTGGATCTCCTCGGCGGAGGAACCCGCCGGGTTCTGCGAGTTCACGGTAATGCCGTACTTGGCGGAGAAGTTCTTGATGATCTCCCCGTAGTTCGCCCAGTCCGGAGGCAGCGCGATAACGTTCAACGCGCCCTCCTTCTTGGCGGCCGCGACCAGGCCGTCCATGCCGCCGAAGTCGGCCACCGAGGTCGCCTTCGCCGCGTCGGTGGTCCCGCCCGGCGCCTGGGACCCGGTCTGGGAGGGCTGGGTTCCGCCGGACGTCGTCTGGCCCTGCTCGCCCGAGGTCTGCTGGCTCGAGGTCGGCGCGTTCGGCGTTGTGGTGGTGCCCTCCCCGCCGGACGAGCCGCAGGCTGCGGCCGCCATGGCGAGGACGGTAAGCCCTGCGACGGCTGCCACGCGAAGCCGATGTGCGTGCATGGATCCTCCTTGGTTCTCATCGGTGCGGCGGCCGGGATCGACGGGCAGGCTCGAACCCGCCGGCGATCGTCCACGCAGTCGCGACTGTGCGTCAGATTATCCTGCCGACCGATTGCGCGCCGGTGCTGAAGGCAAGCGTTACCGGAACGAGAGGTATCCGGCAGGCGGAGTCGGCGCGGTGCCGGTCGCGGCCGGGGCGGCTCGGTCGCACCAGCACTGCGGCGCACCGCGAAAGGCAGCACGCGGCCCCTACGCTGCTGGCATGGACCTTCGCATCTTCACCGAACCGCAGCAGGGCGCCTCGTTCGCCGACCTCCTCGCGGTGGCGCAGGCCACCCGGGCGGGCGGTTTCTCCGGATTCTTCCGTTCCGACCACATCTTGAAGATGGGTTCGGTGTCCGGCCTTCCCGGGCCGAGCGACGCGTACGTGACGCTCGCGGCGATCGCAACACAGGTGAAGGACATCCGGCTGGGCACGCTGCTGACCTCGGCCACTTTCCGGCACCCGTCGATGCTGGCGCTCGCCGCCGCCGGGGTGGACGACATCTCGGGCGGCCGGCTGGAGATGGGTCTGGGCAGCGGTTGGTTCGAGCGCGAACACACCGCCTACGGCGTGCCGTTCGGCGGCGGATTTCGCGAGCGCTTCGACCGGCTGACGGAACAACTGGAGATCGTCACCGGACTGTGGGCGACGCCGCTCGGCGAGACGTTCTCCTACCAGGGCAAGCACTACCAGTTGGATGGCGCCCCCGGCCTTCCCAAACCGGTGCAGCGCACCCCCGGCGGGGCGCCGCGGGTGCCGATCGTCATCGGCGGGCACGGCCGGCGGCGCACGCCGGAGTTGGCGGCCCGGTTCGCCGAGGAGTTCAACGTGGCGTTCTCCGACCTTGAAGTGACGACTACCCAGTTCGACCGGGTTCGGGCGGCGTGCGATCGGGCGGGGCGCAATCCGGCCGAGTTGGTGTACTCGGCCGCGCAGGTGCTGTGCTGCGGCGTCGACGAGCAGCAGCTCGCGCGGCGGGCCGCGGCGATCGGCCGCGAGGTCGCGGAACTCCGCGAGAACGGGATGGCAGGAACGGTCGGCGAGGTGGTGGACCGGCTGGGCCGATGGGCGCGGGCCGGGGTGCAGCGGATCTACCTGCAGGTGCTGGACCTGAAGGACCTGGAGCACATCGCCCTGGTCGGGGAGCAGATCCGGCCGGCGGTTGCCTTGACCGCTCCTGGATGATCACCAGTTGGGAAGGATTCCGCTCGGAAACCGGAGCAAATCCTTCCCAACTCGTGATCATCCGGGGTGGGCCAGGCCCTGGACGACCTCGGCGCCCGGCAGCGCCGCCAGGGCAGCCCCGTCGATGACGATCTTCGAGCCGCGGATGCCCGATCCGATCACAACCTCCCCCGCGGCGGCGACCGCCGCGTCGATCAGCACCGGCCAGGACTCGGGCAGGCCGATCGGGGTGATCCCGCCGTACTCCATGCCGGTCCGGCCGGTCGCGGCGTCCATCGGCGCGAAGGAGATCTTGCGGACGTCCAGGCGCCGGCGCACCACGTTGTTCACGTCCGCCCGGGTGGTTGCGAGCACCACCACAGCCGCCCAGCGCTCCTCGCCGGCCCGCCTGCCGGCGGTGACGACGCAGTTCGCGCTGGCCGCAAGCGGTATCGAATAGTGCGCGCAGAACGCCGCGGTGTCCGCCAGGTCCGGGTCGATCGGCGCGACCTGAACCCGGGCATGCACGGATTGCAGTCCCGCCAGCGCCGCGCGCACCGGTTCGGCGAGCAGGTCCGGCCGGTCGGCCGCCGGCGCCAGGTCGAGGTTCGCCAGCCAGGCGGGGCCGGCGGGGTCGGTTTCCATCACCCCCTCACCTTCCCATGCCGATAGCGAGCTGACCGGACAGGGAACAATGGGCGGTGTGACGACCACCATCGAGGCGCCCCAATCCGCGCGGCTGGCCACCCGCGCGCCGCGGATCGCGCAGGCGCCCGTCGGTGGCCGTTCGCTGCGGATCGGCCGCATCCAGGTGTGGCCACCGGTCGTGCTGGCCCCGATGGCCGGCATCACCAACGCCTCGTTCCGGCGGCTGTGCCGCGAGTTCGGCGCGGGGCTCTACGTCTGCGAGATGACGACCACCCGCGCCCTGGTGGAGCGAAACCCCAAGACCATGGCCATGATTCGGTTCGCGCCGGATGAGCACCCGCGGTCGCTGCAGCTCTACGGCATCGATCCGGACGTGGTCGGCAACGCCGTCGCGATCGTGGCCGGGGAGGGCCTGGCCGATCACATCGACTTGAACTTCGGCTGCCCGGTGCCGAAGGTGACGAAGAAGGGCGGCGGGGCGGCGCTACCGTACAAGCGGCGGCTGTTCGCGGCGATCGTCGCCGCGGCGGTGCGGGCGGCGGAGCCGGCCGGGATCCCGGTGACGGTGAAGATGCGGGTGGGCATCGACGCGGAGCACCACACGTTCCTGCAGGCCGGGCGGATCGCGCAGGACGCCGGGGTCGCCGCGGTCGCGCTGCACGGGCGCACCGCGATCGCGCACTATTCCGGCCGGGCGGACTGGTCGGCCATCGCCGAGTTGAAACAGGCGGTGACGAGCATCCCGGTGTTGGGCAATGGCGACATCTTCCGCGCCGCCGACGCGCTGGACATGATGGCCGCCACCGGTTGTGACGGGGTCGTGGTAGGCCGAGGCTGCCAGGGGCGGCCCTGGCTGTTCGCCGAACTCGCCGCCGCGTTCGACGGGCGACCGCTGCCGACGCCCCCGGACCTGCGCGGGGTGCGCGCGATCCTGTTGCGGCACGCCGAGTTGCTCTGCGCCGAGCTCGGCTCGGACCGTGGCATCCGGGACCTTCGCAAACACATCGCTTGGTACTTCAAGGGTTTCGCGGTCGGATCGGAGGTGCGCGCCGCGCTCGGCGTGGTCGGCAGCCTGGTCGAATTGGCGGAGCTGACGGGCCGGTTGGACCTCTCGCAGCCGTTCCCGGCCGACGCCGACGGGCCGCGCGGCCGGGCCGGCGGGCCGCAGCGGCGAGTGCACCTGCCCGAGGGCTGGCTGGACGATCCGGACGCCCTGACGGTGCCGCACGGCGCGGAGTTGGACGCCGGTGGCGGGTGACCGGGCCGGGCCAACCTGGCCGGGCCGGGTCGAGGGGCCGGGCCATGCCCGCGGGTGACGGGGCCAGGCCAACCTGGCCGGGCCAGGTCGAGCGGCCGGGCTATGCCAGCGGGTGACGGGGCCGGGCCATGCCGGCGGGTGACGGGGCCGGGCCAGCCTGGCCGGGCCGGGTCGAGGGGCCAGGCCATGCCGGCCGGTGACGGGGCCGGGCCGAGCCGCGTCCGGGCCGGGTCAGCCGCCGGGCGGGCGCCATTGTCCAGGCCCGGCCGATCGGTGCTGGCAGCCCTGCTGGCGGTGACGGTGTTGCCGTTGGCCGCGTGCACGAGCGGTGGCGCGCCGGATCCGGCGCCGCCGAGCGGCGTGTCCGGCGGAGCGGCGGCCGGGGTGTCCGGCGGAGCGGTGAGCATTCCGAACCGGTCCAGCGGCACTTCGGGCCGGGGCATGCCGGGCCCGGGCGTGGCCGGGTCGGGCAGCGGCGACGGGCCCGCCTCGGGCGAGGGTGGCGCCACCGCAGCGGGCCGGCCCGACGCCGTGCCGCCTGCCGACCTGGCGGCCATCCGGGCCGCGGTCGATGCCATCAACGCCGCCGCCGGCGGGGAGGTCGCGGCGCAGCGTGCGGTGTTAGGCGGCCTCGTCATCGCCGATCAGGCCGCCCGGCAACGGGATTGCCCGATCGCCGCCACCACGCTGCGCTTCCAGCCGGCGTACCGGGACCTGCGGCCGGCCCCGGACTACGACCCCGCGGCGCCCTCTCCCGGGACCGCCTACCTGCTGCCGACCTTCATCACGATCTACACGGCCGGCCGGATCACCGGTTCGGACATGACGACCCTCCATCTGTGGGTCTCTGGCGGCGTCGCCCGGACCGAGGCACTGTGCGTGTCGTGAACGGATCGAGCCGCCGCTAGAACCAACTGGTGAACGTGTCCCAGGCGTCGGAGGCCGCATCCGCGATCGAGTCGCCCCAACTCTCCAACGTGTCGCCGATTTCTCCCGCGACATCTGCGATGGCGTAACCGGCGTCCGTCAACGCGTCGTACAGCTCGCTGGTCGCGAGGTTGAACACGTCCTGAAGCGCCTGTGCCGCCTGGGTTGCGGTGTAACCGATGTCGCTCAGAATGTCTGCCACGGCGTCGGCGGCCTGGTTGAACACATCGCGCAGCGCCGTCACGACCTGATCAACCAGGTAGCCGGCCGCCTTGAGCGCGCCCGCCACCGCCGCCGCGGCCTCGTTGAACACGGATTGAAGCGCCGCCGCGACCTGATTGACGGCGTACCCCAGGTCTTTCAGGATCGTCGCCACCGCGCTGTCGATGGAGTTGAACACCGACTTCAGGGCGCCGGCGATCTCGTTGATGACGTAACCGGCGAACTTCAGCGCCTCGGCGGCCGCGGCCGCGGCATCGCTGAATACGGACTGGAGAGCGACCGCGACCTCCCCGGCCAGGTAGCCGGCATATGCCAGTGCCGCGGCGACCGCCTTGTCGGCCTCCTCGAACACCGTCTTCAACGCGCCCGCGACCTCGCCCGCGAGGTACCCGACGTTCTTCAGGATCTGCGCGACGCCGTTGGCGAGCAGACCGTACACGGAGTTCAGGGCGCCCGCGATCGCGTCCACTGCCTGGTCGAGGCCCTTCAGGATCTCGGCGGCGATCTGCGCGCCGTCCTTGAAGATGTCCTTCAGCGCGCCGACGATCTGGTCCACGGCGTAGCCGGCCGCGGCAAGCGCGGCAGCCGCCGCCGAGTCGATCGCGTTGTACAACGTTCGCAGTTCCCCGGCGACCAGGTTCGCCGCGTACCCGAGCGCCTTGAGCGTCGTTGCCAGTGCCGCACCGGCCTGGTCATACGCGTTCTGCAACGCCGCGGAGATCTCGTCCAGGCCCTCGCCCAGATCCTTGAGGATCCCGGCCGCCACATCGGCCGCGGCGTCGTACACGTCGCTCAGCGCACCGGCTATCTGCTCGGCCCCGTACCCGATCCCCTGCAGGATCGCGGCGGCCGCCGCGTCCGCCAGCCCGTAGGCGTCCTTGAGCGCCCCAGCGATCTCGTTCACGGTGTACCCGTACGCGTCCTTGAGGATCCGCGCTGCCTCCTCGGCGGTCTGCCCGAGCTGGTCGGCCAGAGCCGTTGCGACATCCTCGATGTCGTAGCCCAGGGCGATGAGCCCGGCGACCGCGTCTTCGACGCCCTCGCCGAACGTGTCCGCGAGCAGTTCCGCGGCCTGCGCGACGGTGTAGCCGGCATCGGTCAGGGTGGAGGCGAACGTGTCGAAGCCGCTGGCGATCGCGTCGGTCGCCTCGTTGAAGCCGCTGACGATGGCGCCGCCGGTGCGGTTCGCGAAACCTGTGATGGCATCGCCGGTATCGCTGAGGAACTGGGTGGTCGCGCCAACCGCGCTGTCGAACGCGGCCGCCGCGGCCTGGTATCCGGAGATCAGGCCGTTCACGATGGTCGGCCCGTACGCGATCACCAACTGCTGCAGCGCGATCGAGATCACCGCGCCGACCATGCCGCACACGAAGGCAGACCCGGCGCCTTCGGTGAGGACCTCACAAGCGACGTACGCGACGATCGCCGCGGTCTCGCCCACCACGTCGCCGGCGCACTGATAGGCGCTGGCGTGCATGCAATCCTCGATCGTGCCGTAGGTCTGCAGGGCGAACCCGGCGACGGCGATCACCCGGCCGCCGATCTTGGCGGCGTCGCCCGCACCACCCGCGGCTTCGCCGGCCGCGCCGCCGCCTTCACCGGCGCCCTCGGCGGCACCGGCGAACGCCCGGTAGGCGGGGATCCCGACCTTGTACGCGGCCGTCAGCCCGTACCTGGCGTTGGTGGCGATGTTCGCCCCCAGCGTGCTGCCGCCCCAGAACGTGTGCTGCAGCGCGGAGAGCACGCTGAACTGGCCGGTCGGGTCGGCGCCCGTCACCGGGTTGTCGCCGGCGAAGGCGTACGGCGAGGTCGCCGGAACGCCCGGCGGGATCGCCATCGGCTCGGGTTGGGTGAACCGGCCGGTCGCCGGGTCGTAGTCCCGCGCCCGCAGGTCGTACAGGCCGGTCGCGGAGTCGAGGTACTCGCCCTGGAAGAGCAGCGGGTTGTCCACGGCGGGGGCGCCGACAGGTGTTTCGGTGGTCACCTCGCCGAACGGCGCGTAGTGGTACGCCGCAACAAGTTTGCCGTCGGCGTCGGTGAGCTCCGCGACGCTGCCGGCCGGGTCGACGTGGTAGAAGTACGTCGCGTCCGGGGTCTGCATCGCGACCGGGCCCTCGCCGTAGATATAACGGCGGATGAGCTGGCCGCTGCCCGTCTGCTCCAGGACGAGGCGCGGGTATTGCCCGGCCGGATCCCACACCAGCTTCGTCGTGGCGCTGCCGGATGGTCCCGTCACCGACTTCGAAACCCGGTTGCCGTCGCCGTCGTAGGTGTAGGCGACGGTGGTGGTGCCGGTGGAGTTCGTGGTGGTGACTGCGATGAGCCTGGCGGCCGCGTCGTACGTGAACGCCTGCGTCCCGCTCGGTCCGCTGATCTGCGTCACGTCGCCGCGCCGGTCGTAGGTGTAGCGGGTGGTGCCGCCGGAGTCGCGCTGCGAGACCAGTTCACCGCGCGCGTTGTAGCTCGACGTGCTGGCCCCGTCCGGGGTCGCCACGGATGTGCGGTTACCGTCCCGGTCGTAGCCGTAGGCGGTCCCCGAGTCGGGCAGCGCGGGCGCCGGCGGGTGCGCGAACCCGTCCGACTGCCCCTGATCGTGCGGCGGGAAGCCGTACATGGGCAGGAGGTTCGGCCGCGTGCCGAAGATGCTGGCGGCCGACGTGGACGGCGAAAGCTGCACCGGTGCCGGTTGCTGCCCGCCGAACGGCGGGGCCAGCGATGGCAGCCCGCCGAGCAGGATCGGAGTCGGCGCACCGGCGACGGTGATCGGGGTCGGCGCACCGGTGCCGGTGCCGGCACCGGCGGTCGGATCCGGCGCAATGATCGACGGCGTGATCGGACCCACGATGCTCGCGGGCGTGCTCGCCGTGGAGAACGAGATCAGCCGCCCGGCACCGTCATACCCATAGGTGTTCGCGGTCTGGGTGCCGTTCACCGTGTTGGTCTGCGTGAGCCGGTTGCCCGACGGGGCGTAGGTGAACGCGTCGTCGGCCAGTGGCGTGCCGGCGTTTTGCAGCGCCTGGCCGAGGATGTTGCCCTGCGCGTCGAGCTGCCGGGTCTCGAAAACCCCGTTGGAGAGGGCGATCCCGATGGTCCGCCGACTCGCGTCGCGCAGGTACGCGGCGGCGACATAGCCGTCCGTGCCCTTGGTGCCGGAGCTGAGGCTCATCAGCGCTCCGGCGTCGTCGACCCGGTAGTCGATCGTCGTGCCGTCCGGGTAGGTCTCGGTGATCTGGCCCGGGGTGGTCGTGTAGTCGTATCCGAACGTGCCCTGCGGCCCGGCGACCTGCGTCAGGTTCCCCGCGGCGTCGTAGCTGTACGTGTGCGTTCCGGTGGAATCCGTCATCGCCTGCAGCCGGCCCACCGAGTCGTACGCCCGCTCGACGGTGATGCTGGGCAGGCTGCCTTGCGTGTAGACCGTCTTCGTCGGACGGGCCGCGGCGTCCAGGAACTGCCGGGTGACGCGCCCGTCCGGGTCGGTCGTGGTGGTCAGGTTGCCGTCCACGTCGTAGCCATACGTCGTGGTCCCGGCCGCGGAGGTGAAGGCGGCGACCGTCTTCGACGCGACCTGGCCGGGCTGCGAGTAGGTGTACGCAGTGCGGCTCCCGTTCGGGCTGGTCACCGTCTTCAGGTCGCCGTTGGCGACGTAGTCGTAGTCCGTGGTCCCCGCGGAGTTGGTGATCGAGGCTATCGCGCTCAGCGGGTTGTAGGTGGCGCTCGTGACGTTGCCGTCCGGGTCGGTGGTGGACACGACGTTGCCGGCAAGGTCGTAGGCGGTGAGGGTGACGGCCCCGTTCACCACGCGGCGGATCTGCCGGCCGGAGGTGTCGAACTGGCGGGTGACGATGTTGCCGGCGGTGTCGACGGTCCGCACCGCGTTCGCCGCGGCGTCGTACGTCTGGAAGACCGTGATCCCGTTGGGGCTGGTGGTCCCCACCGCCCGGCCCATCGCGTCCAGGGTGTAGAGGGTACGGCCACCGGTCGGGGCGCCCTGGCTGAGCAGGTGGCCCGAAGGGTCGTAGACCTGGGTGCTGGCGCCGGATCCGGCGGTGCTCGTCCGGGTCAGCGTGCCCTCGTCCCAGCCGTAGGAGGTGGTCGCGCCGGACGGGTCGGTCGCCGAGATCATGTCGCCGGCCGCGCTATAGACGTAGGAGGTGACGTTGCCCTGCGGGTCGGTGACCTTCGTCGGGTTCCCGTTGCCGTTGTAGGACCAGGTGGACGTGTAGGAGGCGGCCGGGCCGATGGTGGTGCCGCGGGCCGAGGTCTGCGACAGCAGGTTCCCGGCCTCGTCGAACGTGGCGAGCGTCCCCTTGCCGTTGAGCGGGCGATCCAAGAATCCCAGCGGCCCCGGCTTGTCGGTGAGCACGCCGGTCCGGTTGCCCTGCCCGTCGTAGGTGAACCGCTGGCGCGACACCGCGTTGCTGACGGTGATCAACTCGCCCATGCGGTTGTACTGGAGCCGGATCTGGCCGGCCGGGCCGGTGGGCGGGATGATCGTCGTCAGGTTCGCGCCGGTGTAGCGGAAGTAGGTGGTGTTGCCGTTCGCGTCGGTCTGCGACGTCAGTTGGTGGACGCCGTTGTAGGTCATCTTCACCGTCGCCGATGTCTTGCCGCTCACCGGGATGGTCTGGGAGACGAGGTTCCCGTCACCGTCGTAGCCGAGTTGCTGGACGAATCCCAGCGGGTCCTGGGCCTGCGTGAGATTGACGTTACGGTCGTAGGAGTATCCGGTCGTCGTACCGTCCGGGGTGGACTGGGCGACCAGCACGTTGTGCAGATAGGTGTCGGTGTACGGCACGCGGGTCTCGGTGCCGCCCACGTTGGTCAGCGCCATGCGGGTGGTGGTGCCGGAGTCGGCGTCGTAGGCGAACGTGTCATCGGTGTGCTGCGGCCCGCCCTTGCGGGACACCGAGGTCACCCGGCCGGCGTTGTCGTAACCGGCCAACAGGCGGACCTGGCCGAGCGGATCGGTCTGCGTCGTGAGCTTCCCGCCCTGGTAACCGTAGGTCCAGGTGTGGCCGTCGACGTCGGTGAACGATGTCAGCAGCCCTCCCGTGTAGCCGTAGGAGACGCTTCGGCCCGCCGGCGTTCGCACGCTGGTGATGTGGCCGTCCCCGTCCAGGGTCGCGGCGACCCGGAGCAGGCTGCGGGTGGTGGTGTCGACGGTGACGAGGATTCCCCAGTCGAAGCGCGAGAGGGCGAGGCCGCGGCCGTTCCGCGCGACATAATCGGTCAGCGTGCCGTTGCCACGGTGATCGAGGGCGAAGGTCAACCCGACGCCGTCGAACCGCGCCACCGTGCACCGGTTGGACTGGCACCGCAATGTGGCATGGGCACCGGCCGGCGCGCGCCACGAACGGCTACGCGAGTCCCAGGTGAAGACCAACTGCTGGCCGTCGTCGCCCCGCAGGGTCGCGGTCCGGCCGGTCTGCACCTGCAGTGATGTGTCGAAGATGGAGGTCCAACCGGGGCCGAACGACCCACCGGTGGTGTCGGCCGAATTGTAGTTGCGGCGCAACAGGAATGGCACGCCGATCCCGGCGACCTTGAGGTCGGTGGTGGTCAGGGCCAGCGACCCGGTGGCGGTGTTGACGTCGTCGACCACGTTGGTGGGGTTCGCGCCGTACACCTTGCCGCCGAAGGTCTGCCCGACCGGTATCCCGGTCGGGGCCTGGCCCAGCGGATGCGGCGGCGCAGCGAAGATCGTGAACGGCAGGCTCTCCTGCTTCAGTTCCGCGGTGAGCCCCGCGGTTCGGGCGGTGAGGGTGTAACCGGCAGCGGCGGTGTTCACCGAACAGCCGGAGAACGACGCGACGCCGGCCGTCGCCGCCCGTGTCGTGGCCGCGCACGACAGGTGCGCGCCGGACGCGCCGGTACCGGCCGTCAGCGACAGGCTGATCGAGGCGTGCGCACCCGTCACCGGGTTGCCGCCGGCGTCGGCGATCGTCACCTGCGGCTGCGTCGCCATCGCCGCGCCGACCTGCCCGCCGGACGGCTCCGCGGTGAACAGCAGCTGCGCCGGGTCGCCGACCGTTACCGCGAACGGTTGGCTGATCGCGGTGAGGTGATCTGCCTCGTCCGTCGCGGTGAGCGTGTAGGCGGACGCCGTGCGGTCGATGGCGCAGCCGCTGAACGCGGCCACGCCGCGCACCGCCGGCAACTGGTTCGCGGAACAGGTCAGCGTGCCCGATCCGGTACCGGTGGTGATGGTCAGCGCGACGTTGGCGGTGCCGGTGGTTACGAGGTTGCCGCCGGCGTCCTGGATCTCGACGACGGGCTGGTCCTGCCAGGCGATGCCACCGGTGCCGCCGCCCGGCTGGGCGCTGAAGGCGAGGCGGGCCGGCGCGCCGGTGGTCACGGTGAACGGCTCGCTCGTGGCGACCGCCGTTCCGGAGGTGGCCGTCAGGCGGTAGGTGCCGGCCTTGTCGATGGTGCAGCCGGCGAACGTGGCGGCGCCGCCGGATGCCGCGAGCGGGTTTCCGACGGTGCACGTCAACGTGGCACCGTCGGGGCCCATGCCCTTGGTGATGGCCAGCGTCACCGACCCGCCGGCCGGCTGCCCGCCGGCGTCCGTCACCGCGATCACCGGCTGGGTGGCCCAGGCTGTGCCGCCGGCGCCCCCGCCCGGCTGGGTCGTGAAGGCGAGCGAGGCCACGGGGCCGGCGGTGACGTCGAAGGTGGCGCTGTCCGCGGATTGCGCTCCGACGGTCGCGGTGAGCTGGTAGTTCTCGCCGGTGCGGTCGATGCGGCAGCCGGTGAAGTCCGCGGCGCCGGAGGCGTCGGAAGTCACCGGGTTCGCATCGCAGGTCAGCGTCGCACCGGACGTTCCGGTGCCGGACTTGATGGCCAGGGTGACGGGTGCGGCCAGGCCGTTGCCGCCCGAGTCGGTGACCCTGATCTCGGGCTGGGTGCCGAAGGCCGCGCCGGCCGCGCCGCCGGACGGCGGCGTGCTGAACGTGATGGTCGACGCGCCGCCGGAGGTGACGGCGAATGGCGAGCTGGTGCCGCTCAGGCTCGATGCCGAGTCCGTCGCGGTGAGCGTGTAGCCCGTTCCGGACTTGTCGATCTTGCATCCGGTGAACGTTGCGACGCCGGACACCGCATGGACAGGCGGGCAGGTGAGCGCGGCGCCGGCGGTGCCGGTCTCGCTGGTGATCGACAGGGTGATCTGGTCCGTGTTGGTGGTGACGGTGTTCCCCGCTGCGTCCTGCACGGCGACCACCGGTTGGGTGGCGAACGCCACGCCGCCGGCCGCGCCGAACGGCTGCGTGGTGAACACCAGTTTCGTTGCGGCACCGGCGTTCAGGGTGACGCTGGCGCTCGCCGAGCCAGCCTTGTCCGCGGCATCGTAAGCGGCGACTTGGAACGTCCCGGCCTTGTCGATCGCGCAGTTCTTGAAGGTGGCGACCCCGCTGACCGCGCTAACGGGGTTGGCGTCGCAATGCACGATGGGGATTGGTGTGATATTCGCGGAAACGACACCAAGGAAGACAGACGCGGTCGAGTCCATCACGGTGCTGCCGCCTGCGTCCTTCACCGTCACGGTCACGTCGCTCGACCACGCCGTTGCAGGAGTGCCGGTGGCCGGCACTCCCGTCATGACGAGGTACGCGGGGCCGGAAATGGTGAAGCCCGTGCTTGTCGTGGGGGTGACGCTCGATTGTTCCGTGTCCGAAGCCGTCAGCGTGAAGGTTCCGCCACGACTCACCTTGCAGCCGGTGAACGTCGCGATGCCGTCGGAGCCGGTTTCTACGGTGTCTTGGGCACAACTGAAGGTCGCCGGCGGCTGATGGGTCGTCGCCTCCTGCAGGGTGAGGCTGATGTCGTACCCCTCGACCGCGTTGTCGTCGGTGTCGGTCGCCTTCACCTTGATGTCGGCCAGCGCCGTGTTCGGAGCGCCATCGGCGGGCTGAGCACTGAACGCCAGGGCGACGTCCGTAATCTCCGCAGCCGCCCGCGGCATCAGCGGCACGACGAGCGCGGCCGTCAGCGCGACCGTCGCGACGATGGCAATCGCGGCGATCCGGCCGCGTGCGCTGCGGAGTCCATCGCTCAGGCGCCCGTTTCGGGAGTGCCGCCCGTGGGAATGACGTCCGTGCTTCCTGCTGCCTGCCATGGTGCGTCCTCACCTCGAAGGCCATGGCACCGCCGTCACCCGCCGAGCACGACACAGCCCGGCACGAAGCGAATGCCGGGACATACCCTGCCGGACCGTTACGCGATTTGTCCCTAGGGATTACCCTAGGTGCACCCCTAGTTCGGTTTGTGACAGGATGTCGTCACTTCTTGAGCGGGATCGTCCGCCCCGAGGTGACGTTGCGTGACATCGCGCGAAGGCTTATAAAAGGGACGGACGTGCAGGTGGCCGCGGGAGGGAGCAACGGAGGCGCTGACGGCGCCACCATTGCGGACACTGCCGACGACGGTGCCGAAGGCGCTGCCCACGGCGGCAACGCACACGACGCTGAGGACGGCACCGCCGACGGCGGCCACGCGGAACAGGCAGCCCGCGGCCTTGCCACGGTCTTGGATGGCGCGGCCAACGGGGACGACGCCCTCGAAGCTCACCCCGCAACCGCCCTCGCCGACGCAGCCACCACCGCGTGGCAACCCGTCTTCGTAGGGCGCTCCGCGCAATTGGCGATCCTGGCCACGGAGTTGCAGCGCGCGGCGAGCGGCGACCCGCGCGCGGTGTGGATCGGCGGACCGCTCGGCATGGGCAAGACGCAGCTGGTACGACGGTTCCTGGCCGGTGCGCCGCCGCACCGGCTGATCTGGGCCAGCGCGGACGAGGGCGAGACCGTGGTGCCGTACGGGATTGCGACACAACTGCTGGAGGCGCTCGGCGCGGAATCGCCGCCCACATCCACGCCCAACGGCCAACCGGCCGAATCGGCCGGGCAGCCGCACCCGCTGTCGATCGGCTCGGCCATGCTCGCCGCGCTGGGCTCGGCTCGCGGGCCGCTCGTCGTGGTGGTGGACGACATCCAATGGATGGACCTGGAATCCGCCCGAACGCTGCTGTTCGTCATGAGACGGCTGCGCACCGAGCCGATGCTGGCGGTGTTCACCAGCGAAGCGGATCCGCCGGCCCGGTTGGGCGCCGGCTGGCGACGCCTCCTGACCGACCCGGCGCGGGTCACCCCGCTGCCGCTGGGAGGGCTAGAGCCACCGGAGCTGGCTGAACTCGCCACCGTACTCGGCCACCGCGGGCTCAGCCCGATGCTGGCCCGGCGGTTGCACGAGCACACCGACGGACACCCGCTGCACTCCCGTTCGTTCCTGGCGCAGGAGGGCGTGTTGCCGCTGCGGCATCACCTGCATGTGCTACCGGCGCCGCGAACGCTCGTCATCCTCACGGCCGCCCGGATCGCCGCACTCGCCCAGCCGGCCCGCGACCTGCTCGCGGCCGGCGCGATCCTGGGGCACAGCTTCCGGCCGGAGCTCGCCTCCTCGCTCGCGGGTGTGGCGCACCATGGCGAGGCGCTGGACGCGGCCGGCGCAGCGGGGCTGATCGCGGTTCGGCCGGGGCATGTCACGTTCGCGCACCCGCTGGTGCACGCCTCCGTCTATCACGGCCTGCCGCCCGCGCGCCGCCGCGACCTGCACCACAAGGCCGCGGCGATGACGGCGGGCCCGGAGCGCCTGCACCACCGGGTGGCGGCGGCGACCGGGTTCGATCCGGAACTGGCCGCCGAACTGGTCGCACACGCCAGGGAAGCCGTCGCGGCCGGGGAGTATGTGCGGGCGGCCGAGCGCCTCGAAGCGGCCGGCCGCTTCGTCGCCGACCCGGCGTTACGCGAAACGGTGCTGCTGGAATCGGTGGCCCTGCTGTACTTGAGTGGCGAGCATTCCCTCGCGGAGGGGCACCGGGCGGAGGTGTTGGCGTGCGCGGACGGGCCGCAGCGCACCTTCGTGCTGGGGCTCATCGCATTTGCGGCCGGCCGGTTGGCCGAAGCCGCACGGCTTTTCGACGAAGTCCTGGACGGCGGCGCGGAACAGATGCCGCCTCACCGTCGTGCCCGCGCAGCGGTTTCGCTGGCGTTCGTGCTGCTGGAGTGCGGCGAGTGGGACGGCGCGATTGCCGCTGCCCGGAGCGCCATCGCGATCGACGGGGCGCCGTGGGAGCGTTGCGTCGCGCTGTCCGCGGCCGTGCTGGCCCTGGCCGAACTCGGCCGGTCCGCGGAGGGCGCTGCCCTGGTCCACTCGTTTTCGCCGCAACCGGTCGAAGGCGCGGGAGCAGTCGATCTGCTGGCCGCCGTGGGGATGGCCACCATGTTGCAGGACAACGACGAGCTGACCCGCGCGGTCGACGACCTGCAGGCCGTCGCCCGCCGGGTGCGGCTCGGCGAGCCGGCCCGGTTGCCGGAACTGGCGCTGGCGAACCTGGCGCAGGCCGAGTACCGGCTGGGCCGCTGGGACGATGCAGCGTTCCATGCGGACCTGGCGATCGCCGCCGCCGCCGACGCTCCCCGGGACACCGCGCTGCTGCGCGCCCGCACGGTAGCCGCCTGGATCAGCGGCGGGCAGGGCCGCTTCGAGGACGCGGAGGCACACCTGCGCCAGGCCGAACTCCTGTCGGCGGCCACCGAATCCTGGTTCGGGCGGCGATTGCTCGCCATGGCCCGCGCGGTGGTCGCCGAGGCCCGCGACGACACGGATTCGGTGATCGACGCGGTGCGGTGCGGGCTGGCCCGGCCGGTCGATGCGGAGGCGGCCGTGGGCACCACCGGCTGGCGAATGCTCGTCGTGTCGGCGCTGGTCCAGGCGGGCCCGGGCGCTGACGCCCAGGCGGCGGTGACGGCGTTCGAACAGTGGGTGGAATCCGGGCAGCGCACCGCATTTCGTGACGACGCCGTCCGACTTCGGGGGCTGCTGGCCGAGGCGTGCGACGACCCGGGCGCGGGCGTCATCTACGCGGCCGGGGTGGAGCGGCGAGCCGGCGTGCTCTCGACTACGTTGGCCCGCGGCAGGCTGCACGCGGCGTACGGACGGTTCCTCGGCGAGCAGGGCAGGCAACGCGAAGCGATCGAGCAGCTCCGCGCCGCCAGGCTGATCTTCGCGAAGCTGCGGGCCGCGCCGTTCGTGGATCGCTGCGACGTGCAACTCGCCACCTGCGGCCTTCCCACCCGGGCGCCGGACCGGGGCCCGCTGGAACTGACAGATGCCGAAACCCGGGTCGCGCGGCTGGTCGCGGCGGGAAATTCCAATCGCGACGCCGCAAGTCAGCTCTTCGTCAGCACCAAGACCGTCGAGTATCACCTCGGCCACATCTTCGCCAAGCTCGGCATCAGCTCTCGGTTACAGCTCGCGAGGGTGCTCGACGGCTCCGGCTGACGGCTCCGGCTGGCGGCTCCGGCCAGCGGCTCCGGCTAACGATCAGCGCCGGCGGCTCCGGCCGGCGGCTCGGCCGGCGGCTCGGCGGGCGGCTCGGCTAACGATCAGCGCTTGCGGCTCCGGCTGACGGCTCCGGCCGGTGGCTCCGGCTGACGGCTCCGGCCGGTGGCTCCAGCCGGCGGCTCGGCCGGTGGCTCCAGCCGGCGGCTCGGCC
>CAZUXD010000002.1:0-58645 GCA_964624455.1 uncultured Actinomycetes bacterium | reverse complement strand
CCGGACCGGGCCGACGCGACAAGCCCGAGGAGGCACCACCCGCCGGGGCGGCCGGGCTAGGACCAGCCGGCAAACCCGCGCATGCGCCACCCGCCGCGACGATCGGCGCGGAGCCCGAAAATCCGCATGACGAACCCTGGCGCGCTGTCCTCGCCTCGCTCAACCGCCAGGCCGGGATGACGGAGGATCCCGCGCCGCCCCCGGCCGGTTCCCCGCCGCCCCCGCAGGCGACACCGCCGACTCCGCCGTTTGCGGCGCCGGGCGCGGCCGGTCGTCCGCCCGGGCCGCCGGACCCACGGGCGCCCCACACCCCCGGCCACGCGGACCGCCCCCATCGGGGTTGGCTGGCGGCCGGCCGCATGCTCGCCGCCGCGCTCGCGGTGCTCCTGCTGCTCGGCACCGGCACGGAATGGGTGATCAAGGCGCGGGCCAGCAGGGCCCTGGCGAGCAACTCGATCTCGGCGTTGGCCCCGGACGATACGAATATCTCGACCCCGAACCGACCCGGCGGCGACGGCTCACCGCCCGGCTCGGGTGCGCAGGGCCAGAACCCGGCAGGTTCCGGGACATATGAGGCGGAGAACATCCTGCTGCTGGGCTCGGACACCCGGGCGTCCGCGGCGGATGCGGCGATCGGCGGGGCCAACGACGCTCCGGGCGGTTCGGACGTGGTGATGGTCATGCACCTGTCCGCCGACAGATCCCACGTCACCGTCGTATCGATTCCCCGCGACATGTATGTCAAGGCACCGACGTGCAAAGCCTGGGATCACCAAACGGACAAGCAGTCCGACAAGGACTACGTCACCCCCTACAGCGTTTGGCGGATCAACAGCGCGTTCGCCGTCGGCGGGCCACCGTGCACGGTTCGGGCGGTGCAACAACTCTCCGGCCTGCGCATCGACAGGGTCATCGTCATCGACTTCGCAGGATTCCAGTCGATGGTCGACGCGATCGGCGGTATCACCGTCGATGCGTGCCGCCCGATCGTCGACCGGCAACTTGGAACCGTCCTGCCCCGGCCCGGTTTGCAGCACATCGATGGCGCGCAGGCGCTCTCGCTGGTGCGCGCCCGGAAGGTGGAGGGCGACAGCGAGAGCGACCTGGCGCGGATCCGCAGGCAGCAGAAGGTGCTGTCCACGATGCTGCGGCAGGTGACGAGCGCCGGCGTGCTGCTCAATCCGATCACATTGGATTCCGTGTTGCAGGCGTTCGTGCACACCGTGCAGACGGACAACGTCACGCTGGACGACCTGCTGGACATCGCGCAATCCCTAGGCAATCTCAGCCCCTCGCGAGTGACTTTCTATACGCTGCCCACGGTTCCGGCCGGCAATGGAGTGGCGCTCGACATGGCGCCCGCCGGCCACCTGATCTGGGATGCATTGGTGAACGACAAACCGCTTCCCGGCGAGACGACGACGCCGGCCGCGGCGCCGAGCGCCGTTTCACCGACGCCCGGTGCGGCCGAGTCCAGCCACCCGCCGGCGAGCGATCCCTTGACCATGACGAGCGTGGTGACGTCGACCCCGACGGCGCCGCAGCTACTTTCGGTCGCGCCCGGCGACGTGGACCTGCAGGTGGTCAACGTCGCTGGCCGCTCGGGGGTTGCCACTGCCGCGATGAACGCGCTGCGCCCATTGGGTTTTCAGCTCGCGAATAGCGACCTGTTGCTCGTGCCGGGCGATGTGCGGGACGGCCTTGCGGTGGAGTACTCGCCCGGCAACCGGGACGCAGCGGTGACGGTGGCTGCCGCCGTTCCGGGTGCCGTGCTGACGCCGACCGACGGCCTGGGAGACAAGGTGCGCCTGCTGCTCGGGTCGAGCTTCGACGGGACCGTGCGGGGCGTCTCGGTGGGCGACCCGGTTCCGGCGGCACTCTCGACGACGCGGTCGCCGCTGCTGAGCACGGTCACCTCCACCGTCGGGGTGGCGCCGCCAGGCGGCGATGCCGGTTCGGAAGCCCCGCAGGACGCGGGCGGTTCGCCTGATGCCAGTTCAACGGCGCCGTCGACGGCCCTGCAGAGCACGGAGATGACGTCGGTCAACGCTGGGAGCGCGTCCTGTATCTGAGCCTTCTTGGATCTGGGCCTTGGATCTGGGCCTTGGATCTGCGTGCCGGTCCCCGCGGCTGGACGATGTGCCGGCCGCACCCGAAGCGCGATCAGCGCGATCAGCGCGTTCAGCGCGAGAACACGGTATCCGTTGCGTAGTCAGCGAAACCGAGCCGGCGATAGAGCTTCAGCGCGGGCAGGTTGTCCGATTCGACGTACAGCATGACGGCTTCCAGCCCGCGGCCCGCCAGGTACCCGAGCCCCGCGAGCGTCAACGGCGTGCCCAGGCGGCGTACCGGGGACCGCGGATCCACGCCCAGCACGTAGACCTCGCCGATCGGACCGGGGCGGGCAGCGTCGGGGGGCGGCGTGGGGTCGACACGGTGCACCTTCGTCCAATGAAAGCCCAGCACGCGGCCACCGTCACCACCATCGACGTGGCGGCCGGTTCCGCCCTCGGCGACCGCCAGGAAGAACCCGGCCGGGTCGAACCACTCCGCCGCCATCTGCCCGGCCAGGCCCGCCCGGTCCAGCCGGCCCTGCTCGGGGTGCCAGGCGAACGCACGCGCATTGACAGCCAGGAAGGCGTCCTCGTCGCGTCCCGGCACGAACGCGCGGATGGTGACGCCGTCCGGCGCGCTCGCCTCGAAGGGACCCGTCAGGCGCCTGCGCAGTTGCAGCATGGTGCGCACCGGCCGGGCGCCGAGAGCGGCCGCGAGCGCCGCCGCAGCCGGCAGCGTGCCGTGCGCCCAGATCCCGCCCTGGTCGAGCACGGCGTCGGCCAGCATCCGACCGTACCCACGCCGGCGGTGCTGCGGGTCCACGTACAGTTCGGCCGGGTCCGCGCCGCCGCGCCACGCGAGGCCCACCAACATGTCGCCGCGGCGTGCTAGCAGCACCGAATCGTCTGCGCCGGGCAGCGTGTCCGGCGCGCGCCGGTCCGCCGCCCGCACCCGGGCGAACAGGTCGGCCACGGTGGCCACGTCATCCCCGGCCAGCCCGACTCGCCATGGGCCGATCAGGGTTTCGCTCATGTCAGCTCCCTTTTCGCCTGGAACGGGGGCATTTACGATCCTACGGCGGGCCGCCCGCTCGGGGCCGCCGCGTGCCGGGCACGGGCCCGGCGCAGGTCCGCGGCAGGTCCGTCGCAGGTCCGTCGTGGGTCTGCGCAGGTCCGGACACGTCCGTGCACGTTCGGCCACACAGGCACAATGGACGGGGTGCGCAAGTTGATCGTGGCCCTGGTGGCGATCGCCCTGGTGCTGGTCGGGGCGGACGTGGCTGGCCGGCTCGTGGTGCAGCACCAGGCGGCGCAGGCGCTCGCGGAGCAGTTGCCGAAGGGCACCGACCCCTCCGTCCGGATCGGCGGGTTCTCGTTCCTGCTGCAGGCGGTTCCGGGTGATTACACGCACATCACGCTGCGCGCCGCGGACCTGCCGCTCGGCGAGGTGAAGGCCTCGACCGTCACCGCAGAGCTGTCCGAGGTGCACCTGTCGCCGGGCGATGCGCTCTCCGGGAAGCTCGATCACCTGACCGTCGGCCGCGCCGACCTGCGGGCGGTGATAGCGGCTTCGGCGCTGGGCTCGGCGCTGGATCAGCCCGGCATGACGTTCTCCCCGGGCCAGGGCATGGCAGTGCGGGTGCACACCACTGTCGCGGTGGACGGGCGGACGTTCCCGGTGACGGCCGATGTGGTGATCGCGGTTGCCGATGGCGCGCTCAAGCTGTCCGCCCGGCCGGTCACGGCGGCCGGGGTGACGATTCCGGACCCAGCCGCGCGGGCCCTTCAGGAGCGCCTGAGCACGTCGCTCCCGTTGTCCGCGTTGCCATTTCCGCTCGGCTCGGCGACGGTGACGGTCTCCGACGGCGACCTGGTGATCTCCGCGCACGCAACCGATCTAGACGCCGCTCAGCTCCGGCTGACCGCGGGTCCGTGAGGCGCGCAGCGCCCGCTGGCACGCCCGCTGGCACGCCCGCCGGCACGCCCGCCGGCACGCCCGCCGGCACGCCCGCGATGCCGACCGCACGATCGGCGTGCGCGCCGCGGCTAGTGTGTCCGATATGGACATCCTGGTCGTGATGGTGCTGGTCCTGGCGGCGCTGTCGATCGCCGCGCTGGCCGGTTACGGCACCTACCGGCTGGTGCGCGGAGGCGGTGACGATGCCCGCTGACCACGGCAGCGAGAACGGCGGCGCGCCGGGCGCACCGCGCGGCGAGCATGCCGGTGGCCGGGGCAGGCACGGCGACGCATCCAGGAACCGGCCTGCGCACGCGAGCGCACACGGCGCCGCGCGGCAGCGTGGCAAGGCGCCCGCGGCGCGATCGGGGGACCAAGCGGTGGCCGCCGCGGCGGAGCGTGCGGCCGGCACCCGCGATGCGAACCTGACATCCGTTCCACCGCTACCGATCCCGGCCGACACCGCGAATGTTCGGCATTCTCCGGAGATCGACCCGGCTTGCCTGGCAATGCTGCCCATGGTCGGGGTGTGGCGCGGCACGGGCATGTTCGGCAACAACCCCACCGACGCGGCGCCGCAGTTCGGCCAGCAGATCAGCATCGCGCACGACGGGCGGCCGTTCCTGCGGTACGAGTCGGTCATGTGGTTGCTCTCGCCCTCCGGCGAGGTCGACGGCCCGGGATCGCGCGAACTCGGCTGGCTGCGGCCGCAGCCGGACGGGTCCATCGAGTTCCTCGTCGCGCACGCCGAGGGCCGCATCGAGGTCTTCTACGGACGCGCCAGATCGGTTGCAAGTTGGGCGCTTTCGACCGACGCGGTGTGGCGCACGCCGACCGGGCTGCCGGTGATCGGCGCAACCCGGTTGTACGGCATCACCGCCGAAGGGCAGTTGGCCTACGTCGAGGAACGCGCACACGAGGAGATCGACCTGGCGCCGCACGCATCGGCGGCGCTGGAACGGATCGCCGGCTGATTCCGGGCCGATTCCGGGCTGCTTGCGAGCTGCCCGGACGCATGGCGTGCTTTGTCGGTGCGACCGCGGCCGAGCGCCTACCGGGGGCGCTCCCAGCGAATCCCGAGGATGCCCGGGTGCGGCCCCGCCGACAGTGTTGCGAAATGTACGTTCCATGCCCGACTTGCCGCACTTTTCGCAACACTGTCGTCGAGCAGGCGCCGGAACGGGGCCGGAGCGGGGCCGGAGCGGGGCCGCCCAGCACCGGGAGCCCGGCGGCCGGAGTAACGCCGGGGGCCCGGCCGCCGTTGGCCGCCGACGGCTACCGAGGAGTTCCCGGCGGATCCCGAGGAACCGTTGAAAACCGCTGTCGAAACTCGCGATCGTCGCATCGTGCTCCGCCGCCGGCGCTGCCAGATGCGCGTCGTTCGTCAGGCTCGCACCCGGGGCGCAACCGAGCATGCGCCGCACCAGCTCCGCGTTCCGCGCCGGTTGCAGCACCCGCGCGGAACGCGCACCGAGACACACGTCGACGACGTCCATCGCCGAGCCGACCGTCAGGGGGTGCACAACGATATCCGGGTCCGCCACCGACCGGACGAACCCAACAAGGTCACGACCCGCAAGACCAAGGCCACGCTCACACACCCACGACCCGCAAGACCAAGGCCGCGCTCACACACCCACGACCCGCAAGACCAAGGCCACGCTCACACACCCAACGCCGCGGCCACCACCTCACGCGCCTCGTCCTGCACCCGGGCCAGGTGCTCGCCGCCGAGGAAACTCTCCGCGTAGATCTTGTACAGATCCTCCGTGCCCGACGGACGGGCGGCGAACCAGGCGCTGTCGGTGACCACCTTGAGCCCGCCGATCGGCGCGCCGTTCCCGGGCGCCGTCACCAGCCGCGCGGTGATCTTCTCCCCGGCCAGGGTGTCGGCCCGCACATCGTCGGGCGACAACGCGGCCAACCGGGCCTTCTGCTCCCGGGTCGCGGGCGCCTCCAAGCGGGCGTAGGCCGGGTCGCCGTACCGCCGGGTCAGTTCCGCGTACCGCTCGGAGGGCGACTGCCCCGTGACCGCGCGGATCTCGCTGGCCAGCAGGGCGCAGATGATGCCGTCCTTGTCGGTGGTCCACACCCGGCCCCGCCGGCGCAGGAACGACGCGCCCGCCGACTCCTCACCGCCGAAGCCGACGGACCCGTCCAGCAGCCCGGGCACGAAATGCTTGAACCCGACGGGGACTTCGATGAGCCGCCGGCCGAGACCGGCGACCACCCGGTCGATCATCGAGGAGGACACCACCGTCTTGCCGACGGCGACGTGCCGTCCCCAGTCGGGCCGGTGGGCGAAGAGGTAGTCGACGGCCGTCGCGAGATAGTGGTTCGGGTTCATCAGGCCGGCGTCGGGGGTGACGATGCCGTGCCGGTCGGCGTCGGCGTCGTTGCCGGTCGCGAGGTCGAAGTCGGCGCGATGCTCCACCAGCGATGCCATGGCGTACGGCGAGGAACAGTCCATTCGGATCTTGCCGTCCCAGTCCAACGTCATGAACGCCCACTGCGGGTCGACGGTGGTGTTGACCACGGTGAGATCCAGGCCGAGCCGGTCGGCGATCTCTCCCCAATAGCCCACCGATGCGCCGCCGAGCGGGTCCGCCCCGATCCGCAACCCCGCCGATGCGATGGCGTCGATGTCCAGGACGCTGTCCAGGTCGCCGACGTAGGAGCCGAGAAAGTCGTAGTAGCCGGTGGTGTCGGCGTGCATCGCGTCGCGATGCGGGATCCGTCGGACGCCGCGAAGGCCGGTCCGCAGCAATTCGTTGGCGCGGCTGGCGATCCAGCCGGTCGCGTCGGAGTCCGCCGGCCCACCCTCGGGCGGGTTGTACTTGAAACCGCCGTCGCGGGGCGGGTTGTGGCTGGGGGTGACGACGATCCCGTCGGCCAGCCGGTCCGCGCGGTCCCGGTTCGCCTTCAGGATCGCATGCGAGAGCGCGGGTGTCGGCGTGTACCCGCCCTCCGAGTCGAGCATGACGGTAACGCCGTTTCCCGCCAGCACCTCCAACGCGGTGGCGGCCGCCGGCGCCGACAGCGCATGCGTGTCGATGCCCAGGAACAGCGGGCCGTCGGTGCCGTGCGCCGCGCGGTACTCGCAGATCGCCTGCGTGATGGCCAAGATGTGATCCCGGTTGAACGCCCCGTCGAGGCTCGAACCCCGGTGCCCCGACGTGCCGAACACCACCCGCTGCGCGGGGTCGGACGGGTCCGGGTGGATCTCGTCGTAGGCGGCGAGCAGCGCGTCGACGTCGACGAGGTCGCTGGGCTGGGTCGGCTTTCCGGCGCGCGGGTGCATGCCGCCATTGAACTCGACCAGCACGATCTCGACCAACCCGATGCCGGGAAGCTCGACCAGCGGACCGCCCGACGCGAAGCGCGGGCGGTTGCAGGGTTGACGGCTCTGCCGCCGGTCGGGGGCCGCCGGTCGGGGGCCGCCGGTCGGGGGCCGCCGGTCAGGGGCCGACGGTCAGGGGCCGACGGCACCTGCCGCACGTCACGTCTCCCACCCGGCGCGGCAGCAAACGGCGCCGCCGGCGCTCGATCGCGCGGTCAGGCGCCGGGCATCTGCAGCAGCCGCCGCAACTCGTCGGTGGTGGCCGGATCGTTCTCCCGTTCCGCGGCGTCGATCGCGACGACCGGGGCGAGGATCCGGGTGCTGGACGCCAGGTACACACCGTCGGCCCCGTGCAGCTCGTCGACGGTGACCGGCTGGTCGGCGACCGACCACCCGGCCGCCTCGGCGGCGGCGAACAGGCGACGGGCGGTGATGCCGTCCAGGATCCCCTCCCGCAGCGGGGTGAGAAGACTCCGCCCGCGGGCCAGCACCACGGTGGCGGTCGGCCCCTCCAGGACGGTGCCGTCGGTGCCGGTGAAGATCACGTCCTCGGCACCGTGCGCCCTGGCGTGCCGCAACGCGGCCAGGTTCGTCGCGTAGGAGAGCGTCTTGGCTCCGGCCAGCAACCACGGTTTGGTCGCCACATCGGCCGCGCTGTACCCGCGTCCCAGCAGCAGCACCCGCACCCCCGCGGAGCGGGCGGCCACGGCGTCGTCGCCGAGCGCCGATCCCATGGCGAAGCAGGTCGGCTGTCCACCGCTCTCCACGCCTCGGGTGGCGATCAGCCGCAGCACCATCTCGGCACCGCCGGCCCAACCGGCGAGAACCGCCCGGATCGCACCGTCCCAACTGTCGTCGCCGGGCAACTTCAGATCGATCATCCGAGCGGACACGCTGAGCCGCTCCAAGTGCTTGTCCAGGTCGCGCGGGAAGCCGTTGACCGCGAGCGTGGTCTCGAATACCCCGTCGCCACGCAGAACGCCGAGGTCGTCCGGCCGCAGCAGTCCCAGCGTGGGCGGGATCAGCACGCCGTCCAGTCGCGCGACGACCCGCATGGAGTCCGGTGAGTTCACCAACACAGCGTACGTCGGAGCACCGATATGGATCACCCGAGGTGGTTACGGTGTGTCGTCGAAGGTCACCCTCAGAGTTTGCGGAGCCGGATGTTCGTCACCGCATGATCGGGACCCTTGGTGAGCACCAGGTTCGCCCGACCGCGAGTCGGCAGGATGTTCTCCAGCAGGTTCGGTTCGTTGATGGAACTCCACACCCCGGTCGCCATCGTCACCGCCTGCTCGTCCGTCAAGGACGAGAACTGGTGGAAGAACGAGTCCGGATCGGCGAACGCCGTCTCCCGCAGGTGCAGGAACCTCTTGACGAACCAGTTCTCGATGTCGGCGGGCGCCGCGTCGACATACACCGAGAAGTCGAAGAAGTCCGACACGGCCAGGGTGCTACGGCCCTCCTCGTCCAGGCGCGCCGGTTGCAGGACGTTGAGGCCCTCGATGATCAGCACATCGGGCTTGCGCACCGCGATCCGCTCGTCCGGAAGGATGTCGTAGGTGAGGTGGTCGTAGCGGGGCGCTGTCACCTCGGCGGCACCGGACTTGATGGCGGCCATGAACCTGAGCAACGCCCGCCTGTCGTATGATTCCGGAAAACCCTTGCGGTGCATGATGTTTCGCTCCTGCAACACCGCGTTGGGGTAGAGGAAGCCGTCGGTCGTGACCAGCTCCACCCGCGGGGTGTCCGGCCAACGGGCTAGCAGTTCGCGCAGCACCCGGGCCGTGGTGGACTTGCCGACGGCCACCGAACCGGCAACCGCGATGACGAACGGCGTGCGCGCGGAGCGTTCGCGCAGGAACGTGGAGGTGACGGTATGCAGCAGGCCGGTGCCCGCCACGTAGAGGTTCAGCAGGCGGGAGAGCGGCAGGTACACCGTCGAGACCTCGCCCAGGTCGATCGGGTCGCCGAGCCCGGCGACCCGGGCGAGTTCCTGCTCGGTCAGCGGCAGCGGGGTGGATTCGGCCAGCGCGGACCACTCCTGCCGGCCGAGGTCGACATACGGCGTGATGCCGTCCGGCAATCCGGCCCAGATCGGGGTGGGCGGGGCCGGCCGGGGCGCCGCGGAATCGTCCGCGCGTTCGGTCTCCGGCGGCGCCAACCACCATGTCGAGGCGTGCTGCGGCGAGTCGATGTCTGCCATTGCCCAGATTCTGCCGGTTCGCGACTCGTCGCCGACCGGCGCCGGTTGTGACGTGCGCCGCATCCCCGCGGGCGACACAGCTCCCGGCCGCGCCATGGGGCAGGGTCGGCGACCGCCGACGGGCCGCTGCGCAGGGCGCCCGGCCACGCCTACCATGGGCGGCGTGTCGCCATCAGATCTCGCCCATGCCGGCCCCGGACCTGCTGCTGTGCCCGGCCGGGGCGGCGCCCCGTTGGGCCCGTCACCGCTGATGTCGCTGCCCGGCGCGGTTGCGACCCCCACCGGCACGGGTGACGGCGGAGCGCCGGGTGCGCACCCCGCCGACGCCGAAATCGCTTGGCATTACGGCGATCCGCTCGGCGAACAGCGGGCCGCCGAGCGCGGGCCGATCCTTCTCGATCGGTGGGGCGCGGGCGAGGTCACCGTCACCGGCGAGTCGCGCCTTTCGTGGCTGCACTCGCTGTGCACCCAGCACCTGGAGGGCCTCGCCGACGGTGACGCCACCGAGGCGCTGTGGCTCTCCCCCCGCGGGCAGGTGGAGCACTGGGCGGACGTCGTGGAGTCCGGCGGGGCCACGACGCTCCGAACCGAGCCCGGCGGCGCGGCGGCGCTCGCGGAATTCCTGCTGTCCATGCGCTTCTGGGCCAGGGCCGAGCCCGTCGAGACGACCGGCGAAGCCGCATGCGTCACGATCGCCGGCCGCGGCGCCGCCGACGCGGTCGCCGCGGCGCTCGGCGTGGCGGTCCCACCCGCCGGGCACGCCGCACGGGTGACGGGCGGCCTCGCGGCCGGCGGGTCCCTGCGCAGCCATCCGGACCGGGTGGACGTCATCGTGCCGCGTCCGGCCTTCGCCGCCGTCGCGGGCGAGTTGATCCATGGCGGCGCCCGCCCCGCCGGCAGTTGGGCGGCCTCCGCGCTGCGGGTGCCGGCCCGCCGCCCGCGCTTCGGGGTGGACAACGACGAGCGCACGATCCCCAACGAGATGCCATGGCTGGCAACCGCCGTGCACCTGCACAAGGGCTGCTATCGGGGCCAGGAGACGGTGGCCCGGGTGGAAAACCTGGGCCAGCCGCCCCGCCGGCTCGCGCTCTTGCACCTGGACGGGTCGGCCGGCCCCCTGCCCGCCACCGGCGACCCCGTGCTGTCCGACCAGGGCCGGACCGTCGGGCGGATCGGCACCGTCGCGCAGCACTGGGAGGCGGGGCCGGTCGCGCTGGCACTGGTGAAGCGCAGCGTCGGACCCGGCGTCGCGCTGGTCGCCGGCGGGGTGGACGCGGCGATGGACCCGGATGACGCGGTGGCCGCCGCCCGGCCGTCCTCGGTGGATCGCGGGGCGCTGTACGACTTCCGGCGGCGGTGACGCGGGTCCGGCCGGTGCCGGCGTCTCCTGGGGCGCGGCCCGGCCCACCCGTGCCGGCGTCTCCTGGGGCGCGGCCCGGCCCACCCGTGCCCAGACAGTGGTGCGAAATGTACGCTCCGCTGCCCGATTTGCCGCACTTTTCGCAACACTGTCGGCCGAGTTGATCCGACGAGCACCAGCTTCCGGTCCCGTGACGAACCTCCCGGGGTTGCTGACATGCAGCGGGGTCATCGGGCGGACCCTGTAGTCTGGTGGCACGACAGATAAATGACTCCGGGGCCGCCGACGAGCCGCCCCGCTGGTATGCGCAAGGGGGTCCGCCATGGGGCGCGGCCGTCAGAAGGCAAAGCAGACGAAGGTCGCTCGCGCGCTGAAATACCACAGCGCCGAGATCGACGTCACCGCCCTACAGCGCGAACTGGCCGCCGGTCAGGACGAGCAGGACTACGGCATCGGCAACCACGGCGATGACGAGGACCCTGGGGACGACCCGTACGCGGTCTACGCCGACGACGGCGGCGAGGCGAACGACTACGCATCCCCGGCATCTGGCCGCTGATCGCGGCCGAGCAGCGCCGTTCGGGCGTGCCCGGCCGGCGAAGCGCTGAGGACTGCGGCTCGTTGCTCTCAAGATCTGTTCGACGTGCCGGAACGCGACCGCGGCGGAATTCAGCGGTCAAGGATCAGCAGGCGCTCCGACCCAGGCGCTGCGCGGTCCGCTGGCGAGGTTAGAACCCGCCAGGACTCAGAACCTCAGGTGGTCGCCGGAGAGCACGACCCGTTCCGCGGATCCGTCGGTCACCGGGTCCACCGTCCCGAGGATGACGCTCGGCACATGCCGGGCGGTCAGCACGGCCAGGGCCCGATCGACCTCGTCGGCACAGACCACGGCGACCATGCCGATGCCCATGTTGAAGGCCTTCTCCATTTCGTCACGCTGCACCCGCCCGCGGGTCGCGACAAAGCCGAAGACCGGTGGCGGCGCCCACGTCCGGCGGTCCAACCGTGCGACGAGGCCCGGCGGGATCACCCGGGCGAGGTTCCCGGCCAGGCCGCCACCGGTGATGTGCGCGAACGCACGGACGTCCGCCTCGCGGCGCAGCGCGAGGCAGTCGAGCGCGTAGATGCGGCACGGTTCGAGCAGTTCCTCGCCAAGCGTGCGGCCGAACTCCTCGACATGCCCGTCCAGCGGCAGCCGGCCGATGTCGAGCAGCACGTGCCGCACCATGGAGAACCCGTTGGAGTGCAACCCGGACGAGGCCATCCCGATCACCACGTCACCGGCACGCACCCGTTCCGGACCGAGGATCTCATCCGCCTCCACCACGCCCACGCCGGTCGCTGCGAGGTCGTAGTCGTCGGTGTCCATCAGCCCGGCGTGCTCGGCGATCTCGCCGCCGACCAGGGCGCACCCGGCTCGCACGCATCCCTCGGCGATGCCTCCGACGATGGTGGCGATCTTGTTCGGATCGAGCTTGCCGCACGCGATGTAATCCTGCAGGAACAGCGGTTCCGCACCGCAGGGCGCCAGATCGTCCACCACCATCGCGACCAGGTCGATGCCGATGGTGTCGTGGACGTCCATGGCCTGGGCGATCGCCGACTTGGTGCCGACCCCGTCCGACGCGGACGCCAGCACCGGCTGCCGGTACTTCTCCACCGGCAGGCGGAACAGCGACGCGAACCCGCCGATCCCGCCGATCACCTCCGGCCGGGTGGTCCGCTCGGTGAACGGCTTGATCAGGTCGATGGCCGCCTCACCAGCGGCCAGCGACACCCCGGATCCCTCGTAGGTGGCTCCGGACCCGATGGGGTGGTGGATCGTCATGGGCTCATCACCTCGCTGGCGGCACGGGTCGGCATGGCGCGAACCTCGGCTTTCGCATCAGGGTCGGCGTGTCGGGCGGCGCCCATAACGCCGTAGCGGCATACCTGCGCCCGGGCGTCTGTGCGGCCGTGCGTCTGCCGCCGCCAACGGGGTGCGCCCGGCCGCATCGCGGCGTGGCCGCGGCGTGGCTGCGGCGTGGTCGGGCACATCGCGGCGTCATCACGGCCTGCGCAGCGCATCGGCAGCGCCGTAGGAGGCTGCGGCAGCGTCGACCTGCCCACCCGCTTGCACCGATCGCTCGATTCCCTCCAGCACATGCTTACCCACCTGGTCCGGAATCGGAATCGGGTACTCGCCGGTGAAACACGCCGTGCAGAGCCGGCTCCGCGGCTGTTCGGTGGCCGCAACCAACTCCTCCAGCGAGACGTAGGCGAGGGTGTCGGCGCCGATCAGCCGCCGGACCGATTCGGTGTCGCCGAGGTTCGCGACCAGCTCGGCGCGGGACGGGAAGTCGATGCCGTAGAAGCAGGGCCAGCGCACCGGCGGTGACGCGATCCGCACATGGACCTCGATCGCGCCGGATTCGCGCAGCATGCGCACCAGCGCGCGCTGGGTGTTGCCGCGCACGATGGAATCGTCGATGACGATGAGCCGCTTACCGCGGATGACGTCGCGCAACGGGTTGAGCTTGAGCCGGATGCCGAGCTGCCTGATCGTCTGCGACGGCTGGATGAAGGTGCGCCCCACGTACGCGTTCTTCACCAGGCCCTGGCCGTAGGGGATCCCCGACGCTGCGGCGTATCCGATGGCGGCGGGCGTTCCGGAGTCCGGGGTCGGTATCACCATGTCCGCATCCACCGGATCGACGGCGGCGAGGCGCCGGCCGATCTCGACCCGGGTGGCGTACACGCCGCGGCCGGCGATGTGGCTGTCCGGACGTGCCAGGTACACGTATTCGAACAGGCATCCCTTCGGGTCGGCGGGGGCGAAGTGCGAACTTCGCAGGCCGTCCTCGTCGATGGCCAGGATCTCCCCCGGCTCGACCTCTCGGACGAAGGACGCGCCAACGATGTCCAGCGCGGCGGTCTCCGAGGCGACCACCCAACCGCGTTCCAGCCGACCCAGCACCAAGGGGTGCAGTGCGTGCCGGTCGCGAGCGGCGTAGAGGGTGTTCTCGTCGCAGAACACCAGGCAGAACGCGCCGGCCAGCTCGGGGAAGAGCGTCATGGCCGCCTCGGCCAGGCCGGTGTCGGTCGCGGTGGCCGCGAGCAGCCGGGTGATGACGTCCGAATCGGTGGTGGGGCGCTGTCCGGGCCGCTCGGCGCCGGCCGGCAGGCGGGCCGCGAGCTCGGCGGTGTTGACCAGGTTCCCGTTGTGCGCCAACGCGATCCCGGTGCCGACCGAAGTGGCGCCGAACGTGGGCTGGGCGTTTTCCCACGTGCTATCGCCGGTGGTGGAGTAGCGGCAGTGCCCCACCGCGATGTGGCCGTACAGGCTGGACAGGCTCTGCTCGTCGAACACCTGCGAGACCAGCCCCAGATCCTTGAAGACCACGATCTGCGCGCCGTCCGACACGGCGATGCCGGCGGCCTCCTGGCCACGGTGCTGCAGCGCGTAGAGACCGAAGTAGCTGAGCTTCGCGACGTCCTCTCCGGGTGCGAATACCCCGAATACGCCGCACTCCTCGCCGGGCGGTTCCTCTGGTGCAGCGCCGCCGTCCGTCCCGTCCGGCCGGCGGTCGTGCGGTGCGTGTGCGTCATCGCCCGGTCGAACCGCCAGCGCCTCGCTGCGCACCTTGCTGCAATCCCCTTCGCCAGTGGACGAGCCCGGTGCCCAACTCTACCGTCTGCGTCCGGTGGTGAACATGGCGCTGTGTCTCCCGGAGGTGAGCGGCAGCACCGTCAAGCCGCAGGCTCCGGCGTCCGACGCGCCCCGCCTACCCGGAGGTGAGCGGCAGCACCGTGGACAGATCCGCCCGGATCCCGCTGGCCCGTACCGCACCGGCGGAGACCGCGCGCTCCCACGCAGTCCGACCGCTGACCAACGCCAGCCATGTTTGCGCATCGGTTTCCACCACGTTCGGCGGCGTCCCGCGAGTGTGGCGGGGACCGGCGATCGCCTGCACCGCTGCGTGCGGCGGGATGCGGATCTCGACCGTCCGGCCCGGGTGCGCCTGCGCGATCGCGGTTGCCGTCACCCGAACCGCCCACGGCACCTCGGCGGGATCGGGCGTTGCCGATGCGGCAACGGCGAGCGCGCGGCGAACGTCGTCATCGCCCACGACCCGCCTGCGCATGATCTGCTGAGACCCGCTACCGCACGGTTCGCGATTTCGACAGCATGGTTGCGGCGATCGCAACGGCGATCAGACCGAACATGAAGGGCCAGGCCAAGGACGGCAGGAAGTAGATGGTGTTGGTCGCCGCGAACGCCCCGGTGTCGTTTCGGCGGGCCTGGTAGCCGCCGAGTTGCGCGATGATCCCGAGAACGCTGAGCCAGATCAGGGCGACCGCCAGGGGGCGCGCGCGCCCGCGCGCCACGAGTGCAGCCGCGCCGACGAGCAGCACCCCCCCGGCCAGGTCCAGCGCCGCCTGGTAGACCGGCAGCCGGCCGATGGCCAGAATCCCGGTGGCCAGCATGGCTGCCGCGAGGAGGAGGAGGAGCAGCGCGGCCAGGCGCTGCCGCCCGGTGGCGGGCGGGTCGACGCGGTCCGCTGGCATCGTCGCCATCGCCACTCCAGATTGGGTCGCCTGATCCGAGGTCTTAACGGTTTCAGAGTCTGCCACCCCGGGCCGCCGCGCGCGCCGTCACGCGAAGAATCGCGGCAGCGTGCCCTGCCACGCCTCGCGGAGCGCGCCCAGTTCGAGGCGGGCGATCCCGGCGATATCCAGCACGGACGTATGCGGCGCAACCGATCCGATGGGGGTGACGGGCTGCGCGTGCCGGTCGCACAACTGCAGGAACGCGTCCAGTTCCACGGCCGGCACCGCGAGAAGGATCCGCGCGGTGGATTCGGACAGCAGGGACACGAACGGGTCCGCACCCGCGGGCAGCGCGACCTCTGCGCCGCAGCCCGAGATCAGGCACATCTCCACCAGGGCCTGCGCGAGACCGCCTTCGGACAGGTCGTGCGAGGCGGAGACCATCCGCCGGCGGGCCGCGGCGGAGAGCACCCGGCCGAGGCGCTGCTCGGCGGCCAGGTCGACCGCCGGCGGGGTGCCGCCGAGATGGCCGTGCACAACGCGGGCCCATTCCGAGCCGTCCAACTCGTCGGCGGTCTCGCCCAGCAGCAGCAGCGCCTCGTCCGCGCCCGCCGCGCCGAACACCGGGCCGATCCGGAGGCGCACGTCGTCGATCACACCGAGTACGCCGACCACCGGCGTGGGCAGGATCGGTTCGGCGCCGGTCTGGTTGTAGAAGCTGACATTGCCGCCGGTGACGGGGATTTCGAGTTGCGCGCAGCCGTCGGCCAGACCGCGCACCGCCTGCTGGAACTGCCACATCACGCCCGGGTCCTCCGGGGAACCGAAATTGAGGCAGTTGGTCACCGCGATGGGCAGGGCGCCGGAGGTGACGACGTTCCGGTATGCCTCGGCCAGCGCCAGTTGCGCCCCGGCGTACGGGTCGAGCGCGGTGTAGCGCGCGTTGCAGTCGCTGGCCATCGCGATCCCGAGGGTGCTGCCGTCGGCGACCCGCACCAGCCCGGCGTCGGCCGGCTGGGCAAGTACGGTCCCCCCGCGCACGTAACGGTCGTACTGGTCGGTGACGAAGGCGCGGGAGCAGAGGTTCTCCGAGGTCGCCATCCGCCGGACGAGTTCGCCGAGTTCCGCCGGTGCGGGGCGCGGCAGCGAGCGGGACGTGTTGGCCTGCAACGAATCCTGCTGCGCGGGCCGGATGCACGGCCGCTCGTAGACGGGGCCGTCGTGCGCGACCGTGCGCGGCGGCACGTCCACCACCACCTCGCCGCGGTGCGTGATCACCAGCCGGCCGGTGCCGGTGACCTCGCCGATCACCACCGCGGGCAACTCCCAGCGCTGGCACACGGCCAGGAACGCCTCGACCTTGCCGGGTTCGACGACCGCGCACATCCGCTCCTGGGATTCGCTGGCGAGGATCTCGGCCGCGCTCATCCCCTCGGCGCGCAGCGGAACCACGTCCAGTTCGACCGTCATTCCGCCGTCCCCGGCGGACGCGAGTTCCGATGTGGCGCAGGCCAATCCGGCACCGCCGAGATCCTGGATGCCGACCACCAGATCGGCCGCGAGGACCTCGAGGGTTGCCTCGATCAGCACCTTCTCGGCGAAGGGGTCGCCCACCTGCACGCTCGGCAGGTGGGCGCGCCGCATCGCCTCGCCGGCCCTGCCGGCCGGGCCGCTCGGCGCGGCAGCACCTTCCGGGCCGCTGAACGCGGCAGCACCTTCCGGGCCGCTGAACGCGGCAGCACCTTCCGGGCCGCTCGGCGCGGCAGCACCTTCCGGGCCGCTGAACGCGGCAGTACCTTCCGGGCCGCTGAACGCGGCAGTACCTTCGGGGCCGCTAAACGCGGCCGAGGCCAGGACCGACACCCCGCCGATCCCGTCCAGCCCGGTGCGGGAGCCGTACAGGATCACCTTGTTGCCGACCCCGGAGGCGCGGGCGGTGGCAAGATCATCCGCGCGCAGCACGCCGATGCATCCCGCGTTGACCAGCGGGTTGCCGGCATAGCTGTCGTCGAACACGGTCTCGCCGCCGATGTTGGCCAGCCCCAGGGAGTTCCCGTAGCCGGAGATTCCGGCGACGACCGCCGGCAGCAGGCGCGCGGTATCGGCCGACCCCACCGGGCCGAACCGCAGTTGGTCGGTGACGGCCACCGGGCGCGCGCCCATCGCGAGGATGTCCCGCACGATCCCGCCGACCCCGGTTGCCGCGCCCTGGTAGGGCTCGATGTAGGAGGGATGGTTGTGCGACTCGATCTTGAAGGTGGCGGCCCAACCGTCGCCGATCGACACCACGCCGGCGTTCTCCCCGATGCCGGCGAGCAGTCGGCCGCGCATCTGCTCGGTGGTGGTCTCGCCGAAATAGGCCAGGTGCACCTTGGAGGACTTGTACGAGCAGTGCTCTGACCACATCACCGCGTACATCGCAAGTTCCGCGTCCGTCGGCCGCCGGCCGAGGATCTCGCGGATGCGCAGGTACTCGTCGTCCTGCAGCCCCAGTTCACGGTACGGCTGGGCGACGTCGGGTGTTGCGGCGGCACGGGTGACGGTGTCCGAGGCGGCGGTGTCCGAGGCGGCGGTGTCCGAGGTGACGGTGTCCGACGCCGCGGTCTCCGAGGCGACGGTGCGGGACGTCGCGCTGTCCGACGCCACCGTGTCGGACGCGGGAACGCTCGTCATCGCGCGGCCGACGCAGCGGGAACCTGCAGGCCCAAGGCGTCGGCCAACGAGCCGAACATCAGAAGACCGTCGCCGCTCGGGCCGGTGAGCGGGTCGATGGCATGCTCCGGATGCGGCATCAGCCCGGCGAGGCGGCCGTCGGCGGAACACACCCCGGCGATCGCCCGCAGCGAGCCATTGGGATTGTCGGCACGGTCGCCCGAGCCGTCGTCATCGCCGTTTCGCCCTGCCGAATATCGAAACAGCACACGGCCTTCCGCCTCCATGGCGTCGAGATCCCGTTCGGCGGCGACATACCGGCCGTCTGCGTGCTTGATCGGGACGAGGATGCGCTGCCCCGTCGCGTACCGGCTCGTCCACACGGTGGACGTCCGCTCCACCCGCAGATGCCAATCCGCGCAGCGAAACCGCAGACCGCTGTTGCACATCAGCGCACCGGGGAGCAGGCCCGCCTCGCACAGCACCTGAAAACCGTTGCAGATCCCCAGAACCGGCATTCCGCCGCGAGCGGCGTCGAGCACCGCCCGCATCACCGGGGCGATCGCCGCGATCGCCCCGGGGCGCAAGTAGTCGCCGTAGGAGAAGCCGCCGGGGATCACCACCGCGTCGACGCCGCGCAGGTCCTCGTCGGCATGCCACAGCGGCACATCCTGCGCGCCGATCGCCCGCGCGGCCCGCAGCGCGTCCACGTCGTCCAGGCTGCCGGGGAACGTGACGACCCCGATGCGCGCCGTCATCGAACCTGCCCGGTCGACGCCTCCGGGAGCCGTCGCACCGTCCACGACTCGATGACGGGGTTGGCCAGCACCGAGCCGGCGAGATCCTCGAGTTCGTCGTCGGTGACGGCGTCGTCGACGTCCAGCTCGAAGTGCTTGCCGGCGCGCACCGCGGACACGCCGGCATGGCCGGCCCGGGTCAGCGCGGCGAGGATGGCCTTGCCCTGCGGATCGAGGATTTCCGGTTTGATGACGACGTCCACTGCCACGCGGGCCACGGCGCTCCTGTCGGTCGATCGGGATCGAGCGGTGCGAGATGGAAAGAGGGCCCGGGCGTCTCGGCCCCGGGCACCTCGACCCGTGCGCCGCCCGCCCACGTCCGAATCCCAGCCTACCGACCGCATGGTCGCCGCCGATGCGGGTGGGCCGGCGGTGAGGCACACTTGTTCCGCGCGGTCGACCGCTCGGCCCGCCGCCGCGACCGCGGAGGGAGCGTGCCATGCAGATCCGCAAGTTCCGCCACTCCTGCCTGCACGTCGTGGACGGCGATGGGAGCCTGCTCATCGACCCGGGCGGATATTCCGCGGGCTACGAAGACCTCACCGGGTTGACCGCTGTCCTGATCACGCACGCCCACTTCGACCATCTGGACCCGGCCGGGCTGTCGCGGGTGCTGGCCGGCAACCCGCAGGCGAAGGTCTATGCCGATTCCGCGAGCGCGGCGCGACTGGCCGAGGACGACGCCATCGCCGCGGAGGTGACGGCGGTTCGGCCCGGCGACGTGCTGGACGTGGGCACCCTGGTCCGGGTCTCCGGCGGCGAGCACGCCGTGATCCACGCCGACATCCCGGTGGTGCCGAACGTGTGCTTCCTGATCGGCGGGCGGCTGCTGCACCCCGGGGATTCGCTGGTGGCGCCGGACGCGCCGGTCGAAGTCCTGGCGCTTCCGGTGTCGGCGCCCTGGATGGCGATCAAGGAGGGCGTCGAGTATCTGCGGCACGTCGCCCCGGCCCGAGCGATTCCGGTCCACGAGCAGGTGCTCGCCGACCCGGCGGTGGCGTACCGCATCATCTCGTCGCTGGCACCGGCCGGCACCGAGTGGTCCGACATCGACGACGGCACCGCGTTGGAGCTCTGATCCGGCCAGTGGCAACCGAACCGAAGGATGTCGGCGAAGACCCTGCCGGGACGGCCGAGCACCGCGACCGACGCGCGGTGGTCGCGCGGCTGATCACCGGCAGCGCGTTGATGCTCTTTTGCGAACTCGCGCTGATCCGCTGGCTTGGCGCGAACGTGGTGCACCTGTCGTACTTCTCGAACTTCGTGCTGCTCGGCTCGTTCCTCGGGATCGGGCTCGGCTTTCTGATCTCGCGCCGGCGCTTCTCGATCCTGCCCGCCACCCCGGTCATCCTGGCCGTCCTGGTGGCCGGGGTGTTCATCTGGCCGGTCACCATCAATCGCTCCACGGACGAGGTCATCTACTTCACGTCACTGGCGACATCCGGCCCGCCGGCCTGGTTGGTGCTGCCCGTGATCTTCCTCGCGGTGGCCGCCGTGCTGGCTGGTCCGGCGGAGGTGGTGGGGCGCTGCTTCGCGGTGCTGAGGCCGCTCACCGCCTACCGGTACGACCTGGTGGGGTCGCTGGTCGGCATCGTGGCGTTCTCGGCGCTCTCCTTCATGCGCGCACCGTCGGTGGTGTGGGGGGCGATCGCGGCGCTGACGTTCGTCGCGCTGATCACCGGCTGGCAGCGGATGGCGGCGACCGCGGCGGGCGCCGCCATGGTGATCGTGTTGCTGGTCGAGACGTTGTCGCCGGGGATCAGCTGGTCGCCGTACTACAAGGTCAAGATCGCCGACTACACGTCGGGCAGCGCGTCGCTGGTCGACATCTCGGTGAACGGCATCCCGCATCAGTTGATGGCGCCGGCCCAGTGGAAACTGACGGGCGAGCCGGCCCACCAGCAGTACGCGGCCCCGTACCTTCGATCGCCGGACAATCCGCTCGACGACGTGCTGATCGTCGGAGCCGGATCCGGATCGGACGTGGCGATCGCGCTCTCCAAGGGCGCGCGGCACATCGACGCGGTCGACATCGACCCGCGCATCCTGCAGATCGGCGAGCAGCGAAACCCCGACCACGCGTACCAGGATCCGCGGGTCGCGGTGCACGTCAACGATGGCCGCGCGTTCCTGGAAACCACGGCGAAGAAGTACGACCTGATCCTGTTCGCGCTCCCCGATTCGCTGGCCCTGGTGACCGGGGCGTCGCAGATCCGCCTGGAGTCGTTCCTGTTCACCCGGCAGGCGGTGCAGTCGGCGCGCGCGCACCTCAAGCCGGACGGGGCGTTCGCCATGTACAACTACTACCGGGACGACTGGCTGATCGACCGCCTCGCCGGGACCGTGCAGCAGGCGTTCGGCCACACTCCCTGCGTCGACGAGTTCGGCGGCGCGCAGGCCACCATCACGGTGGCGCTCGACCCGGCGAACCAGTCGTGCGGGTCGGCCTATTCGCCGAGCGGTCCGGTGATCGCGCCGGCCAGCGACGACCGGCCCTTCCTGTACTTCAAGGGCGGTTCGATCCCGCCGCTGTACCTGTGGACGCTCGCCGGGATCCTCGCGATCTCGCTGATCGCGGTGCGCACGCTGGGCGGCCCGATGCGATCGATGAAGCCGTACACCGACCTGTTCTTCATGGGCGCGGCGTTCTTGCTGTTGGAGACGAAGAACGTCGCGACGTTCGCGTTGCTGTTCGGCACCACGTGGTTCGTCAACGCGCTGGTCTTCGCGGGCGTCCTGGTCATCGTGCTGGCAGCCGTCGAGACGACCCGCCGGTTCCGTACGCCACCGCTACCGGTGGTCTTCATCGGCATCGCGCTCGCGCTGCTGCTGTCCTGGGTGGTACGGCCGGACTGGCTGCTCGCGCTGCCGATGGTGCCCCGGGCGTTGGTCGCCATCCTGCTGGCGTTCTTGCCGATCTACCTTGCGAACGTGGCGTTCTCCAAACGGTTCGCGCAGTCCGGCGACTCCCGGGCGGCGTTCGCCGCGAACCTGCTCGGCGCGATCGTGGGCGGCTGCCTGGAATACGCGGCCCTGGTCACCGGGTACCGCAACTTGCTGATCGTGGTCGCGGCGCTGTACCTGCTGGCGTTCGTGCTGACGCCGCGGGCGGCGCGGGCGCTGGCGTCGTCATCGGCTTGACGGTGACGGTCAGTGCCGCCGGTGACCGTCCCGGTCAGTGCCGCCGGGTGACCGTCCCGGTCAGTGCCGCCCGTTGACCGTCCCGGTCAGTGCCGCCCGGTGACCGTCCCGGTCAGTGGTGGCCGGTGACCGTCCCGGTCAGTGCCGCCCGTTGACCGTCCCGGTCAGTGCCGCCGTTGACCGTCCCGGTCAGTGGTGGTCGGTGACCGTCCCGGTCAGTGCATCCACGTCGAACTCGTGCTTCGTCCCGGAACCGTCGATGACGTCGGCCTCCCAGACCACGCTGCCGTGTTCGGTGTCGAGGTCCAGTTCGGTGACCCGGCCACCGGGCATTCGCTGCTCGAGCCGCTCCAGCGCAGCCAGGTAATCGAGCTTGGCGGCCGCCACCCGGCTTTGGTACTTCGCCTTGTCGCCGGCGCTCTGCGGCGTGGTGGTCGGGCCGCTCAGCACGGCCGATCCGTCGCCGGACAGCTTGACCTCGTGCTTGGTTCCGTCCGAGGTGACGATGTCGACTTCCCATGCCGCGCCGCGGTTCTCGGATTCGATTCCCACCAGAGTGCCGCCGGGCACCGCGGCAAGCGCCACCTTCGCAGCATTGCGCAACGGCGCGTCGTGCTCCTCTCGCGCAGTTCCACTCGGCCCGGTGCCGGTTGACGGTCCCCCGGTCGAAGACGCAGATACCGCGCCCTGTGTAGGCGTATTTGCTCCGGTCCCGCTGCCGATATCGCCGGTTGGGGCCCGGGTGCTCGGGCCCGGTGGTGACGAGGCCGCCGACGACGGCCCCGTCACGTCGGGTGTCCCACCTCCCCCGGAGCAACCTGCGACCAGCATCGTCACCGCCGCGATCGCCGCGGCGCCGACACCTGACCAAGATCGTCGACGTATCATGCGAAATCGGTACACCCTCCATACAGGCTGATCGCCGTCCGCACCCGATGTGCGGCTGCCGTCGGCATACCCCGATCAGCGAAGGCACAACCCAACCGTGACATCCAGCCCGCTAGCCGCGTCCCGAGGCGCGGAGGTGGCCCGCCCGGTGCGGTTCGCGGCGCTGCGGGCGCGGGATTGCCGATTTTACCTGCTCGGCGGCATGTTCGCGATGATGGCCGATAACGTCGAGCACGTCATCACCTACTGGGTGCTCTGGCAGGCGTTCCACTCGCCGGCGCTGGTCGCGTTCGAGGTGATCAGCCACTGGACGCCGTTCCTGTTGCTGTCGGTGCACTTCGGCGCGCTCGCCGACCGGTTCGACTGCCGCCGGGTCATCCAGATCGCGCAGGGGATGTTCATGTCGGTCTCCGCCGCGTGGGGCGTGCTGTTCCTCACGGGGTCGCTGACCATTTGGGCCTCGTGCGTGCTGCTGGTCGTGCACGGCATGGCCGGTGCGCTGTGGACCCCGGCGGAACAGTTGATGCTGCAGGACTTCGTCGGCCGCCGGGACCTGCAGAGTGCGGTCCAACTCAACGCCACGTTCCGCAGCCTCGGAATCCTGTGCGGGCCGGTGGTCGGGTCGGCGCTGCTGCTCGGCCTGGGCGCCGCCGGAGGCATCCTCGCGAACATCGCGATCTACCTGCCGCTGACGATCTTCCTCGCCTTCACCCGCTACACCGGGCACACCCGCGACGGCGTCGTGCGCCGGCCGCGGATGACGTTCCGCGCCGCGGGCCGCGTCATCCGAGAGACGGCCGAGAATCCTGCGCTGCTCTCGATGGTCGTGCTCGGCGGCTTGGGCTCATTCTTCATCGGCGCGGCGCTGCAGTCGGTGATGCCGATCTTCGCGCAGGATCTCGGTGCCGGATCTTCCGGGCTGACCTACGGCGTCTTGCTGTTCGCCGCGGGAGCGGGCGGCGTGATCGGCGGCCTGCTGCTGGAGGTGGTGCGCTTCGTGAAACCGACCGTCACCGCCGCGGTCATCTCCACGCTGCTGTACGGCGCTTCGACCGTGGTGTTCGCGCTCGTCGGAAACTATCCGCTGGCCGTTGCGATGCTGGTGGTCAGCGGCGCCGCGAACCTGGCGGCGATGTCGATCAGCCAGACCGTGGTGCAACTGCTGGCCCCGCCCGAGAAGCGCGGCCAGGTGATCGGGGTGTACGGGATGTCCGCCAGCGGGTTGCGGATCGGCAGCGGCTTCACCGTGGGGCTGATGGCGGGCGTGCTGGGAGCCCACTTCGCGCTGGGCCTGTCGGCAGCAGTCCTGTGCCTCGCAACGCTGGTGGTGGTACTCGTCATCGTTCGATCCGCCCGGCGAGTCCGCGCCCGAGAGGCCATGCCGGCGGTCTGATATCCCGATCCGCCATGCCCGCCCCTACAGGCCGACGCTGCCCTGCATGATCCCGCCGTCGACGAAGATGGAGGTCGCTGTCAGGTACCGAGCCTTGTCCGACGCGAGAAACACCACGGTCTGAGCGATCTCGTCCGGCTCTGCCACCCGGCCGAGCGGGATCGCACCGTCCAGCGCCTTCATCTTGGCCGGGTCGGATTCGGTGGACGCGTTGATCGGAGTGTCGACCGCGCCCGGGCCGATGTTGACCACCCGGATCCCGTGCGGGCCCAGTTCCACCCCCGCGGTGCGAGCCAACATCCGCATGCCTCCCTTGGACACGCAGTACGGCGCGTTGCCGGGCATCGGCCAGTCCTCGTGCACCGAGGACACGTTGATGACGAGCCCGCCGGAGCCCTGCGAGAGGAACTGTCTGGCGGCGAGTTGCGTGCCGAAGAACGCGCTGCGCAGGTTCACCGCCATGACGGTGTCGTACTGCGCCTCGGTGGTGTCCAGGACGGACGTGCGGGTTTCCATGCCGGCGTTGTTGATCAGCACGTCGAGCCGTCCGAACTGGCTGACGGCGGTGTCGACCATGACCTTGAGGTCCGCGACCTTCGACACGTCCGCCTTGACGCCGACCGCCTTCCCGCCGGCCCGGTCGACCCGGGCGATGAGATCTTTGGTCTCGTCCGGGTGCGCGATGTAGTCGATGACGATGTTCGCGCCCTCGGCCGCCGCGGCCAGCACGATCGCCTCCCCGATGCCGCTGTTGCCGCCGGTGACGATCACGGACTTTCCTTCGAGCAGCATGGTCTCGAGCTCCTTCGGATAGGGGTGCCAGCCGCGCCAGCGCGGTCGGCACGCTCCCTTCCGACGGTAACGCCGCGCCGCACTGCGCGCAGGTCGTGCGGACGACGACGCCTTCGAAGCAGCCGGTCACCCGGCGAAGAGGCGGTCACCTGGCGAAGCGATCACCTACCGAAGAGCCGGGAGAAGAAGCCACCTTCGGCGGGTTGATCGGGATGCCCGGGGCACCATTGCCCGGCCGGCACCTGCGCCTTCACCGCGGCCACGTGCGCGCCGCAGCCCCGCCAGGTCGTCTTGCCGCAGATCCGGCACCGCGCAGCGTGACACATATCGATACTCCTAACCGAGTTCGTCCGCGAACTCGCAGAACGCGTCGTACGCCCGGGGCCCGTAGATCGTGGCCGGGCCGCCCTTCATCAGGAACGTGACCCCGATCGCCTCCGCCGCCTCCTGACGGGTCGCCCCGGCGCGAGCAGCGGCCTGCGCATGCGAGGCTATGCAACCGTCGCAACCCTCGACCACTCCGATCGCCACCGCGATGAGTTCCTTGAACTTCACCGGCAGTTCGCCCGGCGCGAACGCCGCCTGATGCAGTTCGCGAAAGCCTTGGTAGGCCTCGGGAATGGCGCGGCGGAGTTCGCGGTGCAGCGGGTTCAACTCTTTCAGGACGGCCTTGCCATGGGTCGAGGGCTCCTTGGGAACGGCCCTGCTCTGGGCCGACATGGTGGTCATCGACACTCCTCCGGTTCCGGTGTACGGCGATTGGTGGTGGCAACCGACGCGACGATAGCAGATCCCCCCGGGGGGATGTACTCTTGAGCCTAACCAGACCGAACGAGAAGGAGTCCGACAAGTGAGCGACTACACGATCGGCGTCACGTGCCCCCTGCCATTCGACGAGGCGCTGGCCGCGGCGCGGGACGAGTTGGCCGCGGTTGGATTCGGGATCCTGACCGAAGTCGACATGAAGGCAACGTTTGCCGCGAAGATCGGCGTCGAGATCGAGCCCCAGGTGATCCTCGGGGCGTGCAATCCCACCTTCGCGCACCGCGCGGTGCAGGCCGACCCGTCGGTGGCTACGCTGCTGCCTTGCAGCGTCGTAGTGCGGCACATCGACGCCGGAGCAACCGCGGTCGAGGCGTTCGATCCGGCCGTCATGGCCAGGCTCTCGCCGGCGGCCGAGGAGATCCACTCGGTGGCCGGCGAGGTCCGGCCGCTGCTGCAGGCGGCGCTGGACAGGCTGGCGGCGCGCGGGAAGGGACCGGGAGCGAACTGATGGACCTACCCGCCGAGAACGTCAAGGCCGTCATCCTCCGGCTCAAACGAGCCCACGGCCACCTCGGCAGCGTCATCCGGATGCTCGAGGAGGGCTCGACCTGCGAGGAGGTGCTCACCCAGTTGGCCGCCGTCAGCAAGGCGCTGAGCCGCAGCGGATACGCGATCGTCGCGACCGGGTTGCGGCAGTGCCTGAGCGATGGCGAGGGCATGGACGGCCGCGAGATCGCCGCCATGGAGAAGCTGTTCCTCGCGCTGGCTTGACCGCGTGCCCGACGGGCGGCGCACGCACGAATGGGCCGGCTTCCGGCCCGCCAGAAGACCCTCTCGAGTAACTGTGAGTACCGATGGGGTTACTTTCCGTAGGGCAATTCCCGGCAGCGACTGAATTCCGAGCCCGGTTGTCCGATAATCACTCCATGGTGTCCCCGGCCCTGCGCCCCTCCATCGATCACGCGCGCGGCCCGGATCTCGCCGGTGTTGCGGCATCGCTCGGGGTCGTCGATGCGCTGTTGTTCCGCCGGGTGAGCAGGACGAGGTGGGCGCACTTGGGCGGGCTCGGGCGGGGCCGCGGATGGGCCGGGATCATCGACGTCGACGAGGCCGAAGACCGTCTCGCCTCGCGAATTCCCGCTACGGTCGGCGAGGTCCGCCGGACATGGCACGACGAACCGGCGCGGGTGCTCGGTCCGTACTATGCCGCCGGAAGCGCGGTGATCCGGGCCAGCACCGACCTCGTCGTGGTGGTGGGCAACCCGGGGGCGGAGTTGTCCGACGCGGCAGACGAGGATTTTCTGCGCCTGGCGAACCTGCTGGACGCGGCCGTGGACGACGTGCTGCCGTCGAAACGGTTGGCCGACGAACTCGAGTTGCTGCACACCGTGCGTGACCTGATGGCGGCACCGATCGACGGTGGATTGGAGGACACGCTGCGCCACGTGGTCCAGATCGCGGTGAACGCGCTGTCCTGCGATGTGGGAGTGCTGCGCGACGGCGCCGGCGCGCTGGTCGTGGTCCGCGCCGGCGAGGACGCCGGTGCTCCCACCGACGGTCAGTGGCACACCGCGTTGGACGAGATCAGCGCCATGGTCGGCGACGAGGACTTCTGCGCGCAGGACCGTCCGGCAATGCGTTCGCTCTCGTTGGTGACGGTGCTACCGGCGATCCGCTCGTTGCTGGCGGTTCGAGTCCCACCGCCCATCGGCGGAATCCTCCTGATGCTGCACACCGCCCGCGGCCCACGCGGGTTCACCGGTCAGTGCCGGCGCCTCGGGCGGCACATCGTCGACACCGGCAGCGTGGTGGCGCGGACGGCGGTGCTGCGCGACGAGTTGCACGCCGCGGCGGACCGCCAGGCGCTCGCCGCCCGCACCGACCCGCTCACCGGCCTGGGCAACCGGTTGGCCTGGGACGAGGCTCTCGCCGACGCGCAGGAAAGGCTCGAAGCGGGCCAGGTCGCCAGCGTGCTCACCTTGGACGTCGACGGGCTCAAGCAGATCAACGACCGCTACGGGCATCCCGCCGGCGACGACCTGCTGCGCAGGTGCGCCTCCGCCATCCGACGGCATGCCGCTCCCGGTGAGACCGCGGTACGGATGGGAGGCGATGAGTTCGCGATCCTGCTCCCCGCCGACGCAGACGCCGCGGCGCGGCGATACGCCGCTCTCGCAACCGAACTCGGCGGGTCGGCCAGCAGCATCGACATGGTCGCGGCGAGCATCGGCGTCAGCACCGCCCAGCCCGGCGGGAGCGTGTCGGACGCGGTCCGAGAAGCCGACGTGCAGATGTACCGGCACAAGCGCGCCCGCCGGCGGCCCGCGGAATCGGGCGATCCGGCACCATGACCGATCGGGCCCGCCTGCGGCTATGCACCAGCGGGTACGGACGCGCCGCGTTGGACGCGTTGGCCGGCGTGGTCGCGGAGGCCAAGGGCGACGACCCGCTGGCACCGGTGACGATCCTCGTCCCGAACACGGTCGCCGGAATCGTGGCCCGTCGCCATCTCGCGGCGGGCACCGCCGGCACCACCAGCACCACCGGCGCAACCGGCACCACCAGCACTGTCGGCACCACCAGCACTGCCGGCACGGGCACGATCGGCTCGGCCCGCACCGCCGGTTCGACCGTCACCGCCGACCCCTCCGTCACCGCCGATTCGACCGTCACCGCCGGCTCCGGGGGCATCGCCGGCCTCACCGTCACGACAGTGGACCGGCTCGCGGAGCAGCTCGCCGCACCGCTCCTCGCGCCGGCGGTGCCCGCCACCGCGCCGGTGGTCGCCGCGGCCTGGCGCGCAGCGCTGCGGGTGGACGCCGGGATCTTCGCTCCGGTCGCGGATCACCGGGCCACCGTCCGCGCGCTGGCCCGCGCGCACGCCGAGCTGCGTGAGGTGGACGACGAGGGCGTGCTCGATGAGATCGCCGTCCAAGGCAGCCTCGGCGCCGATCTGATCCGGTTGCACCGGCAGGTCCGCGCCGCGCTCCGCGGTCGCTTCTACGATCGCACCGACCTGCTGACCGCGGCCGCCCGCGCGCTGGCCCGCGACGCCGCGCCAGGCGAGCAGCACCCGCCCGGCAGGTGGACCCCGGCCGGCGAATGGGGCATCGTCGTGCTGTACCTGCCCCAGGCGATCACCCCGGTACAGGGCCGCTTCCTCCGGACAGCCGCGGGCCTGGTCGACCTGGTGGTGCTGGCCGGGTTGACCGGGGTGGACCGCGCCGACACCGTGGTGCACCGCACCCTGGGCGCGCTCGGTCTGGATCCGCCGCGTCCTGGTTCGAAACCGCCCACGGCTCATCGGGTCCGGCACGCATCCGACAGCGACGACGAGGTCCGCGAGACCGTCCGGGGGGTGCTCGCCGCGCTGGGGCGCCACCCGGCGCACCGGATCGCGGTGCTGCACACCGGCGCCGTGCCGTACGGGCGGCTGCTGCACGAACACCTGGGGCGCGCCGGCGTGACGATCAACGGGCCGGGCGTCACCGCGGTCGCCGACCGGGCGGTGGTCCGCGGCTTGCTGGGGCTCTTGGAGCTGGCCGGCACCGACCTGCCACGCGCCGACCTGTTCCGCGCGTTGGCCGAAGCTCCGGTCCGCGGCGACGGCGGCCGGCCGATTCCGCTGTCGACCTGGGAACGGATCTCCCGATCGGCCGGCGTGGTCGGGGGGTCAGATTGGACGGTTCGGCTGGATGCCTACGGCGCCGCGCAGCAGGCCGCCGTCGCCGCCGAAAACGGCCGCGAGGACCCGCATCCCGGCCGGATCGACGCCGCGAACCGGCAGATCGGGGCCGCGGGTTCGCTGCGGGACTTCGTCATCTCCCTGCGGGGCGACCTGGACACGGGCGCGACGCTCACCGACTGGCCCTCGCTCTCCGCGTGGGCGCTATCGCTGCTGCACAGGCTTTTTCGTGACGGCAGCACTGACGGCAGCAGTGACGTTGGGGCGGAAGGCAGCGGTCACGGCTACACCGGGCTGCCCCCGGCGGAGCAGTACGCGGCCGCCGGCCTGGAAGGGATCCTGGCCGGCATGGCCGGCCTGGCCGAGTTCGAGCCGATCGCCGACCTGACCGCGCTGCGCGAAACCCTGGCCATCGCAATGGAAACGGCGCTGCCCCGCGTCGGGCGCTTCGGTGACGGGGTCCTGGTGGCCCCGTTGTCCGCCGCGATCGGTCTGGACGTGGACGAGGCGTTCGTGCTCGGTCTCGCCGAGGATCTCTACCCCGGACGGATGCATCCCGATCCGCTGCTTCCCGACGAGGTTCGCGGAGCCGCGGCCGGAGCGCTGCGCCAGCCGCGGGATGCGATCGACGCCCGGCACCGTCACCTGCTCGCCGCGATGGCGTGCGCGCCCCGCGTGACGGCGTCATTCCCGCGCGGCGACCTGCGCCGCAGCACCATCCGGCTGCCCAGCCGGTGGCTGCTGCCCACCCTTCGGGAACTGTGCGGGGACACGGAACTTGCCGCTACCCAATGGGAATCGGTTCGCTCACGCGATGTTGCGGGGGCCGCGTCGCACGCCGCGCAGCTCCTCGCGGCGGAATTGCCGGCCACCGAACAGGAATGGCGAATCCGGCGGCTGGCCTCGGACGGGCGGCTGGCCGACCCGGCGCTGCAAGCGGCGGTGACGATGATCCGCGCCCGGACGTCGGACGAGTTCACCCGGTTCGACGGCAACCTGGCCGGCGCGGCCGGACTGCCGGACTTCACCGATGGGCGGCGCCGCGTCTCCCCGACAGCGCTGGAATCCTATGCGGAATGCCCGCACGCCTTCTTCCTGCGGCGGATGCTGCGGATCGAGCCGCTGCAGTCGCCGGAGGAAACGATCACGCTCAGCGCCCTGGACATCGGCAACCTGGTGCACCGCAGCATGGATCGGCTCCTTCGGCGCAGCGCCGAGACGGGCCTGCCGGGGTACGGGGAGCCATGGCCGCAAGCGGCGCGGCAACTGTTGGCCGAGGTCGCCGCGGAGGTCGCCGCCGAATACGAGACATCCGGCGCGACCGGCCATCCGCGGTTGTGGGAGCGCGAGCGCCGCCGAATCTTCGACGACCTGGCGCTAATGCTCGACGATGACGACGCCTGGCGGGCGGGACAGAATGCCGCGGTGGTGGCCAGCGAGCTCGCCTTCGGCATGGACGGTTTCGAGCCGGTCACGGTGGCGCTGCCCGGCGGCCGGTGCGTGCTCATGGTCGGGAGCGCCGACAAGATCGACCGGACGCGAGACGGCACGCTGCTGGTCACCGACATCAAGACCGGCAGCGCCCGCCGATTCGACGGGATCGGTCCCGACGACCCGCTGGCAGGCGGCACCCGGCTGCAACTGCCGGTGTACGCACACGCGGCCCGGGCGCGCCTCGGCGACGGAACGACGCCCGTCACCGCGCAGTACTGGTTCGTCCGCAAGGACCGCGGCAAGCGCATCGAGGTGCGCCTTGACGAAGAGGTCGAGGCGCGCTATTCGCAGGCCCTGCACACCCTGGTCTCCTCGATCGCCGCGGGGTTGTTCCCGGCCAAGGCCCCGGATGCCCCCGATTTCGCGTGGGTGCAGTGCCCGTACTGCAACCCGGACGGCATCGGGCATGTCGAGGCGCGGGAGGCGTGGGAGCGCAAGCGAATGGCCCCAGGTTTGGCCCGGCTGGTCGCGTTGATCGACCCGCAGGCGGTGACGGCATGACGGACGACCTCGTTTCCCGGCCGGCGGCGCCACTGCACGACGGCGCCGCCCGAACGCGGATCGCCGAAGACACCGCGACGTCGCTCTTCGTCGAGGCCGGCGCCGGATCGGGCAAGACCAGGTCCCTGGTCGACCGGGTGGCCACCCTGGTTCTCCGCGACCGCATACCGCTGTCACGGATAGCCGCGGTGACGTTCACCGAGAAGGCCGGCGCCGAGTTGCGCGATCGCCTGCGCGACCGGTTCGAACGGGCCTGGCGGACATCCCGACGCGCCGGCGGCGAAGCCGAACCGGCCACCACGGTCGCGTCCGATGCGCTGGACGACCTGGATTCCGCGGCGATCGGGACCCTGCACTCCTTCGCACAGCGCATCCTGACCCTGCATCCCATCGAGGCCGGCCTGCCCCCGTTGATTTCCGTGCTGGACGAGGTCGCATCGTCGGTTGCCTTCGACGAGCGCTGGTCGGTGCTGCAACGGGAGTTGCTCGACGACCCGGACATCGCCGAGCCGCTGCTGCTCGCGCTGGCCGCCGGGGTGAGCATCGACGATCTTCGTTCACTGGCGCGGGCATTCGGCGACAACTGGGACCTGATCGAAACCCGGGTGCTGCCGGCTGGAGCGCCGCAGGTCTCGCTACCCGACCTGTCACGGTTGCTGAGGCGGGCCGACGAGCTTGTCGCCCGCGCCACCGACTGTGCCGACGCTGCGGACCGTTTCCTCGAAAGCCTTGCGGCGCTTCGGGACTGGGCCGCCAGTGCCCGCGCGGCGCGAGACACCGGCGAACAGCAGGCGGCGCTGCTCGCGGCTGCGGAACTCAAGTGGGGTTTGGGCCGCACGCGCAACTGGCCGGATCTCGCCGGGCTCAAACAGAGCTGCCAGCAATGGCAATCCGACGCCGCGGGACTGGCCGCGGAGTTCGCCGAGGCGAGCCTTCGGCCACTGGCCCATTGGATCGCCTCCAAGGTGCGCCGGGCCGCGAACGAGCGTGCGGCCGACGGAAACCTGGAGTTTCACGATCTGCTGGTCCTGGCCCGGCGTTTGCTGATGACCAGCCGCGACGCGCGGGAGTCGTTGCACCGTCGGTTTCGTCGGCTGCTGCTGGACGAGGCGCAGGACACCGACCCCATCCAGATCGAACTGGCGGTTCGGATCGCCGGTGGCGCCGAAGCCGCCGCGCCCGACCCCGCGGACGTCGCCGTGCCAGAGGGGTCGCTGTTCCTGGTCGGCGACCCCAAACAGTCGATCTACCGATTCCGCCGGGCCAGCATCGCGACCTACTTGCGCGCGCAGCGCCAACTCGGCGAGACCGTCACGCTGACCACCAACTTCCGCACGGTCGAGCCGATCCTGCGATGGATCAACGAGGTGTTCGGCAAGCTGATCCAGCCCGAACCGGAGGCGCAGCCGGAATATCAGCCGCTGCACCCCCATCGCACGGAGACCGGAAGTGGCCCGGCGGTGGTGCTGCTCGGCGCGGAGGAGCATCGGGACAAGCCGAACGCCGCGGCGTTGCGGGAACGGGAGGCGGACGACGTCGCCGCCGTCATCGGGCAGGCGCTCGCAGACGGGTGGACGGTCCGCGACGTCGAAACCGGGACCTGGCGCCCCGTCACCGCCGCGGACATCGCGATCCTGGTGCCATCCCGCACCTCGCTGCCCTTCTTGCAGGACGCGCTCGACGCGGTCGGTATCGGGTACCGAGCCGAGGCGAGTTCGCTCGTCTACCAGGCCCGCGAGGTGCGCTACCTGATGGCCGCGGCCCGCACCCTGGCGGACCCCACGGATCGGCTGAGCCTGGTGACGGCGCTCCGCTCGCCGCTCTTCGGTTGCGGCGACGACGACCTGTGGGCGTGGCGCGGGGGCGGCGGATCGTTCTCCATCCAGGCCACCCCACCGGATCCGTTGGCGGCCCTACCCGTGGGGCAGGCGCTTGCGTATCTGGGTGAGCTCCACCGGCGCGCGCGGTGGATGGCTCCCAGCGCCGTTCTGGCCGCTCTGATCGACGACCGGCGGGTGGCCGAGGTAGCGGCGGCGACGCTGGATGCGCCGCGGGCACGTGACACCTGGCGGCGGCTGCGGTTCGTCGTCGACCAGGCGCGGGCGTGGTCGGAGACGGCGCACGGCGGGCTGCGCGCCTACGTGGCATGGGCCGCGCGGCAGGCGGACGAGACGGCCCGCGTAGCGGAGGCCGTCCTGCCCGAGACGGACGTCGACGCGGTCCGCATCATGACGGTGCATGCCGCCAAGGGCCTGGAGTTCCCGGTGGTCGTGCTGTCCGGCATGAGCTCGGCGCCGCAGGGCCGTCGCGGCGTGCAGTTGCTGTGGCCGCCCGGCGGCGGCTACGCGGTCAAGCTCACCAAACATCTGCAGACCAACGACTTCTCGGCCGCCGCGCCGGTGGACGAGCAGATGGACGCGCTGGAGCGGCGCCGCCTGCTGTACGTCGCCACCACCCGCGCCCGTGACCACCTGGTGGTTTCGCTGCACCGCAAGCCGGCAGGGAAGGGGTCCGGAAGGACGAACGCCCAGTTGCTCGCGCAGGCGGGCGCCGCCGACGTCAGCGGGGTCACCACCTGGGCATCGCGGCCTGCACGCCACGCGGTAGCCGCCCATCCGCAGAGAGCCGCGCCACCGCCGGATTGGGAGTCCTGGCTTCGACGGATCACCGCCGCACGCCGGACAAGTGAGCGCCCCGCTGCGGTGACCGCATCCGGACTGGAGGGCACCGACCCGGAGGTGGTCTTCGCGGACCCAGAAGGGGGCGCGGGCCGTGCCAAGGGCCCGCGCGATCTGGAGTTGCCGCCATGGACCAAGGGACGATACGGCACCGCGATCGGGCGGGCGGTGCACGCCGTGCTGCAGTCGGTGGACCTGGGCGCCGCGGCCTCGTCAGCGTCGGCCGCGGCCGGATCGGGCAGCCCTCCGCCGGCTCTCGCGATCGGCGCCACCGTCTCAGGTCACTGCCTGGTGGAGGGCGTCGCCGAGTACGCGGGCGCAGTGGCCGGCCTCGTGCGGTCGGCGCTCTCGTCATCGCTCGTCGCGCGCGCCGCTCTCCGCCCGCACTGGCGCGAGAGTTGGGTCGCCACCACCCGGACCGACGGCGTGGTGCTGGAGGGGATCGTCGATCTCATCTACCGCGAGGACGACGGCACCCTGATGATCGTCGACTACAAGACGGACGCGGTGCCGGTCGCGGCGCTCCCCAGCCGCACCGCCTTCTACCGACCCCAACTGCAGGCGTACGCCCGGGCGCTTCACGCCGCGACCGCGGCGCCCGTCACCGCCGCGCTGCTGTTCCTGCATCCGACCGGTCCCGCGGTCGCGGTGCCGGTTCCGCTGGACTCGGGTTGAGCCTTGCCGCCCGGCCGTCCGCGCCGCGCCTTCCAGGTCAGGTTCCACCGCTGGATCCTCCGCCGGCGCCACGCCTGCATCGAGTCTCCGCACGGGGCCTTCCGCGCCGCGCCTTCCAGGTCAGGTTCCACCGCTGGATCCTCCGCCGGCGCCGCGCCTGTGCCGGGCCCCCGCGCCAGTCGTCCGACCGGGTCCCGCCCGGTCCGCGCGCGACCTCGCCTAGACTGAACGCAGTCGCGGCCGGCCGGGAGCGCACAACGTCCTTTCTCGTCCGCCGGGCGAGGAGGACACGGTGCCGAGTTGGCTGGCGGGCCGGCCGTTTGCAATCACCTTTCTGGTCCTGTTCGGCATCGTGCTGCTGCGCGCGCAAGCCACCTATTGGGCCGGTCGCGGGGTCACCACCGGCGCGATGCATACCTCGGTCGGCGAACGGCTCAGCGGACCGCGGCTCAGCCGGGCAATCGCCGCCATCAACCGTTGGGGCCTGCCGGTGGTGACAGTTTCATTCGTCACCGTCGGTTTCCAAACGGCGGTCAACGCCGCGGCGGGCCTGACCCGAATGCGCTGGACCCGCTACACGGCCGCCATGGTGCCGGGGTGCGTCGCCTGGGCGGCCATCTACGCCACGGTCGGATTCGCGGCGATCACCGCGTGGCTGCGCCTCGGCGGCGCCTGGCAATGGGTCGCGCTCGGCGTCGTCGCGCTGCTGGCCACGGCGGGTGTGGCGATCGTCGTGCACGTGCGCCGACGGCTCCGCGATGCCCGCGCCCGTGCCGCACAGCAGCCGCCCGGTGGATCGGCGTCGGCCGGAGCGCCCGAGTTGCGCTGAGCGCGGGCACTTCTCGTTCGATGGCAGGCTTTCGGCTCCGCCCGGAGATCGGGCCGCTGGCATTCGGTCGACCGTGATCACGACAGCGGGCCGCTTCCCTACGGAAGGTGATCATTCCGGCGTCCGCGGATAGGACCCGTCGCGTCAACCGTCAGCCGAACTCGCGCCGGTCGAGCAGATCCGGATCGAGCATCCGCGGCAGCGGCCGCGCGTGCACCACGCCCAGCTCCTGGGTGGCCCTCGTCATCGCCACGTACAGGTCACCCGGCCCGTGCGGCCGCGCCGCCGCGATCCGCCCCGGCTCGGCCAGGATCACCCGGTCGAACTCGAGCCCCTTGGCCTGTCGCACGTCGAGCACCACCACCCGCCGACCCGGCCCCGCCTCACCCGACGCGTCCGGGACCCGGGCTCGCACGGCGGCGAGCATCGCCCCACCGTCCCCCGCGTGCAGCACGGCCAACTGCCCCGCCGTCATCTCCACGGCAAGGTCCGCCGCCAGCGCGGCCACCGTCTCCGGCAGCCCGGCCTCGTCGGCGAGCGTCACCGCCCACGGGCGAACACCGGTCCGGCGCACCGAGGACGGCGAGCTGAGCTGCGGATCGATGGCGGCCAGCACCGGCGACGCCAGCGCCATGATCTGCTCCGGCGTCCGGTAGTTCACCGTCAGCTCCGCCAACCGCCAGCGGCCCGCCGCGTGCGGGTCCAGGGCGGTCGCCCAGCTCGACGCGCCCGCCGCGTCGGACGTCTGGGCCACGTCGCCGACCACCGTCATCGAGCCGCGCGGGCACCGGCGGAACACCGACCGCCAAGCCATCGGCGACAGCTCCTGCGCCTCGTCGACGATCACGTGGCCGTAGGTCCACTCGCGGTCCGCCGCGGCCCGGTCGGCGGTCTGCCCGGTCTGCCCGTCGGTGTCGTGCAGGCTCGCCAGGTCGTGTGCGGACAGCATGCCCAAGGTGAATCCGATCCCCGAGCCGTCGTCACCCGCCTGGTCGGAACCCAAGGCGTACAACGTGTCCCGGGCAAACTCCAGCTCCTCGGCCAGTGCCGCCTGGCGCGCCCGGTCGGCCCGGGTGATCTCCCCGAGCAGCTCGGCGGCCTCGTCCAGCAGCGGAACGTCGGAGACGGTCAGCGGGCTGCCGGCCGGGCGGAGCAGGAGCCGGCGCTGTTCCGGCGGCAGGTGCAGCGCGGCGCTGTCGAGGAGCTTCCGGTCGGACAGCAATCCGTCCACCAGCGTTTGCGGAGTCAGCAGCGGCCACAGATCCGCCAGCGCAGCCTGCACCAGCGGCTCCTCGGCCAGATCCTGCCGGATCGACGGAATGTCCGGCGCGGCGCCGTCCGGCTCCAACTGGCGCACGCCCGGACGTTCGGCGACCTGGCGAGCCAGCCCATCGATCACGCTGCGAACGAACACCGCCCGCGCACGGTTGTGCGGCCGACCGGAAGCCCATGCGCGACGCTGCGCCCGGCGCATCAACTGCGGCTCCAACCGCAGCGTGCCGCGATCGTAAGGCACCACGCGCGTTCGGGTCGGCATCTTCTGCCGCGCCAGCACCGCGTTATCGATGACGCCGGCCATGGCGAGTTGGCCCTTCACCACGGCAACCTCAGCGCTGTCCACCGCGGTCGCGTCGATTCCGGGCAGCAGCGTTCCGATCGTCGCGAGCACCACCGAGGTCTCGCCTAGCGACGGCAGCACCTGCCCGATGTAGGACAGGAAGGTACGGCTCGGTCCGATGACCAGCACGCCGCGCGAGCCCAGGCGCTTGCGATGCGTGTAGAGCAGGTATGCGGCCCGATGCAGGGCGACGACCGTCTTGCCGGTGCCGGGGCCGCCCTGCACCACCAACACGCCGCCCAGGTCCGCGCGGATGATCGCATCCTGCTCGGCCTGGATCGTCTCGATGATGTCGCGCATCTGCCCGCTGCGCGGTGCGTTGAGCGCCTCCAGGAGGGCCGCGTCACCGCCGACCCCCAGGTCGGCGTCCGATTCGTCGATGACGTCGTCGCTGGCCTGCAGGAATTCGTCGGAGACCGACCGGACCTTGCGCATGCCGGTGCGGATGTGCCGGCGTCGCACCACTCCCAGCGGGTTGAGGGTGGTCGCGGTGTAGAACGGTGCGGCGAGCGGCGCGCGCCAGTCCATCAACACCTGATCCCGCGCCGGCGTATCGTCGGACAGCCCCATCCGCCCGATGTGTATCGTCTCGGCGTCCAGCAGGTCCAAGCGGCCGAAGTAGAGCTTGTCCTCGGCCGCGTTCAGGACCGCCAGTTCCTGCGCGTAGCGGAACTGCAGCGCGTCTCGGTTGAACAGACCCGCCGGGGTGCCGTCGTTCTCGCGCATCGCGGCATCCTTGAGCCGCTGGGTGTCCCGGCGCTGCCGGTCCAGCAACCGATACAGCAGATCCACGTGCTGCTGCTCGGATTGCACCGCGGGGCTTAACGTCTCCACCTTCGAGCGGCCTCCCGGCGACAGGCTGCGGCCGGAATCTCCGGTCGCCAATCGAGCCATCCAACTTACTCCATCGGCTACGGCCGGTGGAGTTCACGGGCGGTGGGCCAGCACGACCGTGTCGATCGCCGGCCGGTCGGCGCCGGCAACCTCGCGCAGTGGCTCGGCTGCCACGTCCACCCGCAGGTCCGGGGCTACCGCTGCGAGGTCGTCGACGATGTCGGCAGCCGTGAAGAGCACCGCGGGATCCTGCGGGCCGCCGGTGCCCTCGGCGATGTTGCGTGTGTTGTGGCCGATGACGAGGATCCGCCCGCTCGGGCGGAGCGCGGCCGCGGCGTTCGCCAAGACCACCTGCCGCGCGGTGCGCGGCAAGTGCAGGTACACCAACAGGACGAGGTCGGTCGGGTCGGGCCGGTATCGGGTGACGTCGGCGCACACCCAGCGCACCTGACCGGCGGGCCGCGCCTCGCCGGCCGGCGGCACGGCACCGGGCGGATGCTGCGCACGCGTCGGCGATACAGCACCGATCGGCTGCTCCGCGCCGGCCGAGCGCGCCGCAAGAGCTGCCTGCGCCGCCTGCTCCAGCCTGCGCGCCTTGTCAATGGCGGCCGGCGAGAAGTCGACCCCCGTCACCGCAAAGCCCCGACCGGCGAGATACCGCGCATTGCGTCCCTCGCCGCAGGCCAGGTCCACCGCCTGACCTGGCGGCAGGGCCGCCGTGTGCTGGACCACGAAGCGGTTGGCCGCGGCCCCCCACACCGACTCGGTGCCGGCATACCGGGCGTCCCAGTCCGCGGCGTCCATAGCGGCTCCGGGCGCCGCGGCGTGCGGCGGGTGGTTCTGGTCGGGCGTTGTCTCCGTCACGGTTGCAGTTGTACCCGACTTCGGGGCAAAGCCCGTACCATCGCCGTCGGCCGTGACCCGCCGATCGGGCTCGCGCGGCAAATGCCTGCGTGGACGGTGTTACGACGGATCTCGGGCGAAGGGCTTGCGCCGCCACGGTTCGCGCGCACGGCCTGGGCGGCGGGCCCGCGCACGATCGTTGCGCGACCGCCTTCGCCAAGGGATTGCGCGGCGGTCGGTTCGACTACCGATCCGCGACCAGTTCGCTGGCCTGCCGCGCGATCTGCAGTTCCTCGTTGGTCGGCACCACCAGAACGGCCACTGCCGCACCCGGCGGCGAGATGATGCGCTCGCCGCGCGCGGGCGACGAGTTCCGGTCCCCGTCCACCGCGATCCCCAGGCCGGAGAGCCCGTCCACGATCCGGGCGCGCACCACCGCATCGTTCTCTCCCACGCCTGCGGTGAAGACCACCGCGTCCACGCTGCCCAGGACGGCCAGATACGCGCCGATGTACTTGCGCGCCCGGTGGCAGTACACGTCGAGCGCCAGTTCGGCGTCGGCGTCGCCGGCGGCGATGAGCCGGTGCAGATCGCGCAGGTCGACCACACCGGCGAGCCCGAACAGGCCGGAACGATGGTTCAGCAGTTCGGCGAGTTCCCCGTCATCCATCCCGGCCGCCGAAGCCAGGTGCAGCACCACACCGGGGTCGAGGTCACCGGGCCGCGTGCCCATCACCAGCCCCTCCAGCGGCGTGAGGCCCATCGACGTGTCCACCGGCAACCCGCCCCGGATCGCCGACGCCGACGCGCCGTTTCCGAGATGCAGGACGATCTGGTTCAGGTCGGCGACCTCCCGGCCCAGGGCCGCGGCTGCTCGCCGCGAGACGTACTGATGGCTGATCCCGTGGAATCCGTATCGGCGGATGTGATGTTCCCGCGCGACGGTTCGGTCGATCGCATAGGTGACGGCGACGGGCGGCAGGTCCGCGAAGAAGGCGGTGTCGAACACCGCGACCTGCGGCACCTGGCCGAACACCTGCAGCGCCCCGGCGATGAGCGCCGCGTTGGCCGGGTTGTGCAGCGGCGCCAGCGCCGATAGTCCCCGGACCGTCTCCAAGACCTCGGGGGTGACGATGACCGGGTCGCGAAATCGCTCGCCGCCGTGCACCACCCGGTGCCCGATCACCCGCAGCCCCTCGGGTCGAAGCGGCCGGCCGGCTCCTTCGAACAGGTGCCGCATCCTGACCAGCGCGGCGACATGATCAGCGACCCGGCCGGTCCACAGCTCGACGGCCGGGTCACCGCCGGCCGCCGCGGGGAACTCCAGGCGGGCCCACGCCTGGTCCTGTCCGATCCGCTCGACGATGCCGCCCGCGACCAGCTCGCCGGACTCCGGTTTCAGGAGCCGGAACTTGAGCGATGAGGAGCCCGCGTTCAGCACCAGCGCGGCGGTGTTCACGGTTGTCCGGCCGCTGCGGGGTCTGCCGCTGCCGGGTCTGCCGCTGCCGGGTCTGCCGCCTCCGGGCCCGCCGCAGCCGCGGCGCGCGTCGGATGCCGTAGTCGCCGCTCCTGCGAGACGGGTGAGCCGTACGAACTTCGCGCGCCGGTGGGGTCCTGCGCCTGGATCACGGTGATCGCCACGGTGTTCACGATGTCGTCGACGAGCGCGCCGCGGGAGAGGTCGTTCACCGGTTTCGCCAGCCCCTGCAGCACCGGGCCGATCGCGATCGCGCCGGCGCTGCGCTGCACGGCCTTGTAGGTGTTGTTGCCGGTGTTCAGGTCCGGGAAGATCAGCACGGTCGCCTGCCCGGACACCGGCGAATCCGGTGCCTTGACGGCGGCCACGGACGGGTCGACCGCCGCGTCGTACTGGATCGGCCCGTCCACGACCAGGTCCGGGCGGCGGCTTCGCACCAGGGCGGTTGCATCGCGAACCCGTTCCACGTCGGCCCCGGCGCCGGAGGCCCCGGTGGAGTAGGACAGCATGGCGATGCGCGGCTCGATGCCGAACTGCTGCGCGGTTCCGGCCGCCGCGATCGCGATGTCGGCGAGTTGCTCCGCGGTCGGATCGGGGATGACCGCACAATCGGCATAGACCAGAACCCGGTCGGCCAAGCACATGAAGAACACACTGGAGACCCAAGAGATCCCCGGTGCGGTGCGGATGATCTCGAAGGCAGGACGGATGGTGTGCGCCGTGGTGTGTGCTGCTCCGGAGACCATGCCGTCCGCCAACGCGAGGCGAACCATCATCGCTCCGAAGTATGTTGCGTCGCACATGATTTCGTCCGCTTGCTGGAGCGTAACGCCCTTGCTGGCGCGCAACCGGGCGTACTCGGTTGCGAAGCGCCCGCGCATTCTTGCGTCCGCGGTGGACACCACCTCGGCGGACGAAATATCGATCCCGAGCGCGGAAGCCCTTGCGCGAACCGCGGTCTCGTCACCGACCAGCGTGATGTCGGCGACGCCGAGGCGCAGCAGCGACGCCGCCGCCCGCAAGATCCGCTCGTCGTCGCTCTCCGGGAGCACGATGCGGCGACGCTCCACACGGGCGCGTTCGATGAGCCGGAACTGGAACATCAGCGGGGTGACGACCCGCGAGGGCGCGAGATCCATCGCGGTCAGCAGCTTTTCACCGTCCACGGATTGCGCGAACAGCCGCAGCGCGGTCTGCACCTTCAGATCGGAGTCGGCCGTCAACCGCCCGCGCACCGCGGCCAGGGCGGTCGCGGCGGGGAAGGTGTCGAGCGGCGAGAGGGCGATCGGCAGGTCCTGCCCCAACCCGTCGATCAGCCTCATGATCGGCTCGGGCGGCGCGTACCCCCCGGTGAGCACGATCGCGGACAGGTGCCCGTACGTCCCGGCCTGATGCGCCAGCACCAGGCCGGGCAACAGATCCGACCGGTCGCCCGGGGTGATCACGGCGCAGCCGGGACGCAGTCGGGTCAGCACGTTCGGCAACGACATCCCCGCCACCACCAGGCCCAGCGCCTCCCGGTCGAGCCACTCCGGGTTGCCCCGCAACAGCCGGGCGTCGCACGCTGCGAACAACGCCCGGACCGTCGGCGCCACCAGGATCGGCACCTCGGGGATCACGCCGACCGGCAGGCCCGGCAACGATTCCAGCGCCGCGCGAACGGCGGACTCCTCCCCCGGACTCACCCTGTTGGCTATCACCGCGATCATCTGCGCGTGCGCGTCCGCGAGTTCCGTCAGCGCGACGTCCGCCACGGTGCGCACTTCCGCCGGGTCGCGGTCCAGCCCGGAGACCACCAGCACGACCGGCGAACCCAGATCCGCCGCCACCCGGGCGTTGAAGGTCAGTTCGCCGGGCGTCGTCACATCGACGAAGTCGCTGCCCAGCACCACGATCGCGTCGACCTCGCGGCGCAGCGCGGTGAACCGCCGAACTATCTCGGCGCGCGCGGCGCGCGTGTCCGCGTGCACCTGCGCATAGCTCACCCCGATGGCCGTCTCGCGGACCTGCCGGACCGCTGGATGGGCGAGCAGCAGATCGACGACCAGATCCTCGTCAGGCGACGGAGTCACCGGCCGGAACACCCCGACCCGGTCGACCTGGCGGGTCAGAAGGTCGAGCAGGCCGAGCGCGACGATCGACTTGACCGACGCACCCTCTGCCGCGGCGACGAAGACGCTGCGCACCATCGGACCAGGCTATCGGCGGCGCGCGCAGAACAATTGCCGACAGTGTTGCGAAATGTGCAGGCACGTGTCCGAATTGCCGCACTTTTCGCAACACTGTTGCAGGAGCGCCGCGGGATTCTGCCGGAAATGCCCGTAGGCTGCCGATCCATGGACAGTGCCGTCGACGAGCCGGGTCGGCAACCGGGCCAACGATCCGGCGCAAGCGCCGAAGGGGTCACGCCCCACGCCACCCGCGGCCAGGTGTTCTCCTGGGCGCTGTGGGACTGGGGATCGGCGGCGTTCAACGCCGTCATCGTCACCTTCGTGTTCTCGCCGTACCTCACCAAAGCGGTCGGCGCCGACCTGCCCGGCAGGATCGGCGCCAGCACCTGGCTGGGCTGGGCACTGGGCATCGCCGGGTTCTTTATCGCGGTGTTGGCACCGGTGACGGGGCAGCGGGCCGACGCGGGCGGACATCGGCGCCTCTCGCTCGGAACGTTCACCGGCGTGGCGGTACTCGCGACCGCCGGCCTGTTCTTCGTCAAGCCCGACTACCACTACCTGTGGCTCGGGCTGGTGTTGATGGGGATCGGGTCGATCGTCATGGAGTTCGCGACCGTTTCGTACAACGCCATGCTGCGGCAGATCTCCACCCCGGCCAACATCGGCCGGATCTCCGGATTCGGTTGGTCCATGGGCTATTTCGGCGGCATCGTGCTGCTGCTGGTGTCCTATGTCGGATTCATCTCGGGCGAGGACGGCGCCGCGACACACGGCGCGTTCGGCATCTCGACGGTCGACCGGTTGGACATCCGGGTCATCGCGCTGTTCGCCGCCGTCTGGCTGCTGGTGTTCGCGATCCCGGTATTGGTCAAGGTTCCGGAGGTTCCCGGGATTCCGGCCGAGCGACGACCGAACTTCGTTCAGGCGTACCGCAAGTTGTTCTCCGACATCGCCAGGCTGTACCGCACCGATCGTCACACGGTGTTCTTCCTCCTCGCGAGCGCGCTGTTCCGGGACGGTCTCGCGGGCGTTTTCACTTTCGGCGCGGTCCTGGCAGTGAGCGTCTACGGTTTTGGTGATTCCACCGTGCTGATCTTCGGCGTTGCCGCGAACGTGGTCGCAGCGTTGGGGGCGGTGACGGCCGGTCGGCTGGACGACCGCATAGGTCCCAAGAGCGTGATCGTCGGCTCGCTCGTCGGGATGCTCGCGGCCGGCATCGCCCTGCTCTTCGTGTCGGGATCGGGCATGTTCTGGGTCTTCGGGCTCATCCTGTGCCTGTTCGTTGGTCCAGCCCAGTCCTCCTCCCGCACGTTCCTGGCCAGGCTCGCGCTGCCCGGCCAGGAAGGCCAACTCTTCGGCCTGTATGCCACCACCGGCCGGGCGGTTTCGTTCCTGGCGCCCGCGCTGTTCGGGCTGTTCACGTTCCTGTTCCACGCCGATCGGGCCGGGATCGTCGGGATCCTGTTGGTGCTGCTCATCGGCCTTCTCGCGCTGCTCCCGGTACGCCGCCCGGTGGACCGACTGCTGGATAAGACCGGGTCTGAGGACAACCGGGCCGGGCCGGCGCTCCCACCGGGAGGTTGATGCCGCTGTCGCGCGGCGAGCCCCGCGACCGCGGTCGCCTGGGCGGATACTCAGGTCGGATCGTCCCGCCGCGGCAGCGCGACCCGATGCCCATGCCCGGCCCGCCCGGCCGGATAGTCCGCCTGGCCCTGATACCCCGCCCCGGCAGCGCGACCCGATGCCCATGCCCGGCCCGATTCCCCGCCGCGATGTCCCGGCCCGATACCATGGGTCTCGCCCGCCCGACGCGGGTGCCGGTGGAGGGGCTCACCGGGCCCTGAACGGTCAGCGCCGCGCTGACCCGCCGGGCGATCAACAGCGGCTTGGCCGCCAACGGTCCCTACCCGCACGATTGCAGCGCAGGGTAGGAGGCGCATGGCCATGTCACGGTCGTCGATCGTCGTCGCAGCGGCCACATCTGCGACTTCCGGCCAGCGCCGACGGACGGTCGATGGGCGCGCGCTGGTAGCGATCTTCCTCGGTGGCGGCCTGGGCTGCGCGCTGCGGATCCTGCTTGCCGAGGCGGTCGGCGACTCGTCGAGTTGGCCCTGGCCGACATTCATCGCCAACATCGCCGGCTCGCTTCTTCTCGGTTATGCGATCACCAGACTGCAGGAACGCCTGCCCGTCAGCGGCTTTCGCCGGCCATTCATCGGCACCGGCCTGTGCGGTGGGCTCACCACATTCTCGACGTTGCAACTGGAGATCCTGCTGCTGATCGAGAACGGCCACGTGGTGCTCGGGGTCTGCTACGGGTTGGTCAGCGTCGCGACGGGCCTGATCGCGGTGCACCTGGCGACGGCCCTGGCCCGACGATCCTTGGTGCGGGTATGACCACCGCCCTGGTGTTGTGCGCCGCGATCGCGGCGGGAGGGCTGGGGTCGGTGACGCGGTTCCTGGTCGACTCCGCCGTGAGCCGCCGCGCGCGTTCGTCGTTCCCGCTGGGAACCATGGTGGTCAACGTGTCCGGAGCGGTGGTGCTGGGCGTGCTGTCGGGCATCGCCCTGCCGAGCGGGGTCTGGTTGGTCGCGGGCGCCGGCGCCGTCGGCTCCTACACGACGTTCTCCACCTGGATGTTCGAGACTCAGCGCGCCGCCGAGGAACACTCGCGCCGGATCGCGGCGGCGAACGTGCTGGTCGGAATGGCCGCGGGCCTTCTCGCCGCCGCGCTCGGACGATGGCTCGGGCTTCGATGACCGCGAACTCGAGCGCCGAACGGAACCGCGAGCTTCTCCGGTTCAACTGGTACCTGCCGGAACGGATTCGGCATGGCAGGGCCTTTCTGACGGACCTGGTGGTCGACCGCCTGGCCGCCCACCGGGTGGCGGCCAGCACGGTGCAACGCGGCATCACCGGGTTCGGTGTGCACGCCGTCCCACGCAGCGACTCCCTGCTGTCGCTCTCGGAAGACCCACCCGTGGTGGTCAGCGCCGTGGACGCGGTCGATACGATTCGCGCTGCGGCGACCGGGATGTCGGACCTGCCCGCCGTCGGGGTGCTCAGCCTCGAACGCGCCCATCGGCCCGAATCAATGGGCGACAAAGGGGGTTCAAGAGGCGGATCGGCGCGGCTGACGATCAATCTTCGGCGTCACCAGCGCGTCGACGGGCGCCCGGCGGCGATGGCCGTGTGCGGGATGCTCCGCGACGCTGGCGCGTGGACCGCGGCCGCGTTCCTCGCCGTCGACGGCACCGTGGGCGGCCAACGGCGGCGCGCAAAGTTCTTCCACCACAACGTATCCGTGCCGCTCTGCGTGGAGGCCATCGGCAACTTACGGAACCTGACCGATGCCGCCGCGGCGGTCCGATCCGTGCTGCCCGACGCGTTGGTCTTCGTGGAGTCGGTGACGGTGTGCCGGGCAGACGGCACCGCCGCGACCGTGCCGGCCGCGGGCTTGCAGCCTGCGCAGATCACGTCGGTGAAGGTGTGCCGGGCGGACGGCACCACCGTGGCAGGGCATCGCCCTTTCGGTAGCGCAGGAGCGGCGAGCCAAGGAGCCACGCCCGGCGGCTGGGCGAGAATCACCGTGCACAGTGACGCCGCCGACCGGCACGACGGCGAACCGGTGCACCGGGCGCTGGTCCGCCGGTTACGAGCGGGCGGGTCGGTCGGCGGCGCGACGGTACTGCGCGGAATCTGGGGGTTTCGGGACGGGCAGCCGGCGCATGGCGACCGGCTCTTCCAGTTGGGACGGCGCGTTCCGGTCACGACCGCGGTGCTGGGTACCCACGCCGGCCTGGCGCTCGCCTGGCCGGTCATCGAGGAGGTGACGGCGGAGCACGGAGTGGTGGTGTTCGAAGGGGTTCCGGTATTGGCCCATTCGGTCGCCGGCCTGGTCCTTGCCGACGGGCTGACGTAACGACCAGCCGGAACGAGACGGCTGGTCCCGCCAGCTCGGCAAGCGGGCGCTCCGCACCGACCGGCCGAGCGGGCAGGCGGCCAGCAAGTCGCGGCGCCTTCCCAGCACCGTCTCATGAAATCCTCACCACGCGGTCGTTGCCTGGAACTCAGAAGGCACAGCGAAAGATCGTGGTGGTGAAATCACATGACTAACCCACAACAACCGTCGCAAGAGCCGCGCCGTTACCAAGCGGCGCCGCCCGGAGGGCCGGAGCAGCCGTTGCCGGCGGATCAGGGCCCCTGGCCGCACTGGCCGGAGCGGCGTCCCGCCGGAGACCTATCGCAGGGTCAGGGTTGGCCCGGCCCGCAGCCCGGACCGCAGCCCGGACCCCAAGGCGTACGGCAGCCGTGGCCGGAACAACTTCCCGCCGGCCACCCAGCGCAACGTCAGGGTTGGCCCGGCCCGCAGCCCGGATCCCAGGGCGGATGGCAGCCCGGATGGCAGCAATTCGACCACCCGACCCGACCGGCGTGGGGGCAGCCGCCGCAGGGCGCCGGCCCGGAACGCCCGCCTCGTCGGCGACGCCTGCTGCCCGCGCTGTTCGCGGCGGCCGTCGTGGTCGCCGCGGGCGCCGGGGTCGGCATCGGTCACCTGGCGTGGCCGGGCTCGCAGTCCGCAGCACCCGGGCCGGTGGCGATGCGCAGCGGCTCCGATTCCGGCTCGCCCACGACCGGTGGGAGCACCGGCGGCAGCACTGCCGTACCGAACGGCAATCCTGGCGGCGCGGGCGACGGTAACGGCGCCACGCAACCCGGCCAAAGCCCCGGCGGCGCCACTCAACCCGGCCAAAGCCCCGGCGGCGCGACGCAGCCCGGCGGGCCGTGGCCGGGGCTCGGCAACTGGCCGGACCTGGGCAATGGACAGGGCGGCAATGGACAGGGCGAGGGCCCGGATGACGGATCCGGCAGCGGCGGCGCGGCGCCCGGCGTCTCTTCGGCGCCTGGTTCCCCGTCGAACATCGCCGGCATCGTCGGCCGGGTCGACGACGCGGTGGTCGACATCGACGTCACCTTTGCCTACCAGCACGCTGCTGGCGCCGGCACCGGAATCGTGCTCACCCCAACGGGAGAGGTGCTCACCAACAATCACGTCATCGACGGCGCCACGAGCATTTCCGTGACGGACGTCGGCAACGGCAAGACCTACGCGGCCAGCGTCGTCGGGTATGACCCCAGCGGTGACGTCGCCGTGTTGCAATTGAAGGACGCCACCGGGCTGGCCACGGCACACCTCGCGGACTCGGACTCGCTGACCGTCGGAGATGCCGTGGTGGGCATCGGAAACGCCGGCGGCGTCGGCGGGACCCCGTCGGCCGCAGGAGGTTCCGTCATCGCATTGAATCGCAGCATCTCGGTTGGCGACGAGTTGTATGCGACCACAGCACATCTCAAGGGGCTGATCGAGGTGAACGCGGACATCGAATCCGGCGATTCCGGTGGGCCGCTGGTCAACGGCTCCGGCTCCGTCGTCGGCATGGACACCGCCGCGGCCGCGCAACCGGCGGCCGACGGTGTCGGTGACGGTTACGCCATCCCGATAGACACCGCGCTGTCGGTCGCGAAGACGATCGAGTCCGGCAGCGGGACCGCCGAGGTCCATGTCGGGCCGACTGCGGCGCTCGGCGTCCTGGTTTCGACCGCACAGCAGCCGTCGGAACCCGGCGAGCCCGGCACTGCCGGCCCGAACGGCACCAGCGTTCCCGGCGCGCTGGTGGCGGGTGTGGTGGACGGCGGCGCGGCTGCCAGCGCCGGCCTGCAGCAGGGTGATGTCGTCACGTCGATCGGCGGGCACACCGTTTCCTCACCCGCCCAACTCAGCGCGCTGATGCTCGCCTACCATCCGGGACAGCGCGTGACGCTGAGCTGGACCGATCCGGCAGGACATGCCGAGCACGCGACCATCACCCTCGGGACCGGGCCATCGGCCTGACCAAACCGGGGCGCGATGCTACCGCCGGGCGGCTTGTCGGGGGCCGTCCGGCGGCGGCGTGTCGGGGCAGGAGTTGGAGTCCGCCCACCGCAGGCCTCACCGGTTCGGGCTGGGCCCTGCGCCTTCACCAGGTCGCGGCGCGCCGGGCAGGCCGTCGTCCGCGCCAGCGGCCGCGTCATCCGATACCGACCCGCGATCGCCGCCCCGCGCGCCGCCATCCCCGCCCCGCGCAGCACCGGGCTCCGGCAGCGCGGCGACCGCCACCTCGACATGGCGGCGGTCCCTCTCGTCCATCTTCCGGAAGTCGCGGACCCGCACCCACGGCTCGAGGTCCGAGGGTGCGCCGGCCCGGATCATCCGCTCCCGCGCCACCTCGGAGTCGAACTCCAGCCCGATCAGGATCGCGATATTGGAGATCCACAACCAGACCAGGAACACGATCACCGTGGCAAGGGAACCGTAGGTCTTGTTGTACGAGCCGGAGAACGAGACGTAAACGCCGAACAGCCCGGATGCGACGAGCCAGATCACCACGGCGACCACGCCCCCCGCGGTGAGCAGCCGGAATCGGCCGTACTTGACGTTCGGCGTGACGCCGTAGAGCAGCGAGAACAGCAGCGCCACCAGGATGATCAGCACCGGCCATTTCGCTATGGCCCAGAGCCATTGCAGCGCACCACCTACCCCGATGAGCTGCCCGATCTTGTCCGCGATCGGTCCGGTCACACCGACGATGACGACGCACAGCACCAGCAGCACCACAACGCTCACGGTTGTGCCCAGGCGGACCGGGATGGTCTTCCACACCGGCCGCCCCTCCGGCACGTGATAGACCGCGTTGGCGGACCGCATGAATGCCGCGATGTAGCCGGAAGCGGACCACAGCGCGACCAGGATCCCGACGATTGCGGCGGCGCTGGCGGCCCCCGCCTTGCCCTGCACCTGGCCGATCACGGCCGAAAGGAAGTCGGTGACCCCGCCGGGTGCGACCGACTGCACGCTGGTCAAGAACCGCTGCGCCGTATCAGGACCGATCAAGCCAAGGATCGAAACCAGGACCAGCACCGCGGGGAAGATCGCCAGCACGCCGAAGTAGGTCAGGGTTGCAGCCCGGTCGGTGATGCCATCGCGCTTGAGCTGTTTGAGGGACCGCTTGAAGATCACGATCCAGCCGGCCCGTGGGCTACCGGCGGCGCGCGTGCCGGTGCCCGACTCCACCTGGCCGGCGCCCGGGCGCCGGTCGGTCGGGGGTGAGGTCACTGCTGCGCCCCTTCTGCCGGTGGGCGCCGCATCAGGGCGGCTCCTGCAGGGCGTACCCGAGCGGAGCGTTTCCCGCACATCCGGGCTCACGCCGGGCCGAGCGCCTCCCGCGCCGATCCGCGACCGAGGGCCGCGCGCCCTGTGACGGGCCTTGGACCCGATCTACAACCGGCGGGCGGCCCCGCCGTCGCAGCGCACCGCCGAGCCGGTCATGTACCGGGCCTGCTCGGAACAAACGAACGCGGCGACGGCGCCGAACTCGTCGGCCGTCCCGTAGCGGCCGATGGGTACCTTGGCCGCCATCTCGGCGGCAACCGCCGCCGTATCGCGCCCGTCGCGGTCGCCAATCTCCGTATCGAGGATGCGCACCCGATCGGTGTCCATCCGCCCGGGCACCAGCATGTTCACGGTCACGCCATCCGCGGCCACTTCGGTCGCCAGCATCTTGAGGTACGCGGCGAGCGCCGAGCGGCCCACCGCCGACAGCGCGAGGTCCGGCCCCGGTTCGAGGACGCCGGAAGAGCCGATCGAGACGATGCGCCCCCAGCCGCGGCTGCGCATTCCGGGCAGCACCTGCGTCACCACCGCGTGCTGGAAGATCACCAGCGATTCCATGGCCGAGCGCAGATCGGCCGTGACGATCTCGGTCGGCATGCCCGCTCGCGGCCCCGGTCCGTTGAGGACGACGATGTCCAGGTCTGCGCCCAGGACGTCGCGCGCCGCCCGGGTGAGCTTCTCCGCGGCGGACGGATCGGTCGTGTCGTACGCGACGGCTTCGGCGCCCGGCAGGCCGGCCGCGATCGTCCGGGCGAGTTCGGCCCGCCGCCCGGTGATCACGACCCGCGCGCCTTCTGCGGCGAGCGCCTCGGCGGCCGCTCGGCCCAGGCCGGCGGTGGATCCGCAGACCAGCGCGGTTCGTCCTCGAAGTCCCAAGTCCACTGCTACGCCCTCCCGGAGATGACGTGCCCTCTGTCGGGCAGCCCTTCGATCCCGCCGAGCCTATCCCGGACGCCGCCGCGGCGGCCCGGCCCGGTCGACATGCGCGCCCCGGCCCGCGTGCGCACGCGCCCGGCCCGGCGTGCGCCCCCCCAGCCCGGCGATCCGCGCCCCGGCCCGCCCCGCATGCCCCCGGCCGGCGTGCGCCCCCCAGCCCTGCGGGAGCCTGCTGGCGGAAACGCCCGACCGCCCAGGGTGCAACAGCGCACCCTGGGCGGTCCTGATCAGATGGTCGGTCCGGCCCTCACCGCTCCGCAGTCACGCGGATCGGATGCTCCGGAGGTTCACCTGACCAGTTCTGGCTCGCGCGCGGCGGGGCGCAGCGGCGGCGCGTCCGCACGGCGGCTGGCGTGCCAGAAGCCGAGTCCTGCCAACAGGAGCATCAGGCCGGCGGCGGCGAATGCCCCGATGGCAGCGATACCCGCGATCGTCCCGATGGTGCCGAAGGCGTAGGCGTTCAGCAGCAGACCGCGGAGCGTCTCGCCGCGGAACATGGTCTGCACCTGGCCGGCCAGTTTCGCGTCGTCCGGGTTCGCCTGCGCCTCGCTACTGAGTTCCGCGTAGGTCTTGCCACCGGCCACCTCGCTCAGGTGCGTGCCGATGAAGACGTCCGCGTACACCTGCGCCTGCTCGCCGGTGGTCATCAACTGCCCGCCGAACTGACGCATCGCGGCGTACTCGTCACCCGCAACCGCTGGGCTGTCCGCCGGCGGGAAGTAGATCTTCTGAGCCGCCAGTTGATCATGCACCTCGGCCGTGATGAAGTTGTGTCCCCAGGTGAGCAAGGCGCCGGCCACGATCAGCACCGCCGCCAGCGCGATCCCGAGCCAACTCACCAGCCTGTCCATTGCGGCACGCATGGCCATGCACTCCTTGTGGTTTCGGCCGCATGAAACGGGCGGCCCTGCCGCTTACGGTGATTCCACCGATTGGGTCCATCATCGAATGCGCAGCGCCGCCAGTCGTGGGGCCGAAGGTCGTTTCGCCCGGGACCCAAGGCACCAATCGCGCTGGGACGAAGGTCCCTGCCGCGTTACGGCGGGCGAGGCAACGACCGCGGATGACGAAAGTCCCTGGCTGGCAGCCGTTCCCACGGGTGCAATGGGGTCATGAGCAGGGACCCTTCCGGTATGCAGGTGCTCGACGCGGACCAATGCCGCGAGCTCCTCACGGGCGAGCAGATAGGTCGCGTCGTCGTATCGATGGACGCGATGCCAGCCGCTTTCCCAGTGAACTACACGGTGATAGGACCCGAGATCTATTTCCGCACCGCGCCCGGCACCAAGATGTCTGCGGCGGTCAATCGCACCGTGGTCGCCTTCCAGGTCGACGCTTTCGACACCGACACCTCGGAAGGTTGGTCCGTACTGGTGGTCGGCCCGGCCCGGCTGGTGACCGACGCGGCCGAGCGCGCGTTACTCGACGCGGCCGGGATGTACAGCTGGGTGGCCTCCGGCCACCCGCACTACGTCGCCATCAGGATGGACCGGATCACCGGGCGCCGGCTGTTGCCGGCCGGTGAGCCATCCCGCGTGCGGCTGAACCGGTGAGCCGTCCGCCGTTGTCCCGCCCGGGCGAATGGGGCCTCGGGCACGGTCGGCAGGACCTGGGCCGCCGACCCCTTGACAAGCGGGCGCGCTGCGGCGCCGACCGGATAGGCTAGGGCGATGGTGCGCGTTTTCCTGGTGGACGATCACGAGGTGGTGCGCCGCGGCATCGCCGACCTGCTCGAATCCGAGGACCTGCAGATCGTGGGAGAGGCGGGGTCAGTCGCCGAAGCCCTGGCGCGAGTTCCGGCCGTGCGACCGGATGTCGCGGTGCTCGACGTCCGGTTGCCCGACGGGAACGGCGTCGAGTTGTGCCGCGAGTTGCGGTCCCGGCTTCCCGACCTGCGCTGCCTGATGCTCACCTCCTTCGATGACGACGAGGCGCTGTTCGGCGCGATCATGGCCGGCGCTTCGGGTTTCGTGCTCAAACAGGTACGGGGCGCGGACCTGGTGGCTGCGGTGCGCGCGGTCGCCGCGGGGGGTAGCTTGCTCGATGCCCGCTCGACGGCGGCAGTGATGCGCCGCATCCAAACCGAACAGCAGGAAGCCGAGCCCCTGCGGACGCTGACAGACCAGGAACGAGCGGTGTTGGAGTTGATCGCGGAGGGCCTCACCAACCGGCAGATCGGCGAGCGCCTGTTCCTGGCGGAGAAGACGGTGAAGAACTACGTATCCCATCTGCTCGCCAAGCTAGGACTCGAGCACCGCACGCAGGCGGCGATCCTGGCGACGAAGTTGCAGGCAGACCGGGACCGCTGAGTCCCGCGGTTCGTCAGTCCGCCGGCATCGGGACGGTCCAGCGCAGCGCTGTCCCACCCTCCGCTCCGCCTTCGATCGTGAAGCGCCCGCCGCACGCGGCGGCCCGCTCGGCGAGGTTTCTCAGCCCGCTCCGGGTAACCCCGTCCGGGATTCCCTGCCCGTCGTCCGCGACGCGGATATCGATCCTGTCCGATACCCCGACCGTGACCGCCACTGCGCTGCCGCCGGAATGCCGCACCGCGTTGCTGACCGCCTCCCGGACCACCGCCTCCACATGCTTGGCCAGTTGTGGCGTGACCATCGTGTCGATGGCGCCCTCGGTCCGAACCGTCACCACCGGTCCGCTGTCCCCCGCGCCCGACGCGATATCCATCAACCGGCGCCGTAGGCTCGGCCGCCGGTCTGCGTCGAACGCCCGCAGGTCGAAGATCGACGTGCGCAGGTCCCGGATGGCCTCGTCCAGTTGCTGAACTGCCTGCTCGAGCCGTTCCCGCAGCACCGGATCGGCGGTGCGGGATTCCTGGCTCTGCAGACCGAGCCCAACGGCGAAGAGCCGTTGGATGACGTGGTCATGCAGGTCGCGGGCGATGCGTTCCCGCTCGGCGACCAGTTCGTAACGGCGCCGCTGCTCCACCCGATCCGCCACCTCTAACGCCAGCGACGCCTGCTCGGCAAGGCCGACCAGTTCCGGTAGCTGTTCCGCGTCAAACGGCGCGGAACCCTCGGCGCGCAACGACATCACCGCCCCGCCGTCGGTAGCCCCCGCGGGTATCTGGGCGATGATCAACGAATTGGCAGCAGCCAGCGTCGCGGCGAGCAGGGGGCTCTCCGGGGCGGGCAGATCACCCGGCCGGCACGGCCCCGCCGCGCGCAGCAACGCTCGCGTCCAGGCGGCCTGCCGGCCCTCGACCAGCCCGGGCGGCACCTCCCGTGCGAATCCGCTCGCCGCCCGCAGCCGAAGCCCTTGCTCCCCTTCGCAAGTGAGCACGATGGCGCCGTCGCCGCCGGTCAGGTCGGCTGCCTGCTCGGCGATCAGCCGCAGCGCGTCGGTGACGGTGCCGCCGGAGAGCAACTCGGTCCGGACCGCGGCGGTCGCCGTGAGCCACCGCTCGCGCCGCTGCACCTCGCCGAACAGCCGGGCATTCTGCACCGCGGAGCCGGCGGCTGATGCCAACGCGCGCAGCACCATCTCGTCAACCTCGGTGAACTCGCCGCCGCCGCGCTTCTCGGTGAGGTACAGGTTCCCGAAGACAGTCTCCCGCACGCGGATCGGGACACCGATGAACGTTCGCATCACCGGGTGCCCGGCCGGAAAACCCACCGACGCCGGGTGTTTGGTCAAATCCGCGAGGCGCATGACTTGCGGGTGCGCGATCAGTTCGCCGACCAGGCCGTGGCCGGTGGGCAGCGAGCCGATCGCCGCCCGGGTTGCGTCATCGATGCCGACGTAGACGAACTCCGCCAACCCGCCGTGCCCGTCCAGCACGCCGAGCGCGCCGTACTCGGCGTCAACGAGATCTGCGGCAGCCCTGACGATCCGGTGCAGGGTGGCCTGCAGATCGAGCTCCTCCGAGACTTCCAGGAACGCCCCGAGGATGTGGGGCAACCGGTCGGGCATGTGGGCCAGGGGATCGGGCGTGCGGACCGCCTCCGAGCCGGCTCCGGATGCGGCTGCGTGATGGGCGGTAGGGGCGGCAGGGGCGGCAACGGGGCCGGTGCCGGGCGCGGACTCGGGGCCGGCCCCAGCGACGGCGGACTGGACCTGTGACGGCACGGCGGACGGGCCGGCGCCAGGGGCAGCCCCAGAACCGGACCTGACGTCGCTGGTCGTCACAATGCGAACCCTCCCGGCCGGATCCTGTGCCACCGGCGTCAGGATGTGCCGACGCGCAGGATCATCGTCATCGCCTAGCCTATGGGCCCGCGGGAACGGGTGACGATTCTCGGGTGCGTTCGGCGGTCCACCGGCAGGGCGGAATCGGCCGGGCGCAACGAACGACACGCATGAGAACGACACGCATGAGGAAGTGCGCGAGCAACGGCCCGGCGGACGGCACGCGGATCCGCCCCGAGCGCGAGGCGAACGACGCCAGGGCCGGCGCCGGACGGCACCGAACCGGGCGTCTGACTCAACGGGCGGGATCCGGCCGCACCGATCGCGCGGCCGAGTTCGGCGCGACCCGGACGCGATCCACCACCGTTTCGGCCTCGCCGGCCAGCAGCGCGGCATCAACCGCGGCCCGCTTATCGGCGTACCGATCCACGGTGCCGTCAAGTGCAACCTGCCCGCCGGTGATGGTGATCCGGATCCGATCGTGCCGGCCCGCGCTTCGCTGCTGCAGGATCCGCCGGATCGCCGCGCTGCGGTCGCCGGCGCTGTGAAACGACATCGTGCCCGCCATGTGCACCATCCTCTTCACCCGTCCCCGGCCCGACCAGGGACCAAAGACCGCAGGGGCCGTCGTTTGGCACTGCATATTAGGCAAGCCTAACCTTATGATCGCCTTTGCGGGGACCTAAGACTCTGGGTCCGAGCAGCCAAGCCGCCTACCGTCGAACGAGAAGGCAATCGATGGCAGGAGAGCGCCATGGCTGACTTTCGGAGCGGGTTCGTCGCCGTCGGATTCGACGGCACTCCCGAAAGCGCAGCGGCACTGCGGTGGGCGGCGCGGCGCGCTGCCGAGATGCGAGCACCGCTCAAGGTCGTGCACTGCGCATCATCGGGTCCAGAGGCGTCCGGCGGGTCGCCCGGGGAACGTCCGCGGCGAGGCCGCGCCGCGACGACCGCAATTCGTCGTGCCCAGCAGGAACTGGTCGCCGCGAGCCGAAACACCGCGGCGCCACCGGAGGTCAGCCTGGTGTCCGTGTCGGCGCCGGCGCGCTCGGCATCGACCAACCACGCATTGGTGCTCGCCAACCAGGCTCGTGGTGCCGCAATGCTGGTCCTGGGAGCGGCATCGACCGACACGATGGCCGACCCGACCCGCGGCCCGATCGCCGGCCGGTGCGTCGAGCGTGTCGGGTGCCCGGTGATCGTGGTGGATCGGCGTGGCCGGGCGGCATCCACGATGCCGCGATACGCGCACCTACGTTCGGGACGACCGCATCCCTGACGGCTCGCCGGGTGACGAGGCTCCGCGAAGCGCCGGGCGCGCCCGGCCATCCGCCGCCAGGTTCAGGCTGCCGCGTTGCCCGCCGCTGTCAGCGTTGCGACTTCCTCGTCGGTCAGGACGATGGATGCGGCCGCAATGTTCTCCTCCAGGTGCGCGACGGAACCCGTGCCCGGGATCGGCAGGATGGCAGGCGATCGGGCCAGCAGCCAGGCCAACGCCAGTTGCCGCGGGGTGGCGTCATGCCGTTCGGCGATACCGCGCACCACAGCAGGCTTCGCGAAATCGTGAACCGGCGCCCAGGGCAGGAACGCCAACCCCTCCCGCTCGCACACGCCAAGGATCTCGTCCGAGGAACGATCGCCGATGTTGTACCGGTTCTGCACCGACACCACCGGCGTCATCTGCTGAACCCGGCGCAACTGGTCAAGTGTGACGTTCGACACGCCGAGGTGCCGGATCTTGCCTTCGTCCTTGAGTTCCACCAGCGCCCCGATGGAGTCCTCCAGCGGCACCATCGGATCGGGGTGATGCCACTGGTAGAGCGCAATCTGCTCCACGCCGAGGCGTCGCAGGCTGCCCTCGCAGGCCTGCCGCAGGTGCTCCGGCCGGCTGTTGCGGGGCCACTTGTTCGGCCCGGCGCGTTCCAACCCGCCCTTGCTGGCGATGACGAGGTTCTCGGGGTAGGGCGCCAGCGCCTCGGCGATGAGCCGTTCGCTGACCTCGGGTCCGTAGGAGTCGGCGGTGTCGATGAACGTGGTCCCCAACTCGACCGCCCTGCGCAAGACCGCCTTGGCCTCTTCGAGATCTGCGGGCTCGCCCCAGATTCCGGGTCCGGTGATCCGCATGGCGCCGAAACCCATTCGCGCCACCGTGAACTCGCTGCCGATGGTGATGCTGCCACCCGCGGCCGCATTCGGCGTCGGCGCTGGGTTCATGGCGGCTCCTCGTACTCGGTGACTGGCTCACTTCGCACGGTACGCCGCACCAGTGCGGGGATCGGCAGCGCTGACGCCGCGGCGACCACGGCCGACGCCAGCGGCGCGCTCACAACGGGGCGGCGCGCAACCGTAGTGACATCTGCTCCCAGGGAGCGTCGCAGTCGATGGTCGCACCGGCGGGTCGCCGGGGATTGGCAGCCACCGTGAGCTCGTCGCCGTCCGATATGAACCGGCAGACGAGGCTCCCGCCCTCGCGGGTGCGGGTGCAGGGGATCAGCTTGGCGGAGAACGCATCCATGGCGAGACGCAGGTCGATCATCGTGTCGAGGTCGAGGTCCTGCGACACGGCGAGCGCCGCCGCCACACTGTGCAATAGCGGCAGGCGCGCGGGATCCGCCGGAATGGTCACGTCCACCCGGACGCCGTCACCCACCTGTCGCTCGCGATCCGCGGGATCGCTACGCGCCGTCATATCCTCACGCATGCCCATCCCGTCTTGCCGCCAAAACGCCGGTACGGCACTGACCTGGCGCAGCGGCTCAACTGGCCGGCCGTCGCGGGGCCGCATGCGGCGATCACCTTACGACCAATGCCCGGAATGCGATAGGGGCACGGACCGGTCGTTATCCGTTCGTTTGCGATGGGGCCTCCACCTCGGCCTCCACCGCGGCGCTCGTTTGCGTCGGCGAGGGGCTGGGTACCGCACTGGGAGGGGTGTCTCCGTCCGTGTCCGGCGGCAGACGGCGGCCGGCGGCCCGAGGGCGCCCCTACTGTGACGGCCCCCCTACGAGGGCACCGAAGAACAACGACCAAGGAGGATCCGGTGACGAAGGCACCTGCCGCGCCCACCTACACGGTTCCATCAATGACGCCCGACGACGGAGCCACCGTCGCAGGCATCTTGCAGCAACGACTGGATGCGCTCAATGACCTGGCGCTGACGCTCAAGCACGCGCACTGGAACGTGGTCGGACCGCACTTCATCGCGGTGCACGAGATGATCGACCCGCAGGTGATCGACGTGCGCAAGATGGTCGACGAGATCGCGGAGCGAATCGCCACCCTCGGCGTGCCGCCGCTCGGCACACCCGGCGGACTGGTCAAGCGCCGCACCTGGGACGACTACTCCGTGGGCCGTGCGGACGCGCTCACGCACCTCGCCGCCCTCGACGTCGTGTACCGGTCGATCATCGCCGAACACCGGAGCGCCGCCGAGAAGACGGGGGAACTCGATCCGGTCACCAACGACATGCTGATCGCCCACCTGCATTCGCTGGAATTGTTCCACTGGTTCGTCCGCGCGCACCTGGAGTCCCCCAGCGGCTCGTTGTCGACGGACGGGGCGCGTACCGAACGCGCCGCCGCGGCATCGGCGGGCGGGCGCGACGGTCGCTAGGCGTCCGACCGCTAGGAGCGTGGGTCAGTAAGGGTTCAGGCCGCTGCCCGTAGCGTTGGAGGT
>CAZUXD010000001.1:78148-156745 GCA_964624455.1 uncultured Actinomycetes bacterium | reverse complement strand
CAAGGAGCGGGCGCCTCACCATGCCTATTGACAAAGTTCACCACATATCAGCCGATCGCAACGACCATCTGCACCTCGACCGTGATGTCCGCGCTTCCCGGCAATACGGGCATGGATGGCCCGGCTCCGCCCGCGGCGTCGGCGGCGGCGTACATCGGCTGGGGCGGGGAGGACTGCGAGCCCTCGGTCAGCGATAGCACCGGACCGAGGGTGAGGGCTGCGGCGTCCGCCAACTGCTTCGCCTGGGCCAGCGCCTGCTTCACCGCGTCGATCCGGGCCGCTCGGCGTAGCGCCGAATCGTCCGCGAAGGAGAACGAGATCTGTTCCAGCCGAACGGCATTCCCGGCGGCCTGCTGCGCGGCGTCCACCAGTGCGCCGGCCTTCGCGATCTCGTGCAGGGTGGCGATGACGACGTTCGAAACCTGGTACCCGGTAATGGACGAACCGCCATCGGAGTAGGTCGGGTAGATCGACAGTTGGCTGGTCTGCAGGTCCTGGTCCGCGACACCGGCTTTGCGCAGTCGATCGATGACTTTGTTTGCCGCGACGTTGTTCTCGGACAGTGCTGCGCCGGCGGACGCCGCCCGGGTCTGCACGCCCAATTGCACCGTCACGGTGTCCGGGGTGCCGGTCGCCTTGCCCACGGCGGTGACGCTGATGATTCGACGGCCCGGGGCGGCGGCGACCGGGGCGATGGTGGCGGTGTCGGTGCCGGCGAGACGCGCGGCCAGTTGCTGCGCAGGCCCGGTCGAGGCCCCGGTATCGAGCGAGGTGTCCGGCCCCTGGGCTGGTTGGCCTGCCAGGCTCGCGCCGGAGGCCGGGTTCGGGACCGAGGACGGGCCGGCGGTGGTTGGCCCGGCAGGTCCGGAGCAGCCGGCCAGGGTGAGCCCGATGACGACCAGCGCGGACAGCGCTGCTCTTGGAAACGTCATGGCGTCCTCCAGTGGGGGATGTGGTGCATCCTGGACGGCCGGCGGCGTCCGGTTCGTTGCATCGGATCTGTCAGAGTTGACGTATGGCCTCGCGAGCAGCCTCACAGAACGACGGCGACCCCGCCGCGGTGCGGATCGGCATCCCCGCCCGGTCGCCGGGACGGGTGGCGCGGTGAGCGGCGATGCAGGCGCCGGAACCGACGTCACCCAAGGGTTGTTGGACTACCTGCGGGCGTCGCCGTCACCGTTCCACGCCTGCGCACAGTCCGCCCGGCTGCTGGCCGCGGCGGGCTTCACCCCGGTGCCGGAAAGCGACGCGTTCCCGTCCGATCCCGGCCGTTACTACCTCATCCGCGGCGGATCCCTACTGGCGTGGGTGACGGAGCATACGGCCGGCCCCGCCACACCGATGCGCGTGGTGGCTGCGCACACCGACAGCCCCAACCTGCGTATCAAGCCCCAGCCGGACGTTGCTCGCGCCGGATGGCAACTGCTGGGGGTCGAGGTGTACGGGGGACCGCTGCTGAACTCCTGGTTGGACCGCGACCTCGGCCTGTCCGGCCGGGTGTCCGTCCGGTCTCGGACACCGGCCGCGGTGCGTTCCGATGAGCCGGGTGGGTTCGGGTCGGGTGCGTGGGCCGATCCGGGTGAAGGCGCCGGGCCGGGTGCGTGGGCCGCGCCGGCTGCTCGGTACGCCACGGGGGATCCCGTCGGGGTGCGCACATCCCTGCTGCACCTGGACGAGCCGCTGCTGCGGGTTGCCCAACTGGCCATCCACCTCGATCGGGAGGCGCACGCCGCCCAGCCCGGTCCTCGCCCGCCGGGAGCGTGGCTCAACTCCCAGCAGCACCTGGCGCCCATCTGGGGAATCGGCACGGCGCCGGGTGATTTCCGGGCGTTGCTCGCCGATCGGCTCCAGGTGGACCCGGCCGACGTGCTGGCGTGGGATCTGATGACGCACGACGTGCAGCCGCCCCGCCGCATCGGTGCGGGCGGCGAGTTGATCGCCGCGGGCCGGCTGGACAACCTTGCGACCAGCTACGCGGGTACCAGGGCGCTGATCGAGGCGACGGGCGCGCCGCCGGCCCTGCCGCTGGTTCGGGTGCTCGCCCTGTTCGACCACGAGGAGGTCGGCAGCGTTTCCGAGCGTGGTGCGGCTTCGGCGCTGTTGCCCGCGGTGCTGGAGCGGATCGTCCTCGCCGGCGGCGGCACCCGCGACGACTACCACCGAGCCATGGCCGCAACGGTGATCGCCTCTGGCGATATGGCGCATGCGACGCATCCGAACTACCCGGAAAGGCATGAGCCGCAGCATCTGATCGCAATCGATGGTGGCCCCGTGTTGAAGATCAACAATCAGCTGCGGTACGCCACCGGCGCGCCCGGCGCGGCAGCGTTCGCGCTTGCGTGCGAGCAGGCCGGCGTGCCGATGCAGATCTTCGTCACCCGCTCCGATCTGCCCTGCGGATCCACCGTCGGGCCGGCGATCGCGTCCCGGACCGGAGCCCAGACGGTGGATGTCGGCGCGCCGATGCTCTCGATGCATTCCGCGCGCGAGTTGGCGGCGGCGGCGGATCAAGAGATGTACATTGCGGCGCTCGCCGCGTTCCTGGCGCCGGCCGGCTGACCGGCGCCTTCGGCGGCCCGGCGACCTACCAGGATGCGGTCAGCCGATCCAGCACCCGCGGAAGCTCGGCCACCGACCCGATGACCTCGGTGGCCTGCGCCAGAACGGCGGGATCCGGGGGGAAGACGGCGTTCGGCGCCGCGACCAGGACCATGCCGGCGGCGAGCGCCGCGCGCATGCCGTTCGTCGAGTCCTCGATGGCGATGCAGCCGGCCGGGTCTGCGCCGATCGCGCGGGCGGCGGCGAGATACACCTGCGGATCCGGCTTGCCGGCGGCCACCTCTTCGCTGGATACCGCGGCGGTGACGGTGCCTTCCAGACCGGTCGCGCGCAGGAACGCCTGCGCCATCCGCGGCGGGGCAGAGGTCGCGATCGCAATAGGAGCGCGCCGGGCGGCATCGCGGACCGCGGTCACCGCTCCGGGCAACACCGGAGGCGCTTCGGCGAACCTGCGGGCCATCTCGTCGATGACGATCTGCGCCGCGCGTTCGGCGCTGAGCTTCACGCCGATCTCGTCCACCAGGTACGCAGCCCACTCCGGGGTCGACATGCCGAGCATCGCTGCCGTGGCCCCGTCCGACCAGGTTCCGCCGTGGCGCGCCGCGACGTCGCGGCGGATCTGATCCCACCAGTGCTCGGTGTCGATGAGGACCCCGTCCAGGTCGAACACGATGCCGCGGCGGAGTTGGTCTGTGCTCACCGTCCCAGGCTCTCACGTTCGGAAGCAGGTCGTACCGACCCGACCCACCGAGCGCCTGCGGACGATCGTCGATGACCCACGAGTTGCGCAGCGCAGGTGGGCAATAGGCTGACCAGGTGTCCAAGGTCCTGTATTCGCTGCCCGTCGGTGAGCGTGTCGGCGTTGCCTTCTCCGGGGGCCTCGATACCTCCACCGCCGTCGCGTGGATGCGCGCGAACGGCGCGATTCCCTGCACCTACACCGCGGATCTCGGTCAGTACGACGAGCCCGATCTGGCTTCGGTGCCCGGCCGGGCGGTTTCCTATGGAGCCGAGATCGCCCGGTTGGTGGACTGCCGCTCCGCACTGGTCGCCGAGGGATTGGTCGCGCTTGCCTGCGGCGCGTTTCACATCCGGTCCGCGGGCGTCGCATATTTCAACACGACGCCCTTGGGCCGGGCGGTGACGGGCACCCTCCTGGTGCGGGCCATGCAGCAGGACGCGGTCGACATCTGGGGCGACGGATCGACGTACAAGGGCAACGACATCGAGCGGTTCTACCGCTACGGGCTGCTGGCCAACCCGCGGCTGCGGATTTACAAGCCGTGGCTGGACGAGGCGTTCGTCGCCGAACTGGGTGGGCGGACGGAGATGTCGAAATGGCTCGCCAAGCGTGGCCTGCCCTACCGGGACAGCGTGGAGAAGGCGTATTCCACGGACGCGAACATTTGGGGGGCGACCCACGAGGCGAAAAGGCTTGAGTACCTCGACACCTCGGTCGAGATGGTGCAACCCATCATGGGGGTTCGGTTCTGGGACCCGGACGTGCCGATCGACACGGAGGACGTCACCCTCGCCTTCGACGCGGGCCGCCCCGTCACCATCAACGGCCGAGAGTTCGATGACGAGGTCTCGCTGGTGCGCGAGGCCAACGCGATTGGCGGCCGCCACGGGCTCGGCATGAGCGACCAGATCGAGAACCGCATCATCGAGGCGAAGAGCCGTGGGGTATACGAGGCGCCCGGGATGGCGCTGTTGCATATATGTTACGAACGCCTCGTCAACGCCATCCATAACGAGGACACCATCGCGAACTACCACGCCGAGGGCCGCCGGCTCGGCCGGCTCCTCTACGAAGGTCGTTGGCTCGATCCGCAGTCGCTGATGCTCCGCGAGTCGCTGCAGCGCTGGGTGGGTACGGCGGTGACGGGTTCGGTGACGCTGCGCCTGCGCCGGGGAAATGACTACTCGATCCTGGACACGCAGGGGCCGGCCCTGAGCTACCACCCCGACAAGTTGTCCATGGAACGCACCGAGGACGCGGCGTTCGGACCGGTCGACCGGATCGGGCAGCTCACCATGCGGAACCTGGACATCGCCGACTCCCGGGCCAAGCTCGAGCTCTACGCCGGGCGCGGGCAGTTGGATGCCGCCGCCAGCCTGGTCGGCAGTCTTCAGGCGGGCCGAGCCGAGGCGATCGCGCAACTCGGCGCCCCGGCGCCGGTGAGCGCCGGGGACGAGCTGCTGGACGGGGCGGCGATGGAGTCGGGCACCGACTGACCAGCGCCGATCGGGGCGCGCTGCATGGCCGCGCCGGTTTCCTGCATCCGCGCCGCAACCTTGCGGCGCGAACCCGGAAAAGTGGCGCGGGTCGGATACTGCGAGTGGCGCGGGCCGGGCATGGCGGTCGGAGGACCGCCGCGTCAGGCAGCCAGCAGCATCGCCAGGACCGCCGTGTCCGCATCGGCCGCCGGATCCACGCCCGATCGGGAGATCATGCTGGTGATCACACCTTCCCGGTCGGCCTCGATCCAGGCGGCGCGGTGGTCCAGTCCCAGGTATGGCAGGCCGGGGAGCAGCACGCAGCCGGACGCGACGAGGTCGACCTCGGGCAAGGACGGGCGCGTCTCCGAGGGCGGATGCAACACGAACAGCCCCGCCGGGCATGGGCCGGCGAACTGCCCCGGGCTGAGCGGCCGATCGCCGCCGAAGGTGCCCTCGGCCATCACCAGCCCGACCGCGTCCGCCGGCGGATCGTCCGGTACGTCCTCCCGGACCCGGAACACCGTCGTGGTCGGCAGCAAGCCGGGCACGGCGGCGACCCGAACCGCGAGCAGCAGCACACGCACCCATTCCAGGGTGGACTCCGGCCAGCGGCCCGACAGCAGGAACCCGCTGAGCGTGCCCTGCGTCTGCAGCGGGGAGACCTCGACCTGGGAAGCAACGTCACCCATGTCCCACCTCCGATACCGATGATCGACGGATTCCCGTTGGCACTCAAGATCACTCGAGTGCCAATGGCGAACGGACCTGCGAAAACGCCGAGCGGCCCGCCCGACGCGGTCCAGTTGTGACCGGTCGGTGACGCCTTCGAAACCGGTTCGTGACTGCCACGTCCGCGCGGTGCTGCGCATGGCGCAGCGTCACGAGACGGTTTCGATCGGGCCGGGCAGGGGCGCGGTGTCGTCGCGATGCTGTTGAATATCCGGCATGGCCACACCCGACCGGCCCGACGAGGGTCACATCGCCGACACCGGGATGTTCCGGCGCTTCGTGGCGCAGGAACACGAGATCGAACAACGCGAAGCGGCCGCCAACGCACCCCGCCGGTGGGTGCTGGTCGGCAGCGCCGTGGTCCTGCTGGTGGTGATTGCGATCGGCGTCTGGCTGCTCCTGCGCTGAGCCCGTCTGGTGGGCCCGTCTGGTGGGCCCGGCACCGGCTGGTACCCGCGCCCGGGCTGAGGTGCCTGAGCCCGGGTGTGCGCCTGAGCCCGCCTGGTGCGCTGCGTCGGCCCGCCGACGGACACGAGGGGCGGACCCGCCCCGACCGGGTCAGCCGGTGGTGGCCAGCGGCACGGACGGCAGCGGCACGCCACGGGTTCCGATCACCCACCACACCGCACCGAACCCGGTGTCGCCCTGACCGGACAACTGCCCGAACCGGACGTCGTCGACGAAGTAGTACAGCGGATACCCGCCGTACGTCACCTGTTTCGTTCCGTCGTTGCGGGTGGTGGTGCCGATGAGGTCGGCCCGCACGCCCGGTCCGGCGACGGCCCGTTCCGTGATGGTCAGCGGAGGCCAATCGGTCGCGCAGGCTCCGTAGCAGGTCGAGCCGCCATGCCGATCGGCCTCCCACATGTACAGCGCCCGCCCGGAACCGTCGGTCAGGTACGTGCCGGGGACGCCCTTCGCGGTCAACAGCGTGACCTCGAGCGGGGGCGTCGTGGAGCGCGGCGGTGCCTCACCGGCGGTCGCGGCGCACGCGGAGAGCGTCAGCGCGGTTGCCGCGACCAGCAACGCCCCGAGCAGTCGCCGCAGGCCGGAATCGGGCGGCGATGACGAGGTTCTCGTCCTCACCGCCGCCGCGGCGCGGGTGGTCGTCACGAGCGGGCTGCCGCGCAGGCACCGCACACACCGAACAATTCGACCTCATGGCCGATGTCGGAGTAGCCGAACTCCTCGGCGACTGCCCGGGCCCACCGCTCGACCCCGGGCGCGGTGACCTCCTCGGTGCGGCCGCAGACCCGGCACACCAGGTGGTGATGGTGCTCCGGTTGCCCGCACTGGCGGTACAGGGTCTCGCCGGCCGGGCTGCGCAACGTGTCGATATCGCCGGACGACGCCAACTCCGCCAGGGTCCGGTACACCGTGGCGAGCCCGATGCGCACGCCGCCGTGGCGCAGCGCCGCATGCAACTCCTGGGCGGTGACGAACTCCTCGGTGCCGGCCAGTTCCTGCAGCAGGGCCGCCCGCTGGCTGGTGTTGCGGCGAGCGGTGGCGACCATCGCGACCCCTTCCCGCCTGCCCGGGCGTTCGTTCCTCGTCACCTGACGTTCGTCGGTCGTCGGACGCGCTCCGTGCCGAACCTGCAAGACCCGAGGCGGCTCGGGCGGCCCACGACTTCAGATCGTCCGCATTCGGCGAGGCCGCGCCGGCCTCCGCGCCTCCGCCCCCGAGGCTACCGTCACCGCCGCGGGCCGTCACCGGGCCGGGGCCGCCGCCGGGCCGACCCGCGAACCGGACCGGCGAAGAACCCGGGCCGACCGCTAGCGTGACCGTCGGCCGCTACCGTGACGATCGGGACGGTCCTGCGGCCGCAGGTCCGACCGGGGTCCGGCCGGGGTCCGGCCGGGAGACGAGCGCCCCGCAGAGACCGACACACCGGCGCGATGCGCACGCGGCGAAACGACGGGAGGTTGCATGCCGGATCCACAGCGCGCCGCACCGCGCTTCGCAGCCCGCCGTTCACGGGCGGCCGCGGCCATCCTGATGGCCGCGCTCGGCGCGGCCTGCGCCAAGGCCCCGGCGACGCCGACCCCGCCGACCACCAGTACCTCGATCGTGGGAACGTCGACGTCCACCACGACCGTCACGACGGCGCTGAGCACCCGGACCCTGCAGGCCTCGGCCACCACCATCACGACCGTGCCCACGATTCCCACGACGGTGGCGCCGCCGCCGTCGACACCCGAGCCCGCGCCGGTGCGCGGAACTTGTCCGTACCTGTCCGACGCCGAGGTCATGGAGGCCAACGGGCAGCACACCGGACCGACCTCGATCATCGATGTGCGGCCGTACCCGGTGTGCATCTTCACCCGTGCCGACGGGCGGTACCTGGCGACGACCCGGATCGTCGTGGCCGCCACGCCGGAGCAGGCCGTCGCCGCGGTGAACCAGCACGTGCCGATCGCACTGTCCAGCCCGGCCACCCACCCGACGGGCTGGACCGGCGGGGCCATGGCGACGCCGGACGGCGTGCCCGGCTACCCGGACGCGGCCTCGATCTACGCCGTGTCCAAGGGTCCGATCGCGATCATCGCGATCTCCAACCAGAAGCAGTCGATCAAGGGTCGGCAGATGGTGCAGGACATCGTGTCGCACCTCGGCCGGTAGGGACCGCGGGGGTTCGGCGGCCCCAGGAGGGGTCCCGGGACGGGCCCCGCGCGGGCCCCTTGGGCGCCCGCCGAACCATATGGCCCGGAGTGCCTGGCAGGATGGCGGACGTGACCGAATCCAACAGCACCTCTCCGGGCAACGCCTACGGGGACACCTTCGCGACCCTGCACACCAACCGCGGCGACATCCGAATCCAGCTCATGCCGTTCCACGCGCCCAAGACGGTGGCCAACTTCGTCGGTCTGGCCGACGGCAGCAAGGAGTACCGCGGCGAGAACGCTTCGGGCGCCAAGTCGGGCCCGTTCTACGACGGGTCGATCTTCCACCGGGTGATCTCCGGCTTCATGATCCAGGGCGGCGACCCGACCGGCACCGGCCGCGGCGGCCCGGGGTACACGTTCGCCGACGAGTTCCACCCGGAACTGGCCTTCGACCGGCCGTACCTGCTGGCGATGGCGAACGCCGGCCCGGGCACCAACGGCTGCCAGTTCTTCATCACCGTGGGCAGAACCCCGCACCTGAACCGCAAGCACACGATCTTCGGCGAGGTCGCCGACGCACCCTCGCGCGAGGTGGTGGACGCGATCGCCGCCACTGCGACCGACCGGTCGGACCGCCCGGTGGACGACGTGGTGATCAACTCGATCACCGTCACGGGCGGCTCGGCCCCCGGCGGGGCCGGCAACTGACCCGGGCCGTGCGCACCGCGAACCCCCGTCATCGGGGCCTCGGTCGATGACCCGGCCGCCGCAGCCCGGCTATGGCGCGCCCGGGCAACAGGTGTGCACCTGGCACCCGGACCGGCCCACGGGCCTGCACTGCACCCGTTGCGGCCGCCCCGCCTGCCCCGAATGCCTGACCCCGGCGAGCGTCGGATTCCACTGCCGCGCGTGCGTCGCGGAGAGCCGCGCCGGGCAGCGCGTGGCGGTCCCCCGCACCGTCGCCGGAGCCGTGCACGGTCAGCAACCGCGGGTCACCACCGTGCTGATCGCGTTGAACGTGCTGGTGTTCGCGATCGCGGCGGCACAAGCCCGGTCGATCAGCGACTTTCGGCCGTCCTCGGTCTACAACGGCTCCGTGATGGTGCCGATGTACGTCGCCGGCGGCGAGTGGTGGCGGGTGGTCTCCAGCGGGTTCCTGCACCTGTCGATCCTGCACATCGTGTTGAACATGCTTGCGCTGTACTTCATCGGGCTGGGGCTGGAACGGGTGCTGGGGCGCTGGCGATACCTGGCCGTGTACCTGCTGTCCCTGTTGGGTGGGTCGGCCGCGATCATGCTGTTCGCGCCGGTGACGGGGGGTGCCGCGGGCGCCTCCGGCGCGATCTTCGGGCTGATGGGCGCGCTGCTGGTGACGCTCAAGCGACTGCGGTTGAGCCTGCGTCAGGCCGGGTTGATCATCGCGATCAACGTCATCGCGACGTTCACCATCCCGGGCATCTCCTGGCAGGCGCATCTCGGCGGCCTGGTCGTGGGCGCGCTGGTCGGGGCCGCGATGGTCTATGCACCCGCCGCCCGGCGAGGGGCCTGGCAGATCGGCACCTGTGCGGTGGTGCTCGCGGCGCTGGTGGGGATGATCCTGGCGAAGGACCTCACGCTCGGCTCCGTGACGTGCCGGCTGACGTTCACCGACCATGGAGGTTGCTTCGGCCTCACCGCCGGCCGGTGAGCACGCCCGCGGTGCGGGCGCATCAGGGGCCGGCGGCGCGGTGACGTTGCAGCACGCGTCCGACCCGCGCCGGATCGGTTCCCAGATCGAACCAGCCGAAGGCTAGCAGTTCGTCATCGCCGCCGGCGGCGGCCGCAGCGGCGGCCCCTTCGGCCGTGGCGCCCGCCGGGACCTCGTCGTCGCGGCCGGGAAGGGCCGCCCGGACCTCCAACTCCAGGGTGCGGCCCCGGCGGCCGAAACGGCCGCGCTGCTGGGTGGAGATGCCGTCGATCCGGGACCAGGCGATGTACCGGGCCCGCAGCGGCCCGACGACGAGGATCCCGCCGTCGACCACCCGCAGCCGAATCCGGATCCGCACCAGTACCGTGCCGACCGCGGCCAGCACCACGACCAGTACCGCGGCTACCAGCCGATCTTCCGGTTCGTGGTCGAGGATGCCCCAAGCGATGCCGCCGAGCGCGGCCGCGGCGGTCAGGATCGCGATCCAGGGCGCCGGTCCCCATGCGGGTCCGGTCGGGTTGTCCACAGGAGTTGTCCCCACTGGGGATGAATCACACCACTGTGTTTCGCCCGGGGACCGTCCTACCTCCACCGCATCGTCATGAGCAGGCCCGCGATCATCAGGGCGAATCCGATGGCGAAGTTCCAGTTTCCGATCGACCGCATGAAGCCCAGGTCCTGACCCCAGAGGTAGTACGTCACGAGCCAGGCCAGGCCGAGCAGCATGAGGCCGACCATGATCCCGATGAACACCGGCCCGGACGGGCCGACCACCCTGGCGCGGGGGGCGGCGGCCGCGGCGGCCGCCGCGGCCGAACGGGAAACCTGAACCGAGGGCTTCTTGCGGACCTTCGACTTGGGCACAACTTCCTCCGTGCTCGCGACCTGCGCCCGGTCACCTTTGACCAGAACTGATTGTCTCTATGAGTAGCCTACGGTGTCGATGGGATCGCCTGCGCGGGCGAGCGGCGCCGGGGCATCGCTACGCGCACGGGGGCCGGCGCCTGCTCGGTTCCGGGCCGGCGCCGCGGCAGTTGGTGGAGAATCGGGAAATGGCGCGTGATCATGTGACAGGGAGCGAGCAGGGTGGGCCAATTCGACGGTGACGACGGTCGTGCCGCCGACGGCGACGGCGATGGCCGCGATGATGCCGACGGCGCCGCCGCGCTTCCCCCGCCGGAGGACGAACCGACCCGCGGCAACCGTCGCCCGCCGCCACGTTCCGGGCGGGAACCGGTGCGCACGGTCATCCGGGGGCTGGGCCAGGTTCTGATCACCGCAGGCGTGGTGGTGCTGCTGTTCGCGGTGTACGAGGTCTGGGTCACCAACCTTTTCGGAGAGCAGAAGCAGGCGGCGGCCAGCGCGGCGCTGGACAAGCTGTGGGCATCGGAGAGCAACGTCGTCACCGCCCCGGGGCACACCGACGTGACGGAGTCCGGCGGCACGGTGGTCGTCACCGGCGCCGGGCCGACCGTCGATCCGCCGGACCGCGAGCGGCGTTACGACACCACCGAGGGCGTCGGTTTCGCCAAGATGTACGTCCCCAGCTTCGGTGCCGACTTCGTGCTGACCATCATCGAGGGCACCAAGCAGGCCGACCTGTACGCCGGGCCCGGGCACTACACCGATACCCAATATCCGGGCCAGCCGGGCAACTTCGCGATGGCCGGCCATCGCGTCAACAAGGGCGCGCCGTTCGACGACCTGGGCCTTCTGGACTCCTGCGACGCGATCGTGGTGGAAACCGCCTCCGATTGGTACGTCTACCGGGTGCTGCCCATGCAGGAGGAGGTCGCCGGTTGGGCGACGACGCAACATGCGCACTGCGGAGGGGTTTCGGTGCAGACCGGGCAGTACTCCGGTGTCTACGGCAGGGAGATCACGGTCCCGTCCGACATCGAGCAGATCTACCCGGTGCCGCACCGGGACAGCCGGGCCGTGCCGGACGGTGCGGAGCCGCTGATCACGCTGACCACCTGCCACCCCAAGTTCTCCGACCGGGAGCGGATGATCATTCACGGGATCCTGGTCAAGAGCTACCCGAAGACGGCCGGCTTCCTGCCGCCCGAACTCCAGGAGACGAGCTGACATGTACTCCTGGATCTGGCGCCACCTGCCCGGACCGCTCGCGCTGCGCCTGGCGCAGGTCCTGCTGCTCTTCCTCGCGATCGTCGCGTTGCTGTTCTTCGTCGTCTTCCCATGGCTGGAGCCGTATCTGCCGATCGACCAGGGCGGCACCACCGGCTGACGGCGGCCCCCGGCGGGCGTGCGGGCGTCAAGGGTGCGGTCCCGCGGGCGGGCGCGAGCGGGCGTCAGGTGGATGGGGCAGCACGGCGTCCCCGTCGGCCGGCCGCCGGTATCACGTGGCACGCTGGGCGGGTGACGCGCATCCTGGTGATCGACAATTACGACTCGTTCGTGTTCAACCTGGTGCAATACCTGCAGCAACTGGGCGCCGAATGCGAGGTGTGGCGCAATGACGCGATCACGGTCGACGAAATAGCGGCGAATCCGCCGGACGGGATCTTGCTCTCACCGGGACCGGGTATTCCGGCGGACGCCGGGATCTGCGAAGACGTGGTGCGTTGGGCCGCCGGACGGGTACCGCTGCTGGGTGTATGCCTGGGGCACCAGGCGATCGCCGAGGTGTACGGCGGGCGCGTCGACCGGGCCGAAGAGTTGCTGCACGGACGCACCTCGAGGATCCACCACGGCGGGTCGGGTCTGTTTACGGGCCTTCCCGATCCGTTCACCGCGACCCGCTATCACTCGCTCGCGGTCGTGGACGGCACGTTGGGTGACGATGTGGAGGTGACGGCACGGACCTCCACCGGGGTCATCATGGGCATTTCGCACCGCGAGCACGACCTGGTCGGCGTGCAGTTCCATCCGGAGTCTGTGCTCACCCAGGGAGGCCACCGGCTGCTGGCGAACTGGCTGGGCGCCTGCGGCGACGACAGCGCCGGCGCCCGGGTGCCGGCGCTGCAGGCGCAGGTAGAGCGCGTGCGCCTGGCGGCCGCCCTGGCGTGACCGCGAGCGGCCGCCGTCCGCCCTGGCGTGACCGCGAGCGGCCGCCGTCCGCCCTGGCGTGACCGCGAGCGGCCGCCGTCCGCCCTGGCGTGACAAAGCGTCACTTCGTGGAGGACCCCAGGGTGACGCTGACCGTGGCGGATGTGCCGTTGCGCGTGTAGGTCATTTCGATGGTGCCTCCGGGTTCGGACGAGCGGATGCCGGCGACCAGCGCATTGGCCGACTCGATCTTGTTGTTGCCGACCTTGGTCACCACGTCACCCGCCTGCAGGCCCGCCTTCGCGGCGCTGCCATCGGGCGTCACCGCCACGATCTCTGCGCCGATGGTGATACCGCGCGAATTGTCCACGGCGTTGGTCACCTTGGCGCCCAGCACCGCGTGCGACGCCCTTCCGCTGTCGAGAATCTCCTGCGCCACCCGGCGCGCCTGATCGATCGGTATCGCGAACCCGACGCCGATCGAACCCGACTGTCCGCCGGCACCGGCGGACAGCGTCGCGATGGCCGAGTTGATCCCGATGACCCGGCCGGCCATGTCGACCAGCGGGCCGCCCGAGTTGCCGGGGTTGATGGCCGCATCGGTCTGGATGGCGTTCAGCACCGTGTCCTGGTCGCTGGGGCCGCTGGCGGATGAGGTGCGCACCGGGCGGTCCAGCGCGGACACGATGCCGCTGGTGACCGTCGCCGACAGCCCGAGCGGGGAGCCGATCGCCACCACCGCTTGCCCCACCTTGAGGTTCGACGAACTGCCCAGGGTGGCGGGTTTGAGGCCGGAGACACCGCTGACCTTGATGACGGCGAGGTCGTCGGTGGGGTCGGTTCCCACCACGCTGGCCGAACCCGTTGTCCCGTCGTTGAACTGCACCGTCAGCCGGCGCGCCCCCGCGATCACGTGGTTATTGGTGAGGATCGTGCCGGAGGAGTCCAGGATGATCCCGGACCCCTCCCCCTCCGCACCGCCGGACAGCGATACCACGCTCACCACCGATGGCAGCACCATGTCCGCCACCCGCTGCACAGACCCCGCCGGCGCGGCAGAGACCGCCGAGCCGCTGGTCTGTTGCATGATCGGCGCGCCGCTGGTGCCGCCGTCCCGAGCGATGCTGCTGCCCAGCAGGCCCCCGCCGAAACCAGCGGCCAGCGCCAGGACGACCGCGGCGATGACGATCAGCACGGTGCGAACCCCACCCGCCGGCCGGCTCGGCGCGGGGCTGGGTGTCGCGGCCGGGTCGGGCGGCCAGCCGCCCGGAGGGGTGGGCCAATCGGGCAATTCGCGCGCTGGGCGCTCGAAACCGGCGCCCTGCCGAGTCGGGCCCTGCCCGACTCGATCGCCGGACGGTTCGCCGGGGCCGGTCGCACTTCCCGCCCAGCCGGCACCGTACTGCGGGTAGCCGGCCGGGCGCCACGGGGGCGGCGGGTCGGCCGAAGGGGCGTGCTGCCATCCGCCCGCGGCGTCAGGGTGCAGGCCGTGCGGTGCCGCCCACGCTCCGCTGGGACGCGCCTGCCAGCCCGCCTGGCCGGGCTGTTCGTCCCGCGGGGGTTCGGTGTCGCTCATGCGATCCAGGATGACCTGTCCGTGTGAGGATTTCGTGAGAGACAGCCGAAAAGCGGACATACCCACGCCGGGCGCGGTGGGGTTTCAGGCGCCGGACCGCCGCGCCCGAGCCGTTGGACTGCGGCGCCCGAAACCGCTGGACCGCCGCGCCCGAGCCGTTGGTCCGCCGGCGTCGGTCCCCGGCGCCCGAAACCGCCGGACCGCCGCGCCTGAGCCGTTGGTCCGCCGGCGTCGGTCCCCGGCGCTCGAAACCGCCGATCCGCCGGGCACCGGGCGGCCGCTGGCCGACGGCGACCGAACCACGATCGACTGGGCCTGGGCCTGCCTGGACCCGCGGCTCAGCCGTGCCCGCCGCCGCCACCACGGCCGCCGCCACCACCGCCGCGACCCCGGCCGGGCCGGTCGCCGTTCCCGGGTCCCTCCGACGGCGGCGTGCTCGGCGGCGTGGTCGTGGGCGGCGCCACCTCGGGCTGGTAGATGTGGATCGTCACGGAACTCGTCATCGGAGTCTCGTCGGCCGGCGCCGGCGACTGCTGGCCGGGTATGACGGTTCCCGCCTTGCCGGCCGGCGCGGTCTGACCCGGTTCGGGGACCACGTTGAGCTGGCCGTTCCAACCGGCGCCCCGCAGCGCCTGGTAGGCCTGGTCCGGCGTCATCCCGGACAGGTCCGGAACCGGAATCTTCGGCTCGGTCGCCACGTTCACGTTGACCGGCGTGCCCTTGGCGACCGACTGCCCGGACAGCGGTACCTGGCTGACGACGCGTCCCCACAGCGCCTGGTTGGGATCGGGTTTCGCCGTCTGGTTGAGGAAGCCCGCGTCGCCGGTCCAACCGACGCTCTTGAGTTTTGCGAGCGCATCGCTGGGTGTCAGCTTGGACAGGTCCGGCATCGTCATCATCGAGTTGTCGGACACGATCAGCGTCACCACCGTGTCGACCTGGACCTGGTCGCCGGGACTCATGCCGCCGCCCAGCGCGAGCACCTGGTCCTTCGGTTTGTCGCTGGGCTGCGTCTGCGAGACCCACTTCAGTTGCGCTGCGGTAAGCGCCGCCTGCGCGTCCGACAGGCTCTTCCCGATCAACTGGCTGGCGTCGGGAATGATGGTCTGCTTCGCTCCCTGGCTGATGTACACGGTCACCGTGCTGCCCGGCTTGACCGGCGTGTTCGGCTCCGGATCCTGATCGGCCACCCGGCCCTTCACCGCAGACGAATAAACCTTCTCCTCCCGGTACACGAGGTCGTGCTTCTGGATCTCGTCCTGGGCCCGCGACGCCTCCATGCCGCGCACATTGGGCACCGGCACCTGCTGCACCCCGTCGCCGATGGTCAGCGAGACCGGCGAGCCCTGATCGACGGGCACGCCCTCGCTCGGATCCTGGTCGATCACCTTGCCCTTGTTGGGCTCCGACGACGCCGCATGCTTGATCGGCCCGACCGTCAGGTTGTTCTGTCGCAGCGTGGCGCCGGCCTCGTCCGCGGTTTGGCCCTTGACCGCCGGCACCGTCACCAGCGGCGTCGGTGGCGGCGCGCCGGTGATCTTCAACGTGAAGTAGATGGCGGCGCCCAGCAGGGCGAGGCACAGCACGCCGATGCCGACGAAGCCCCACACCCGGCGTGCGCGCCGCTCGTCTTCACCCTCCCAGTCGTCTTGCGGCTGCAGGATGCTCGGGGGCGCCAGCAGCGGCGGCCGCTGCCCGGCCGGGGCGGCGGTGGCCCGCAGCAACTCGGTGCGATCCGCGTCGTCCATCAGCGGTGTGGCGTGCACGGCCTGGCCGGACAGCGCGCGCACCAGGTCCGAGCGCATCTCCGCGGCCGTCTGGTAGCGGTTGAGCGGGTTCTTGTTCAGCGCCTTCAGCACGATGGCGTCCAGCTCCTTGGCAACACCCGGGCGGGCGGCGCTGGGCGGCCGGGGGTCCTCGCGCACGTGCTGGTAGGCAACCGCGACCGGCGAGTCCCCGGTGAAGGGAGGAGCCCCGGTCAGCAGTTCGTAGAGCACGCAGCCGGTGGCGTAGACGTCCGAGCGGGCGTCCACCGCCTCCCCGCGGGCCTGCTCGGGGGAGAGGTACTGCGCGGTGCCGATGACGGCGGCGGTGGCGGTGACGGTGGCCTGGCCGTCGGCCACGGCTCGCGCGATCCCGAAGTCCATCACCTTGACGGCGCCGGCCCTGGTCAGCATCACGTTCGCGGGTTTGACGTCGCGGTGCACGATACCGTGCCGATGCGAGAAGTCCAGCGCGGCGCAGATGTCCGCCACGATCTCCATGGCGCGCTTGGCGGGCAGCGGCCCCTCGCGTTTGAGCAGGTCGCGCAGCGTTTCGCCGTCGACGTATTCCATGACGATGTAGGGGACGGCGCCGTTGTCGATGACGGTTTCCCCGGTGTCGTACACGGCCACGATCGCCGGGTGGTTCAGCGAGGCGGCGTTCTGGGCCTCCCGGCGGAAGCGGGCCTGGAATGTGGGATCTCGGGCGAGATCGGTGCGAAGCACCTTGATGGCGACATCCCGGCCCAGCCGCAGGTCGCGGCCGCGGTGGACCTCGCTCATGCCGCCGAATCCGAGCGTGTCGCCGACCTGGTAGCGGTCGCCGAGCAGGTTACCCGTCATCGCCTCGTTCCTCGCATCGTTGCGTCGCCGGGCACCGTGGGTGCCCAGCGAACCATTGTCGCAGGCACCCCGGGGCCCGTGTCGTCGTTTCCGGTTCCGCCGCCGCTCCCGGCCCCGCTGCCGCGGCCGGGCGAATCCTTTCCGGTGGCGTTGCTCGCCCCGGTCGAGGGTGCCAGCCAGAGGTCACGATGTGGTCGCAGCACCCTCACGACTTTCACGGAAGGGGGACGTGGCATCAGGCGCCCGCCAGGGCGGCTGCGATCACCGCACGGCCGATGGGACCCGCCACCGTGGCGCCGGTCGCCGACAACCCGCGGTCGCCGCCGTTGGTCACCAGCACCGCCACGGCGATCTGGGGCTTGTCGGCCGGCGCGAAGGCCACGTACCAGCAGTGTGGTGGGGTCGCCTTGGGGTTCGTGCCGTGCTCGGCGGTCCCGGTCTTGGATGCGATCGTCAGCCGGGCGATCTGCCCGCTGCCGGGTGTGACCTTCTCAGAGGCGACCATCATGTCGCGGAGGTCGTGAGCCACCGCCGTGGGGATCGCCCGGTCGAGCGCGGTCGGCTTGGTCTGGGATATCACCGACAGGTCGGGCCGGGTCGTCCTGGCGATCAGGTATGGCTGCATGCGTTGGCCGCCGTTGGCGATGGTGGCCGCCACGATGGCATCGGCCATCGGGGTCAGCGCGACATCTCGTTGTCCGATACCCGACTGTGCCACCGCGGCGGTGTCCGCCATCGGTCCGGTGCGAGAACCGGCGACCGGAAAACCGTCCAGGTCCCACCCCTCGCCGTCGATCCCGAACGCGGCCGCCTGCCTCTTCAGCGCGTCCGCGCCCACCGACATCGCGACCGTCGCGTACGCCGTGTTGCACGAGTACGCCAGCGCCTGCGTCAGCGTCACCGGGGCCCCGCCCCCTCGGGCGCACGTCTCGTGTTCGAAGTTGGAGAGCGTCGCCCCGCCCGTCCCGGGCAACGTGATCGTCGGTGCGCCCGTCACCTGCGTCGTCGGGGTGAACCCGTTCTGCAGCGCGGCCGCGGCCACCACGAGCTTGAACGTGGACCCCGGCGGGTAGACGGCCCCGATCGTGCGATCCAGCGCCGGTGACGGTGAGGCGGCGACGATCTCGTTGTACGCCGCGCGCTGGGTGGACTCGGAGTGGCTGGCCAGCGGATTCGGATCGTAGGACGGGGTGGACGCCATGGCGAGGATCGCCCCCGTGGACGGTTCGATGGCGACCACGGCTCCGACGTAACCCTTGGAGGCGAGACCGTCGTAAGCGGCCTTCTGCACCGCGGGAACCACGCTGAGCTGCACGTTCCCGCCCTTGGGGTCCCGGCCGGTGATCAGGTCCGACAGCCGGCCGACCCACAGCGCGGGGTCATCGCCGGACAGCAGGTCGTTCTGCAGTCGCTCCAGCCCGGTCGGGCCGTACCGCAGGGAGTAGTAGCCGGTCAGGTTCGCGTACGTCGCCCCGCCGGGATACGTGCGCTGGTAGCGGTATTGATCGTCGGACGGGCTGGATTGGGCGAGCACGACCCCGCCGTCCGCGGTGATCTGGCCGCGGTCGCGGGAATACTCCTCCAGCAGCGTGCGCCGGTTGTTCGGGTCGTTGCGGTAGTCCGCGGATTTGACCACCTGGATGTAAGTCAGGTTCGCCATGAGCACGGTGATCATCACGATGACGGCCATCCCGAGGCGTCGCATGGGTCTTTTCATGGTGCGCCCCTCGCCCCGCGTTTCCGGTCGTGGGGCCCGGTGGGCGGGACGGCGACCGCCGCGCCATCCGCCGCCGCCCCGTCACCCACCGCCGGCAGCACCTCGGTGTGCGTCTGCATCAGCGAGGCCCGCGGCGGTGCGGCGGGCGAGCGCGGGATCGGCCGCCGCGACGAGTCGGAGATCCGCAGCAGCAGCGCCAGGATGATGTAGTTCGCCAACAGGCTGGATCCGCCGTAGGACAGGAACGGTGTGGTCAGGCCGGTCAGCGGGATCAGCCGGGTCACCCCGCCGACGATGACGAACACCTGCAGCGCGATCGAGAACGACAGGCCGGCGGCCAGCAGCGATCCGAAGTTGTCCTTGGCGGCCAGCGCCGTGCGCAGGCCGCGGCCGACCAGCAGCAGGTAGCACAGCAGGATCGCGGAGATCCCGACCAGGCCGAGTTCCTGGCCGAGCGCGGCCGTGATGAAGTCGGTCGACGCGTAGGGCACGATGTTGGGCCGTCCGGCGCCCAGCCCGGTCCCGAAGATGCCGCCGGTACCGAGGCCGAACAGCGACTGCACCAACTGGTAGCCCTTGTCCAGGGGATCGGAGAACGGGTGCAGCCAGATCTCCACCCGCACCCGCAGATGCGGCACCATCCGGTATGCGAGCACCGCGCCGCCCGCGAAGCCGAGGAGCCCGATGATCAGCCAGGACACCCGGCCGCTCGCGAGGTACACCATGGCCAGGAGCACGCCGAAGATCAGCAGGGCCGTCCCCAGGTCGTTGCCGAGCACCAGCACGCCGAGCGCGACGGCCAGCAGCACCACCAGCGGGCCGAGGTCCCGGGCGCGGGGCAGCACCAGCCCCAGGAAGCGCTTGCCGGCGGTCGACAGCAGCGTCCGCTTGGACACCAGGAACGCCGCGGCGAAGACGATCAGGGTGATCTTGGCGAACTCGCCCGGCTGGACGGACAGCAAACCGGGGATCCTGATCCAGATCTTGGCGCCGTTGACCTCGGAGAACCGGGACGGCAACAGGGCGGGAATGGCCAGGAAGATCACGCCGGCCGCGGCCAGCGTGTACGGGTAGAACTGCAACGCCGTGTGGTCGCGGATCACCAGCAGCACCAACAGGAAGAGCAGCAGCGACACGCCGGTCCAGATGAGCTGCATCGGGGCCTGGGCGGAGGGTGCGCCGCTGCGGGTCGCCGTCGCCAGGTCCAGGCGATAGATCATCACCAGACCGAGGCCGTTCAGCAGCGCGACCAGGGGCAACAGGAGCGGGTCCGCGTACGGCGCGAGCGCCCGCGTCACCAGGTGCGCGACGGCGAACACCAGGATGTAGCCGCCGCCGTAGTAGGCGAGTTCCCAATGGAGTTGCTGGTTCTGGTTCAGCTCCACGATGACCAGGGCGGCGGTGACGATGATCCCGGCGAAGACGAGCAGCCCGAGTTCCGCCCCGCGACCGGTGCGGCGGGGCGGCACGGTCAGATCGCCGCGCCGCACGCGGGAGTTGTCAGGCAAGGCTGCCGCCGCCCTCGTCCTCCGGCGGCGCGCTCTGCGATCGCCGGGCGGCGCTCACGGCACGGCCCGGCAGTTGGTGCCAGGCATCGCGGGGATCGGCGCGAGCGGGGTGGCGGTGACGGTGCGGGTGACGGTGGTTGCTATTCCCGGGCCGCGCAACCGCCCGGTGTCGGTGGCGGCCAAGGTCCGGGCCGGGGAACCCAGCAGGCCCGTCCCTTCCGCACGTGGCGAGGTCAGGGTGGCCGCGGCGGGCGCGGGTCGGTCGGTCGTCGCGGGCGCGTGCCGGTCGGGGGCGGCCGGGTCGGGGCAGGGCGGCAACAGTTCGGCGGCGAGGCGCTGCACGACGCTGCGCGCATCGTCCAGGCTGGCGGCCTGGATGCCGCCTTCTACTTGATGCCGGGCGGCCGGCTGCAGGTCCGTCAGCTCCATCGGCCGGCAATCCGTCGCGCCGGCGCACGAATTCTCCTGGAACGAGGCGAATCGCGCGCCGAGCAGGGAACCGTTGACTCCGCGGAAGACGGCGACCATTCCGTTGTGCTCGCCGACGAAGTACTGGTTGCGCACCCACAGGGTCGCGCCCGCGAGGGCCGCGCCGAGCAGCGCCGCGATCGCGACGGCGAGCGCGACGTGTCGGTGCCAGCGTGGGCGACGATGCGTCCGGCCGGATCCGCCCGGCCGCCGGTTTGTCGCCCGCCGGCCGCCGTCCCGGCCGCCGCCGGCAGCCGCGCCGTCCACGCCCTCGGCGCCGCGGCGTGCGCCGGGGCCACCGGCGTCCGTGTCCTCCCCGGCGGTCTCGTCATCGTCAACTCCGCCGTCGTCGTCGACGATGTCGCCCTCGAACTCGTCGGGGTCCTCGCTCGGCAGCAGTTCGCCGCGTTCGGCCGGTTCTTCCGGGATCGGCGGGAGTGGAACCCTGGGCATCTCCCGGGTGAGCTGATCGATCGGCCCGGTCGCCATCGGGTCACCGTCCCGCGGCGGCGGTGCCGGGCAGGCGCCGATCGCCCCGGTATCGATTACGTCGGCGACGACGACGGTGACGTTGTCCGGTGCGCCGGCGCGCAACGCAAGCTGGATCAACCGGTCGGCCACCTGGTCCAGGTCGGGACCGGCGAGCGCGTCGGCGATCGGTTCGGCGCCGACCACGCCGGACAGCCCGTCGCTGCACAGAAGGTATCGGTCCCCGCACCGCGCATCCCGCAGCGTCAGGCTCGGGTCCAGATCGGTGCCGTTGAGCGCGCGCAGCAGTAGGTTTCGCTGCGGATGCAGATGCGCCTCACCCTCGGTGATCCGGCCGTCGTCGACGAGGGACTGCACGAAGGTGTCGTCGTGGGTGAGCTGGTGCAGAAGGCCGGCGCGATACAGGTAGGCGCGCGAGTCGCCGACGTGCACCAGGCCGAGGCGATCGCCGTCGAAGAGCATGGCGGTGACGGTGGTGCCCATGCCCTCCAGGTCGGGGTGGTCGGCGACCATCCGGGCGATCGACCGGTTGGCTTCGACGGTGGCGCGCGCGAGGTCGGCCAGCGGATTCGCGGACGGCGGACGAGCGTTCAGTGGTGCGAACGTGGTGACGACGATGCGGGAGGCGGTGTCCCCGGCGGCATGCCCGCCCATGCCGTCCGCAATGACGAGCAACCGGTCGCCGGCGAACACCGAGTCCTGATTGGTGGTGCGGAGCAGCCCGCGGTCAGAGCGGGTGACGTAGCGGAGCGCCTGCGGTGGACGACCCCGGTCTGCGTTCTCGGGTTCGCTGCGGGCTGCGCTCGGCGGCGCTGCGACTTCGTCGCGACGCGGCCGTCTCGCTTCGCCGTCGCCGGCGGTGCCGGATGGTTCGCTCCGGGCTGCGCTCGGCGGCGCTGCGACTTCGTCGCGACGCGGCCGTCTCGCTTCGCCGTCGCTCACGGGCGAAGCTCCAGGACGGAGCGGCCTATGCGGATGGGCAGGCCGACCGGCACCGGGGTCGGCGCGCTGACCCGGGCCCGATCCAGGTAGGTCCCGTTGGTCGAGCCGAGGTCCTCCACGGCCCAACCGTCACCCTGGCGGACCAGCCGCGCGTGTCGGGTGGAGGCGTAGTCGTCGTCCAGCACGAGGGTCGAGTCCTCCGCCCGGCCGATCAGGATCGGGCCGCTGCCGAGCCGGAGCCGGGTGCCCGCCATGTTTCCGGCCGTCACCACCAGAATCGTGGGGCGGGCACCCGCCGTCACCGTCACCGCCCGTCGGCGCTGCTGCCGGCGGGACGCGGTCGTCACCCCCACCCGGCCCTCCGAGGCGAGGCGCAGGTCCGATCGGACCACCCGGATGGCGGCCAGGATGAAGAGCCAGAGCAGGATCAGGAATCCCAGTCTGGACAATTGCAGGATCAGCGCGGGCACAGCGTCGTTGCTACCGCAGGTGGAAGACGACCGTCGAGTGCCCGACCCGGATCACGTCGCCGTCGGCCAGCTGCCAGGTCTGCACGGTGGAGCCGTTCACCGTGGTTCCGTTGGTGGACCCTAGGTCGTGCAGGACGGCAACCCGCCCGTCGAAATACAGGTCGAGATGACGCCGAGACACCGAGGTGTCGGGCAATCGGAACGACGCGCCCTGCCCGCGCCCGACGATGTTGGAACCGCGCTGCAGTTGGTACATCCGGCCGGAACCGTCATCGGCAACCAGAAGCGCGGTGACCTCGGTGGCTTGCGGCGGCGGGTATCCGGGCGGCGGCGGGTATCCGGGCGGCTGCTGGTATCCGGTCGGCTGCTGGTATGCGGGCGGCGGCTGTTGGTGTCCGTGGGGTTGTGAGAAGGCGGGCTGCTGGTGGCCGGGGGGCTGTTGATAATTTGCAGGAGGTTGTGGGTAGCCGGCCTGCCGCGGGTAATCGGGCGCGGCCGGGTAGGCGGCGAACCCGATCGGTTGCGGATGGTCGCCGTATGACGGCCCGTGCCGTCGGTAGTCGTCGGGCGCGCCCTGCGGGAGGTATTCCGGCGATGACGGGCCTTGCTGGCGGACGCCGTCACCCTCGGATGCGCGGTGTCCGACGTGGCCACCGATTGGACCGGGATCCTGGACATATGCCGGCGCCGCTCCGTCGGGGCCCATGCCGTAACCGTGTCCGGTCGCTGGGTGGGCCTGTGGTGCCCGGTCCTGGGCCGAACGATCGTGACGGGCGTCGCCGGCAGACTTCGTCATCGGTCCCACACCTGCGCTTTCGGAGGACGAGCGCCGGTCGACGTCCGGGTCGATCAGCGATGTGATGCGGAATTGCCCAGTGTGCAGCACGGTGGACTGCTCGAGCGTAACGACCACATCGCCGAACGTCTCCCAGTTCTGTTCGCCCAGGTACTCGCCGAGCATGTCCGTGAAGGCCGCCGACGCGCGCCGGGTGTCGTCACCGACCTGAGCGCGGTCGCTCGGCGCAAGGCGCACGACGTAATGGTTCGGCGCAACCAACCGGCCGCCCTGCTGCCGCACCTTGCGCGCCGCCTCGCCTTGGAGCGCGGCAGCGACCTCGGCGGGCTGGACGCCGCCACCGAACAGCCGCGCGAAGGCGTTGCCCACGGCGCCCTGCAGGCGGCGTTCTATGCCTTGCAGTACGCCCACGGTCCACCTCCCGCTGCTGGTCTCGTGCCTCCGGATCCACCGTGCCGGGCCTGAAGAGGGCTGGTTGTGCGCTTTCGCCGTTGCCGAGGCGCTTGTTCTTGGCGCGCCGGCCGTCGCTGGGGGACCTGTTCGTGCGCGGTCTGCAGTTTGGCGCGGCCGCGGCGATGACCGACGGTTCGTCAACCCCATGGTAATGGGGACGCCTTGTGGCGGGCCTCGTTGTTCGTGTCAGGTGCAAACGTGCCGTGTGTTAGGACACTGCCGCAGGACGGATGCCGACGGGGGCTGCGCTACGTCCACCTGGCCTGGACGGGACCGTCGGTGCGTCCCTTGGGTGACGGTGGGCGGCTGCTGCATGGTCGGTTCCGCCGGGTCGCCATGCGTGTTCGCCGGGTCGCCGTGCGTGTTCGCTGGGTCGCCGTCGGCCGTTGGTCGGGTCGCCGTCGGCCGCGTTTCGTGGCTGCGGGGCGTCGCCCGGAAGCGTTGTCGATGCGCTGGGTGTCGTGCGGGGCCGTGTTAATCTTGACGCCGTTGCCGGGGCAAGTGGCGAAATGGCAGACGCGCACGGTTCAGGTCCGTGTGTCCGAAAGGACGTGGGGGTTCAACTCCCCCCTTGCCCACCCTTTTGACCTGCGGAAACGTAACGTGTTTAGGCAATAACTGCCTGCTGTAGGCAGTAACTGGCGCGCTGCCGGTCTCTTGGAGACGTGCGGCTGGCGACTTGGTGTGCATGGCACCGCTTGCTACCCGCGTCCTGTTCCACCCCGACCTACTGGAGATCCTCGCGGATCGCCTGAATGATGGCCGCAGCGTGGCCAACATCGGTCGTGAGGTCGGCCCGGCCGATGGCGGTGTCGCCGTACTCGGACTTGTTCCGGCGGCGCCGCATCCGCTGGAACTCGCGAACGCTCGGTGTGCTGATCATCGCCGCGGCGTATGCGCCGACGGCCTCGTGTGCCCCGGCGATGGCACGGACTCGATACCCGCCGGCCAGCATGTGCGCTGTCACGGCGATCCGCGCAGCGTCGTAGGCCGTGATGTACGCGACTTCCACGGCGGGCGACCTCAAGTTTCTCCTCGGCGCGTCCCAGCCGAAGGACTGCGCCGGGCAGGTCGGCACGGACCTGTTCGATGCGGCGCGCGGTGACCAGCGATGCGACGGGTTTCGGCAATGGGGTCACGGCGGGCCCAGTTCGACCAGTGGCCCCGACTTGACCTGTGAGATGAAACCGCTGGCTTCGTCACCCCATTCCTGGCGGGTCAGGACGGTGACGTTGACGTCGCGGCCGAGTTCTGCCGACGCCTCGTCCGCTGCGACTCGGACGCGGGCGACGTCGGCGTCGCCGATCACCATCACGTCGACGTCGCCGGGGAACGGCCCGGCTTCCCCATGGTAGCGACGCGCCCAGGAGCCGTAGATGACGGCACGCTCGATGCCGGGCACCGTGTGCAGGCGGCGCTCAAGGACCGGTTGCGGGCCGATCGTCTTGAGCAGGATGGAGCGCAGTTCGTCGAAGATGGGTGACGTGGTTGCCGCCCAGACTGCCCGGCGCCCGCCGCGCAGATCCGATTCGAGCAACCCCGCGGTGACCAGACGCTGCACCTCGCGGGCAACGGTGGGCTGCGGACGTCCGGTGTGTTCGATGAGGTCGGGGATCGTGAAGTGCCGCTGCGGGTCCAGGTAGGTCGCGCCGAGGATCCGCAACTGGGTGTCGCTGCGGAAGATCGGGGCGAGCGCGGGCGGCGCGGTACTCACACAACGCATTATTCCATACGTTGTGTGAGTACCGCGCCCCAAGGGAGGCCGTAGGCAATGATTGCCTACGCGTACCAGGCCGTTCCCGGTCGGTCCAGGTCGTTTACGCACAGATCCCCGCCGTTCGCGCGCGATCGGTGTCTGGTATGACCGTATTTCAGAGGTTTAACTCTCCCTTGTCTACCGTTTATTCACTCATGTCAGATACCGTAATTAACACGTATGTGCGTCGCAGCTATTGCCCACCGGTGGACGAGACCTCGACGCGTTGACACGTCGAGCCGCGCTGGCACGTTCGGTTTCCGTGGGGCCGATTCGTCGGCACGTCGCGTCGCTCGACACCGCTGAGCATGCCCGGTTCTCGTTGCGCACATCTGTGCGGCCCGGACGTTCGGCAAAGTGAACTGGTGTGGACGCCGACCCTTGCGGGGTCGACGCGAGGGCGGCGGCGCCGGCCGCAGCGAGCGTCTCCGGCCGGGCCATCACCGCCGCAGGAGAGCCGCGGCCTGGAGGAGTCCGGCGGATTCCATGCGTTCCAAGACGGCGTCATCACCTGGCCGGTCGGCCCAGGACGCGGCAATGTCTCGGACGATGCCGTGCGGCGAACGCCACGTCAGTACAGGCCCGAGTCGTCGGCCAGTCGACTCAGCGCGTTGGCCGCTCCGCGTTGCTCACCAAGGGACCGGTTCCGGTACGCCCGCAGCGAGTCCGCTCGCACGCGACGGTGCGTTCCCACGAGCCGGTACTCGATGTCGCCCTGCTCGAGCAGCTTGATCAAGAACGGCCGGGACACGCCCAGGTACTCGGCGGCCTGTTGGGTGGTCAACTCCGCGTGGTCCGGCACGACGGTGACGGGGGTGCCCGCCGCAATGGCCGCCAGGATGCGCTGCAGGAGTTCGGCAGCCTGGCGGGGCACGGTCAGATCTTCGTCACCGTCGGGGTCGCGCAATGGCACCGTCTCGTCACCGGCGTACGTCCGGAGGATGTTGTGGACTCGGTAGCCGGCCGCCTTGGCGGCCTGCACCGACGCGGCACTCGGTGGGGTGGGCATGGGACTCCTTCAGTCACGGTAACCGCATTATATGCAACAGTCGAAGCGAATGGCGGATGCCGCCGAATCGCCACGAACGGGGCCGGCACCGTCGGCTGCGGTAGGCAATGATTGCCTACGCGTACCCCGTCGTACCCGCCCGTTCCAGGCCGTTTACGCGCCGATCCCCGTCATTCGCGCGCGACCGATGTCCGGTATGACGGCATTTCAGGCGTTCAACTCCCCTCTTGCCGACCCTTATTTGCGCCCGTCAACGCGTTACGTAGCACGTGCATCGGAAGCAACTATTGTCACCATGGCCGGGATCTGACAGTGCTCGACGGGCAACGTTATTGGGGTACGATATGAGTGTGGATCGGCCGGTGCGGTGGTATCGCTCCGCGAGGCGCCACCGCGTCGGCAAGGCCCACGCACTGCACGTGATGCAGGCGACCGAACCTGAACGCGTGCCGGCCACCGATGACCTCGATGCTCGGCTGATTTGGGTGGGGCCGGACGATCGCGGTGTCGAATTGGAGATCGTTGCACTTGATCTGGCCGGCGCGGTAGTGGTGCTGCACGTGATGCCGACCGACCTTCGGAGGACTTGATGAGCGACAAGGACCGGTTCGTCCTCGGTCCCGATGTCACAGACGACGAGGTGCTGCGAGACAGCCGGGGCCGATTGATCGACGACGACTATGTGGCGCGGGCCGTCGAGGATGCGCATCAGCAGTTGCAGGGACGTGGTCGCCCATCGCTGTCCAGCTCGGGTGAGTCGCCGATGCTACGAGTCCGGCTACCGCAAGAGCTGTCCGCCGCTGTTGACCAGGCGGCCCGCAAAGCACAGACCTCCCGCTCCGAATGGGTCCGACATGCCTTGGCGGAGGCGCTGCGCCGAACCGGCTGAGTTGTTCGCCACCTGCGCGTAGCCGTCGTTCAGCGCCCAATTCATCTCTACGCCGGCGCGGGCCGTCGGCGCTGCGCGGCCTCCACCACGGCACGCAGGTCGGTTGCCGTCCCTGCCAATGTTCGCAATTTTCGCATCGTGAAGTTTGGCCCGGGCGGGTCGTGGGGGCCGTCACGCGTTGGCGCAGCAGCATCGCCCAGCTGGCCGAACCGCCGGGCCGGCCGGCTCTCGCCGCACGATGCTCGACCCACCAGGGCGTAGGTCGGCTCGCACCGGCGTATTGAGCACCGGATTCAAAATGTATGATTCCGGATGGTGAGCAGTTGACAGAGTCAAAGTTATGCATAACCATGGGCCCATGGACACGGCGGCCCTCATTGCGGCTGGTGAGAGCCTCGGCGTCGAGTTCAAGTCGGATGTCAACGACACCGAGATGACGAGGGCTGCCGCGTGCCTGGCCAATGGCCAAGGCGGTGTGCTGCTGCTGGGTGTCCAGGACGACGGCATCGTGGTGGGCGCCCGTCCCAGGCATGGGGATGTCACCGACCCGCACCGGGTCGCGGCGCTGATTCAGAACACCACAGAACCGCCGCTCGCTGTCGCTGTTTCCCTCGATGTTGTGGACGACCGACAGGTCGTCCGCATCGAGGTGCCGAGGGCCGACCCCGGGCCGGTGGGGACCCGAGATGGTGTCTTCACGAAGCGGGTGATCGACACCATGGGGCGTCCCCAGTGTCTACCGATGACGGCGCACGAGATCGTCAGCATGGGGATGGTGACGCGCGGACAGGACTATGCCGCCGCGGTCGCGAGAGGCGCCGCGATGAGCGACCTGGACCCGCTTGAGTTTGATAGGTTCCGCGCGTTGGCCGGGTCGAGCGGCGACCAGTTCGGCAGTCTTTCGGACGTCGACATCCTCAAAGCTCTGGGACTCGTACCGTTGCGGGATCCGATCAGCCTCGGTGCCGTGCTGCTCTTCGGGACCGCGTCGGCGGTACGGCGGTGGGTGCCGAACGCCGAGTTCCTGTTTCAGGACCTCCGCGCGGGGCGTGGGGCCAACGATCGACTCGTCGGGCCGCTGCTGAAGATCGCGCAGGAGATAGCACGGCGGATCGATGAGCGGAATACCGTCACCGAACTGATGGCCGGGATGCTCCGCGTCGACGTCCCCCTCATCCCATCGGTGACCCGCCGCGAGGCTATCGCGAATGCCATCGTGCACCGCGACTATGCAGCCGTTGGCCCGACCGTCGTCCAAATCACCGGCAGCGAGTTCGTGGTCTCAAACCCCGGTGGCTTCCCCCCTGGTGTCACGATCAGCAACATCCTCGACCAGTCCCGACCCCGCAGTCCGATCCTCGCCGACGCGTTCAAGCGTGCCGGCCTGGTCGAGCGGCGCGGCAAAGGCGTCAATGACATGTTCGAGCAGCAGCTACGCGCAGGGCGCGACGTCCCCGACTACTCCCGCAGCACCACCGACTCCGTCGTTCTCACCGTCCCTCTCGGCCTCGCGGACCTCGACCTCGTGAGATTCCTGCTCACCTGGGAGAACGACCGTCAGCGCCCGTTGAGTCTTGATGAGCTCCGCGTCGTTCACGAGGTCAAGGCCTCTGGCTCGGCAACGAACGCCGAGTTGGCCGAAGCCCTCGACTTGGTGCCCGCGACCGCCCGCGCCGTCGCCACGCGGCTCGTCGAAGTGGGCATCCTGGAGTCTCGCGGCACCGGTCGGAGCCGGAAGTTGCACCTGACGGCGCGCTTCTACGACCTGGCGCAGGACCGCAACGCCTACGTCCGAGTCAAGGGAGCCGACCCGCTACAGCAGGAACGGATGATCCTCGACTACGTGCACGCCTACGGCTCGATCACCCGGAGCCAGGCGGCCGAGTTGTGTCAGGTCTCCCCGGCGCAGGCACGAACCAACCTCAAGCGCCTCGTCGAAGACGGTCGCCTGCGGCTGGTCGGTGAGCGCCGGACGGCGAAGTACGTGCCGCCGTCGAACGAACGCTGAACCGCCCGTCTGCGCTTCTGTCTGATGACGCTTATCGAAACAGGTTCTGGCACATGTTACGTCAAGCACATTTGATTCTGGTGACTGGCTGACTGATCCTGCTGGTCACCATCCGCCGGTCCCTGGACGTGGCGCTACCGGGAGACCCCTACCCGCCGGATGTGTTCGACACGAAGGTCCAGGCTGTCTACAACGATGTGCTGGCCTCCTACCGCGACGACGGCAGCAGCGTCTACACCACAGCCGCTCCGGCCGCGGGAGCCGCCCACGTCGACGGTGCCTGGAGTGTCGCCGCGTCCCTGGACATCGACACCATCACCGACGCCGTCATCACCCGACTGCGCACCGACTCCACCTTCGCGTCCCGTGTCGCCGACGAGCTCAGCGCCGATGGCGACCGCTGACTCGGCAAGAGCGGAAGGCGTCTCGGGGGAGCGGAGGAAGGCCGCGGGCAAGGGATTCGTGACCGCAGCTGTGCGCCGATACTCCGCACCGAAAGCCGAGGGCCGGGCCATCCGCTTGACACCGTGGCAGGATGACGGGAGTGGAGACCTTCAAACGCACACCCCTACAGTTGTTTAATCTGCCGCAGCACTTCGTGATCCCCCTGTTCCAACGGCCGTACGTCTGGAAGGAAGAGGAACAATGGGAACCGCTGTGGAAGGACATTCGGCGCATTGCTGAGATTCGGATGGAAGGCGCACATCCGGGCGCTAGTCATTTTCTCGGCGCGGTGGTCATCCAGTCGCATGAGGTCCAGAGCCAGCGCCTCACGGGATGGAACGTCATCGACGGTCAACAGCGTCTGACGACGCTACAACTTCTTGCTGACGCAGTCGAGGCCATCTTGCAGTCGGCGGATCTGGCTCGACTTGTCGGCCAACTGGAGCATCTCACGCACAACGATCAGATCTACCTCGACGAGGGCCAGAGCCGGCTTAAGGTTCGGCATCTCAACAAAGACCAAGCCGCCTTCGACGAGGTGATGTCGGCGGATCCTCCCGTCGATCACCGCGATCTTCGCCATAGCGATTCGCAAATCGTTCAGGCTCACGCGTATTTCTCAGCGGTCGCCGGTCAGTGGCTGGGTGATCCTGGATCGACACGATTCGCGGAGAAAGCGGAAGCACTGACCGGGGTGCTGTTAGACGGCCTTCAACTGGTATCGATCGAATTGGAGGCGCCCGAGAATTCTCAAGAAATATTCGAGACGTTAAATGCGCGCGGCACACCCCTGACCGCGGCCGACCTGGTACGCAACTTCGTCTTTCAGCGATTGGAGGCCGAAGACGCTGATACCGTGAGGGCCTATCGCGAGGACTGGCCGTTCGAAACTAAGTTCTGGATGCGCGAAGTCAGCGTCGGGCGGAATTTGATCAGTCGCGGATCATTGTTCCTCAATCAGTGGCTGTGTGCGCGATTGGGGGAAGAGGTCAGTCCGCAGGCAACGTTCAATCGCTTTAAGTCCTACGTTGAGCTCGATTGCGGGCAGAAGATGGGCGATTTGCTCGTTGCGATCAAAGCGCAAGCGAGGCAATACGAAGGGTGGACCGAAGCCGCCGCACGACCCGGTGGAAGCTTGAATCCTACTGAGATGGCGGTATATCGGATGAGCGCTAGCGGTGTCGAGGTCCTGAAGCCGCTGCTCATTTGGCTCCACGATCCAACCCGGGGACTAAGCGCCGGCGTCATTGATCCGATAGTTCGTGCTGCCGAGAGCTGGGTATGTCGTAGGCAGCTTTTGCGCTTGGCGGGCAGCGATCTCGGGCGAATCGTCGCCGACCTAATTTCCGCCAACTCAGGAGCGCTCGGCGCCGAGCTTACAGATCGGGTAATCGGACAGCTTGCGCGGTTGAATGCGACCAGTACATATTGGCCTGGTGACGACGAGCTGCGCCGGAGTCTGGCGATCGAGTCCGCCTATACCCGCTTCCCTCGCCGTCGGCTTCGCATGGTTCTGGAGGCTATAGAAGATCACTACCGAGCGGAGACCGGACAGCCGCAAATCGAGCGCAAAGGATACCCGATCGAGCATCTGCTTCCGCGCCGCTGGGTTGAAACGTGGCCAGTAATGACGCCGGAACAGGTCGATCGGCGCCAAGAGCACGTGCACCGACTCGGAAATCTCACTCTATTGACCCAGTCACTGAACTCGAAGATTTCGAACGGCCCATGGCCGGCCAAGCGTTCAGCGTTGCTTGACCACAACACGATCATTCTCACCGGCCGAGTGATTGCGGGCACCGAAGGAAGTTCGTGGGATGAAGAACATATCGATGCGCGCACCAAGAGGTTAATTGACGCTCTTCTTCAGGTGTGGCCGGTCCCGGCGGGCCACCAGGGCAAGGTGGTCGATCCGCAGACGAAGGCGGCGGACGGCGTCGAACTAAGGCACCTGATCGATGCTGGCTTTCTCAGCGGCGGTGACTCGCTCGTTGCTACGCATCGCGATTTCAAGGGCCGTGTAGCGAAAGTAACCCGCGACGGGGCGATCGAGCTCGACGGAAAACGGTATGGATCTCCGTCGTCGGCCGGTCGCGCACTGCGGCAGAAGGCCACGAACGGTTGGTACTTCTGGGCGCTCGCTGATGGTCGGCGGCTACGTGACGTGCGAACGGAATTCCAGGACCCCGCCTCCGGGTAGAGCAAAGTGGCAGGCCGCGGGGATGCACGGCTTGACTAATCGAACGCCGCCACGCCACCGCGAGGCCGTCAGCCACCGCGTCGGTCAACACGTGCACCGAGTCGGCGCTCCTGCGGGCGGAACTCGATCCCAGCGGGTGGTATGTACGGTAAGCGGCAGGAGGAGCGACGGACCGTGAAGATCGATACAGAGTTCAATTCGGCTGCACAGATTCCGGCAGGCCTTTGTCTGCGCGCGGCCGTCGCCGCCGAGCAGCGCGGATTCGGATGCGTGTGGAAGGGGGAGTCCAACAGCCGAGATCCAATGGTCCTCCTGTCCGCGATGGCCGGCCAAACGAGTCGAATTCGCCTGGGCACGGCTATTTACCACGTCTTCGGCCGGTCGCCCGTTACTATGGGGATTCAGGCTGCGACCTTCAACGAACTCAGTAATGGCCGCCTGCTTCTCGGACTCGGGGTGGGGAACGGAATCATCGCCGGGTGGCACGGTGAGGATTTTACTAGGCCGGTGCGTTTGGCCCGTGAATATATTGAAATTGTTCGAGCCGTCTATTCGGGCGAGAAGCTCCCTGATATCGACGGCGACTATTACGCAACCCGCGGTGGCTTCCGGCTTGCCTTCGTACCCACGGAGCCGCTCACGATCTGGCTGGCCGGCCTTGGACCCCAGATGGCGAGGCTCGCCGGCAGTTTGTGCGGCGGCGTCATCATCAACATGGCAAACGGCGACATGATTCGGGAAATAGCCGACAACGTGCGCGAGGGCGCCCGAGCGGCCGGCCGCAACCCAACTGAGGTTGAAATAGTAACAAAGATTCGCGTGAGCGTGCATCCCGATATCGAGCGCGCCCGCAACGCCCTGAAGAAGGTGCTCGCCTTCTATTCACTACAACAAGGATATTCTCAAATGTTGGGCCGCATGGGTTGGGGAACAACCGTCACCCGTATCCAGGAGGCCTATCGGCAGGAGGGATTTGCGGCGGCGCGGCGTGTTGTCCCCGACGAGATGATCTCGGGTGTACCCATGTATGCGGGTACCGACCTGTCCGGCCTACCGATTAAATTAACGGAACACGCTAGGGCTGGAGTGACCAGGTGCAACGTCGCATACGTTCCTGCCGATGACTCGCAGCAGTGGCTTGAGATCGAGCGATTCTTGACCCTCATGGAACCGGTCATACATTCCCCGGATCAGGTGAGGCGTGGACTTCTGCCCCGCCGGCAATAGGCGCGATAGAATGCCGGCATTCAAACCTATGACATAGATTCAGCGAACCAGGTCCAGCACGAAAATTCGCACTCTGCGCCCGGTGATTCGCTGCTGATACTTCTGGTAGCCGGTATAGACGGCCGCCGACTCTGCGAGGATCTGCTCGCGTTCCGCTGCGGACGCGGCTCGCGCCACAACGCGCCGACTGACGCCACGGTAGGTCACCTGCGCTGCCGGATGCGCTTCGAGATTCAGCGCCCAGGCCGGGGTGCTGCGCTGACCGAAGTTGGTTCCCAGCAGCGCCAGTTTGTCGCGGAAGGGAACGGCGGTGACGTGGCAGGCGCGGGATCGACCGGTCTGGCGGCCGGTCGTGATCAGCAATAGCACGGGCAGCCGCGCGGCGAGGTCCGACAGGGTATGGCGACCCGAGGTGGCCAGCGCCACCAGCCGATCGACACGGGCCAGCGTCTTGGAGAACAGCCAGCCGCCCGCGCGCGATGTGCCGAAGGCCAGTAATGCCCGGTGGATGGCATTCCGGGGCGGGATCGTGTACGACAATTCTGCGGGCAGGCTCATCGAACGCAGTATGCGCCCCCGACCACAGCCGCACCAGGCTCGGCCCAACCCGACCCGGCCAAGGGACCCCGAAGAACTGGTCTCGACCCTCCCGGACCGTCGTTCCAGCGCAAGGTCGCCGATGCCGTCTTGCGCCGCGCGTTGCCGGCGGGGTTGACAGGAGTCGAGCCGCCTGGCAATATGCAACCGTATGGTTGTAGATCAGGAGTTGGGCGACGTCGAGATCGACCAGGTCTTTCGAGCCCTGGCCGATGCCACACGCCGTGACATCCTCTGGCGCACCATGACCGCGGAACCGTCGGTATCCGAGCTAGCGGCGGCGTACCAGATGTCGTTCGCCGCGGTGCAAAAGCACGTCGCGGTGCTTGCGAGGGCAGGGCTCGTCGTCAAGATCCCACGCGGCCGCCAACGGATTGTCCGGGGCGTGCCGGAGACGATCGCTCGGGCGCAGGCGCTGCTCGATCGTTACGAGAACATCTGGCGTTCCCGGATCCGCCAACTCGACAACGTCCTGGCCGGGCCCCACGAAGCCGAACCGGGCTACCCCGGCGATCCGAACCAAGGAGCATGATCATGCCAATCACATCCATGACAAAAGATCCCGACGCGCTCACGATGACCGTTGTCGCCGACTTCGACGCTCCGCTCCGCAGGCTGTGGGACGCTTACGTCGATCCGCGCATGATCGAGCGATTCTGGGGGCCGCCGACCTGGCCCGCTACGTTCATCCGGCACGATGCCAGCCCAGGCGGTCGCAGCCACTACTTCATGACAGGTCCAGACGGCGAGACCAACCATGGCTATTGGGAATGGACCGCCGTCGACGAGATGCGCAGCTTCGAGGTGCTGGACGGCTTCGCCCACGCGGATGGCGCTCCGGATGCGGACATACCGTCCATGCGCATCAGATTCACCTTTGAAGAGACGCCCACCGGATCGCGCTCCGTGACCACGACCCATTTCGGTTCCGTCGACGAACTCGAGCAACTCCTCACGATGGGCATGGAAGAAGGTTTGTCGGCCGCGATGGGCCAGATCGACGCCGTGCTTGCGGATCTCGCCGCGTTCGCGGCCGGCCACGGAACATCGACGCAGATCCTGTCCGATACCAGGGTGCGGATCAGCCGCGTGATCCGCGGCAGTGTCGAGATGGTCTGGCGCGCATACCACGACGCCGATCTGATCCGCCGCTGGATGCTCGGGCCGGATGGCTGGACCATGCCGGTGTGCGAGGCGGCGACCGCCGTCGGCGAGAGCTATCGCTACGAATGGGAGCGGGACGGCGGCGGGGGTCGCTTCGGGTTCACCGGGACGGTCCTGGCATCGAGGCCCCCGCATTACGAGGCGACCGACGAGGCAATGATCGACACGGACGGCCCGTCGGTCACGAACGAACTCACCTTGACCCTCCTCGACGGCGGAACCCTGGTGGCCACCGTCATCACCTACCCGGATGCCGAGACGCGAGACATGGTGCTCGCGACCGGTATGGCGTCCGGGATAGAGACGTCCTACGCCAGGTTGGAGTCGATCCTCACGCCGGTGTGACCCCGAGCGCGGCTCCGCCAGCGCCGGATCATGTCAATAGCCTCGCGCGGACGCGCGCGCGCCACGACGCGCCTGCTGGCAACGGTGGTCGACGGCGATGCGCCAAGCGGCTGCCGGATCGCCCGGCGTGGATGCAGCGATGCGACGCTCACGTGCACCTGAACGGTTGGCGCCCGGGTTAGGTTGGAATGGATGACGGGTGCGAAATGCACCCGGCCTTCGGCTCGCGGCTGGTGCCGGTCGCCCGCCTGCCCTGCGACAACGGGTGGTCACCATGAGCACGACCAATCTCCCGTGGGGTTCGCGGGTCGGATGGCGGCTAGCGATACTGGTGGGCGCCACCGCGGTCGGCCTCACCCTGGCCGTCGCCGAGTTGCTCGCCGCGTTGGGGGCCCGGCTCGGGCTGGTCGATTCGGCGGCGTCCCCGTTCGACTCGCTGGGTCGGGCGTTCATCGCGATCACCCCGGAGTGGCTTCAGAGCGCCGGAATCTCGCTGTTCGGCCAGCACGACAAGGTCGCGCTGGCGGTGGGAATGCTCGTCACCTTCGTCATCGTCGCGGCGATCATCGGTTTGGTGGGTCGGCTCAGTTCCGTCGGTGCCGTGGGGCTGAGCGCTGCCCTCGTGGCGGTGACGGGGGCTGCTGTCGTCACCCGTCCGGCCGCGACCGTCGCAGATCTGCTGCCGCTGCTGCTCGGCGCCGTCTCGGGGATCGGCTATCTGCTGCACGTGCTGCGATGGGCACCGGACCCGCCCGCAGCGAGCCGCGCCTGGGCACCGAACGGCGGAGGTCCGACGGGCGTTGGCGACGCAACAGCCATGGCCGGTCCGCCAGGCGCCGACGATGTGACCGGCGCGGGCACCGGGAGCAGGCGCCCGGCCGCGCCCAAACCGGACGGTCCGCCGTCGCCTTCTGGCGGAGCGGGTCGCGGAGCGCCGGCCACCGACGAGGCGAGCCGGCCGCCGCACGTGCCGGCCGATCCGTTCCGAGAACTGACCCGTCGCGGCGTGCTGCGCGCGACGGGCATCGGGGCGCTGGTCGCTGTCGCAGCCGCCGCCTCGTCCCGGCTGGTACCGAGCGTCGCCAACGTGCGGGCGGATCGAGCGGCTGTGCGGCTCCCCCCGGTGACGGACCCCGCGACCAGCGCCGCCGCGGCCGGATCGGCCGAACCATCGGGCGCAGCCCGAGCGACCGGAACCCCCGCGGCCGCATCGATCGGCGCCGGCGCGTCCTCCGCAGCCGGCTCGCGGGTCGGAGCTTCTCCGGCGCTGCCCGCGCTGCCGAATTCGGTCAACCCGGATGTGCCGGGCCTGACGCCGTTCGTCACCGCCGACAGCAGCTTCTACCGGGTCGACACCGCCTTCACGTTGCCACGCGTGACCACCGAAGCTTGGCGACTGCGGGTGCACGGCCTGGTCGACCATCCGTTCCAGGTCACGTGGGACGACCTGCTGGCCATGCCGCAGGTCCAGCGGTGGCTCACGTTGGCCTGCGTATCCAACGAGGTGGGCGGGAATCTGGTCGGCAACGCCGCCTGGCAGGGGGTGCGAATCGCCGATCTGCTGGCGCGCGCCCGGCCGCAGGCCGGTGCGGATTGCGTGCTGTCGACCAGCGTGGACAACTTCACGGTGACGACGCCGCTGGATGCGCTCACCGACGGCCGGGACGCGCTGCTGGCGTTCGGCATGAACGGCGAACCGCTGCCGATCGAGCACGGTTTCCCGGTACGCATGGTGGTGCCGGGGCTGTACGGGTACGTGTCCGCCACCAAGTGGGTGGTGGACCTGGAGGTGACGAGGTTCGCCGACGCGACGGCGTACTGGACCCGACGCGGTTGGGCGCCCCGCGGGCCGGTCAAGACCTCCTCCCGTATCGACACCCCGGGCTACGACGTGACGGTGGGCCCCGGCGTGGTGCCGGTCGCCGGCGTGGCGTGGGCGCAGCACCGCGGAGTCTCCGGGGTGCAGGTCCAGGTGGACGACGGCCCGTGGCAGGGCGCGGCGCTCGCCGGCACGGTGTCCAAGGACACCTGGCGGCAATGGGTGTTCCGCTGGGACACCGCGAAAGCGCCCTCCGGCGTGCGCACATTGCGCTGCCGGGCGATCGATGGGACGGGCGCCGTTCAAGACGGCACGCCACGCCCGGAGGCGCCCGACGGCGTCACCGGCTACCACGCCGTTCGGGTGGTCGTGCGATGACACGCCTTCCCTGGCGCCGGGCACCGCGGCGGAAACGAGCGCGGTGAATCCCGGCGAAGATCAGTGATGTCGGGCAGGCGGATAATCCGACCGAGGTTGATTCGCAACTGAAGGCGGTTCGCAACTATAGGCGGTTCGCAACTAGAGGCGGTTCCCAACTGAAGGCGGTTCCCAACTGAAGGCGGAGGTTCGATGCTCTTTCACATCACGCAGGTTCACGATCCCGCATCCTGCCCGGTGGATGGTGGCGGTTCCGGTTCGCTGTACAACGCCGGGGTCGCGGGCGTCAGGCTGATCGGCCGCTACGGCGCGAACGCCCAGCACACGATGTTCTTCGTCATCGAAGCCGACGACGTCCAAGCCGTGCACCAGTTCCTCAAACCGGGATTCAAGCGGTGCACGAGCACGATCACCCCGGTGAGCGAGGAATCGGTTCCGAAGGGCTAACCCCCGCACGCCACCGTCAGGTAGCCGCGTTCGCCGCCGAAAGTCGGCCCCGTGGGTGCATCGGACCAGCGCAAGCCGAAACGATCTATAAGGAATCCGACGGCCACATTCCAGCGTTCCAACCGCCGTCAACGTCTAATCCGGTGATTCGGATTCGGATCGCTTCTTGTCCTGGAGAACGCGGAGCATCGCGCCGATCAGGTGGGTGCGCATCGCGTTGGCCGCCCATTCCGAATTGCCGGCGGCAAAGGCCTTGACCAGCACGGCGTGCTCGTTCATGTGCTCCAGCATCTGCTGGTCCTCGTATCGGCGGAATGTGCGCAGGGCCGACTGGACGACGATCAGTGGCTTGGTGGCCTCGTTCAGGCGGGAATTCCCGGACGCGGCCATCACGGTCATGTGGAAATCCGCGTTGAGGGCGCGAATGGTGTCGAAGTCGCGCTTCTCGATTGCGACGGCCTCCCGCTCGCACATGTCCGTCAGGGAGGCAAGCGCCGCGGAGTCGATTCGGGTGGCCGCTCGCGCGGCGCCATAGGGTTCGAGGCAAATGCGCATTTCGTAGACTTCTTCGACGTCTCGCACCGTCCAACTCGCCACCTGGGCACCGACGTGCGGGGCGATGGTGACGAGGCCTTCGGATTGCAGGCGCCGCAATGCCTCACGCAGTGGCGTACGGCTGACACCGAGCAATTCGGAGGTCTCGACCTCGCCCAACCGCGCGCCGTACGCGAATTGCCCGCCGATGATGGCTCCACGCAGCATGCCGTACGCGTATTCGGAGGCGGTGACTCCGGCAGGGCGCCCGTCTGATTCGACGGTAGCGCCGTTGGTCACTCCGCGTCCCGCAAGAGGTTGATCTGCCGCTGCCACTCCGATAGCACCTCGGTTCGGTTCCGCCCGGCCAAATTGAAGCGGATGCCCGAGGTGACGGGCATACCGTGGTGCACATCGCTGCTGATGCGGTCGACGTCCACCGCGAAGTACTCGAGGTTGGTGGTTGCGTCGGTACTGCTCAGTTCTCGCGGCGTTCCGTAAACATAGGCGAGATCCGCGTCGGTCACGAAACAGAACAGGGCGCGCGAGCCGCGGGATAGATTTTGGGCGGTGTTGGAACCGGACCACAGGGCGAACCGGAGTTCGCTCGCGCTCGTCGCAAGAACCTCGCCCACGCTCACCATGCATGGCCGGGGAGTCCCATCGAGGTCCGACGTGAGCAGCAGGAAGGCGGCGTCCTCCTTGGCCGGCAGATCCTGCCCGTCGAAGAAGCGACAGATGGCGTCGTTCATCCGGTCGCCGACGTCGGTAGACATTCGATATCCTCCTCACGTAGGGCGGCGGCGCCTTTCGCCTGCACGCCGGATCGCTCGCCCCACCGTCGCACCAACGAATGCGGGATATCGAACTGGTCGAGAATCCGCCCGACGGTGTGGTCGACCATGTCTTCCAAGCTGGTCAGCCGCGCGTAGAACGCCGGTGACGGGGGCGCAACCACCGCCCCCGCCCGGGCGACCTTGAGCATGTTCTCCAGGTGGATCGCATTCAGCGGCGACTCACGTGCCACCAGGACGAGCTTTCGCCCTTCCTTCAGTTGGACGTCCGCCGCCCTGGAAATCAGGCTGTCGGCGAACCCATTGGCGATCCCGGCCAGCGTCTTCATGCTGCAGGGCGCCACCACCATTCCCAACGTGCGGAATGAGCCGCTGGAGATTGCGGCCGCCTGGTTGTCCGCACGGTAGGTGCGGTCAGCCAGCGCCAGTACATCCGATGGGCGCCAGGAGGTCTCCACAGCGATCGTCTTGCGTGCCCAATCGCTCATCACCAGATGCGTCTCCACTGGCCCGCCCTGCAACACTTCCAACAGGCGGACACCGTAAATGGCTCCAGTAGCACCGCTGATTCCGATAATGAGGCGAGGCTTGTTCGCCGGTCGACCGTCCTGGACGCTCATCGTCTTCACTCCGTCAGTCGGTGCGCGTCTTGCGCCACGCGTCGCCGAAGTACTCGTCCAACTCGATCTTGTCGACACCGGGGGTGAACAGCTCCGGCTGGTAGTTGGCCTTGCGCGTCGCGTCGATCCCCACCTTGGTGACAAGGTGCGAACCGCCGGCCGGGTCGTAGCTGGCCGGGTCGAGGGGTGATCCCCGAGAGTAGGTGACCTCGAAGGCGTCGTAGTCAAAGCGAACCCTGGTCGCGATGGCGTGCCACACGTCCGAGTCGCTGGTGATGTCCACGTCCTCGTCGACGACGACGACATACTTGAGGAACGGGTCCGCGCTGAACGCGGCCATGGCCACGTTCTTCGGATCGCCCTCGATCAGCTTCTCCATCTGCACGTAGCAGATGAACCGGCCGCGTCCCGACGGCGGGACGTACACCGCGCGGACACCGCCGCTGGTGCTGCGGCACACCCGGTAGATCATGCTGTTCCGGGTCACGCCGGACAGCAGCAGGTTGTCGCGGTGGCCGACGAACGAGCTGTGGTAGATCGGGTCCTTGCGCGAGGTGATCGCCTTGACGTGCACGACCGGGTTGTTGCGCTCCGGGCCGTACGTACCGGGGTACTCGCCGAACGGCGCCTCCTTCTCGCGCAGCACCGGGTCGATCTCGCACTCCAGCACCATCTGGGCGTCAGCCGGGACCTCGATCGGGATGGTCTTGCACTTGACCAGCTCGATCGGCTTGCCGAGCATCGCGCCCGCGATCGTCCACTCGTCGACGTCGTAACCGGTGAAGCTCATGCAGCCCAACTCGACCGCCGGGTGCAGGCCCAGCACCACCGCGAGCGGCGTCGGCTTGCCGCGCTTGATGTTCTTCTGCATGATGTAGTGCCCGTGCGCGGTCTCGGAGATCTGGATACCGAACTTGTTCTTGCTCTTGACCTGCAGGCGGTAGATGCCCACGTTCGGGATGCCGGTGTCCGGATCGACCATGGTGCAGTACGCGAGCGTGATGTACCGACCGCGCATCTCCTCGAAGCCGGGGTCGACCGCGCCGGAGTCGAGCTCGTGGTACTTGAGCGTCGGAAGCTTGGTGACGTCCACGTCGGCACCCGTGACGATCACCTCGTGAACCGGACCCGAGTCGACGCGCACCGGCTCGATGGGCGACTCCTCCCGCTTCAGGTACTCGAGGATGAAGTCCCGTACGTCGCAGTCGAAGTCGAGTCCGATCGCGGTTGCAAGGCGCGGGAAGCTCGCATGCAGGTTGGTCACAACCGGCATGTTCCCGCCCTTGATGTTGTCGAAGATGACGGTGGGGAACTTGTGATCGTTCTCCAGACGCCAGAGCAGCGCGGTCGCCTCGAAGATGGGATCGACCTCGCGGCTGACGTGCAGCACCTCATCCGGGTGATACTTCTCGAGATAGGCGACGAAGCTACCGAGATCCGTCCCCATCTCTTTGACGCGTTCTGCTGATAATGCCATCCGTCCACACCTTCCGTAGGTTTCCGGAGCAGTGATGCGCTGGCAATCGCCACCGTGCGATAAGGAACCAGCAGCATCCTGCTAGGCTGATTGAGCTCAACTAGTTGTATACAACGAACCGACATCGTTGTCAAGACGTGATGTCGGCAGCATCGGCGCATGCCGATCCCGGGCAGGTCGGGCAGCCCCGGTGCCGGGCCGGTTCCACATCCGCGATTGCGGGGCCGGGGAGACCGCGGCGCCCACATCGCCCACGCTTCAAGATCATCGCCGCCGCCGGGTGCGACAGCGGTTGGCTTCCTGGCCCGGGCGGTGCCGGAGGATCACTCCGGGCGGTTCCTCACAAAAATCCCCCTATCACCTCTTGCCTGTCCGATGCCGGTGCGGTATACATGCCCCCTGTATACATTCGGAGGTGGTGACGTGCACGTGATGCCCACGACCGAACGTCGGGGAGCCAGCCCGGTTCTCGTCATGACGCCGGACGCAGTGTCGTGAAGCTGGGAAGTTTCGACTACTTCGCGCCGTCGACGCTACAAGAGGCCGTGTCCCTCCTTGCCGACTACGGCGAGGACGCGAAGGTGCTTGCCGGCGGGCAGAGCCTGATCCCGCTGCTGGCCATGCGCCTCGCGAACCCCGAGGTCGTGATCGACCTCAACGGGATCGGCGCGCTGTCCTACCTGGACGACCGGGGAGGCGAGTTGCGCATCGGTGCGCTGGCCAGGCACCGGGAGATCGAGCAGATCCACGACCTGCAGCGCCGCTGCCCCGTGGTGCACGACGCCGTGCACCACATCGGGCATGTCTCGATTCGCAACCGCGGGACCGTGGTGGGCAGCATGGCGCATGCCGACCCGGCCGCCGAATGGCCCGCGCTATCGCTGGCCCTGGGCGCCGAGATCGAGGTGCGCGGGCCCCGCGGTACGCGCACGATCGGCGCCGATTCGTTCTTTCTCGGATACCTGACCACCGCGATCGAAGCGGACGAGATCGTCACCGAGGTTCGGCTACCGCTGCCTCAAGGGCGCGTCGGGTCCAGTTTCGTCGAACTCGCGCGGCGTTTCGGTGATTTCGCGCTGATCGGGGTGGCAAGCGTCCTGCGGCTCACCGGCGAAGGCACGGTCGAAGACGCGCGCATCGTGGTGATCGGAGCGGCCGGGACCCCGCTGCGGATCGCCGAGGCAGAGAAGGCGTTGGTGGGGAGGCAGCCCGAGGCGGAGGCGTTCGCGGAAGCGGCGCGCCAGGTACATGAGCGCCTTGAGCCGCCCAGCGACCTGCACGGCAGTGCGGACTACCGAAAGACTGTCGGCGAGGTGCTCACCAGGCGTGGCTTGGCCATCGCCGCGGAACGGGCAGCCGAAGCAACGAAGGGCGCGGTAAATGGCTGAGGCGACAGCGGGGACCAGGATTCGGCCCATCGCCGTCCGCGTGAACGGACGAATGTATCAGCGCGACGCCGATACGCGTATGACCTTGGCCGATTTCCTGCGCGACGAGTTGGATCTCACCGGTACGCACCTGGGCTGCGAGCACGGGGTCTGCGGTGCGTGCACGGTCCTGCTGGACGGCAGTTCGGTGCGCTCGTGCCTCATGCTGGCCGTGCAAGCGGACGGCTGCGAGATCCGCACCGTTGAAGGTCTGGTGGGCGCCGGCGGGGAGTTGAGTCCGCTGCAGCAGGCGTTCACCTCGCAGCACGCTCTGCAGTGCGGGTTCTGCACACCGGGAATGCTCATGACGCTCACCGAGTACCTCGATGAGGCGGCCGATCCGAGCGAGGCCGAGATCCGCGAGCGAATCAGCGGAAACCTTTGCCGGTGTACGGGTTATCAGAACATCGTTTCTGCGGCCCAGCAGGCCGCGGCGGACATGCGGCAGGTGGTGTCGGGTGGCTGAGATGAGCGCGACCGAGATGCGCATCACCGAGAAGACCTTGCCGCGCAAGTTCGTGGGGACGCGCGTTCCTCGCAAGGAGGACCAACGCTTGGTGAGCGGCCGGGGCCGTTACCTCGGCGACATCAAGGTGACGGGACTGCTGCACGCCGCCGCGCTGCGAAGCACCCACGCCCACGCGCGGATCAACGGCATCGACGCGTCCGCGGCCCTTGAGCTCGACGGGGTGGTCGCGTTCTACAGCGCGTCGGACCTGGCCGGCAAGGTGGGGAACTTTCCCGAACCCGCGATGCGCGACCTCGGGCCGGCGATCATGGCCGCGATCAAGCTCGACGTCAAGCACAACCCGATGCCGCCGCTCCCCGCCGAGAAGGCCCTGTGGGTCGGCCAGCCGATCGGGTACGTCGTTGCCACCTCGCCGTACATCGCCGAGGACGCCCTGGAGCAGATCGTCGTCGACTACGAGCCGCTCCCGCCGGTGATCGACCCCGAGCAGGCGCGCGATCCGAGTTCGGCGACCCTGCACGACGAACTCGGCACCAACGTGCAACAGACCTACCACGTGGAAACCGGCGACGTCGAAGGCGCCTTCGCCTCCGCGCCGCATACGCTGCGGGTCCGCCTGTCGATGGGCCGTCAAGTGGCGAACGCGATCGAGCCGCGCGGCATCCTGGCCGAATACCACCCCGGGCGCGACGAAATCCTGGTGCACTCGACGAACACCCGTCCGCACCTGTTGCGATCCATGATCTCCGAGATGCTGGACATGCCCGCCGACAACGTGCGCTGCGTCGGCCCGGACATCGGCGGCAGCTTCGGCACCGGTATGTACCACGAGGACGTGCTGATCCCGTTCCTGGCCCGGGACCTCGGGCGGCCCGTGCGCTGGATCGAGGACCGTAGGGAGAACCTGCAGAACACCCGTCACAGCAGGGACCAGATCCACGAGGCCGAAGTCGCGTTCGACGACGACGGCACGATCCGCGCCGTCCGCGACAACTTCATCGTCGACTTCGGCGCGCACAACAACTACGCGATCACCGTCTCGTACAACGTCGCCGCGCACTTCCGCGGCCCCTTCCACATCGACAACTTCGCCATCACCTGCACCGGTGTGCTGACCAACAAGGCCCCGGCATCGCCGATCCGCGGCGCCGGGAGGCCGGAGTGCACCTACGTGATGGAGCGCCTCGTCGACCTGATCGCCGATGAGTTGAACCTGGATCCGATCGACGTGCGGCGCCGGAACCTGATCACCCCCGAGCAGATGCCGTACCCGATGGGCATTCCCTACCGGGACAACCAACCCATCGTCTACGACCAGGCCAACTTCCCGGAACAGCTCGACCAGGCACTCGACCTGGTGGGCATGGACACCTGGCGCAAGCGTCAGAAGGAGCAGAGCGCCACGGTCCACCGGATCGGAATCGGGGTGGCGTCCTTCATGGAGGCCTCCGGCGTCGGGCCGCATGAGGGCGCGGTGATCCGGGTCGATCCGACCGGCCGGGTGTCGATCTTCACCGGCGCGCAGAACCACGGGCAGGGGCTGGAGACGACGCTCACCCAGGTGGCCGCGGACCAGCTCGGCGTGGACGTTTCGATGGTGACGCTGCACCCCACGGACACCGCGGCGATCTCGTACGGCATCGGCACGATGGCCAGCCGCAGCGCGGTGACCGCCGGCAGCGCCGTGGTGGGAGCGTCGGTCCTGTTGCGCGAGAAGATCCTCGCGATAGCGGGCGAAGTCCTTGAGGTTTCCCCGGCCGACCTCGAAATGGTCGACGGCCAGGCGCGGGTGAAGGGTGATCCGAGCACCTCGGTGAGCCTGCGCGACATCGCCAGCGCTGCCGCACCCGGCCCGCACTGCCGTGTTCCGGCCGGCATGGAACCGGGCCTGCAGGTGGAGCACTACTTCATCGTGCCGACCGTGACCTGGTCGTCCGGTACCCATGCGGCGGTGGTGGAGGTGGACACCGAAACCGGCGCCGTCAAGATCCTCTCGTACGCATCGGCCGACGACTGCGGGCAGATGCTGAACCCGATGGTGGTCGAGGGCCAGGTGCACGGCGGAATAGCGCACGGCATCGGAAACGCGTTGCTCGAAGAGGCCCGCTACGACAGCTCGGGCCAGCCGATGACGTCGACCTACATGGACTACCTGTTGCCCAGCGCGGTCGAGGTGCCCGCCATCGCGGTCGCCCATCAGGAGTACCTCTCCAAGCTCAACCCGATCGGTATCAAGGGCGTCGGCGAGGGCGGTGCGGTCGCCCCGCCCGCAGCCATCGCCGCCGCGATCGTCGATGCGCTCCGCCCGCTCCGCGTCCGTCTGAACCACGCGCCGGCCACACCTGAAGCCGTTTTACGAGCAATACAGCATGCCCAATCGGGCGACGGCACCTCGCTCTAGCCCGATTCGTCCTGACCTCCCATCAATCCGGTGGGAGGCCCTCAACGATCCGGAGGCGTTAATGCGCACCAGGCTCACCGCAGTGATCGCTATTCCGGTCGCGCTTGCGATCGCGATAGCGGGTTGCTCGTCCGGCACCAAGACCAGCCCCGAGCAAACCTCGAGCAGTTCTGGAGGGAACACCAGCAGCGCGGCGCCGGGAGGCACCGAAAGCAGCGCTCCGCCGGCAGGCACCGAAAGCAGCGCCCCGCCGGCAGGCGGTGACGTCGTCCAGGGTGCGTCGGTCACGTTGACCATCAACGGCGAGCCGACGACGATGGACCCGCAGGCCCGCGACGACGGCAACAACCGTGACGTCGCGGACAACATCTACGAGAAGCTGCTGCGCCGGTCCCCTGACGGCAGCAAGCTCGAGCCGTGGCTGGCCACCGAGCTGCCCACCCAGGTCAACCCCACGACCTGGGAGTTCAAGTTGCGCCAGGGCGTCAAGTTCACCGACGGCGAGCCGTTCAACGCGGAGAGCGCCGTCTGGAGCATCAAGCGGATGATCGACCCGAAGTTCAACTCGGAACTGATCTCCAGCATCAGCACGATCGTCGACGCCAAGGCCAAGGACGAGTACACCCTCGACGTCATCACCAAGGAGCCCGACCCGATCCTGCCCTCCCGGATGTACTTCATCGGGATGATGGCACCGAAGGCGGAGAAGCCGGACCTGAATCCGGTGGGAACCGGCGCGTACATGCTCGACAGCTGGACCCACGGCACCAACGTCACGCTGAAGGTCAACCCCGACTACTGGGGCGACAAGCCCAGCATCACGTCGGTCAAGTTCACCTTCCCGCAGGAGTCGGGCACTCGCCTCGCGCAGCTGCTCTCCGGCCAGACGGACCTGGTCACCAACCTGCTGCCCAATGACGCGAAGGCGGTACCGCAACTGCTGACGGCGCCCGGGACCAACCACGCGATCGTCATCCTCAACAACGAGGCCGGGGTCACCGCGAACGTGGATGTGCGCAAGGCCCTGAACTACGGCGTCAACACCGCCGAGATGGCCAAGACGGTGTTCGGCGGTTACGCCACGCCGGACCCCTGCCAGGTGATGGACAAGAGCTGGTTCGGATTCAACCCGGATCTGCAGCCCATCCCCTTCGACCAGGCCAAGGCCAAGGAACTGGTCGAGAAGGCCGGCGCCAAGGGCAAGACGATCAACATGGTGGCCGACGCCTCCGGTCGCTGGCTCGCAGACCGCGACTTCGCCCAGGCGGTCGCGCAGGCCTGGCGGGAGATCGGCCTGACGGTCAACGTGGAGATGCTGCAGTTCGGCCAGTACCTGGACAAGCTGTTCAACCAGCCCGAACGCCCTGACGCGATCATCCTGTACACCGACAACTCGCTGTTCGACGCGGACCGCACGGTGACGACGTACTACGCGCATGGCGGTTCCGGTGCGTCGAACAACAACCAGGAGGTCGTCAAGCTGGCGAACGAGGCGCGGCAGAACCTTGACCAGGATGCGCGGCTCAAGCAGTATCAGCAGATCATGCAGATCGGCTGCGACCAGGCGATGTTCTACTTCGGGCCGCAGGTGCAGGATCTGTACGGCGCGTCCAAGAGGGTGACGTGGACCCCGCGGGCGGACAGCCAGATCTACGTCGCGGACATGTCGGTTAAGACGAACTGAGCCGTTCGGCCTCCCCGGCTTCTAGCCGGGGAGGCCGGCGCGGTGAGGCCGGCGCGAGAAGAGGCACTTGACGAAATGGGCAAGTACATACTCCAAAGGGCCGTCCACGGGCTGGTCGTGGTCATCGGCGTGGTCTCGGTGGTGTTCGTCGTCACCCGGATCATCGGCGACCCGGCCAAGGTGATGCTGCCGCTGACAGCGACCGCCGAGCAGCGGGCAGCGTTCGATCACCAGTTGGGCCTGGACCGGCCGATGATCGTGCAGTATTTCAGCTTCTGGAACGGGCTGTTGCACCTGAATTTCGGTGATTCCTATGTCCGGAAGCAGCCCGCGCTCGGGATCGCGCTGACCTACCTCCCGGCGACCCTCGAGTTGGTGTTCGTCTCGCTGCTGGCCGCGTTCGTGGCCGCGGTGGCCATTGGCGTCATAGCGGCGCTTCGGCCCGGGCGCCTGCTCGACCGGGTCGTCACCTTCTTGAGCCTGATCGGGCTGTCCCTGCCGCAGTTCTGGCTCGGGCTGCTCCTGATCATCGTGTTCGGGGTCAAGCTCGGGTGGTTCCCGGTGTCCGGCCGGGAGGGGACCCTGGCCATCGTCATGCCGGCCATAGCGCTCGGCGCTCCACCCACCGGCCGGGTCGCCATGGTGGTCCGTTCCTCGATGATCGACGAGCTCAACAAGCAGTACGTGCTCACGGCCGAGGCGAAGGGATTGAGCGCGTTCCGCAGGATCAGCGTGCACACCCTGCGAAACGCGCTGGCTCCCGCCGTCTCCCTGTGGGGGTGGGATCTGGTTCGCGCGCTATCCGGCTACGCGGTCGTCGTCGAGGTGGTGTTCGGCTGGACCGGCATCGGCCATTTGGCCTTCGACTCGATCCTCAACCACGACTTCACCCTATTGGAGGCGATCGTGATCCTTGTGGCGGTCATGGTCGTCATCATCAACCTGTTCATGGACATCCTGTACCGAGTGATCGACCCGCGCGTGAAGGTGGGTGTTTGAAATCGCTACCGAGCTGATAACACCGAGCGAGCCCAAGCAGGACCAACCGTCGCCGCGAAAAACGCTGCTCCGCGCGATGGGTTCCGGGGTCCGTGAACTCTGGGGCGACAAGGCCGGCTTCTTCGGGCTGCTCTTCGTCGTGCTGTTCATCCTGGTGGCGGTATTCGCACCGTTCCTCGCGCCGCACGATCCCTCCAAGCAGATCCTGGCCGACCGGCTGGTCCCGCCGTTCTGGATGGACGGCGGCTCGCTCACCCATGTGCTGGGCACGGACCAATTGGGCCGGGACATCCTGTCCCGGGTGATTTACGGGTCACGCATCTCGCTGATCGTCGGTATTTCGGTGGTGCTCATCGCCGGCGGCTTCGGAACGGCCATGGGGATCATCTCGGGCTACTTCGGCGGCAAGGTGGACTCGTTCATCATGCGGGTCGTCGACATCGAGGGCGCGTTCCCCGGCCTGCTGCTGGCGCTGCTGATCCTTACCGCCATCGGCCCGAGCGTCTCGACAGTGATCGTGGTGCTCTGCATCACCGGGTGGCTGATGTATGCCAGGGTGGCGCGCGGCACGGTCCTGTCGTTGCGGGAGATGCCATATGTGGAGGCGGCGGAGTTGGTCGGGAGCCGGCCCCGCCGCGTCATGGCGCGCCACGTGGCGCCCAACCTGACCTCCCCCATCGTCACCGTCGGGGTGCTGGAGTTCGCGCGTATCGTGCTGGCCGAGGCCACCCTGTCGTTCCTCGGCCTCGGCGTGCAGCCGCCACAGATGTCCTGGGGCCTGGAGATCGCCGAGGGCCAGGACTACGTGTACAGCGCCTGGTGGCTGGTCACGTTCCCGGGTATCGCCATCGCCATTACCGTCATCGGAGTGAATATGTTCGCCAGTTGGTTGCGCGTGGTCGCCGACCCGCACGAGCGGGAGAAGCGGTTCGCGGCGTCCATGGTGGCAGGAGGCGCAGTATGAGCGGGCCCGTTGCATTGGCGGAGAGTCGCGGGATGGCCGCCCCGGAGCAGCCCCCCCTGCTGGAGGTCGACAACCTGCGGATCGACTTCTTGCTGCGCCGCGGCCGCGTGCATGCGGTGCGTGACGTGTCCTTCGTGGTTCGCACGGGCGAGTCCGTCGCGCTGGTCGGCGAGTCCGGGTCCGGGAAGAGCGTGACGGCGTTGGCGATGATGGGGCTGGTGAAGCTGCCCGGGAAGATCACCGGCGGCGACATCCGCTGGAACGGGCTGAGCCTGCTCGAGGACGACGGCGCGCGGATGCGGACCATGCGGGGCAAGGACATCGCGATCGTGTTCCAGGACCCGATGACGTCCATGAACCCGGTGTACACGGTGGGCATGCAGGTGATAGAGGTCCTGCGGCGCCATATGCACATGAGCCGGGCGCAGGCGCGGGAGCGCGCGGTGGAACTCTTCGACCTGGTCGGCATCTCGTCGCCCCGGCAGCGACTGAGCCAGTACCCGCACGAATTCTCCGGCGGGATGCGGCAGCGCGCGCTCATCGCCATCGCGCTTGCCTGCGAGCCCAAGCTGCTGATCGCGGACGAGCCGACCACCGCGTTGGACGTCACGATCCAGGCGCAGATCCTGGAGTTGCTGGCAGACATCCAGGCCCGCCTGGGGCTCGCCGTACTGATGATCACCCACAACCTGGGGGTGGTCGCGGGGCTGTGCCATCGGGTCGCCGTCATGTACGCGGGAAAGATCGTCGAAGAGGGCCCGATCGATCCGATATTCGCGTACCCGCGTCACCCGTACACGCGGGGACTGCTGGCCTCGACCCCGCGCCTCGACGCAGTCGAGCACCGGCTTGTCGGCATAGCTGGTAGCCCCCCCGCCGCCAACGCGGAAATCGTCGGGTGCGCGTTCGCCCCGCGGTGCGAACGGCGCATCGATCGTTGCACGGTCGACGTTCCGCCGTTGGAGTCGGACATACAGACGCAAAGGAGGTTGGCATGCTGGCACCCGTACTAGGAACCGATCCGGCCACCGATCCGGCGGCCGACCCGGCCGCCGGTGACGACCGCGAGGTGCTGCTCAGCGTCGACGGGCTGTCGGTCGAGTACCCGGTGGGCCACGCAGGATTCTGGGGCCAGCACCGGGTGATGGCCCGGGCCGTGACGGACGTCAGCTTCAAGATCCACCGCGGCGAAACGTTCGGCTTGGTCGGCGAGACCGGTTCCGGCAAGACGACGACGGGTCGGGCGATCCTTGGAAAGGCGCCGATCACCGCCGGCCGGATCGTCTTCGACGGGAAAGAGATCACGCACGTCAAGCCGAGGGTGCGTCGCGCGGTCCATCGCAACCTGCAGCTGGTCTTCCAAGACCCGTACGCCAGCCTGAACCCCCGGCTGAAGGTCGGCGAGATCATCGGCGAGCCCTTCCTGGTGCACCGGATCGTTCGCAGTCCCGCCGAAGCCACGGAACGCGTTGCGGAATTGCTCGAGCTGGTCGGATTGCCGGCCGACGCGGCGGACCGCTTCCCGCACGCGTTTTCCGGAGGGCAACGCCAGCGGGTCGGTATCGCTCGGGCGCTGGCGCTGCGGCCGAGCATGATCATCTGTGACGAGCCGGTGTCCGCCCTCGACGTGTCGATCCAGGCGCAGGTCGTCAACCTGTTGCAGGAATTGCAGGAGAAGCTCGGGCTTTCCTACCTGTTCATCGCCCATGACCTCTCGGTGGTGCGTCACATCTCGCATCGCGTCGGCATCATGTACGCCGGCCGGCTGGTGGAGGTCGCCGACCGCGACACGATCTACGAGCACCCGGCGCACCCGTACACCGAGGCGCTGCTGTCGGCCATACCGGTGCCGGACCCGGTGGTGCAGCGGGGGCGCAAGCGCATCAAGATCCTCGGCGAGTTGCCGAACCCGAGCAATCCACCCAGCGGCTGCCGGTTCCGGACCCGCTGCCCGGTGGCGCAGCCGCGCTGCGCGGAGGGGATTCCGCCGCCCGTCACGATGGGGCCCGGCCACTGGTCGGCGTGCTTCCGCGCGGAGGAGCTCTACGGCCCCCAGTCGTAGAGCGGGGGCCACGTCACGGGTCTGGCTGGCGCATGCGCCAGCGCGCCATTCCCGGGCTCGCGGAGCGGATTTCGAGGAACATCGTCCGGCTGGAATGCGCGCGCCGACCGGCCGTCCGCAGGGGTGCTTGCGGCAGCCTTACGGCAGCCAGCCCACGTGTCCGTGCAGCAGCGGGTATCCGACGAGCGCGACGGTGTCGATCAGGCCGTGCGCGGCCACCAGCGGCCACAACCTGCGCCACCGCAGGAAGACGTAGCCGAAGACGAGGCCCATCACCAGGTTCCCGGCGAACGCGCCGTAACCCTGATAGAGGTGGTAGGAGCCGCGCAGCAGCCCGGAGAGCAGCAGCGCGACGGGCACCCGGACGTCGAGTTGGCGAAGCCGCAGCAGCAGGTAGCCGACGACCAGCGCCTCCTCCAGGAAGCCGTTCTCGAACGCGATCAGCACCGAAACCGGTATCCGCCACCAGGCGTCGGTCAGCGTGGACGCTTCGACGGTGACGGAGAACCCCAGCCGGTTCGCGACCAGGTAGAGCGCGAGACCCGGTATGCCGATGAGGGCGGCGAGCCCGACGGCGGCCGCCAGGTCCCGCCACGGACGCCGCAGGTCGAGCCCCAGGTGCCTGGACATGCGAGCGCCGGCGCGCCACAGCAGGTAGAGCCCGAGTCCGCCCCAGGCCAGCCCCTGCGCGATCGAGAGCACCTGGCGGACCAGGTCGACGATGCCCACCGACGACTGCGGCGCCGCGACGGAGACGTGGGTCTGGTTCAACGAGACGTGCGCCTGGCTCGCCTTGATCTGCGTCTCGATGATGGTGACCAGGGCCCGCAGACCGCTCATGCCCAGCGTGATGACGAAGACCACGACGATCTCCAGCGTCACCGATCGGCGCGTTTCCCGGTGCGCGTCGTCGCCGATCGGCGGCAGGAAGTCGTCGCCGAGGCGGATCGCACGGGGGCTCGTCATGGCGATCATCAGCCTAACCAGCGGGAGCCGGGCGGCCCGGTCAGCCCGTGGCGATCCGCACAGGTGTCGACGTCCCCGCCCCGCCCGGTGCCGGCGCGTGCGGCGGCCGGGAGGTTCGGCGCGGCGGCGCCGGCGACGAACTCGAGAACGGAGCGGCAAGCCCACGGCGCCGCCACCAAGATCGCTGGCTGACGATCAGTGCCCGCCGAGATCCCGCTCCAACTGATCCACCCGGGCCGGGTCGAGCACCCCCGCCGCCTCCTGCTCGACGGAGGCGCTGCCCGCCGCGAGTCCACGGCGAGTCGCGCCGAGCCAGTCCCGACCCGATTGCCGCGCCGCGACGACCCCCGCCAGGAACGAGTCGCCGGCCCCGATGGGGTTTCGGACGGATGCCGCCGGGGCCGGCAGCCACCGGGCGGTGCCGGGTCCGCACACCGCGGCGCCCGCCGCACCGGCCGTCACCACCGCCCAGGCAGCGCCCATCCCATGCAGGGCTGCGGCGGCGGCTGCGGCCCGCCCCGGGACGTCGTCACCGCCGTCGTGGACCTTCTCGGCGTCGACAGGGGCCGGTGACGAGGCCCTGGGACCGGCCGATGTTCCGGGGACGGGCGCCTGGGCCGTCATCGCGGAGATGGTGCGCTCCGCCTCGGAGAGGTTGGGGCACACCAGGTCGGCGCCGGCGGCGACGGCCAGCGCGAGCGGCTCCCCGGACGAGTCGACGGCCACCTCGCGTCCGGCGTCGTGCCCCGCCAGCACGACCCGGGCGTACCCACCCACCGGCGCGCCCGGCGGCAGTGAACCGGAGCAGACGACCGGCCCGGGCGCGCGAACGCCGGCGGACAACGCCTCGCGAAGCGCCGCCATCAGCCGGTCCCAATCGCCGTCCGCAAGGGCGGGGCCGGGTTCGTTGAGGAGGGTCACCCGCCCGGCATCTTCCAGCAGCGCCGTACAGGTGCGCACGGCGCCCGCCACCGGCACCGCGACCAATGCGAGGCCTTCCACCGCGTAGAGGGATTCGAGGTACGCCCCGCCGCTCCGAGGAACGAATGCCAGGACGGTCCCCGGGGCGCCCAGGCACCGGGCGGCGCGCGCGACGTTCGCACCCTTGCCGCCGGCGGCGCTCCGCCCGACTCGGGTGCGGATGACTTCGCCGGGCCGCAGCGTCGCCAGCCGCACGGTGCGGTCCACCGCCGGGTTCGGGGTCACGATCAGCATCGGCCCATTGTCCGGGATCCCGCGCCGGCGACCTTCGCAAGGATCCCGCAGGTCGACGGGATACGGCCGCCGGGCCGCCGGGGCGTCGACCCGGAGCGTTGCGCGCAAGGGGGCCAGCTCTCGCCGACCGCGCCTCGTCCTTGCTGCAGGCCGGAGGGCTGTGCGCAAGGGATCCCGCATGTTGGCCGGATGCCGGCGTCGCCGCTCGATAGGGTGCAGATCGTGACCAACGCCGCGACGCGCTGGGCCTATCTCGGCCCGGCGGCCACCTTCACCGAACAGGCCGCCCTCGACCTGCTGGCGCGCTTCGGCTCCGCCGCCGCGCTCGTGCCGGCGATGTCGGTGTCGGCCGCCCTGGCGCTGGTCCGCTCCGGCCAGGCCGACGCGGCGTGCGTGCCGCTGGAGAACTCGGTGGAAGGGGCGGTGCCGCTCACCCACGACGAACTCACCCACGGGGATCCGCTGCTCATCACCGCGGAGGCTTACGTGCCGGTGACGTTTCAACTCTTGGCGCGCCCGGGCACCGAAATCTCGCAGGTGACGTCGGTCGGCTCGCACCCGCACGGCCTGGCCCAGGTGCGCGACTTCTTGGCCCGGCAGGTCGCCGCCGCCCGCACCGTCGTCACCGACTCCACCGCCTCGGCCGCCGCTGCCGTCGCCGCCGGAACGCTCGACGCGGCAGCGGCCGCGCCGGTGGCGGCCGCACGCTACGGCCTTGCGGTGCTGGCCGACGACATCGGCCTGGTGAGGGATGCGATCACCCGTTTCGTGCTCCTGCGGCGGCCGGCACCGCCACCCGATCCGACCGGGAACGACCGCACCTCGATGGTCCTGTCGGTGGCGAACCGGCCGGGAACCCTGCTGGGCCTGCTGTCGGAGTTCGCGGCCCGGGGCATCAACCTCACCAGGTTGGAGTCCCGGCCGACGCGAACCGCGCTGGGTGAGTACGTGTTCCTGGTGGACGCCGACGGGCACGTGTCGGATCCGGCGGTGGCCGATGTGCTGTCCGCGCTCGCCCGGCGCGGCGCGCTGCTGCGATATCTTGGCTCGTATCCCAGGATGCGCGGCGCTGTGGTTCCGCCCGCGGCCTTCGCCTCCGTCGAGAGCTTCCGGCGCGCCGGCGCAGTGGTCGCCGGACTGCTGCGCGGCGACCTACCGGGCACACTGGATCTCGTTCCGCCGGAGCCGCCGCCGGCGTAGCGCGGGGGCGTGCCGGGTGGACCGCCGTCGGGGCGGGCGATCGACGATGCAGGTGAGGACAACGGTGAGGCTGACGCTGGTTCGGCACGGGCAGACCCCGTCGAACGTGTTGGGGCTGCTGGACACCGCTCCGCCCGGTCCGGGACTCACCGACCTCGGACGGCTGCAGGCGGCGGCCGTGCCAGGGGCGCTTCGCGGCCAGGCCGTCGACGCGCTTTTCGCGTCGGACCAATTGCGCGCTCGTGAGACCGCGGCGCCGCTGGCGGCCTCTCGTGGGCTGTCGGTACAGATCCGCCAGGGGCTACGGGAGATCGACGCGGGCGAGTTGGAGATGCGCGCGGACGCCGGGGCGGTGCGCCTTTACATCGCCACCCTCAAGGCCTGGCTCGAAGACGACCTGCGCCGGCGGATGCCCGGCGGTCCGAGCGGCTGGGAGGTGCTGGAACGGTTCGACGAGGCCGTCGTGGACATGGCGCGAATCGCCGGCGGCGACGGGTCGGTGGTCGCGGTCAGCCACGGTGCGGCGATCCGGGTGTGGGCCACCATCCGGGCGAGGAACCTCACCCGCACGCTCGGCGAGGCGAGCCACCTGGGCAACACCGGTGCCGTGGTCCTCGACGGCCATCCGGGCGGCGAATGGCGTGCCGTGTCCTGGAGCGAGCAGGCGCTCGGTGGCGCGGCGCTCGACGCGGAGGCCGAGGGCGGCCCGGCCGCGGAGGCGCCCGCGGAGGCGGTTGGCGCGGGCGCCGCGGGCGACGCGCCGGTGGGGGACGGGGCCGCGGAGTAGGGCCCGACCGCCGTCGTCGCCTCGGGCCGGACCCAGTCGGCCCGGTGCCGAACCCAGTCGGCCCGGTGCCGAACCCAGTCGGCCCTGGGCCGGACCCAGTCGGCCCGGTGCCGAACGCAGGTGGCGCGCGCAGGGCGGCGAGCCGCGGCACCAGGTGCGGCCGTGCCGGTGGCGGCCCGCACAGCGGCTATCCTGTCGCCCGTGGCCGGCTTTGCTGTCGACCCGCGTGATCTGCGGGTCTCGGACGCGGAGCGCACGCACGTCATGTCGTTGCTGCAGAAGGCAACCGGGCGCGGATTGATCGACCTGGCCGAGTTCGAGGAGCGCACGGCGATCGTCATCGCCGCTCGGACCAGGGCCGAGGTGAACGCGACGTTGTTGGACCTGCCGGGCCTGGTGGTGACGACCGGGACGGTGACGGAGGATCTGCGGCGCGCGCCCGGTTCGGACCCGGGGCAGGCCTTCTTCGCGGCCCCGCCGCCACGATTCGCCGCGGCGCCGGAAGGATCGTCACCGCCGGCGCTGCGACTGGCCGGATGGGGCCGCCGCGACCTGCGCGGCCACTGGGTGGTGCCGGCGTTGATCGTCCTCGGCGGTTCGGGAAGCACCCGGCTCGACTTCTGCGACGCGCAACTGACCAGCCCGGTGGTTCAACTCGAATTCGTCGGAAGGCGCTATGGGACAGTCGAACTCATCGTGCCGCGGGGGACGGGCATCCGGATGAACGAGCTCGTCGTGCGAAACGGCGGGATCGAGAACCGCGTCCGCCCGGCAGCGACCGGGGTACTGCAACTCCAGTTGACCGGCGAGCGGCGCGGAGGGCACATCACGATCCGGCACCCGCGCCGCCGGCTGCTCGGCCCCCGCTGATCGGCATCGGGGAGCGATCGGATCCCGGGACCCGCCGACCCGCCCTCGTCAGCCGACCTTCCAGCCGAACCACCGGTCGATCGCCACCACGATGCTCACCCGTTGCTTGTCCCGGGTCGGATAGGGCGAACCCGTGTAGTGCTCGGCGACCCGGTCGATCACCGACATGTCGGGGTCCGTGTCGATGCGGATGGCGCGGCCCTGGATAGACAGATGCGTGTACCAGGTCTCGCCGAGCACAGTCAGCGCGACCCGGGGATCGGCCTGCACGTGGCGGATTCGCGCCCGCCCGGCCTCGATGTTCACCAGGATCGTGTCGTCGTCCTGCAGCAGGAACCAGGTGGCGGCCGTCACGGGCTGGCCGCGCCGGCCCACCGTGCCCATGACGCAGGGTCCCGGCCGCCGGAGGAATTCGCGGGCGGCGTCGGAAAGCTGTGATCTTGTCATGGGCCGATGGTGGCACAGGCGATGACGAGGCGTCGGCGCGGGGCGCCGACGGTCAGCGGAGCTCGTGCGCCCACGGCGGATCGGCGCCGGCCCGAGAGCACGTCATCGCCGCCGCTCGCGAGGCGAAAACCAGCGCAGCCTCGAGCTTGTCGGCGCAGCCGGGCGGCAGGCGCCCGCCCAGCAGGCCGGCCTCGCCCAGGTAGTGCAACAACCCGGCCTGGAACGCGTCACGCGCGCCCACCGTGTCCACGACGTCCACCGGCACCGCCGGCACCCGCATCCGCGCCGCCCGCCCGGCGGTGCGCAGCGATCCGAACGCCCCCGCGCCGCCCAGCGTGACGACGACCAGCGATGCGCCGGCCGCATGGAGCCGATCCGCCGCGTCCTGTGGTCCGATCCCCGGCCACAGCGCGGACAGGTCGTCCTCCGAGAGCCGCACGATGTCGGCCAGGCCGGCCCACCGGCGGATCGCCTCGCGGTAGGTCGACGGGGGGATCAACCCGGTGCGGAGGTTGGGGTCGATGCTGATGGTCGCGGAAGGCGCCGCTTCGGCCAGCAGGTCTTCGATCAGGCGCCCCGGGGGCGTGCGGGCCAGCGCCAGCGACCCGGTGTGCACGGCGGCCGGGTGAGGTCCGAGTGCCGGGTCGAGCAGCCGGCCAAGCTCCGCCTCGGTCCAGCCCCAGTCGGCGGTGCCTTCGACGTAGAACTCGTACCGGGCGACGCCGTGATCACCCAGGCTGGTGATCGCCAAGGTGGCCGGCTCGGCCACGTCGATACAGGCGCTCAGGTCGACGCCGGAGAATTCCAGGTGGGATCGGCAGTGGCGGCCGAGGGCTCCGGTGGAGAGCCGCCCGGCGAACCGCGCGGTGGAGCCGAGCCGCGCCAGGGCCAGCGCGGTGTTCGCGGGGCCGCCGCCCGGATGCACCTCCAACCGCATGGCCCGTCCGGTGGTCTGCGCCGCGCCTCGATCCGGCCGCTCGGCGCCGTCCCGCGCAGGGACCTGGACCGCGTCGGCCACCACCTCCCCGACCACCGCGACAACCGCCACCGAAACAGTCTCGCGCACCGGCCGGCGATCACGCCCAGCCGAGTTGCTCCAGCCGGTCGTCGTCGATCCCGAAGTGATGCGCCACCTCGTGGATCACGGTGGTGACGACCTGTTCGCGGGCTTCGTCGGCGGAGCGGGCATGGGCCAGGATCGGGTCGCGGTAGATGGTGATGGTGTCCGGCAGGTGCCCGGAGTAGGAACTCGTCCGGCTGGTGAGGGCGACCCCGTGGTAGAGCCCGTAGAGGCTGCGGGTCGGATGCCGGTCCGCGATGAGCACCACGACGTTGTCCATCGCCCGGGCCAGCGTCTCCGGGATGAGGTCCAACGCGTCGGCGACCAAGGCCTCGAACTCCTCCGGGGGCATCGTCACCGCCATGGCCCCATCATGCCCGCAGCCACCGGGTGCGCGGCCGGGCGTTCGGCCGCTCCGCGTACCCTCGACCCGTGATCGACCTGCGCCTTGTTCGCGACGACCCGGACGCCGTCCGCGCCTCGCAGCGCGCCCGCGGCGACGATCCCGCGGCGGTCGACCGGCTGCTGCAGGCCGACGCCGCTCGGCGTGCGGCCGTCGCGGCCGGGGACCGGTTGCGGGCTATGCAGAAGGAGTTCGGCCGCGAAGTCGGGCGGGCGACGGCCGAGGAGCGCCCGATCCTGCTACAGCAGGCAAAGGAACTCGCGGCGCAGGTCAAGGACGCCGAGGCGACGGAGGCGACGGCGAACGACGCGATGGCCGCGGCGCACAGGGCGATCGCGAACGTCATCGAACCGGGGGTACCGGCCGGAGGTGAACAGGATTTCGTCGTGATCAAGCAGGTCGGGGAGCCCGCGGCGCTGCCCGACCCGGTCCGCGATCATGTCGAGTTGGGTGAGTTGCTGGGCGCGATCGATACCGAGCGCGGCGCAAAGGTTTCCGGCGCGCGGTTCTACTTCCTGCGCGGCGTGGGCGCGCAGTTGCAGTGGGCCCTGTTGAACCTGGCGGTGACGACGGCCGCCCGGCACGGCTTCGTACCGATGATTCCGCCCGTGCTGGTCAAGCCGGAAGCCATGGAGGGCACCGGTTTTCTGGGCGAGCATGCGGACGAGGTCTACCGGCTCGAAGCCGACGATCTGTATCTGGTGGGCACCGCAGAGGTGCCGTTGGCCGCCTACCACTCGGGCGAGATCCTCAAGTTGGACGGCGACCCATTGCGCTACGTCGGCTGGTCCTCCTGTTTCCGCCGGGAGGCGGGCTCCTATGGCAAGGACACCCGCGGGATCATCCGGGTGCACCAGTTCGACAAGGTGGAGATGTTCTCCTATTGCCGGCCCGAGCAGGCCGCCGGCGAGCATGCCAAGCTGCTTGCCTTCGAGGAGGAGATGCTCGCCGCCGTCGAGATTCCTTACCGCGTCATCGATGTCGCGGCCGGCGACCTGGGCAGTTCGGCGGCCCGCAAGTACGACTGCGAGGGATGGATACCGTCGCAGCGCACCTACCGGGAGCTCACCTCAACCTCGAACTGCACGACGTTCCAGGCGCGCCGGCTGTCGGTGCGGTATCGGGGCGCGGACGGCAAGCCGCAGATCGCGGCGACGCTGAACGGCACGCTCGCGACGACGCGGTGGCTGGTGGCGATCCTGGAGAATCACCAGCGGCCGGATGGATCGGTCCGGGTGCCCACCGCGCTGCAGCCGGGCCTGGGCCGTGAGGTGCTCGAGCCGAGCCGGTGAGTTGTTGCCGGAGAACACTTTTCGGCGCGCGGCCGGCGGCGGACGGCACGACGGCCGTCCGGGAGGCCCACCGGCTGGCCCGGTCTGGAACAATGGCCTGGTGACCATGTCCAAGGCCGACCCCGTCCCGCCGGCGCTGCGCGCGCCCGCGGCGGCGCGTGCACCGGCGATGGTGGTCTCCGATCTGGACGGCACCCTGCTCGGCGCCGATGGGAGGGTCAGCGCCCGCAACGCGGCGGCGCTGGCCAGGGCCGGCGATGCCGGCGCGCACGTGGTGATCGCGACCGGGCGGCCCGTCTCCTCGCTCGACCCGGTGATCGACGCTGGATTCACCGGGACGGCGGTGTGCATGAACGGTGCCGTGGTCTTCGACGTGGCGGCCGGCCAGGTGCGCTGGGCCACGGTCATGCAGCCCGCCGTCATGCAGGCGTTCGTCGCCGACCTCGAACTGCTGGCGATGGACTTCGCGCTTGCGGTGGACCGGATAGACACCCTTGTCGAGGAGTTCTGGGCGGAGCCGCACTACTCGCACCCGTGGGCGGATCGCGAGTACCACCGGGTGGGGCGCGCGGAACTGCTGGCGAGTCCGGCGGCCAAGCTGCTGGTGGATGCCTCGCGGCGCTCGGCCGAGGCCTTGCCGACGGCCCGCGCCGCATCCGGGGGCCGGGTGGCGGTCACCTATTCGTCGGGCGACGGGCTGATCGAGGTTGCGGCCGCGGGGGTGACGAAGGGTTCGGCGCTCTCGATCCTTGCCGACGGCTGGGGCATCGACGCCGCCGACGTGGTCGCCTTCGGCGACATGCCGAACGACCTGGAGATGCTCCGATGGGCCGGGCAGTCGGTCGCCATGGCCAACGCGCACCCCGATGTCGTCGCTGCCGCGAAGGAGGTCGGACCGCGCCACGACGAAGACGGGGTCGCGCGGGTGCTGGAGCGCTGGTTCTAGGCAGTGCTTGTTTCTACGGCGTGCTTGTTTCTACGGCGTGTTTGTTTCTACGGCGTGTTTGTTTCTACGCCGTGCTGATCCTAGGCAGCGCCGCTTCTCGGTAGCGCTGGTCTTAAGGCTTGGCCGCCGGGCTCCTCAAAGGTATTGGCCGGTGGCCGGGCCGGGCCCGTCCTGCCCGCGTGGCCGCATGCCTGGCGGGAGCTGCGCCCGGCGCATCTGCTCCAACTGCATCCGAGCGGCCATCTGTTGCGCGAACAGCGCCGTCTGCAGGCCGTGGAAGACGCCTTCCAACCAGCCCACCAACTGCGCCTGGCCGATGCGGAGTTCCGACTCGGACGGCACGGAATCCTCGGTGAACGGCAGCGACAGGCGCTCCAGCTCGTCGCGCAACTCCGGCGTCAGCCCCTCCTCCAGCTCCTTGATGGACCTGGCGTGGATCTCCCGCAGCCGCACCCGGCTGGCCTCGTCCAACGGCGCCGAGCGGACCTCCTCGAGCAGCTGCTTGATCATCGTGCCGATGCGCATCACCTTGGCCGGTTCCCCGATGGCGCTTTCGGCGGCGTCGTCGGAGTCACCTGCCGGCAACTGCGCCATGCCCACCGGCTGGCCGTCCGGGCCGATCACCACGACCTGGCGCGGTTCCTCCGCGCCTTCCGGCTGTTCGCTCATCGCGCCTCCCTTACCGCCGCCATCGCCGACCGTCCATCATGCGGCCGCCACGAGGATGATCTTGCCGATGACATCGCCGGACTCCAACCGCCGGTGTGGCGTGCCGGCGTCGCTCGTCGGGATCCGTCGACCTATCACGGGGCGGACCTTACCGGTGGCGATCGACGGCCGGCGCCGCGGGCCGGTCGGATCAAGGCCGGATGCGCTCGGCGAGGAACTCCGCGAACGTCTGCGAGCCCTCGGCGTGCTGCGGCACGAGGTTGGCTCCGTCGGCCAGCGCCCGCATCATCTTGCCGGGCAGCGGAACGGAGACGATCCGGCGGTGCTTCCCCGTCGCCCGCAGGTACGCGGCCGCCATTTCTGCAACGGTGAGGATCTGCGGTCCGCCCAGGTCCGCCACCCGCCCCGCCGGATCCGCGGTGGCCAGCGCGGCCAACCGGTGGCCGACATCCTTGGCGGAGACCGGCTGCAGCGACATGTTCCGGGGGAGGAGCATCAGCGGCGGGCGGGCGAGGGCCTTCATCATCGACAGCGCCAGATCGTGGAACTGCGTCGCGCGCAGGATGGTCCACGGCCGCCCCGACTCGATCACCACCCGTTCCGCGGCGAGCTTCTGCGCGTAGTAGGGCATCGGGATCCGATCCACGCCGACGATCGAGATGTAGACCAGGTGCGTGGACGGCGGCGTCCCGTCGATCATCGCGCGCACCGGGGCGGTCTCCCGCAGGGCGCTGGTCGCGAGCACGACGGCATCCACCCCCGCCAGCGCATCCGCGCGCCCCGCCCCGGAGCGGTAGTCGACGACCGCCCACCCGTGCTCCATCGGCTGGCCCGTGGGCCGCGGGTGCCGGCTGGCGATCCGCACGCGGTGCCCGCCGGCGGCCAGCGCTCGCACCACCTCGCGGCCCAGGGTGCCCGTCCCGCCCGTCACCAGAACTGTGCTCATCTCTTGCGCTCCGCGCGAACTGTGCTCATCTCGTCCGCTCCGCGCGAACTGTGCTCATATCTTCCGCTCCGCGAAAATTGTGCTCATCTCTTCCGCTCCGTGCGTTGCCGGAAAGCCCGTCACCTCCACGTTGCCCCCAATCCCCGCGCGGCACAACGGACGCCGCGTCCTCATCTCCGCGACACTGGTGCGAAAAGTGCGACAAATCGGTCGGTGGGCGGGACATTTCGCACCACTGTCGCGGGGTTGGGCGCACCCGAGCCGGTTGCGCCCGCAACGGCGGTCGGTCACCGGCGGCGGGTGGCGGCCTAGTAGCCGTGCCCGCCGGCCGTGCCGGTCACGATCCCGACGCCGGAGCTCGTTCCCAGCAGCGCGGCCCCCGCATCCAGCAACGCCAGCGCCTGGTCGAGTCGGGTGATCCCCCCGGAGGCCTTGACGCGGACCCCCGACCGGGCCCGGCCCGCGAGGTAGCCGATGCTGGCCGGGTTGGCCACTTCGACGGCGCCGCTGCTGGCGTTCTTCAGGTACGCCGCGCCGGCGTCCATGGCAAGGTCGACCGCCCGGTCCCGGAGCGCCGGCGTCAGCAGCGGCAGCTCCAGCATCACCTTCACCGGAACGCCCGCCGCCACCACCCCCGCGATGTCCGCCGCGAACTCGCGCTCCATACCGCTCTTGAGCCAGCCGATCTGCACGCCCATGTCCAACTGGTCCGCACCGGCCTGCGCGATCGCGATGGCTTCGGCGGCCTTTCCGGCGGAGGTCATCACCCCGACGGTGGGGAAGTCCAGCGCGGAAGCCACCTTGATGCCGGTGCCGCGCAGCACCGACACCGCCAGCGGTACCCAGCTGGCCGGCACCATCGCGGCGTCGAACCGATACTGCGCGGCCTGCTCGCAGTGCGCGACGAGCTCGTCGCGGGTCAGGCCGGCCTCGATCCGGGTGTGCTGGATGTAGGGGGCTAGCGACAGGGGGTCGGCGGCTGAGTACATGGCCGTGTCCTTTGCTTCGAACGGAGAACCGACGGAAGGTGGCGGCTGGATCGCGCTAGGTGCGGCCCGGCCCGGCGCGACGTCCGGCAACGCCTGTGCGTGGCGATTCTTGCTGGCAAAATCCCGCGGGCAGCAGGGGAGCGAGGTCCGCGGCGGTGGGCAGTCCCGGGATCACTTCCGGCCGGCTGACGGCATGGGCGCCGGCCGCCGCGGCGTAGCGGGCGGCGTGCGCCGGGGACCAGCCGCGGCAGAGCGCCACCGCGAGCGCGGCGTTGAACGCGTCGCCCGCGCCGGTGGTGTCGACCACGGCGGCCGGCCGCACCGGCGGGACGTGCACGCGGCTCGTGCCGTCGTCCACGTATGCCCCGTCACCGCCCGCGGTCAGCACGATCGTGGCATCGAAGCGGTCTCGCAAGCGGTCCAGAACCTCGTCCACGGCCTCGCCACCGCCGGCCAGCAGCCGGGCCTCACCGAGGTTCGGCGTCAGGTAGTCGACCAGGTCGCGGGCATCGGACGGCAGGTCCCTGGCCGGAGCGGGGTTGTACAGCGTGGCCACCCCGTGGCGTTTCGCCGTGCTGAGCGCTGCGATCACCGCCTCGACGGGAATCTCGTTGCACACCATCACGATGTCCGACCGTGCGATCACCTCGTCGAATCCGGCGACGTGCGCCGGCGTCAGCTCGTCCAGCGCCCCAGGGGCGATGACGATGCGATTCTCCCCATCCGGCTCGACCAGGATGACCCCGACCATCGTGGCGGCCCGGGTGGTGACGACGGAGCCGTGCTCCACCCGTTCGTCCCGCCACAGCCGCCGTGCTGCGGCGCCGAACTCGTCGTCCCCGACCGCGGTCAGCAGGCTGACCTCCGCTCCGAGCCGCGCGGCGCCGATCGCCTGGTTGGATCCCTTGCCGCCGGGCCCGGCGGAGAACACCGCGTCGCCCACCGTCTCCCCGCGCTCGGGGATCCGCTGCAGCCGCATCGTCATGCCGGTGCCGTAGCTGCCCACCACGGCGATCCGCGGTGTCGTCATCGCCCCCCCGTCACCATCCGGGTCGTCACATCAGGACATATCGCCGCGTCGTAGGCCCAACATTCGGTGGCGGGAGCCCGCACCGCCGCCAGTCTGCATAATACGGAGCAGATCGCCGGTCGCGGCGGCAGTTTCCGAATCGTCGATAGCCGGCCCCTTCCCGGCTCACATCCCTGCGGAGGCGTCCGTGTCCGTGCCCCTCGTCATCGACACCGACACGGCGCAGGACGACTGCGTCGCGATCCTGGTCGGCCTGCTCGATCCGGGCGCCGACCTGAAGGCGATCACCATGGTTGCCGGCAACGTCGGTTTCGACCAACAGGTGCGCAACGCGTTCCTCACCATGTCGGTCGCCGGTAAGCTCGGCGCGGTTCCGGTGCACCTCGGCAGCCGCAGCCCGCTGGTGCGCCCCTGGGTCAGCGCGGAGAACGTGCACGGCGACGGAGTCGGCGGCCTTGCCGTCGACATGTCCGGTTGTGAGCCGGAATCCGAGCATGCGGTCGACGCCTTGATCCGCCTCGCCGCGGAGCATGCCGGGGAACTGGCGATCGTCGCCATCGGGCCGCTGACCAACATCGCGCTCGCCGCAGCGAAGGACCGCTCCTTCCCGGGCAACGTCAAGGCGCTGTACGTCATGGGCGGCTCGAACAACGGGCGGGGCAACATCACGGCCGCCGCCGAGTTCAACTGCTACGTCGACCCCGACGCGGCGAAGGCCGTGCTGGCGGCCGGATTCAACACCGTGATCGTGCCGTGGGCGCCGCTCACGTTGCGGGACGCGGTCTTTCCGGCCGACCGCCTGGACCGCATCGCGGCGTTGGGCACCCCGTTGTCGGAATTCTTCACCACGATCTGCGCGGCCACCCTGGAATTCGATCGCCGGGTCGGCATCGATGGCACCACCCATCCGGACTCGCTGACCGCGGCCGTGCTCTTGCATCCGGAGCTCATCACGGCCAGTGCGCGGTACCACGTCGATGTCGAGGCCGGCTCGGAGCTCACCCGCGGCTACGCTGCGATGTCCTGGGGCGTGCACGGGCTTGCACCGAACGCCACGGTGGTCGAATCCGTGGATTCGCAGGGCTTTTTCGACTTCATCCACGGTTTGCTGGCGAAGCCCACGGTGCCCTCCCGGGCGATTCGGACCGAAGCGGCCGGGCTAGCATTGCATCGCCGAACGTGACGATTCCGCCGGCGTCCGCGGCTCACTGACGGGCAGGAGGTGACGGTGGCTCGAGTCACGGTGATCGGCGCCGGCATCATCGGCGCGGCCTGCGGCTATTTCCTTGCCCGGGACGGCCACGACGTCACCGTCCTGGATCGTGGCCCGGCCGCCGGCGGCACCAGCAGTCGTGGCGAGGGCAACATCTTGGTCTCGGACCGTTCGCCCGGACCCGAACTGCAGTTGGCGCTGTGGTCCGCGGCGCTGTGGCGGGATCTCGGGAGTGATCTCGGCGGGGACGAGATCGAACTCGAACCCAAAGGTGGCCTGGTGGTGGCGACCAGTGACGAGGCGTACGGACGCCTGCTCGAGTTCGCGGGCCGCCAATCCGCTGCCGGGGTCGAGTGCGTGCCGGCGCCGAGCACCGAACTGGCGAAGCACGAGCCGCATCTCGCCGCCGGCCTGCCGGGCGGTGTGTTCTACCCCGGCGATCAGCAGGTGCAACCCGCGAGGGCGACCGCCGCGCTGTTGCGCGGGGCCCGGGCGTTCGGCGCCACGGTGCACGTCGATCGGGAGGTGACGGGGCTCGTCACGGACCGAACCGGGGCGCTGGTAGCACTGTCCTACCGCGGGCCGGCGGGTGAGAAGGCACTGCCGACGGACGTGGCGATCAACGCGACCGGAACCTGGGGCGGCGAGGTCTCCCGCCGCCTCGGCGCTCCCGTCCCGGTGTTGCCCCGCCGCGGGTTCATCCTCGTCACCGAGCCGTTGCCGCGGGTCGTGCGGCACAAGGTTTTCACGGCCGACTATGTCGACAACATTGCATCCAGCGCTGCCGGGCTGGAGACGTCGGTGGTCGTCGAGGGCACTCGCGCCGGAACCATCCTGATCGGGGCCAGCCGGGAGCGGGTCGGCTTCGACCCAGTCGTGTCGTACCCGATCGTGCGGACCCTCGCGGCGCAGGCGGTTCGCCTGTTCCCGGTGCTCGCGGGGATCTGCCTGATGCGGGTCTACCGCGGCTTTCGGCCGTACTGCCCCGATCACCTGCCGGTGATCGGGGCGGATCTCCGGGTACCCGGGGTGTGGCACGCCTGCGGCCACGAGGGTGGGGGCATCTGCCTCGCGCCGGCAACCGGTGCGCTGATGGCCGATCTGCTTGCGGGCCGAGCCACTCCGGTTGATCCGCAACCGTTCTCGCCGACCCGCTTCGAAGGCGGAGCCGTGGATCTCGACGCGTCCGAGAGGGCCGCGAGCGATGCCGTCGGCCAGGCCTCTACCGACGTTGGCGCCGAGCCGTTGGAGGGCGAAACGGTATGAGCACCTTCACGTTTGACGGCGCTCCGATCGACTTCCGGGCCGGCCAGAGCGTCGGCGCCGCGCTGCTGGGGGCAGGCATCCGATCGTGGCGATCCACCCGGATCGCGGGCCGGCCCCGCGGACTGTTCTGCGGCATCGGAGTCTGCTACGACTGCCTGGTGGTGATCGATGGCGAGCCGAACCGGCGTGCCTGCCGGGTGCCGGCCGAGCCGGAGATGACGGTTTCGAGTCAGGAGGCCACCGGCCGTGGCGATCTCGCAGTCTGACGGTCCGCCGCTCGACGGATCGCGGTCCGGCAGCCCGCTGCTCGGCGGCGCGGACTCCAGCGGCCGCGCGGAGTCCGGCGCCCCGCGGCCCGGCGCCCCGCAGGTTGACGGCGCCCCCGGGGAGTCGCGAGCCGAAACGCTCCGCGCGGCCCCGAGCCCGGCCGATACCGCAAGCGTTGCAGGCGGCCTCGTCACCGACGCACCTCCCTCCCGGAGGTTCGTCACCGACGTCGCGGTGGTCGGCGCCGGCCCGGCCGGGCTCTCGGCGGCGATCGCCGCGGCAGACGCCGGCGCCCGGGTAGTGCTGCTGGACGCGGAAGCCGTGGTGGGCGGCCAGTTCTGGCGTCACCCGGCGGGCGCCGGCAGGAACGGCGGCGTCAGCGATGACGAGGTTGGCGCGCTGCATCACGACCTTCGCGGCTACCGCGAGCTTCGCGGTCGGATCGCCGAGCACGAGTCCGTCGGGAGGATCACGCACCTCGCCGTGGCCGAGGTCTGGGCGGCGGAACATCTCGAACACAACGGTTCGGATGCGTCGGCGGGCCGCGATGGGTCCAGGTATGCGCTGCACGCCGTGCAGGCGGTTGCCGGCCGAAGGACGAAACGCTTCTCGGCCGTCACGATCAACGCCCGATCCTTGGTGCTGGCGACCGGCGCGTACGACCTCCAGGTCCCGTTCCCGGGCTGGGACTTGCCGGGCGTGATGACGGCCGGCGGCGTGCAGTCACTGCTCAAGGGGCACGCCGTGCTGGCCGGGCGGCGGGTGGTACTCGCCGGCACCGGCCCGTTCCTGCTGTCGGTGGCGGCCGGGCTGGCCCGAAGCGGCGCCGCCGTACTCGGAGTGTTCGAAGCGTCCCGGCTCGGTGGGTGGCTCCGGAAGCCACGGGCGCTGCGCGCGGCGGGCAGCAAGCTCGTCGAAGGGGCCGGGTATGCGGGAACGCTGGCGCGGCATCGGGTCGGGTACCGCACCGGCTGGACCGTTGTGCGCGCCGACGGCGGCGAGGAATTGGAGCGTGTCACCGTCGCCCCGCTCGGACCCGACGGCCGGCCCCTCGCGAACCGCTCGCGGACCATCGAAGCTGACGTGCTCGCCGTCGGTTGGGGCTTCGCTCCGCAGCTCGACCTGCCGCTCGCCCTGGGCTGTGCGACGGCCGACGACGCGTCCGGACTGCCCGTCGTCGTGGCGGACCCCGCGCAGCGGACCACCGTCCCCGGGGTCTACGCCGCGGGGGAGATCTGCGGAGTCGGCGGTGCGTCGCTCGCCCGGGTCGAGGGCGAGATCGCAGGTGGCGCCGCCGCACGCGAGCTGACCGCTGCGGGGCGACGGGTTCCGGCCCCCCGCCTGGCACGTCGGAGGGAAGCGCTGCGGGCGTTCGCATCCGCACTGCAGCGGGTGTATCCGGTACCGGAGCATTGGATCGGCGGGCTTGACGACGACACGATTGTGTGCCGGTGCGAAGAGGTGACGGCGGGCGCGATCCGGCGGGCCGCGCAGCGGGACGGCGCCGCCGACGAGCGGACCGCGAGGCTTCTGGTGCGGCCGGGGATGGGCTGGTGTCAGGGCCGGATCTGTGGATACGCGACGGAATGCCTGGTCTCCTCCGCCGCCGGGGTCGCGCCGCGGCACCGGCCGGTCGAGCGGCCGATCGCGGTCCCGATCCCGCTCGGAGCGGTCGGCGCCTCTCGCGCGAAGGCGACCGACGCAGCACTGGCCGCCGGGCTCGACTGACGGGCCGGGCGGACCGGGGAGCGAGAGATGCGATCGAGCAAGGTTGTGCACGCCGTCGACTCGCACACGGAGGGCATGCCCACCAGGGTGATCACCGGCGGCGTCGGTGTGCTGCCGGGCGCCACCATGGCGGAGCGCCGCAGCTGGTTCCTGGCCAACTCCGACGAACTGCGCACCCTTCTGATGTACGAGCCGCGGGGACATGCCTCCATGTCCGGTGCGATCCTGCAGCCACCCACCCGCCACGACGCCGACTACGGGGTGCTGTACATCGAAGTGTCGGGGTGCCTCCCGATGTGCGGGCACGGAACGATCGGCGTGGCAACGGTTCTGGTCGAGACCGGCATGGTCGCGGTCACCGAGCCGGTGACGACGATCCGGCTGGACACTCCCGCCGGGCTGGTGGTGGCAACCGTCCAGGTCGCCGATGGCAGGGCACGGACCGTCACCGTCGCCAACGTGCCGTCGTTCTCGGTCGCGCTCGATGGGCACGTGGAGGTGCCGGGCCTCGGCACGGTGCGGTACGACCTGGCCTACGGCGGCAACTATTGCGCGATGGTCGAGCTCGCCGAGTTGGGCCTGCCGTTCGACCGGGGCCGAAAGGACGACCTGCTCCGGGCCGGGCTTGGAATCATGGCCGCCGTCAACGACACCGACGAGCCGGTGCATCCCGATGATCCGACGATCCGCGGCTGCCATCATGTCGCCCTCATCGCGCCGGGCTCGGACGCGACCCGCTCCCGGCACGGCATGGCCATCCATCCGGGCTGGTTCGACCGCTCGCCGTGCGGCACAGGTACCAGCGCTCGGATGGCGCAGCTGCACGCCCGGGGCCTGCTGCCGCTTCACACCGACTTCGTGAACGAGTCGTTCATCGGAACGCGTTTCACCGGCCGGTTGGTCGGCACCGACACCGTCGGGGGCCGCCCCGCCGTGCTGCCGACGATCACCGGGCGGGCGTGGATCACCGGAACCGCCCAGTACCTCCTCGATCCCACCGACCCATTCCCGGCCGGCTTCCTGTTGTAGCCGCGCACGGCTTGTAGGCGGGCACAGCTTGTCGTCGGGCACAGCTTGTCGTCGGGCACGACCGGATGGGCAACATCGATTCGGCCACGGGACAATCGAGCCCCAGTACCCCGCAGCGCTCATGCCGCGCGGATCACTGCCACCACCCGTGCGCAGCAACGCCGATGCGGTTACGGTCAAGGTTGGCGCGCCAGCTCGCGACCGGACCGGCCGGCTCGCTGCGGCCAGAACCGCGCCAGAGCGCCGGACCTCCATCCAAGCCCCACCGAGCGCTTGCCGAACCTTACGGAAACGGGAACAGATGATTCAGAGCAGGTCCCCGCAACATCCCGCCGACGTCGTCATCGAAACGGCATCGACCGCACCGGCCGAGGTGGCCGACGCCGGCAAGGCCGCCCGCGCCGCGCAGGGTGAGTGGGCAGCCGGCACGGCTGCCAGGTCAGCCGCCCTGAACGCGGCTGGCCAGGCCGTCGCCGACGCCGCGGACGAACTCGCGGCGCTCATGGTGCGCGAGGTCGGGAAGCCGCTCGGCGAGGCGCGGGGCGAGGTAGCCCGATCGGTGGCGATCCTGCGGTATTACGCCCAGCAGGTGTTCGACCCGGTGGGGCAGTTGCACGCCCCGTCGGGCAGCGGCCTGCTTTTCTCCGTGCGCCGCCCGCGGGGCGTCGCCGGGCTGATCACCCCGTGGAACTTCCCGCTCGCCATCCCGTTGTGGAAGGCCGCGCCGGCGCTCGCCTACGGAAACGCCGTCCTGCTGAAGCCGGCACCGGAGGCCACCGCGTGCGCCGTCCGCCTGGCCGAGATCATGGCGCCGCACCTGCCGGAGCGGCTCTTTCAGGTGTTGCCGGGTGATGTCGTCACCGGGCAGGCGCTGGTGGAGGCGGTCGACGTGGTGTCGTTCACCGGGTCGGTCGCGGCCGGGCGCGCCGTCGCGACCGCCGCGACCGCTCGCGGCATACCGGTGCAGGCCGAGATGGGCGGTCAGAACCCCGCGATCGTGCTGCCGGACGCGGACCTGGAATCGGCCGCCGGGCAGATTGCCGCCGCCATCGGGGGCTTCGCGGGGCAGAAGTGCACAGCAACGAAACGCGTCATCGTGGTCGGGGATCCGGCGCCCATGCGGGACGCGTTGATCGCGGCGATCGAGGCGCTGTGGATCGGTGATCCGGCCGAGCCCGGGGTGGCCGTCGGGCCCGTGATCGATGCGGCCGCGCGAGACCGCGTCACCGCCGCCGCGGTGTCCGCCGAGCACCAAGGGGGACGGATCCTGACCGGCGGACGGGCGATCGAGGGTGACGGCCATTTCGTGCAGCCGACGTTGGTCGAGGGCGCGCCGATCGACCATCTGTTGGCCTGCGACGAGGTCTTCGGACCGATCGCGCTGATCCGGACGGTGCGCAGCGCCGAGGAGGCACTCACCGTCGCCAACGAGGTGCGCTACGGCCTGGCCGCGGCCGTCTACACCTCCAACCTCGGCGCGGCGCTCGACCTCTCGAGCCGGTTGGAGGCCGGGCTGGTGAAGGTCAATGCCCCGACCACCGGGGTGGACTTCTACCTGCCGTTCGGCGGGGAGAAGGATTCCAGCATCGGTCCCCGAGAGCAGGGCAAGGCCGCCCAGGAGATCTACACTTCCACCCGCACCGTCGCGGTGGCTCCGTGACGGTGCGGGTGGCGTCGCCGCGCGTCCTGATCGTGCAACGGCCGGGCCTCCATACCGTTCTACCGTTTCCGAACCGGGCGCAACGTCACAAGCCACAATGACGCGGTTGCCACCGCAGAAGGCAAGGCGGGCGGCGTCGCAAGCCGACGCTGGATCCGATTCCGCCGATCTCGACCGGTACGGGCGGGATCTGCTGGCCGGCGCGTGTGGCCCGGCCGCCGCGCTCGCCATGCGCGTGATCGCGGGGCTCGCCCGGGCGACCGGTGCGGTGCGCCTGCGTCGCATCGAATCGGCGCACGTGGACGGCTGCCTGTACCACGGCCGCGCCGGCCTCGACTTCGCCAACCGCCTGGTCGATCTCGGCGGGAAGGTGACGGTGCGCACCACGCTGAACGTGGGGAGCCTGGACCTGCGCGACCCGGCAATCCTGCGCGCCGATCCTGGCCTGCGGCGGGCGGGGCACGCGCTGATGGACGCCTACGTGGCGCTGGGCTGCGAGCCGACCTGGACATGCGCCCCGTACCAGATCAGCCACCGCCCCGCCTACGGCGCGCACATCGCCTGGGCCGAGTCGAACGCGGTCGCGTTCGCAAACTCGGTCTTCGGGGCGCGGACCGAGAGGTACGGCGATTTCGTCGACATCGCCGCGGCCATCACCGGTGTGGTGCCGGACAGCGGGCTGCACACCGACGCCGGTCGCCGCCCGGCGCTGCTCCTGGACTGCGCGGCGGTTCCCGATGCACTGTGGGATTCGGATGTCGCCTGGGCCGCCCTCGGCGCGCTGCTGGGCCAGGTGGCCGGTACCAAGGTGTCGGCGCTCATCGGTGTGCCCGGCGATCTGGGTGATCGTGGCCGAACCGAGGACCGGTTGAAAGCGGTTGCGGCGACCGCGGCTTCGGCGGGCGGAGTGGCGCTCTTCCACGTGGTGGGGGTGACGCCCGAGGCGCCGGACCTGGACGCGGCGCTGGCGCTGGGCGGCGGGCGCGCGCCGGCGGCGGAGATACCGACCGTCACCGTCACCGTCGCCATGCTCCGCGAAGCCCGGGACAGGCTGACCACCGCCAGCGGCGCCGGGTTGGACGCGGTGAGCATCGGCACGCCGCACTTCTCGGTGTCCGAGTTTGCGGTGCTGGCAACCGAACTCGCCGGCGGACCGCCGTTCGATCCGCGTGTGGACGTGTACGTCTCGACCAGTCGTGCCGTGCTCGCCGAGGCCGACCGACTCGGCTACGTCGACCCGCTACGTGCGGCGGGCGGGCGGATCGTCACCGACACCTGCACCTACGTGACGCCGGTGTTGGACCGGGCGGTGCGCACCGTGATGACCAACTCCGGAAAGTGGGCCTGGTACGCGCCGGGCAACCTCGGCATCGACGTCCTTTTGGGTACGCTCGCGGACTGCGTCGCCTCCGCTCGGCAGGGGAAGGTGGTCCGTGACGAAACCGGTTGGTGCTGACGGAGGAACGAGAATTCGCTGCGCCGTGCTGCACCCCGGGACGGCCGCCGGGGAGGTGCTCGTACTCGACGAGCCGCTGTCGTTCTGGGGAGGGGTGTCCGCCGATGGCGTCGTCATCGACCGACATCACCCACAGCGCGGTACTTCGCTTGCTGGCGCAGTGGTCGCGATGGCGGCCGGACGCGGATCGTCGTCATCCTCATCGGTGCTGGCGGAACTGATCCGTGCCGGCGCCGCCCCGGTCGCCATCCTGCTCGCCGAACCGGAAGCGATTCTGGTGATCGGCGCCGTGGTCGCAGCGGAACTCTACGGACGCGACATGCCGATCCTGCAACTCGATCTCGCGGACCTGCAAGCGCTGCGCTCCGGCTCGTCGGCGTCCGTAACGGCCGCCGCGCAACAAACCCGATGGCCGCCGGTCGGGGATGGTGCCGACCGGGCCGCGACGCTCGTGGTGACGGCTCGGTGACCGGGCCCGGTGACGGGGTCGCGACCACCGATCACCAGGGCGCGCGAGCCGTTCCGAATCGTCACCGCCGGCGCTCCGCCCGGATGATCAGCCCTCCCGGGCTGGCGCGAAGGCTTCCGCCGGCCGGGGCGCTGCGCTGCCGCAACCGGCGTCCTGCCCGGCGAACCCGCCTGTTGCGCCGCAGCGAGCACATCGTCCGGCCCGTGTGATAGTTCACATTGCGCAACTTTGCGCAATGCGCAAGTTGCCTGTATCGTCGGCGTGGTGAGCACGGACGCATTGCCCCTCCCGGCGCCGGAAGCCGACGCGGGGCTGCGTGAGCGCAAGAAGGACGAGACGCGCCGGGCGCTCGCCGAGCGCGCGCTTCGGCTGGCGACGGAGCGGGGGTATCACGCGTTCACGATCGCCGAATTGGTTGCCGACGTCGGGGTGTCCAGGCGCACGTTCTCCAACTACTTCGCCAGCAAGGCGGAGTGCGTTGCCGCCGTCACCGACGGTTGGTTGGACGACGTGCTCGCCGCCATCCGCGACGCGCCCGCCGACGCCAGCCTGCTCGACGTGTTGCAGACCGGGCTGATCGCGGTGGCGCGTCAAGGAACCGAGCGTTGGGGGGCGCTGCAAACCCTGGCCGACGGCGAACCGGAACTCGCCGCTCAGGTGTTGGCCGGTGACGAGGCCGTCGCAGAACTCATCGGCACCGAGGTGGCCGCCCGCGCGGGGCTCCGCGAGGGCGACATCCGGGTGCGCCTGCTCGCCGGATTCGCCGTCACCGCCGGCCGAGAGGTGTTGTCCCGCTGGGTCGCCTCCGGCCGCCCCGGCCGGAACTCCGAACTTGTCGACCTGCTCGAATCCGCCTTCTCGATCATCAATCCCGGGGGCCTGCAGGCAAGACCCGCGCGCTGACCCGCCCCACCGAGAACCGACGGCCGACCGGTCGCCGGGCGATCCCGCACGAACCGAAGAAGGTTTTCTCATGGCACGCCTGTTGTACCGAATCGGACGTTCCGCCGCCCGCCTGCGTTGGGCGGTGCTCGCGGTGTGGCTCGCCGCCCTCATCGGGTTGGGTGGCGCGGCCGCCGGCCTGCACGGTTCACTGACCGACTCGTTCTCCATCCCCGGCACCGCGGCGCAGCAGGCCATGGACCGCCTCGCGGAGAAGATCCCGTCGGCGGGCGGCGCCGCGGGGCGCATCGTCTTCGCCGTTCCCGAGGGGCACACCATCTCCGAGCCGACGTATCAGGTGGCGATCTCGTCGATGCTGACCCGCACCGCCAATCTTCCGGCGGTGGTCGGCGTGGTGGATCCGGCGGCCGCGCAGGCGGTCTCGCCCGACGGGCGGGTCGGCCTGGCCCAAGTGGTGTTCGCCGGCCAGGTCACCGAAGTGCCGGAGCAGACGCAGGACGCCATCGCCGGCCTCGCGGCGACGTATTCGGTCGAGGGGATGACGATCGCCCAGGGCGGCGCCGCGGTCAAACAGATGCCCTCGATCGGGTCCACGGAAGGGCTCGGCGTCATCGTCGCGCTCGTCGTGCTGCTGCTCACGTTCGGGTCCGTGCTGGCGGCCGGGCTCCCGCTGCTGACGGCGCTGATCGGGGTGGGCGTCGGCATGGCCGGGATCCTGCTGGTGTCCGGCTTCGTGGACATGTCCTCCACGGCACCGATCCTCGCGCTGATGCTCGGACTGGCGGTCGGCATCGACTATGCGCTCTTCATCGTGCACCGTCATCGCCGGCAACTGCGCGAGGGGATGGAGGTCCGCGAGTCGATCGGCCGCGCGGTGGGCACGGCCGGTTCCGCCGTCGTCTTCGCCGGGCTCACGGTGGTGATCGCGCTGGCCGCGCTGGCCGTGGTCGGCATACCGTTCCTGGCGGTCATGGGGATCGCGGCCGCGGCGACCGTCGTGATGGCGGTGCTGATCGCGATCACGCTGGTTCCCGCCCTGCTGGCGTTCGCCGGGAAACGGGTGCTGCGGAAGCGCGATCGCCTTCCGGTTTCGACGAATGTGCCTGCGGGGTGGACGGATTCGTCGCAGGCGTTGGCGACCAGTACACCGCCGCGCGGTCGGGCGGACGTGCGTGCGCGCGGCAACCGATGGGCTTCTCTCGTCACGCGGCGGCCCCTGACGATGCTGATCGGCGGGGTGCTCGCCCTCGGCGTGCTGGCGGTCCCGGCGCTCTCGCTCCGGCTGGGCCTCCCGGACGACGGCACCGCAGCGCCCACCACAACCCAGCGGCAGGCGTACGACCTGGTCTCCCGGTCGTTCGGCCCCGGCGCGAACGGCCCGCTCGTCGTCACCGTCGAACCGGACGGTCCGGCCGGCCTGCAGACTGCCATGGCGATGACGACGTCCGCGCTCCGCGAGTTGCCCGGCGTGGTGCGCGCCCAGCCGGCCGGCGCCAGCCCCGACGGAACGCTCGGCATGATCCAGGTGATCCCGGCGACCGGCCCCGGCGACATCCAGACCGAACGGCTGGTCCACGCCATCCGCGATGCCGCCCCACAATGGGAAAGCTTGGCGCACGCCGATGTTTCGGTGACGGGTCTCACGGCCATGCGGATCGACGTGTCGGAGAAGCTGTCCGGCGCGCTGCCGGTGTACCTGGCCATCGTGGTCGGTCTGGCGCTGGTCCTGCTGCTGATCGTCTTCCGCTCGCTGCTGGTGCCGATCAAGGCGACGCTCGGTTTCCTGCTGTCGATCGCGGTGAGCTTCGGTGCGGTGGTGGCCGTCTTCCAATGGGGCTGGCTGGGCGCGCTGTTCGGCGTGCACACGCCCGGGCCGGTGATCAGCTTCCTTCCGATCATCCTGATCGGCGTGCTGTTCGGGTTGGCCATGGACTACGAGGTGTTCCTGGTCTCCGGCATGCGGGAGGCCTGGGTGGGCGGCGGGACGGCAGCCGGCGAGCCGGCGGGTCCGGCGAGCCCGGCGAGTCCGGCGAGTCCGGCATCCGCGAGCCCCGCGACGGCGGCATCCGCGAGCCCGCCGACCAGCGCCAGTCCTGCTACACGTGCCGTGCGGCACGGCTTCTCGGCCGGCGCCCGAGTGGTGACGGCGGCCGCGATCATCATGGCCTCCGTCTTCGGCGGCTTCATCATGGCCCCGGATTCCATCATCGCCTCGATAGGCTTCGCCCTCGGTTTGGGCGTGTTGGTGGACGCGTTCGTGGTCCGGATGACGCTGGTTCCGGCGGTGATGACGCTCCTGGGGCGTCGCGCCTGGTACCTGCCGCGCTGGCTGGACCGGATCCTGCCGAACGTGGACATCGAGGGCGCGGCCCTATCCACGCAGCACGAACGGCAGCGGGAACTGGCGCGCTCCTGAACGGTCCCGCGCGGGTCCGCGCCACTCCCCGAGTCGCGACGCGGGTCCGCGCCACTCCCCGAGTCGCGACGCGGGTCCGTGCCACTCCCCGAGTCGCGACGCGGGTCCGTGCCACCCCTCGGGATCCGCGCCAGAACCTTCCGGCGCGGATCAACGACGCTGGCGCGGATCGGCGCGGCCCGTTCGTGCGCTGCTAGCCTGACCCCCTGGAGGCGTGTCCGAGTGGCCGAAGGAAGCCGCCTTGAAAGCGGCCAGGCTCAAAAGCCTCGGGGGTTCGAATCCCTCCGCCTCCGCCCGGGATGATCACGAGTTGGGAAAGATTGGACCCGGTTTCCGGGCGGAATCCTTCCCAATCCGCGATCATCCGTTGTGCCACCCCCGCCGCGCGGCGCACGGGTTCGCGCGCCGTACCCGCGACGACGGACTCGGAGCGTGGATATTCCGGCGCTTTCACGTGGTGCTGGATCATTTCGGGCGCGAACCCGCCGACGTGGTGCTCAGTCAGAGGCTGCTCGACATCGCATCCACCCCGGGCACCGTCACCGACGAAGGCGTGCGCAACAACATCGCCGTCGCGCTGCGCTATCTGGGCGCGTGGCTCGGTGGCAACGGCGCCGTCGCGGTGTTCAACCTGATGGAGGACGCGGCCACCGCAGAGATCGCCCGATCCCAGGTATGGCAATGGCTCTACAACCAGGTGGCGACCGAATCCGGCACGCTGGTGAGCGAGGATCTGGTGCGGCAGGTCGCCGCCGAGGAACTCGAAAAGATCAAGAACGAATTCGGAGATTCCGATGGGTATTACGAAAAGGCCCGGGAATTGTTCGAACGGATCGCCTTGGACCGGGACTACGCCGAGTTCCTCACCACCGAGGCGTATTCGCTGATTGATTGAGCGCAGCCCGCGCGGCGCACCGGCGGACGACCGGCACAGCCGCACCCATAGGGTAGCCCGGTGAGCGCGCTGGAGGTCAGCCTGATCTTCCTGGCCGGCCTGTGGGCGGGCGCGATCAACGCCGTCGTCGGCTCCGGCACGCTGGTCACGTTCCCGGTTCTCATCGCGTTCGGATTCCCGCCTCGGGTAGCGACCATGTCGAACGGCATCGGGCAGGTCGCGGGCGGGCTCTCCGGGTCGTGGGGATACCGGCGGGAACTGAAAGGGCAGGCGCGGCACGTCCGGCGGCAGTTGCCGGCCTCGGTGCTCGGTGCCGTCACCGGCGCGTATCTGCTGCTTCACTTGCCCGCCAGCACTTTCGAGACGGTCGTTCCGGTCCTGCTGATCATCGCGATCGTGTTGGTCGTCGTCCAGCCGTACATTCAGCGCTGGCTGCAGCGGCGGGCCGCCCGCTCCGGGCGGGATGGGTCCGCCATGTCGCGCGGCCGGATGGTGCTGGTGATCCTGGCGACGTACCTGATCGGCGTCTACGGCGGCTATTTCGCCGCGGCCCAAGGGGTGCTGCTGGTCGGGGTCCTCGGCGCCCTGTTGCCGGAGTCGCTGCAGCGGGTGAACGCGCTGAAGAACGTGCTGAGCCTCGGGGTGTACGTTGTCGCCGCTGCCGCGTACACAATCGTTGCGTTTCGCGAGATCAGTTGGGCCGCGGCCGGTCTCATTGCCGCGGGCACCTTGTGCGGCGGCTTCGTCGGCGCCAGGTACGGTCGCCGGCTACCCGCGCCGGCGCTGCGCGGCATCATCGTCGCGTTGGGCGTCGTGGCGATCTGGCGGCTGCTGACGGCCGGATAGCCGTCTACCACCGCGAAACCGCGTTCCAGCGCCCAGCCCCCGAAGCCGGCGCCCCGCCACCCGGAGCCGGCGCCGAC
>CAZUXD010000001.1:0-78048 GCA_964624455.1 uncultured Actinomycetes bacterium | reverse complement strand
CATCCGGAGCCGGCGCCGACCATCCGAAGCCGGCGCCCCGCCACCCGGAGCCGGCGCCGACCATCCGGAGCCGGCGCCGACCATCCGAAGCCGGCGCCCCGCCACCCGGAGCCGGCTGCTCCAGGATTTGCGGTGACGCATCCTCAGGCAGCCGACCCGGGTGGGGGCGGCGCCCAGGCCGCCGCCGCGGCGAGGAACGCGTCGTTCTCCGGCGGGGAGCCGATCGTCACCCGCACCCCGCCGGTCGCATCGGAAAACGGCCGCACGATCACCAGGTGCCGCTCGCAGTGCGCGGCAAAATCGGCGGAGCGCTCCCGCAGGGGCAGCCAGACGAAGTTCGCCTTCGAATCCGGCACCTCGAATCCGGTGGCGCGCAGGGCATCCGTCACCCGCGCCCGCTCGGCCGCGACGGCGGCACACCTCTCCGCGAGGTCCTCGCCCGCGGAGAGCGCAGCCAGTCCGGCAGCCTGCGCGAGGTAGTTGACCGCGAACGGCAGCCCCACCTTCTGCAGGGCCCGAACGGTATCCGGCCGGCTGATGGCATACCCGACGCGCAGGCCCGCAAGCCCGTACGCCTTCGACATCGTCCGCAACGACACCACATTGGGCCGGTCGACCGCGAGAGCCGCGCCGTCCGGGAGGTCGGCGTCCGTCACGAACTCGCGATAGGCCTCGTCGAGGACCACCAGCACCGTCTCGGGCACCGCGTCCAGGAAGCGTTCGAGGTCCGCCGGGTCGACGACGGTACCGGTCGGATTGTTCGGTGTGCACACGAAGATCAGCCGGGTGCCGTCGGTCACGGCGTCCGCCAGCGCCGCGAGGTCCAGGGCGTGCTGCGCCGTCACCGGGACGGTCTTCGGCACCGCCCCCACCACCTTCGTCACGACCGGGTAGGCCTCGAAGGACCGCCAGCCGAAGAGCACCTCGTCACCGTCGTCGCAGGTGGCCTGCACCAGTTGTTGGCATAGCGCGACCGATCCGCCGCCGACGGCGATGTTCGCGGGCCTCACCTCCGCGTGCGCGGCCAATGCGTCGGTGAGCGAGTGTGCCGAATTGTCCGGATAGCGGTTGATCCCGGACGGACCGGCGGCGACCGCGTCGGCGATCGCCGCGGCGACGGACGGCAGCGGCGGGTAGGGCAGTTCGTTGGAGGCCAGCTTGATCGCGCCCGGCACCGTCCGGCCGGGCGTGTAGACCGGCAATTCGGCAAGCGCGCTCCGGAGCAACACCGTCATCGATTGGCCTTTCGTCCGGCGCCGCGACACCCGAGGTTATCCGAGGCGGTGAGTTCCCTCACGGCCGGTGCCGACAACGGGCGGATCGACGCGGATCGACGCGGGTCGAGCCGGGTCGATGCGGCGATGCCGCGGCCGCTGGCCTGGCGCGTGGCCGGTCCCCCTTTCCGATCGCGATCCTCTGTGATGCGATGATCCGATGCAGATGACCGAGGACACTGCCACCACGAGCGGAGTGCGCGGTGTGCCGCTGACGGTGACCGCGCCGGCCGGGTCGGTTCGCGGCGGGATCATCGTCGTGCAGGAGGCGTACGGCGTGGGCGAGCACATCGCGGCGGTGACGCGCAAGCTGGCCGCGCAGGGCTACCTGGCGGTGGCGCCCCATCTATATCACCGAGTGGCCGAGGATCCGGTCACCAGCTTCCAGGCGGCGCGCCCGCTGATGCGCACGCTGAACGGCCAGGACCTGCGGTTCGATCTCGACGATGCGCGTGAATACCTTTCCGCCGCAGGCGTTCCCGACGACCGCATCGGCCTGGTCGGGTTCTGCATGGGCGGCACCGTCGCGTTGTGGGCCGCCGCCACGATGCCGCTCGCCGCGGTGGTGACGTTCTACGGCGGCGGGATCAGCAAGTCCCGCTGGCCGGGGGTGCCGCCCGGTCTCGAATCCGGCTCGAACCTGCACGCCCCGTGGCTGGGCCTGTACGGCGACAAGGACACCTCGATCACAGTCGAGGAGGTGGAGGCGCTGCGGACCACGTTCGGCTCGTCCGGCGTGGCGGCCACCATCGTGCGTTACCCGGACGCCGGGCATGCGTTCGCGACCGATCCGGCTTCGCCGCACCACGTGCCCGACGCCGCGCGTGATGCCTGGAGCAGGGCGCTGAGCTGGTTCGACGCGCACCTGCGGTAGCCGGGTGGGTACCCGCGGGCTGCTGGTGGTGGGCTACCGCTGGGCTACCGCTGGCCTTCCGCTGGGCGCAGCAACGGTGCCCCGCGGCAGGCGGCGGGCGGAAGGGTGATCGGCGGGAGACCGCGGCCCGATCGGGGTGCGCCGAAGCCGCGGGCGGAATGCCGAAGCCGCGGGCGGAATAGTGTAGGAACGAGGCATGAATTCCACCGGCGACGCCCCGGAGCTCTGTTGGGCGCCGACCGCCGAGCAGGCCTCGACGGCGGCGGTGACGGACTTCCAGGCGTTCGCGGCATCCCGCGCCGGACGCCCCTTCGACGGTTACGACGCGCTGTGGGAGTACTCCGTCACCGACCTGGACGGGTTCTGGGGGGCGGTCGCCGACTACTTCCGGATTCGCTGGCATGCCCGTCCCAGCTCGGTGCTCTCGGACCCCTCGATGCCCGGGGCGCGCTGGTTCGAGGGCGGGACGCTGAACTACGCCGAACATGCGCTCGCCGCGGGCGATGGACGGTCCGGCGGCGACATCGCAGTGATCGAGGCGGACGAAACCGGAGCGGAGCGGAAGGTCACGCTCGGCGAACTCCGCGCGATGGTCGGAGCGGCACAGGCGGGGCTGCGCCGGCTCGGGGTGCGCGCCGGAGATCGAGTGGTGGCGCTGGCACCGAACCGGCTCGAGGCGCTGGTGGCGTTCCTGGCGAGCGCCGCGTGCGGCGCGGTGTGGTCGTCCTGCTCCCCGGATTTCGGCGCGCTCAGCGTGATCGACCGCTTCACCCAGATCTCGCCCACGGTGCTGATCGCGGTCGACGGATACACGTACGGCGGCAAGGAGTTCGACACCACTGCCACCGTGGCGAAGATCCGGGCGGCCCTGCCCGGACTGGCCGGGATGGTGCACATCCCGGCGCGCGGCACCCCCGCGCCGCACGGTGCGACCACCTGGGACGAGCTGGTCGCCGAACCCGCGGACGTCTCCTACGCGCCGGTCGACTTCGCGGCGCCGCTGTGGGTGCTGTACTCGTCCGGCACCACCGGGCTGCCCAAACCGATCGTGCAATCGGTCGGCGGGATCGTGCTCGAGCACATGAAAACCCTTCGGCTGCATCATGATCTCGGACCCGGCGAGAGGTTCTTCTGGTTCACCACCACCGGCTGGATGATGTGGAACCTGCTCATCGGCGGGCTGCTGGTCGGCGCGACTGTGGTCCTGTACGACGGCAGCCCTGGCTCCCCGGACCTGCTGGCGCTGTGGCGGCTCGCAGAACGGCACCGGATCGGATACGTCGGGGTTTCCGCGGCGTTCGTATCCGCTTGCCGCGCGGCGGGATTCCGCCCTTCGGAGCAGCTGGACCTCTCGTGCGTCAAGGTGGTCGGATCGACCGGGTCCCCGCTGTCCACCGACGGTTTCGACTGGATCATGCAGCATGTGGGGCCGGTGCAGATCGCATCGCTTTCGGGCGGGACGGACCTGTGCACCGCGATAGTCGGTGCGGTGCCGACGGTTCCGGTATGGCGGGGCGAGATCTCGGCCCGGATGCTGGGCGCCGGTGTGCAGGCGTTCGACGAGGCCGGGAAGCCGGTGGTCGGACAGGTCGGGGAACTGGTGATCACCGCGCCGATGCCGTCCATGCCGGTGTTCTTCTGGGGGGATCAAGACGGCAGCCGGCTCCGCGCAGCGTATTTCGAGTATTTCCCCGGCGTGTGGCGGCACGGCGACTGGGTGCGGATCACCGGGCGGGGTTCGTGCGTGATCGAGGGCCGGTCGGACGCGACGCTCAACCGCAGCGGGGTGCGGATGGGCACGGCCGAGTTCTACCGGGTGGTCGAGCAGCAGCGGGGAGTGGCGGACTCGCTGGTGGTGGACACCTCGACGGCGGCCAGGCAGGGGGATCTGGTCCTGTTCGTGGTGCTGCAACCGGGCGTGGAGTTGGCGGCGGTGACGGAGGAACTGCGAGCGGCCATTCGCTCGGAGCTTTCGCCCCGGCATGTGCCGGGCACCGTGATCGCAGTGCCCGCGGTGCCCCGCACGCTGAATGGCAAGAAGTGCGAAATCCCGGTCAAGCGCATCCTCGCCGGCGCGCCGGTGGACCAGGTGCTCTCCCGTGATGCGCTGGCAGACCCGGCGGGCTTCGACGAGTTCCTCCGGGCCGCATCCGCCGCGCGCCTGCGCGGGTGACGGGCGGGTTGTCACCAGTCCACCGCGCGTCGAGCGATCTGCGGTGCGCCCGCGCGGGCGGCGGCGGGTTTCAACGCACTCGGCGTCGGCAGGGCTGGGCCGGAGCGGGGCTTCGCCCGCGGACCGGACGAGTGGGCCTTTGGCCGCGGACTGGCTCAGCGGGCCTTCGGCGGCGGACCGTTTCTGCCAGCCCGTCCCAGTTCAGCGGGGCTTCGCCCGCGGACCGGACGAGTAGGCCTCTGGCCACGAGCCGCCCGAGCGGGCCCTCGGCCGCGCCTCGGCCGTGCCACGCCTGGCGTGCGCCACCATGATGGGCGTGCACGAACAACGCGGGGGCGCTTTCGCCCCGATCCGGCGCGCCGCCCGAGTCTTGGCGTTGGTTGGGGCAGTGGCTGTGCTCAGTGCCTGGCTCCTCAGTGCGTGCGGGTCGGCCCCGGCACGTCCGGACGCACCTGGGCAGACCGGGCCCGGCAGCGGCAGCACAACCGGCGGTGGTGGGCTCCAGTCGGCCCAGGGCACCGAGACCGTCGTCACCGTTCCGGGTCTTCCGGCACCGGCCGGCCCGACGTCGCCCGGCGCCGGACCCACCGACCCGGACCCGGCCGGACGCACCTCCGACCAGGCGCAGGGCAGTGGTACCGTCACCGCCGGTGAGTTCGAAAGCGAAGGGGCGCAAGAAACTTCGATGAGGTCACCCGGCGACGGCACTTCGCCGACCCCCGCTCTGCCGTCCTCGGATCCGACGCCGCGGCGCACCGCCGCGCCCCCCGGCGGGGTACAGGTCGACGTGTCGAGATGCGCCGGTTGCACCGTCATCGCCACCCATGCCCACGCCGCGGGCGCGCTGTCGGCGGCGCTGGTGGCGAGCCCGACCGGGGCCGCACTGGTTTCCGCGCGTCCGGACGGCAGCATCGTCGGCGTCGTCAACGTGCCGTACGGCACGGCGTTCCCGGTGCCGGCGGGCAACGCGCTGCCATGCGACGCATCGGGTCGATGCATCGTCAGCGGCCGGGCGGCGAGCGGGACCGCCATCCTCTCCGCGTTCCAACTCGGCGCCGACGGCTCCTGGCGCGATGTCTCCGGCAACGACGGCTTCCGGTCGGCCACCGCGCGGGGGCAGGCGGCCGATGTCGACGGTGACGGGTTGCTGGAGGTCGCGATCCAAGAAGCCGGCGGCGGCGCCACGAGGTGGATGGTGTTTTCGTGGTCCGGTGACCGGTTTGCGCTGCTGGGTTGCGCGCCGGCGGCCGACTCGGTGCCGAACGCGGCGGCTTTGTCTCCGAAATCGTGCCTTTCCTGACGCGTCGGGTTGCGCACCGAAAATGGTGGGTGGAGAGTCGAAGCAGGCGCGGTCGATCTGACACGATGCCACAACCCGGAACGGGGGTTCTTCGTCGAATGGGTACACCTGGATTCCAGTTGGCCGAGCAGGCGGCCGAACGGTACGAGCGCTGGGTCGGCACCTTCATGACGCCGATGGCCGAGGCGTTGATCGAAGCTGCGGGGGTCGCGAACGGTCAGGAGGTGCTCGACGTCGGTTGCGGGACCGGCTTCGTCACCCGCCTGTTGGCGGAGCGGGTCGGCGTGGATCACGTCGTCGGGGCGGACGTCAACCCGGGCATGCTCGCGGTCGCGGCCCGCTGTTGCCCGCCGGGCGTCAACTTTGCCCAGGCGCCGGCGGATGCGCTGCCGTTTGATGACGCGCGATTCGACCTGGTGCTGTGCCAGCAGGCGTTGCAGTTCTTCCCCCAGCGGGTGGCGGGACTGCAGGAGTTGGGTCGGGTCACCCGCCCGGGCGGGTTGCTGGCCGCGACGGTGTGGAACGGCGCCGCCGACAACCCGTTCCTGGCGGCGCAGACGGCCGGAGTGCGCGCTGCGCTGGGCGACGACGTCGCGGACCAGATCGTCGACGCCATGGGGGGCGGATCGGCGGTCTGGCTCGCCGAGTCCGCCGCGGCGGCGGGGTTCGGGGACATATCCGTGCAGCTCAGCGCCCGGACGGTCGAGATCCCGGACGCCGCAGGCTATCTGCGCGACCAGGTGCTGGCAACCCCCTGGGGGGCGAAGGTGCGCGAGGCCGGGCCGGAGGTGCAGCAGGTGTTCGTCCAGCAGGGCATCGCCGCGCTGTCGCCCTACATCGGTGACGGGGGAACGGCGAGCGTGCCGTTCACCGCGAACCTGCTGCTCGCCAGACGACCGGCCAGGGCGGCATCGGCGGCGTGACGGTCGTGGATTGGTGGCGGGTGACGGGCGGGCGGCGCGGCTGGGGAGGGTCCGGTGGCGCTGCCGAGGACGGGTCGCCGCGTCGGGCGGGTCGGTGATCGCCGCGTCGAGGCGTGCGAGCGGCCGCGTCGAGAGGGCGGACGTGACGGCGCGGGGGCTGCGGCTTTGCCCGACCGAGATTCTGCCGGGTACGCTGGCCAGGCGACGTTCCCGCGGGAACGTCTTTGGAAGCGTGCCAGAGCGGCCGAATGGGACACACTGCTAATGTGTTGTGCTCGCAAGGGCACCGAGGGTTCAAATCCCTCCGCTTCCGCGGCGGCGATCGTCCGGATCGACACACGACAGCGAAGGCGCCCCGAACCGCCGGTCCGGGGTCGGCCTCCGGCCGTCGGGCACAATTGAACAGGCGCCTGTAGCTCAACGGATAGAGCATCTGACTACGGATCAGAAGGTTGGGGGTTCGAATCCCTCCAGGCGCGCCCTAGCTTGACCAGGCAAATTGCCTCTCCCACCTGCGGAAACGTGGCGCTCTTGCAGCCGTCTGCGGGGGACTCCTGGCTCTTGGCGCCACATGGCTGTTATGGATGACCCTGCCGAGGTCAAGCCCGGCCGCGAGCACGAGCCAGGATGCCCGGCCGAATTGTGGCATAGAGAAGCATGTCGCCATCGACAAACCCTCGAAGTCGAACGTCGCCGTGACATGGCGTTTCGCGAGGCATCTCCAGGGGCAGGTCCATGCTGGTAGCATTCACTACCCGTCGCTCTGGTCTGGCGTCCACCACGGCACCCCGACTACCTCCGCACGCCCGCAAGCGGATCGCTCACCGGTCACGGCTCGGTTACCCAGGCCACACGTCAAAAGCCGACGGAATCGATGAGGGTGATCCGGGGGCTGACTTGGGCCACGGTGCCGATGTCGTGCGGCTGCTATGCGGCGTGGTTTCGCGACGTGACCGCAACAGTCAGCTCAGCATCGAGTGCATCGGCCATCCGATGCAACACCGGCAGGGACGGAACGGTGCCGCCTGCTTCGAACCTGGCCACAGCGGACTGCGTCATATGTGCCGCCGCGGCCAATTCCCGCTGGCTCCAACCCCGCTCGACACGCAATTCCCGGACCGCCCGGCCGAGCTCGTAGGCGATCGCTGCCGCCCGATAGGCGTCGGCGGCCCCAGGTTGGGCCATGCGCTTGACGCGCAGTTCGCTCCAACTCGTTCGCTCGCTCATCGTTCGTCTCCTTCAGCGTTGTGCTTTTCAGCCAGGCACTTGGCCAGTGCGCGTCGGGCGCGGTCGATTTCCCGTCCTTCGCGCAGTCGGGACTTCACGAATACGGTCAGCAGGATGATCCGCCTGCCTGCTGCGATGAAGTATGTGATTCGGGTGGCCTGGCGGTCGAGGTGGAATCGCAGTTCACGGAGTTTGCCGTCGAGTTGACGAGTGTAGGGCTCATCGAGCATCACGCCCTTATTCGCCAGCAGGTCGATGTAAAACGCAGCGGTCATGAACTGCGCGGTGCCAAGTCGTTCCAACCACTCCTGCACCTCGGGTTCAAGCTCAATCTCGCCCCAGGGCATAGCATTGATGCTATCAGATTATTCCTTGCGCTACGAGCCCTCGTCGGATTCTTCCGGCGGGGGCCCTTGCCGTGGCTGCTGCGCGCGATCCGGCAGCTCGGTCAGGCCCAGGCCCAGCGCCCCGGTGATTGCCGACAGGTCGTCCACGTCGAACGCCACCCCCCGGTCAGGCGTCGGCTGATCCAGGCCTGCTGGTATCCGATCAACTGGGCCAGTTGCCGGCCGCTGATGCGCATGCGGGCCATCTCGGCGCGGGGGGGCCGAGCTACGAATTCGGACCGCGCCGCTGGCGTGGCCCGTCGTCGGTGTCGGAGGTGCTCGATACAGTCGGCGAGTGACGACCGCCAGCGCAGCACAGCCGACCTTTGGTGAGGTCTTCACGCGCCGCTGGGTCGTTGACGCCATGCTGGACCTGGCAGGCTACGACCCCGGCAAGGACTTGGGCGGACAAACGCTGATCGAACCGGCAGTGGGTGCCGGTGCTTTTCTCCTTCTCGTAATCGAACGGCTGTTGGAGTCTGCGCGCCGCTTCGGCAGGTCCTTCGAGGATCTTGACCAAGCGATCCGTGCCTACGACATCCAGCGAGGCAACATCAAGATTTGCCGCGACCGTGTTCGTGAAACCCTGCTGCACGCTGGGTGTCCCATCGACACAGCGGGCCGGTTGGCCGATGCATGGCTGGTGGAGCAGGACTTCCTGCTGGCCGGCGATCTGCTGTCTGGAGACGTACCCGACGCCGACTACGTCGTGGGCAACCCGCCGTACATCCGTATCGAGGACCTGGCCGAATCGATGGGTGCCGAGTACCGACGGCGCTGGGTCACGATGGCGGGCCGCGCGGATATCTATGTGGGGTTCATTGAGCGCGGGCTGCGGCTGCTGAAGCGCTCGGGTCGGTTGGTGTTCATCTGCGCCGACCGGTGGATGCGCAACCAGTACGGGGCGGGCCTTCGTGGACTCGTGTCCTCCGGTTTCGCTGTCCGAGACGTGTGGGTGATGCACGACGTCGACGCGTTCGAGTCGCAGGTGTCTGCCTACCCGGCGATCGTGGCGATGGGCCGCGAGCCGCAGGGCCCGGCCGTCGTGATCGACACCGATGCGCGTTTCGGACCTCAGGCGGCGGCCCCGCTGACCAAGTGGTCACTCTCCGGTGCAGGAACGGCCTCAACTGGCCCTGGATTCGATGCGCACCGTCTCCCAGGGTGGTTCGACGGTGACGACATGTGGCCGTCCGGCTCTCCGGAGCGGCTTTCCCTCATCGAGCACCTGACCAACCACTTCCCTCCGCTGCACGACCCAGCGACCGGGACCAAAGTCAGCATCGGGGTGGCTACCGGGGCCGATCAGGTTTTCGTCGTGCAGGGTGTTCCGGATGTCGAACCCGACCGGATCCTCCGACTCTCCATGACGTCTGATCTGCGCTCCGGGACGTTCCGGTGGTCCGGGCATCACCTGGTGGACCCCTGGGGCCCGGATGGGCGGCTGGTGGACTTGGCTGAGTATCCGCGTCTGGCCGCTCATCTGGCCGGCGGGAATGGCGCGGTTCGCGACAGGTTCGTGGCGAAGAAGTACCCGGCCTCGTGGTTTCGCACCATTGACAAGGTCGACCACACGCTCACTGGTAAGCCCAAACTCCTGTTGCAGGACATGCGCTCCGAAATCAACCCGGTGTTGGAGCCCGGTGGCCATTACCCGCATCACAACCTGTACTACGTCACCTCTGACAAGTTCGACATGGAGGTACTCGGTGGGCTGCTCCTGTCCAGGGTCGCGCAGGCGTTCGTTGAGGCGTACGCGGTGCGCATGCGTGGTGGCACGTTGCGCTTCCAGGCTCAATATCTGAAGAAGATTCGCGTCCCGAGCCCCGACAGCATCACGCCTGCCGTCGCCGAGCGGCTTCGCCAAGCATTCCGTGACCGGGACCGCGACGGCGCGACCCGAGCCGCCGAATCCGCGTACGGGCTCCCGGAGGGCCGGTGGTGACCGGCACCGGAGACTTCGATGCGGCGATCCGCGCGTTCTGGACCGGACGTGACCTGCAGACGCAACGCCAGGTCGAGTCGGGCCGAGTTGATGCGGGCACTCGTGGGTCTGTGACCGGCGGGCAGCATTTGGCGCCGTTGCAGCGGGTTGTCGCGGATCAGTTCCACAGCGAGGTGCTCGCCGGGCTCCGGGTGGAGTTCAGCGGTTCGCTTCCGCTCCCCGGCTTCTACCGCAAGCAGAAGGCGTGGGACATCGTGGTCACGTTCGGGAAGACACTGGTCGCCGCGATCGAGTTCAAGAGCCAGGTCGGGTCCTTCGGGAACAACTTCAACAATCGCACCGAGGAGGCGTTGGGCAACGCGGTCGACGTTTGGCGCGCCTACGAGGAGGGCTTCTTCGGCTCGGTGCGCCCGTGGCTTGCGTTCGTCATGGTGGTCGAGCGCACCACACGGTCCACGAGTTCGATCCGAGATCGACCAGCGCTGCTTCCCACCGACCCCGTCTTCGACGGCACCTCATACATCGATCGGTACCGCATCCTGATGGACCGACTGGAACGCGAGAGGCTCTATGATGCAACGGTTGTCATAGCGACCGAGCGGGGTGGCGGGATCTACGACGATCCAGAGCCGAAGCTGAGCCTGACGAATCTACGGGCTGCGATTGCCGGACGGATGACGTATATCGAGACGCTCCACGCCTCGCGAGGCGGTGGCCTGTAGTCGATTGGACTGGCGAGCGTGTAGGTGACCTCGGCGAGTCGCCATGAAGGACAGAGGCGGAATCGCAAGCAAGACAGATTGACTTGACTTTGCGCGCGCCGCGGCGGTGTCGCGAGGACGACTGACCAGGGCTGCTCCGCGGAAACGAGGTCGGAGTCGTCCCGTCCACGCCCTCCAGTGGCGCCATCGCGCTCTCCTGTACGTCGAACGGCCGGTCGGTAAGCCACTTGTTTGGGATCGACGTAGGTGTCCTGTCTCGAGGTCGCGAGCGTATTGCCGACAGGGCATCGCTTGCGAAAATCTCTCCCGAACGCGAGGTGCCCCCCGGACGGCACCGGGCGACTGCGAGGTAGGCACGCCAGTCCCGCCCGACATGACGCGGGCGGAGGGCAGGCTCCGCGGGCCGCGCGGATGGCCGCTTGACGTGCGGCTTCCGCCTCACGCTGGCGAGCGAGGCGCGCCCCGCGTGCCATCGCGGCAGCAGCCCTTCGCAGCGACTCACACACCATGATGACCGGTCGCGTCACGCCGAGAGCCTACCTGGACGTTGTGCAAATGTTGTTCCGCCAGTGCTTGACAGGAGCCGAGACTGTGCGCACACTACGGATCGGCACAACGAATGAACAACGAGGAGGACGCCATGGCCGCCTACATCGCGAACAAGTCGCGGAGCCGGGACCGCACGGGCTGGGCCGTGATCTTTCGGCACCCGGCTGTGGTGAACACCGATACTGGCAAACCTGGCAAGCGTTTGCGCTACGGTCTGGGAACCCGTGACGAGGAGATCGCGGACCGTATGACGGCTGACCTCAATTTGCTGCTCGCCGACAAGCGCTGGTGGTCGCTCGCCGCCCGGCCGGCTGCTACTGAGCGGTTCGACCAGCGCGTTGTGCAAATCTTCTACGCGCCGATGGTCCCCGATCACTCGGACATGCGCGGAGTTCGCGATGAGCTGCTTCCGCTCCCGACGCGTGATGACGGATACCGCACTGTCCTGCTCGTCGGGACCACCGGAGCAGGCAAGACCACCGTCCTGCGTCAGATCATCGGCACCGATCCAACCGAGGAGCGCTTCCCGACCACGGCAACCGGCCGAACCACGATCGCGGATACGGAGTTCGTGCTGGCCGACGGTGATTTTTCGGCAGTGGTTACCTTCTTCTCCCTGGACGAGGTCACCGAACATCTGGCCGATTGTGTGCTGCAATCCGTAGTGGCCGCCTTCCGCGGCGAACCACGCGCCGAGGTTCGGCGTGCACTGCTCCGGCACCGTGACGACCGATTCCGCTTCAACTACGTCCTCGGAGATGGCGGCAGCGAGCCTTCGACTGTGATGCCAGCATCGCTGCTCTCCGCCACATCATTCGGATCGCTTTCCGCTGCGCCAGACGTAGGAATGCCGGAACTGGGCACGCTCGATCTCGACGAGACGAACGCGCTGATCGAACAGCTAGTCGACAGGTGCATCGTTTTCGCTACCGAAACCGTGGCGTCGATTCAGGCTGAACTCGGCCCGCAGTCCGACGAAGACCAGCGAGCGGTCGCAGAGTTGGTCGAGGAGGAGATCGATTCTCGACTCAGGGACGATGACGATGTCCATTTGCTCGTTGACGCCTTGGTCGATGAGATCCGGAAGCGCTTCGACCTGATCGGCGACATCGGCGAGATTCGTAAGAACACGCAGGGCTGGCCCGTGCATTGGTCATGGTCCACGCCGGATCGGACCGCATTCATCCGAAATCTCAGACGATTTACCAGCAACGCCAAGCTCGGTTTCGGTCGGTTGCTCACGCCGATTGTTCAAGGCGTCCGGGTTCGTGGGCCGTTCCGCCCGACGTGGCATAACGGCCCGCCGCCGGAGCTCATCGTTATCGACACGGAAGGGCTCGGCCACACCCTTGACTCGGCTGCCAGTCTGCCGTCGAAATTCACCAGGATGATCACCGAAGCAGATGCCGTTGCGCTAGTCGACAACGCCCAACAACCCATGCAGGCGGCCCCGGCGACCCTCCTTCGTGCAATGGCCCGTAGCGGGCACGGCGCAAAGCTCCATACCTGTTTCACCCACTTCGACGCAGTGACGGGCGACAACCTTCCAACTCCGCAAGACCAGGCGCTGCACACGCTCAACTCCACTGACGGCCTTCTAGCCAGAATAGGTCGGGATCTTGGCGTATTCGCAGAACGACCATTGCGCGCGCGCTTTCGCGAAGCCTCGTATTTCCTGGCAGACTGCCACCGCAGGCTTGATCCGGAGCGGGACGCGCTCACGATCGGCGAGTTCCAACGACTCCTTGCTAGCCTTCAACGGAGCGGTGACCGCCCAACCCTGGCGGAGACGCGCCCGATCTATGACCGTACGAACCTGGTCGTTGCCGTCAGGGACGCCGTCGAAGAGTTCCACGACCGCTGGAATGCGATCCTGGGCCGCCCGAGCTCAGCGATCGTTGAAACGGCCCATTGGGCCACCGTCAAGGCGCTCAGCCGGAGACTAGCTGTGATGAACGAAGACGGGTACCGAAAGCTGCAGCCGGTTGCGGACCTACATGCCTGGCTGCAAGACCAGGTGTGGGTGATGATTCAAGCGCCCGTGAGTTGGACTGCCGGTGAGCCAAGCGAGGACGAACGACAGGCCCTGTTCGACGAGTTCGCGAACAGACTCAGTAAGCGGATGCTGGAGCTAGCCCATGATCGTTTGCAAGTGCAGCGCAATCATGAATGGATCGCGGCATTCACTCAATCGGGGCGCGGCTCGACATTCGGCCGGGCGCGAATCATCGCCGATCGCATCTATGCCGAGGCCGCGCCGGTACCGCAGGCCACACCCGCGCCTAAACAAAATGAGTTCCTTCATCAAGTGATCCATCTGGTTCGTTCGATCGCCGCAGACTTGGGGATCAGTCTCGAATAGCGAGCCACGATGGGCTAGATCAATCGGGTTGACTTGCCTTGGCAGGGTGGGGTGTAAGGCGATCTGCTTGATGCCGTGCTTGCGGCCGACAGTGGCTGTAGTGCAACGAATCAGAGGTCACCACTGATGACGCCTGACTGCCTGCCCCGTATGAATCGAGCTGCGTTGGGGATCTCTACGGGGCAATGTCTGGAACGGCTGGCGCCAATCCACCGGCAGCCCCGCCGTCGAAGCCGCGGCGCCTCGGACGCCGGAGGACCTTGTCGAATCGGCGGTGGCCGAGAACGAGGCCGCGATGGAGTCCGAGCTTCTCGAGCGCGCCCGCAACCTGTCGCCGACAGGCTTCGAGGAGTTGGTGCTCCGGCTCCTGGGGGCGATGGGATACGGCCGGGCCGGCTCGATCGAGCGGACCAGTGCGTCGGGAGACGCCGGCGTCGACGGCATCATCAGCCAGGACCCGCTCGGCTTGGACCGCATCTACATGCAGGCCAAGCGCTACGCCGCCGAGCGGGTGATCAACCGGCCGAAGATCCACGAGTTCGCGGGCGCGCTCATGGGCAAGCAGGGCGACCGCGGCGTCTACATCACCACATCAACTTTCTCGGACGGGGCCCGCCAGGAAGCTGATCGGCTGGGCGCCCGGATCGAGCTGATCGATGGGTCCCAGTTGGCAGCGCTCCTGCTCAAGTACGGGGTCGGCACCGAGGTGGCGCACACCGTCACCCTGCACCGGATCGACGACGACTTCTTCGAGGAACTCCCGTGACTGGCCCGAGCCGCTGGGTGACCACGGACCTTCCCGCGGGAATGCTCTTGCGTGTGGCGTCGCACGTGCTGCGACATTTCGAGCACCGACGCGGACCGCGCCGAGACACCGTCACAACTGGTTGGGCGCGAATCGGCCGAGCGTGAACCCCTTCCCACGCAACCTGCGAGCCCGCCTGAGAATGGTCACTGACCGATCCCTCCTTGACGAGACCTGGTGCACTGCAACGTGCTGCGCGACGGCGGCGTATCGACCACCAAGTGCGCCGGATGCGTGGCCTGCGGTGGCTCAAGTTGGTGGGATTGATCAGCAGGTCGAGGTCGCTGTCGTCGGTGTGCTTGTCACCGGCGACAGGCTGGAAAGCGCGTCGGAGCGTTCGGGCGCACCGCCGGGTCTGTCGTGCACCCCGTCACGTCGACAGACATTGTCGGTGTGCGAACGGCTCCCGTCGATGACGGGCCTCTCGCGTCGGACAGGGTCGTCCCGGTTGCGCCGCGCAGCCCGCGACCGGCTTTGAATGCCGGGCCGTGGTTTACTGGGGATGTGGATATCCCGTTGGTGGCGCGGCTGTGGCTTGACCTGTGCCGCGTGTATGCCGGCGGCTGTCTGAGCACCCGCTGAGCCGTATCTGCCACCTTCGGCGCGGTCGTTCCTGTCTGCCACCTCGCTGAGCCCGGCCGAGTCGCGCAGTCGCCAATCAGTAGCGGCGCGGCCGGACGCTACGTCATCGCCGGAACCCCTCAGCGCATCGCGCTGCCCATCGGCACCTGCACGCGCGGGACGCGAGATCGCGATAAGGGCGTTTCCCCAACGAAATCCGTCGACGGTTCGCATCGCCCGCAGAACGCGCAGAACCCGCAAGACTCGCAACCCGCAAGAAGTTCGTCACCCATCGAGAGAACGGAAAGTTCGACATGTCCCTCTTCGTCCTGCACCACCAGCACGACGCCGCCCATTGCCCCGCGCAGGACCCGCAGGCCGCGGCCATGCTGCTCGCACACCTGGCCCCGGAAAGCGCCGCCCAGTACGGCGTCACCGTTCAGGGCCACGGCGTCATCGACGGGCAGCACACCCTGTACGTGATCGCCGAGGCGGCCGACCAGGGCGCGATGCAGCGTTTCGCCGCGCCGTTCGCGCAAGCGGGCACCGTCGAGGTGCTGCCAGCGTCGCTGTGCGAGGCCGTCGTCGCCCGCGGCGGCTGCGAGGCGGCGGCATAGACCGTCCGGCACCTCGCGAATAGCCTGCTTCGAAAGGAATACCGTGACCGACCACAGCCTTCGCGTCTATGGCTCGGCGCTCGACCTGCTGCCGGGCGTCGACAACCCCACCCCGCTCGTCGAGCTGCACCACGTGACGGGAATGCGCCATGCCCGCGTGTTCGCAAAGTTGGAGTGGTACAACCCATTCGGGTCCGTCAAGGACCGGGTCGCGGCGAACCTCGTTCGCGACGCGCTCGAGCGCGGGGAGCAACTCGGCAACCTTGTCGAGCCTACTTCGGGAAACACCGGCCTCGGCCTGGTGATGGTGGCGAACGCGCACCGATTCGGGTTCTCCGCCGTGATGTCCAGTGCCGTTCCGGTGGAGAAGCGCACCGCGCTGCGGGTTTTCGGCGCGGACGTGGTCGAACTCGAGGACGACCTGTGCCCGATGCCCGGCCAGCCGGAGGGCGCGATGCAGCGCGCCGCGGAACTCGGCGAACGTCCCGGCTGGCGGGAACTCAACCAGTACGCCAACGAGGCCAACCCGCAGGCCCACTATCGCACCACCGGCCCGGAGATCTGGCGTCAAACCCAAGGTGCCGTAACGCATTTCGTGGCATCGCTGGGTACCTGCGGCACGATCACCGGCACCGGGCGTTTCCTCAAGGAGCAGAACCCGGACATCAAGGTGATAGGGGTGCACCCCACGGACGGGCACGACATCCCCGGTGTTCGCTCGCGGCGCGCGCTCGCCGTCACCCAGTTCTTCACGCCCGGCGAGTATGACGGCGTCATCGAGGTCTCCGACCGCGACGCGTACGGAACCTGCCGACGGTTGTTCACCGAGGAGAGCCTGATCCCCGGGCCCAGCTCCGGCTTGGCGCTGGCCGGCGCCCTGCGCGCTGTCCCCGACGAGCCCGGCGTCGTCGTGGTGGTGATCTTCCCGGATCAGGCGTTCAAGTACACGTCGTCCTTCCGCAGGCACCTCCCCGACCTGTTCCCGGTCGAGCCCGATCGGACACCGCGGCCGGTCGACCCGTACGCGGTGCACCTGGAGCACGCCGTCGCGATGGCCAGAGCCGGTGCGGACACGATCGATGTGGCCGAGGCCCGGCACCTGTTCGATGCCGGCGCCACACTCGTCGACGTCCGAGAGCCCGTCGAGGTGGCCCGGGTGAGCATCGGATCCAGCGTCACGCTGCCGCTGGGGCAGCTCTCGGCCGGCAGCCTGCGGGGCGTGCCGGCCGATCACCAGGCGCCGATCCTGACCATCTGCGCCACCGGCGTCCGTTCGCTGTACGCGCAGCTGCTGCTCAAGGCCCAGGGCTACACCACGGTCAAGAACGTGGCCGGCGGGGTCGCGGCCTGGATGGCGGCCGGCCTTCCCACCGAGCGGCCCGCTCGCGCCCCGGCGCCGGTCGGCTGACGCCGGCGGGACGGGGCCTGCGTATGCCAAGCGCTCCCGGCGCGGGAATTGCCCACACCGACGACGGGCGCGGCGGCGCACGGGGTGGATCGGCGGGCGGAATGGATCCGGGGCGGTCGGCGTTCGCCTGATTAGTTGACGTGACATCTACGAGGAGGCCGCCATGCCCGCCGTCACCGCTGACACCTTGACGCTGCCCCGCGTCACCGCGCCGAACCCCGCCACGGTCCAGCGCCTGGTCAAGCAGGTCGTCACCGGCCCGCACAGCTTCGAGGGTGAGGGCTTCCCGGTCGTTCGGGCGTTCGCCGGTGTGCCGCTGGCCGATCTGGACCCGTTCGTGCACATGGACCAGATGGGCGAGGTCGACTATGCGCCGCTGGAACCCAAGGGCACGCCCTGGCATCCGCATCGCGGTTTCGAGACCGTGACGTACATGATCGACGGCACGTTCCAGCATCAGGATTCCCATGGCGGGGGCGGCATCATCCTGGACGGCGCGACCCAGTGGATGACGGCGGGCTCGGGCATCCTGCACATCGAGACACCCCCGGAAGAACTGGTGATGGCCGGGGGCCTGTTCCACGGCTTGCAGTTGTGGGTCAACCTGCCGGCGGCGGCGAAGTTCAACGCGCCGCACTATCAGGCGATTGATGGCACCGACTCGGCGCTGATCGCGTCCGCGGACGCCGGCGCGTTGATCCGGATCATCGCCGGGGAGATCGACGGGCACCGTGGTCCGGGTTCGACGTACACGCCCATCACGGTGGCGCATGCCAGCGTTTCGCCGGGTGCGCAGTGTTCGCTGCCGTGGGATCCGGCGTACAACGCGCTGGTCTATGTGCTGTCGGGTAACGGATTCGCCGGCGCGGAGGCGCGGCCCGTCACCGGCGGGCAACTCGTCGTGTTCGGCCCCGGCGGGCAGATCACCATGCGGGCCGCGGACGCCCAGGACTCCAACAAGCCTGCGCTCGAGTTGTATCTGCTGGGCGGAAAGCCCATTCGCGAGCCCGTCGCCATGTACGGCCCGTTCGTGATGAACACGCGAGACCAGCTTCGGGAGGCCATCGAGGACTACCAGGCGGGTCGTCTGGGCCGGATCCCCGAGAACGCCCTGATGCCGCACACCGGCGGGCGCTGACCGGGGCTGACGAGCCCCGGGGCAGGGCGGCTCACGACAGTGTTGCGAAAAGTGCGGCAAATCGGGCGGCAGACCGTGCATTTCGCAACACTGTCGAGGCATCAGCCGGGCGCGGGCGCGTTCGTCACGGGATCGACGACTCGTCCGCAACGCCCCCGGACCGAGTCACGGGCGACCGTCTGCGGGACTGCGCTGCGCGCGCTGGTAGGTCCATGTGCCGGCAGGCTCTCGCACCGCGCGCCGGACACGCGCGTTGGGATCCGTCGCAGAGGTGGCATCGAGGAAGACGTCCTCGACCTGTGGGAAGCGGTCGTGCAGGCTCTGCTCGATGCGCGTGCTGGCCTGTTCCACATCGTCGGAGGACAGGTCGGCGGCAAAGTCCAGGCGGGCGGCCACCAGCAGCCGCTCCGTGCCCAGGCGCATGGTCAGCAGGTCGATCACTTCGACGACCTCGGCGTGGCACAGTAGGTGAGAGGTCAACTCCTGGCGCACGTCCAGGGTCGCGGACTCGCCGATCAGCAGCCCCATGGTGTCGCGACCCAACCCGAACGCGACAACCACCAGCACCACCCCGATGAGCAGCGCGGCGACGCCATCGAAGACAACGATGCCGGTGATCTGGTGCAGCAGGATGCCGACGAATGCGATCGCAATGCCGGCCAGCGCGGCGCTGTCCTCGCTCGCGACCGTCTTGACAGTCGGGTCGTCACTGGTCCGGATGTACTCCACGATGCCCCGGTGATGCGCTCGCGCCTGGGCGCGGATCTGGCGCACCGCCCGCGCCCAGGACACGCCCTCCAGGATGGCCGCGAGGGCGAGCACCCCGTAGGACAGGTAGAAGCCGCCCGCCCCCGCGGAGGACTCCTCGGTTAACGTCCGATAACCCTCGAAGAACGAGAACATGGCGCCCGCCACGAAGATGCCCACGGCTGCGAGCAGCGACCAGAAGAACCGCTCCTTCCCGTAACCGAACGGGTGCGCATCGTCGGCCGGGCGGTCGCTTCGGCGCAGCGCGGTCAGCAGGAAGGCCTCGTTCATGGTGTCGGCAACTGAGTGCGCCGCCTCCGACAGCAGCGCTCCCGAACCGCCGAGCACGCCGACAACCCCCTTGGCCACCGCGATCACCGCGTTGACCGCCAACGCGATCAGCACGGTGCGCGAGCTTCCGCCTCGCTGCTGCGGCATCACCGTTCCCCGCCGCGTTACGGTCGCGTCAATGCGACAGCACCGCCCCTAGCCGCCCCCAGCCTCGGCGCCAACCGCCCGGCCGTCCGCCGGTCGAATCCTGTGCCGCCGTTCGAACGCAGGGCGGGCGCGGCGGGCGCGGCCCCGAATCCAACATGCGGTAACGAATCCAAGCCCGGACTGTCATATCCAGCCGATCGCCGGATAGGCGTACCCGGCCCCCCAGAACGGCAGGTATCCGTAGTGCCCCGAAATGCCCCCGAGGTAGGACTTGTCGTAGCCGCTGCTTTCCTCGACGAGGTCGGGATCATAGCCGGGCGCGTTGGAGACGTCCTCCCGCGAATGGTTGATCATGACGTCATCCGCTGTGACCTCGGTGATCGCGTCCACTGGTAGGAAGCTCTTCTCCCTACCGATGCCGAGGAAACCGCCGTGTTCCACCAGCAGGAACCGGACCCGCCGCTCCTGCTCATCGATGAGCAGGTCGGTTACCCGGCCGATCTCGTCGCCATGCTTGTCTCGGACCGTCCGTCCGCGGATGTCGGTGGAATCGATCGCCACTGTCTGGTCGGAGTCGCTGAGCTTGCTCAGCACGGCCTGATCTTCTGCACTCATGCTCCTGGTTCTCCCTAGTCTTTTCGGCGACGACCGGTTCGGCGCGTTCTTTCGGCGACGATCGGTCGGTGCGGATGTCGCAGCGGGAATTCGGGTCGCTTCCTCTGCTGCCCTGGCTCCGGAGTTGATCCGGCAAGCCAAGCCGTGCAGGTTCTGGCGGTGCGGTTCGTCCAGGCGCTCTTGCCGACCACACCATGTACCGCCGGCCTGCGGCGCCTGCTGTGGTTGTCGACGTAGGCATCCCCGCGAACTGCCTGCATTCAAACCCGCGGCGGTGCCTATGAGGCGGATCGTGGGCGGAGGTTCCGGCCACGGCTCACGATAGTGTTGCGAAAAGTGCGGCAAATCGGGCGGCAGACCGTGCATTTCGCACCACTGTCGAGGCGCGTGACGGGCGCCCGTAGCGCGACCCCCAGCGGCGGCCCAGCGCCGACGGTCGGTGCCGTGACCGCGGGCGCCGAAGCCCCTCCGGCTCACCGCGACGCTTCCCGGCCCCGTCACCGCCGCGCGATCGGTTCGGGCGGCGCGTAACCGATCGTCACCGGCCCGCCGGGTCGCGGTCGCACGTCATCAGACCGGCTGCAAGGTCACGGGCCGGATCGTCACGCAGGCGAGACCACAGCACCTCGTCGTGCCGGACGCCGTCGCCGGACCTGTATGAGCGGCGGCGACGACCTTCGAGGAGAAATCCGGCCTTCTTGGCAACCCGCGCCGACGGCGTGTTCCCGGAACCCCCCCGGGGTATCCATCCCGTTTGCAACTCGGGGTACGGCTGCCAAACGGGCTGACTATCGAGCAGAAAGCAAATCGCGCAGATACGAATCGAGAATCGGACAAGCCTGACCGATCCACGAACGTCTCCTTCGCCCAAACACGTTCTGGTTCAGGGCTTTCGCGTATTGAGTCCGAATCGACGATGCTGCAACGCACCTCACCCATTAAGCCGCTTGACAAGGACCTGACGCGGTGTCCTAATCATGACGAGGGGTCATCTTGCCTCCGAGGGAGCGGGTGTTCGCCATGCCACCCAGGGAACGTCAGCCGATCACCGTGCGACTCAGCTCCGTCGTGGAGCGGCCTGTCGATGTCGCAGACCGCGCGCGTAACGAACCCCAAAATGCTCCTGTTGTAGACGATTTCGTCAAATCGTCCACAACGAGCCTCGATCTCGAGGACCTCGGACTACAGGTCGAGGTCAGCGCCGATCAACTCGCCGACCTCATTCAGCAGCGAGCGGTCGCGACCACGCAGGTGCTCGCGACGGTCGACCACATCGCGGCGGACCTCGACCGGTTCCGGCCGTTGGTGCCGGTCGGGCTTCCCGGCTCGATCAACGGCCGGCTCCTCAACCCCGACGGGAGCCCGGCGGGCCAGGTGCGGGTTCGGGCGCTCGAGCCGACCGGAGTGGCGACAACCGGGAACGACCAGACCTTCGCACTCCGCCTGCCGTGGCCGAACCCGGAGGTCGTCACGGACACCCGCGGCGGCTTCCGGTTGACGCTGCCGCCACGGCCCCTGCCGGACGACGGGCTGACGCTGCGTGTCCAGGGCGGCGATCGCGCCACGGAGGTGCAACTCCGACGGATCGACCTGATCGCCGGGGACGGATCCCTCGGTGTGCTCGCGTTGGACGTCTCGGTCTCCCCCCTTCCCCGCAGCGTGCTGGCCCAACTCCGAGACCTCGTACGTCCGACGGGTGACGATGACGTCATCGATCACCCGGACACGTTCGCCGAACCGGCACCCGTCATCACCCTGGGCGAGGCCGACTGCGCAGTGAGCTTCCGGTCGAACTCGGGCGTCATCGACAGGTTCGGCTACTCGATGCTGGTTCGGCTGGTGGCACCGGAACTCAGCGGACGCCGACTGGGAAACCGCTTCGGCCGGGAGGGCCGCAGATTCCTCCTGTCGGCATCGTCGGTCGGCCTGACGCGGTATGTCGGGGCGGCCAGCCTCATCGAGGCGATGGGCGCGCTGGGCAAGTGGGAACTCGTCGGGCGGGTGCCGGTCGAGGCGCCGATCGACGTCGACGCATTTCTCGACGCGGTGCAGCGAGATCCCCGATCGGTTCCCAAGGCGGCGACCCTCGGCATCGGCTACGTCGTCAGGATGCACCAACTGTGGATCCCCAGCGGGCTCTCGCTCGGCGATCTGGTCTACTCCCTACCGCTGGCGCCGGGCGAGCAGCAGCGGATCGCCGTCTACGACGAGCGGGAAACCCTGTCGGTGCGCGAACAGGAGACCTTGACCGCCGCAGAGTTCCAGCAGTATCAGGAGAATGCCGACTCCTCGACGAACGCCGTCTTCTCCAGTGCGTTCGACGAGTCGGCTCTCGGCGGTAGCAAGATGAAGACCACGAGCGAGGCGGGCAGCATCGGCGGCGGACTGGGCGTCGCCGGCTTCTTCAGCGGCATCGTTGCCGGGCTCGGAATCGCCGGCGGATATTCCGACTCGACGACGACAGGCTCCTCCTCGAGTTGGCAGTCCGCGAGCCGCGACTACGTTTCCAACGCTTCCCAGGACTTCCACTCGGCTTTGGCGCGGGCCGCGGCTGCGCGCCGCTCGGCGAACCGCACCAGCATGCGGCTCGCGACCGCAACGGAGCGCAAGGAAGTCGTCACCAAGGTCATCACCAACCACAATCACAACCACGCGCTCACGATGCAGTACTGGGAGGTGCTGCGGCACTTCCAGGTGTCGAGCCAGGTCGACGACGTCCAACTCGTGTGCTTCGTGCCGCTCGAGATCATCCAGTTCCTACCGAGTCCCGCGCCGCGCATCTTGCCGACAGGCAGCTACAGCCGCGATCAGTTGTTGCGGCGCTACGGACAGATCCTGCGTCATCACGACGTCATCCAGTCGCGAATCTGGTGGCGCCCCGATCTCGCCCACGGGCTGAAGATGCTGCGGGCCTTCGCCGGCGATCCCACCATGACGGTGCAATCTTCCAGCGGCGCCGCACAGGACATCGTCGACATCTCCTTGGCTGGAACCTTCCTGCCCTGTGAGGACGTGTGGGTCACGGCCGTCTCCACGAGCGGTGCGCGGGTGGGTCCGGTACTGATGACGGGGTCCAGCGCCGACGTCGCCGCGGGCGCGACGACGAGGGCCGGTCTGCTGGAAGCCCTCCGCGCCCGCCGGACCAGCGCCACGTCCTTCGAAACCCGCACGGCGGCGTTGAGCCTGCCGAACGAGGTCTCGCGCAGCAACCTCGCGCGGTTCGAATTCCGCCGGGCATTTCGGCCGTTCTCGTATCAGCTCACGATGCCGGCCGACCTGTCGTTCGGCGATCTCCTCGGCTACCTCAACAACTTCTCCCGCCTTCAGGTGTCGATGGCGCCCGACGAACTCGAACGCGAACTGAGCGGACCGCTGGTGGCCGACCCGTCCGCCGCAATCAGCGGCCCGCCGGTCCTCGATGTCATCGAGGATTTCAACGGGCCCGGGCGAGACGTCATGCCGGTTCTGATGCCGGTTGCCGCCAAGCGCCTGCCGCCACAATTGGCATTCGCCGACCTGCTGCGTATCGAGGCACTCCTCTTGCATGTCGTCGAGAACACCGTGGCGTATTCGAAGGCCGTCTGGCAGGCCCTGACTCCCGAGGAACGCGCCATCATGCTCGAGCGCTTCACCATCGGGGTCCCCACCGGGGGTGTGCCGGACGCCACCGACGAGGTGCCGCTGCTCAACTGCGTCGCGAACCAGGTGCTCGGTTACTTCGGCAATGCCGCGATCATGCCGTTCTTCATCCCGCCGGACGTCGCCGAGAAGGTGAAGTACACCTCGCGCGACGTGCAGGACTCCCTCTTGCGCTTCCACCGGCAGTCCTTCCGCCCCGCCCAGAGTTCGATCACCCTGCCCGCCCGCGGCGTGCTGGGCGAGGCCGTGCTCGGCCACTGCGAGTCGAGCGAGAAGATCGACCTCACTCGATTCTGGAACTGGCAGGACTCCCCGGCCGACGCCGCCGGCGACCCTGCGACCACCGCGGGCCTGTTCGCCGGCACCAACCCACTCGTGGGTAGCGCCGGGGCCCAGGCCCCGTCGGTTCTCCAACCCGGTGCGGCGTCGATGGTCTCGATCAACCAGGGGCCGGCGGCACTGAGCGCGGCGGATCTCGCGAGCGCGCTCATCAAGGGCCAGCCCGCGAGCAACCTGCCGCAGGACCTCACCGGGATCACCCAGTTGGGGGCCCAGATGAAGGTGCAGACCGAGACCACCGCCGACAGCCTGAACAAGACGATCGCCGAGGCGAGCGGCCTGGCCAAGGAGGCCATGAAGCAGATCCCGGGCGCCATCAAGGCCAAGGCCGACGCCGCCGCCGAGCGCGAGAAGAGCGGGAAGGACGCGCAGAAGGGCGCTAAGGGCGGGGCCGGCGACGGCGCGAGCAGCTCCAGCGGTGCAAGCGATGGGGCGAGCACCTCCAGCGGTGCGGGCGCCGGGAGCGTTGCCGATGCCACGCCCGTCGACGGCGGCGCCGCGCCGGTCGCCTGAGAAACCACCGCTTCATGGCCCGGGCGCATGTTCGAGCCGCGCGGCGCCGCCGGGCCGCGCGGGGGTGGCAGCCAAGGGCCGACAAGTCGAGGAGGCACCGACCATGACCGAGCAGCCCAGCACCGCAGACGAGCGAGCGCTCGACGCGCTGACCAAGGTTCTCGAGTCGGCGATCTCGCCGGAGATGACGGAGGTGCAGCGCCTCATCCTGCGCCGGCTGGCCACCGCGGGCGACCTGTTCCCGTCCCGGTTCCCGACGCCGCTGAACATCACGCAAGCGGGCGGCTACCTCAACCTCGTGGCCGACGATCCGGTGCTCTCGGCGCAGGTGCTCGCGAGCGTGCTGGGGGTGGCCGGTCCCAATCCGACGCCGGGGTTCGACCCCACGCTTCCGCCGCTCTACTTCGTCACCCGCGGGAACGACCGCCCGGCCGGCCCTTCCCAGGCCGCCACTCCGGTCCAATTGCGGGTGCGCAGCGACTTCGCCGCACCGTTCGAGGAGGCCGTCACCCACCTGCACGACCTGGGGGTGAGGCTGCCGGTCCTCGCCGCCGACTCCCTGCTTCCGCCGCTGCCGGCCATGGGCACCGCACAGGCTCCGCCGCCCGTGGATGCGCTCGCGGTGCTGGGCCGACGGCTCACTCTGGTGCCCGCCGCGGCCCTGATCGATCCCGGGGCGGATCTCCTCGCGGTCGGGCAACTCTCCGGCGCCGGCCCGCAACTCGCCCTAGCCCGGCAGATCGACGACACCGCGCCGCGGGCGGCCGAGGTGACGAAACAGGCGTACGCGCTGTGGACCTGCGACGCGGCGACGTGCAGCCAGTCGACCGTCACGGCGGCGTTCGTCGACCTCGACCCGATCCTCGCCGCCGCAGGGTGGCACCGGGACGGGCCGCTCGCGGCGCCGGCTTCCCTCGGCGATGCGAAGGGCTGGAACACCTGGACCAACATCACCGGCCTGGTCGCCGGCGCCAGCACCGTGGGAGCCGAACTGCGCCTGCTGTACTCCGCCGGCCAGATCGCCGCGTCCGCGGTGCGCGACCTGCAGGACCTGGTCTGGGACGGCACCGCCTTCGCAGCACCGGCGTGAGGAGGGACCGATGTCGAGCGACCACGACGCCGGACCGCCCGGCGGATCGCTGCCCGTCGAGCAGCCCGCCGACGCGCCGGCCGCCTGGCGGCTGACGTTTCAGTACGAGGGCACGGACATCCGACTCGTCGCGCAGCACCGGGTGGCCATGATCGCGCCTCCGGACGATTCCGCCCGCACCTACGCGGCCCGCGCCGGCACCTGGGTCGAGGTGCGTGACGCCGCCGGCCACGGCCTGTACCGGCAGATCCTCGCCGACCCCGTGCGGCACGGCTACGAGGCTCACTCGTCCGACCCCTCCGAAGGTTCGCGCCACGCCGAACCCGAAGCGCCGTCGGGGGTTTTCCAGGTTGTGGTTCCAGACCTCCCGGGCGGCCACGATATAGTGCTGCATCGACTCGACAATGCCGCGATGGCAGCCGAAGACGCCGCGCAACCGGCACTGAAGGACCGCTCGGTCGCCAGCCCGGCGCTCAGTGCCCGGCTGGGCGAAACCGCGCCGTTCGAGGCGAGCTGATGGGCACCTCCGACGGTGCGGTCGGCAGCACCAGCAAGCTCGTGGACCACGGACCGGACGCCACTCGCTGGAACCTCGTCATCATGTCCGACGGCTTCACCGCCGACGAAATCGACGCCTATCACGTGGCGGCGGAATCCTTCGTCACCAAACTCTTTGCCACCCAGCCGTTCCGCCGGATGTGGTGCGCGATCAATGTGCACCGGGTCGACGTCACCTCCGATGAGAGCGGCCCGGACGAGCCGGCCACCTGCGCCGACGGCATCCCCGGCGCGGGCGTGACACGCCGCACCTACTTCGACTCCTCGTTCTGCCGAGACGGGTTGAGCCGCTTGCTCTACGGCTCGGAGGCGATCGCGATCGCGACCGCCCAGACCGCGGTCCCCGCGGTGTCCGCGCGTGTCGTCATCGTCAACTCCACCCGCTATGGCGGTGCCGGCGGTTCGTCCGCCTGGTATTCGCTCCACCCCTCGGCCGTCGAGATCGCGGTACACGAACTCGGGCACTCGGCTTTCGGCCTCGCCGACGAATACGGTGAGGTGATTGCGACGTGGGCCGCCGCCGAGCCCGCCGAACCGAATGTCACGACGGTGACGGCGCGCACAACCACGAAGTGGGCCAACAAGATCGCCGCCGCCACGCCGTTGCCGACGCAGGAGAACCCCGGCTGCAGCGCGATGACCGCCGATGCGAGCCCGGTCCCGGCGGGGACGGTCGGACTCTTCGCCGGGGGCAGTCGCGCGTTCTGCGGGATCTATCACCCGGAGCACGATTGCCGGATGCGCGTGCTGGGAAACGAGTTCTGCGCCGTCTGCGCCGATGCGATCATCGCGCGCCTCGCCCCGCACCTGCCGAAATTCTCCGGGCCGGTCACCGGCACCCAGTTCCATGGCAGCCTCGCCGCTGGTCAGACGAAACGGTGGTTCACCTACAACTGGCCGGCCTGCTGGCATGTCCTCTGGACGGTCGTTCCCACGTCGCCCGTCACCCCTTCCGGCGGGGTCAATTGGCGGGTGCGCGTCGAGCGGGCGTCGAGGGAACAGATCACCTACTGGATCTCGATCACCAACAACACCGGCGTGTCGGTGGACGTCGACGGGCGCTACGAGATCGTGGTGCGGACTTGACCGCCGGAACGGGTCAGAGGAGGACCGAGCCGAAGTGAGGAGCACAGCATGATCGCGGGTACCCAGTTCACGGCAACCGTCGCCGCCGGTTCCACCCGGACGTGGTTCACCCACTCCTGGAATCCGGACAGCCACGTCGTTTGGACCGTCATCCCGGTGACCCCGGGTCCAGGAGCGCCCCAGATCGAGTGGAGCGTTCAGGTACAGCGCGCGTCGGCGGCCCTATTGACCTATTACGTGACGGTGACGAACCTGTCGGCGGCGGCGGTCGACATCGAGGCGCGCTACGCGATCCTCAACTGAGCTTCGGCCTTTGACGTGACCCGGGCCGCCCCCGACAGTGTTGCGAAAAGTGCGGCAAATCGGGCGGCAGACCGTGCATTTCGCAACACTGTCGACTGCGGCGCGCCGCGCGACCCTTCCGCGGCCCCGCGGGTGTAGCCGGCCCTCCGGCTGGGTACGAACTGATAACAGGGCGATAACGGGGAGATAACAACGGCCCCAGGCCGGCAACGTCAGCCCTGATCGGGAATCGCGCTGCACGCGGTCGTAAGCACGGCCGGCACGTGAGCCCGGAGGGACGAAGGGCGGGGCCGGGATGTCTGGCGGACAGATGGCGATGCGGGGGAGCGTGCCCGCGTGGGCACCGACGGGGGCGTGGGCACCAACGTGGACAGGCACGCGCAGCGCGCCGATCCGGGTAGCGGGATCGCGGAGCAGGTTGATCCGGGGCTGCGCCGGGTTCGCCGGGGCCAGCATCGTGGCGGGGGCTGCGATTCTGGTTGTGCTGCACGTACTACCGGCGACCCGTGCGCTCTCGCCAATATCCGAGCCGCTCAGCAGGTACGCGCTGACGTCGATCGGTGGTCTGTTCGATGCGGCCGTCATGGTGCTGGCCGCTGGCCTTGCGGCGCTGATCGTTGCGGCCGTTCTCGGCCGCCGCGTCGGCCCGGGAACGGCCGTCATTCTGGGGGTATGCATCGCGGGACTTGCAGTCCTGGTGGCGGTCCCCGAGGAGAGTTACGCGATGAGCCAGGTCCATTGGATCGCCAGCATGGTGGCCTTCGGCGCCGTGCCCGTTGCCGTCGCACTGATCCATCGGCGGCACCGGACGGCCGAGTGCTCCCGGCTACCGCGGATTGCGAGCCGATTCGCCGCGGCATCCGGAATGTGGTTCGCCGCACTGTTCTTCGGGAACATTCTTGCGTTGATCACCGGACTGGACCTGTGGCGCTTCGGTGGGTTGGTGGAACGCCTGCTGGTCTTCACGGAACTCGCCGGCGCCGCACTGCTGGCGGTCTGGGTCTGGAACGGGTGCGGCTGCCGCGCGTCCAGCACGGCGCCCGCCGCCACCGAATCCCGCCGGGATGCGCCGGCATTTCGGCAAACAGGACTCGATCGCGGTATGGCGCCGAGCGCGGCGCCCTTGGCGGACGTCACAGAACGCCCGCACCCGCAAACACCTCGAAGACGAGTTGCGTCTCGGTATGCGCCACGCCCGGCTGCACCGTCAGGTTCTCCAGGATGAACGCCCGCAGCGCCTCGGGACTTGCCACCGCGACATGCAGCAGGTAATCGTCCCCGCCCGCGACGTGAAACGCCGTCAGCAGACCGGAGATCGCGCCGAGGCTCCGGTGGAATCGCAGCACGTGGTCCGGGTTGTGGCTGGCGAGCCGAACCTTGATCACCGCCTGGATGGGCAGCCCGAGCACGGCGGGGTCCACATGGGCGTGCACTCCGGTGATGACGCCGGCGTCGCGCAACGCCCGAACCCTGGTCAGGCAGGTCGATTCAGCGATGCCCACCCGGGCGGCCAGCGCGGCGTTGGTGATCCGGCCGTCCGCAACCAGCTCGGCCAGCAGCGCACGGTCGACGGTGTCCAGCCTCGCGGGGACGTGCGGATTCTTCGATGGCGTCACCCGGTCCTCCTCCCTAGGTGCAGAAACTGCGTAGCCTCCCGCCTAACAGCATAAAGAATGTTCGGCAGCCGCCAGCCACACCGCAGATATCTGGCACGATCGGGCCATGACGCGCCCCACGATGAAATTCGATTCGCTGGCGGTGCACGCCGGTCGGGAGGACCTCACCGAACTGGGCGTGCACGTCCCGCCGATCGACCTGTCGTCCACCTACCCGCTGCCGGATATCGAGGCGGGCGGCCTCTCCTACGAGGCCATGGCCACCGGTGGCCAACCGACCGCGGGCGGCCCAGTGTACGGCCGGCTGTGGAATCCGACGATTGCCCGTTTCGAGTCCGCGCTGGCCCAGTTGGAGGGGACCACCGACGCGGTCGCGTTCCCGTCGGGCATGGCGGCGATGACGGCGGCTCTGCTGGCGGCCAAGAGCGAGACTGGCGGGGCGCACGTGGTGGCGGTGCGGCCGCTGTACGGCAGCACCGACTACCTGCTCGGATCCGGCCTGCTGGACATGCAGGTCAGCTATTGCGCAGCGCACCAGGTGGGCTCCGTCATCCGCGACGACACCTGCCTGGTGGTGGTCGAAACCCCGGCGAACCCCACCCTCGACCTCGTCGACCTCGCGGCGGTGCGGCGGGCCGCCGGCGCCCGCCCGGTCCTGGTCGACAACACGTTCGCGACCCCGGTGCTGCAGAACCCCGCTGCGTTCGGCGCGGACCTGGTGCTGCACTCGGCAACGAAATACCTTGGCGGGCATGGGGATGTGATCGCCGGCGTAATTGCCGCGGGCGAGGGTTGGGCGGCTGCGCTGCGGCGGGTTCGGGCGGTGACGGGGTCCATCCAGCACCCGCTCGCCGGTTACCTGCTGCACCGGGGGTTGGCGACGCTGCCGGTTCGGGTGCGGGCCCAGCAGGCCGGCGCCCAGCAACTCGCAGAATGGTTGACGACCGTTGCGGACGTGACCCGGGTGCGCTACCCGGGGTTGCCCTCGTGCGACCCGGAGGGCATCGTCGGGCGGCAGATGCGCGGTCCCGGCGCGATGATCACCATCGAGCTGGCCGGCGGCTTCGCGCAGGCCTCCGCGCTGACCAACCGGGTCCAGATGTTCACCCACGCGGTCTCGCTCGGCGGGGTGGACTCGCTGATCCAGCATCCGGCGTCGCTGACCCACCGCCCGGTTCCGCCGGAGGCCCGGCCCGGCGCCGGGATGATCCGGCTGTCCATCGGCCTGGAGGATCCGGCCGACCTCCGCGCAGACCTGGCGCAGGCGTTGGCCGCCGAGCCGGTTCCGCAGCAGGAACTCGCAGCCGCGCGCTGAACCACGCCGCCGCCGGCCCGTGCGCCGGGCCCGCTGCGGGTGCTTGGCCGTGCCCTACCGGTCGGGCAGATCGTCGAACAGCGACGGCGTGGTCTCCGCCGGGCCCTTCCGGGGCGATGACGAACGTTCCCGGCCCGCACGCCGCGGATGCGCCACGCTCGCCCCCGCGATGCCCGGACCCGGTTCGGGGGCCGTCCCCATCTGGTATGCCGCGGCAGCGCCGTTCGCCAGCCGGTCCGCCTGCTCGTTCAACACGTGCCCGGTGTGCCCCCGGACCCAGCGGAACTCCACCCGGCGACCGGCCCCGCGACGCTTCGTCATCTCCGCATCCAGCGCCTGCATCAACTCGGCGTTGAGCACGGGCTTGCCATCGCTCTTCCGCCAGCCGCGGCGCTTCCAGCCCGGGGTCCATTTGGTGATGGAGTTGATCACATACTCGCTGTCGCAATAGACCAGCAGGTCCGTATCGAGGTGGGCGGTCTGTTGCAGCAGATCCAGGACGGCCATCAGCTCGCCCTGATTGTTGGTGCCATGCGGCCATCCCCCCGCGGCCCATCGATCGTCGTCGATGTACCAGGCCCACCCGGCCGGCCCCGGATTGCCCAATGCGGAACCGTCTGCGGCCGCCGTCAACGTCACGGCAGCGATCCTGCCACGCGATCCGCGGCGCGCCGGACGCGGGACGTTCGCCCCTGGCGCTATCTGGGCAGCCGATCCACGATGGTCATGTGCGCGCGGTTCGAACGGGCTGCGCGGAGTTCGAACCCGGTTGCACGGAATTCGAACGGGCTGCACCAACCGCGGCGCACACCCCGCGCCCAGCAGGGTTGCCGGTGACCAGAAAGGGGGCCGCATGATGTCCGAGACGGTGCCGAGCGGTGACTGGTTCGGCGATCCGGCCGACTCCGACGTGGCCGGGGAGTTCGTTCCCCAGGCCGGCGCCGACCCGGAAGAGCCGGAGAGCATCGCCGATGACGAGGCCGCGTTGCACGACACCGGCGAGGCGAACGTTGCCGATGTCGTGGATCAGCAGACCGTCGTCCGCCACGACGAAGACGCGTACCAGCGCGACGAATGAACCGGGGTCAGCCGGCGGCCGGACCTCTTCACCTCGCGACGAACAGCGAAGCGGCCCTCCATCACAGGTCGTAGTACAGCGCGAACTCGTACGGGTGCGGGCGAAGGCGGATCGGGTCGATCTCGTCTGCGCGCTTGATCCTGATCCAGGTCTCGATCAGGTCCGGGGTGAAGACATCACCGGCGAGCAGGTACTCGTGGTCCGCCTCCAGGTGGTTGATGACGGCGTCCAGCGAGGCGGGGACCTGCGGGATGCCCGCGGCCTCGTCGGGCGGCAGCTCATAGAGGTCCTTGTCCACCGGCTCCGCGGGTTCGATGCGGTTCCGCACCCCGTCGAGCCCGGCCATCAACTGCGCCGCGAAGGCCAGGTAGGGGTTGGAAGACGGGTCGGGACAGCGGAATTCAATCCGCTTGGCGGCTGGGCCGGGGCCGCTGATGGGAATCCGGATGCAGGCGGACCGGTTGCGCGAGGAGTATGCCAGGTTGACCGGGGCCTCGTACCCCGGCACCAACCGGTGATACGAGTTCACCGTCGGGTTGGTGAACGCGAGCAGGCTCGGCGCGTGGTGCAGGATGCCGCCGATGTAGTGGCGCGCGAGGTCGGATAGGCCGCCGTAACCGGCCTCGTCGTAGAACAGTGGGCTTCCCCCGGACCACAGCGACTGGTGGCAGTGCATGCCCGAACCATTGTCGCCGAACAGCGGTTTGGGCATGAAGGTTGCCGTCTTGCCCGCGGCCCAGGCGGTGTTCTTAACGACGTACTTGAAGTGCATGAGGTCGTCGGCGGCGGCGAGCAGGGTGTTGAACTTGTAGTTGATTTCAGTCTGACCGCCGGTACCCACCTCGTGATGCGCGCGCTCGACGGTGAAGCCCGCGTCCGTCAGGTGCGCCACCATCTCATCGCGAAGGTCGGCATAGTGATCGTACGGGCTGACGGGGAAGTAGCCACCCTTCGGTCGCACCTTGTAGCCGCGGTTGCCACCCGGTTCCTCCCGGCCCGAGTTCCACGCGCCGGATTCCGAGTCGACCCGGTACGACTGGCCGTTGATGCTGGACTCGTACCGCACGTCGTCGAAGACGTAGAACTCGGCTTCGGGACCGAAATAGGCGGTGTCGGCGATGCCGCTGCCGGCGAGGTACTCCTCGGCCTTGCGGGCGACGGTGCGGGGATCGCGGGAGTAGGGCTGCAGGGTCAGCGGGTCGTGCACGAAGAAGTTCATCGTCACGGTTCGATGTGCGCGGAACGGGTCGACACGGGCGGTTGTGATGTCGGGCAACAACAACATGTCGGACTCGTGGATGCTCTGGAACCCGCGGACCGAGGAGCCGTCGAACGGGATGCCGGCGGCGAGGGATTCGGCGGTGACGGATGCCGCAGGCACGGTCATGTGCTGCATGATGCCGGGCAGGTCGCAGAAGCGGATGTCGAAGACCTCGACCTCGGTGTCGGAAAGGAAGGCGATGACATCGTCGGCGGTGCGGAACATGGGCGTACTCCCGGATAGGTGGCGGTTCTGGGTCGATGACGCGGTTCGGGTGCTGCGCTCGGCGATCAGATCATGGGCTTGGCCGTCGGTTCCAGGGCTTGCGGGAGGGCCGACGATCCGGCCAGGTAGGCATCGACGCCCGCCGCGGCCGACCGGCCCTCGGCGATCGCCCACACCACGAGGGACTGTCCACGTCCGGCGTCTCCCGCGACGAACACTCCGGGCACCGGGCTCATGAAGCGTAGATCGCGCTTGAGGGTACCGCGCCGCGTCGTCGGGACGCCGAGCGCCGCCGAGATGCCCTCCGTCTCCGGGCCGGCGAAGCCGAGCGCGAGGAGCACCAGGTCCGCCTCCATCCGGTTCGTCTCGATACCGGGGGAGGGCGCAAAGCCGGCGCGGGTGCGTTTCCCCTCTTGCAGATGCACCGCGCAAACCGCGCCGTCCCGCTCCTCGAAGAATGTGGAGTTGACCCCGAACAGGCGCTCTCCGCCCTCTTCGTGCGGCGCTTCGACCCGCAACACCAGCGGATAGGTCGGCCAGGGGGTCGACGGGTCGCGCCGGGGCGGCGGTTGCTGGCGTATGTCGAGTTGGCTGACGCTTGCAGCGCCCTGCCGCAGCGCGGTGCCGTAGCAGTCCGTTCCCGTGTCCCCACCACCGATGATGACGACGCGCTTGCCGCGAGCCGATATCTCCGGCGCCGCGATGCTGCCTTCCACGGCCAGGTTCGCGGTCACCAGGTAGTCCATTGCCAGGTGGATGCCGGCCAGGTTCCGGCCTGGCAACGGCAGGTCGCGCGGCACGGTCGCGCCGATCGCCAACACGATCGCGTCGAAGCGGGCCCTGACCTCTAGTGCCGAGATGTCTTGCCCGACCGAGCAATCGGTGACGAACTCGATACCTTCACCGATCAGTTGGTCCAGCCTGCGGTCCAGTACCGAAGACTCCATCTTGTACTCGGGGATTCCGTAGCGCAGCAGCCCGCCGATCCTTCCGGCCCTCTCGAAGACGGTGACGCTGTGACCGGCCCGACGAAGCTGTTGCGCCGCAGCGAGTCCTGCCGGCCCGGACCCGACGACGGCAACGTGACGACCGGTCTCGATCTCGGGTGTGCGGGGTGGCAGCCAGCCTTCGGCGAACGCGCGGTCGGCGATCTCCTTCTCGATCAGCTTGATGGTCACCGGCTCGTCGTCGATGCCCAGCACGCACGCGGCTTCGCAGGGCGCGGGGCAGATCCGGCCGGTGAACTCCGGGAAGTTGTTCGTCGCGTGCAGCCGTTCCGAAGCCTCGCGCCAGCGACCCAGCCGGACCAGGTCGTTCCACTCGGGTATGAGGTTGCTGACGGGACAAGCGTTATGGCAGAACGGTATCCCGCAGTCCATGCAACGGGTTGCCTGCTCCATCGTCGGCTGCGCACCAAAGCTCGGATAGACCTCGTTCCAGTCGTGCACGCGGTCCGCGATCGGCCGGCGGACGGGGGTGTGGCGCTGGTATCTCAGGAAGCCGTGGGGATCAGCCATGGCTGGCCTCCATGATTCGGCGGTCGGTCTCGGCCTCGTCGAGCCCCGCGTCTTCCGCCTGCCGCCGGATACGCAGCACCCGCGCATACTCGCGCGGCAGCAGGCGCGTGAAGCGCCCGGCCGCTGCCGGCCAGTCCGCGAGCAGCGATATCGCCACCGTGCTACCGGTGCGGTCCTCGTGGTCGCGGAGCACGCCCGCTAGCCAGTCGGTGTCGCCCACGTCGGGTCCGGACAGGTCGACCAGTTCCGTGTTGACCAGCGAAGCGTCGGCATCGAGCAGGAACGCCACCCCACCGCTCATGCCGGCAGCGACGTTCCGGCCGGTCCGGCCGAGGATGACGACCCGCCCGCCGGTCATGTACTCGCACGCGTGGTCGCCGGTTCCTTCGCAGACGAGCAGCGCGCCGGAGTTGCGCACGCCGAATCGTTCGCCGACGGTGCCGCGCAGGTACACCGCGCCGCTGGTCGCGCCGTAGCCGATGGTGTTGCCGGCGATCACCTGCCCGTCGCCCCCGTCCGGGGCGTCCGGATGCGGCCGAATCGCCACGATGCCACCCGAAAGCCCCTTCGCGACGTAGTCGTTGGCGTCGCCCACCAGCGCGATGTCGATCCCGTTGGGCAGGAAGGCACCGATGGATTGGCCGGCCGAACCGGTGAGGTCGACGCGAATCGTGCCGTCCGGCAGCCCGGCGGGTCCACAGCGTCGGGTCACCTCCGAGCCGAGCATGGTCCCGACCGCCCGGTCGATGCCGCGCACCTGCGCGTCGATGTGCACGGCGGCCCCGTTGGCCAGGGCCGGCTCCGCCTTCGCTATCAGCGTGGCATCGAGGGTCCTCGACAGGTCGTGCCGCACGGGTGAGGTGCTCCGCGGCGGGCCTTGCACCGGCGGTATCCACAGCAGCGGCGAGAGGTCCAGGCCGTGATCGCGGCCGAACCGCGCCGCCGCGGTCAGGTCCAGCAGTTCGGCATGCCCGATGGCCTCGTCGACCGACCGGAATCCCAGTTGCGCGAGCAGTTCCCGGACCTCCTCGGCGAGGTACCGGAAGAACGTCTCGACGAACTCCGGTGCGCCGTTGAAGCGCTTGCGCAGGACCGGATTCTGGGTCGCGATGCCGACCGGGCAGGTGTCCAGGTGGCACACCCGCATCATCACGCATCCGGCGACGACCAGCGGCGCGGTGGCGAAGCCGAATTCCTCGGCACCGAGCAGCGCGGCGACGACCACGTCCCGTCCGGTCTTCAGCCCGCCGTCGACCTGGACGCGGACGTTTCCGCGCAACCTGTTCAGCCGCAGCGTCTGCTGGACCTCGGCCAGGCCCAGTTCCCAGGGCTGTCCGACATGCTTGATCGACGTCATCGGTGCGGCGCCGGTGCCACCATCGTTGCCGGCGATGACGATGGTGTCCGCCTTGGCCTTCGCAACCCCGGCGGCGACGGTCCCGACACCGGGCTCGGAGACCAACTTGACCGAGATGCGGGCGGCCGGGTTGGCGCAGCGCAGGTCGTAGATGAGTTGCTTGAGGTCCTCGATCGAGTAGATGTCGTGGTGCGGTGGCGGCGAGATCAGCGCGACTCCCGCCGTGGCGTGGCGCGTGGCGGCGATCCACGGATAGACCTTGTTACCCGGAAGTTGGCCGCCCTCACCAGGTTTCGCGCCCTGCGCCATCTTGATCTGGAGCTCGCCGGCATTGACCAGGTAGGCGCTGGTGACACCGAACCGGCCGGACGCGACCTGCTTGACGAACGACCGTCGCAACGGATCGAGCAGGCGCTCGACGTCTTCGCCGCCCTCACCCGAGTTGGACCTGCCACCGAGCTTGTTCATGGCCATCGCCAGGGTTTCGTGCGCCTCCGCGGAGATCGATCCGTAGGACATCGCGCCGGTCGCGAACCGACGGACGATGTCGGTGGCCGGTTCGACCTCGTCCAGCGGCACGCCCGAGCGCTCGCCGAGTCGGAACTCGAACAGCCCCCGCACGGTGGCGCCGCGCCGCGCCGCGCCGTCCACGGTTTCGGTGTACCGGCGGAACACGTCGACCTGCTTGCTGCGCGTCGCGTGCTGCAACAGGTAGACGGTCTGCGGGTTGAACAGGTGCAACTCCCCTTCGCGGCGCCACTGGTACTCGCCGCCGACCTGCAGGCCGCGGTGTTCCCAGGCGGTCGGGTTGGGCAGGAAGGTGAGCGCGTGGCGCCGGGCGATGTCGGCCGCGACGCGGTCCAGCGTGGCGCCGCCGGTGCGGCTGACGGTGCCGGTGAAGTACTCGTCGAGCACCTGCTGGCTCAACCCGAACGACGCGAACGCCTGTGCGCACCGGTAGGAGCCGACGGTCGAGATCCCCATCTTACTCATGACTTTCAGCACGCCCTTGGTCAGGGCATGCAGATAGTGCTCGATCGCCGCGGGCGCCTTCACGCCGTCGAGCATCCCGGCCTGCGCCATGTCCGCCACCGTCTCGATGGCGAGATAGGGGTTGACGGCGCCCGCGCCGTAGCCGAGCAGCAGCGCGATGTGGTGGACCTCGCGGGCATCGCCGCTCTGAACCACGAGCGCCACCCGGGTACGCGCCTTCACCCGGATCAGGTGTTGATGCACCGCCGACGTGAGGAGCAGCGACGGAATCGGCGCGTGCCGTTCGTCTGCGCCGCGATCGGTCAGCACGATCGTTCCGGCACCGCAGGCGATCGCCTCGTCGACGTCGGCGCGTGCCCGTTCCACGGCGGCCGCGAGCGCCCGGCCGCCGCCGGCCACCCGGTACAGCCCGGAGATGACGGCAGCCTCGTATCCGGGCAGGTCGCCGCCGTCGTTGATACCGATGAGCCTGGCCAACTCGTCGTTGTCGAGCACCGGGGTCGGCAACTGGATCTGCCGGCACGAGGCCGGCCCGGCCGCGAGCAGGTTCTCCTCGGGTCCGATGACGCTGGACATGCTGGTGACCAGGGCCTCCCGGACAGCGTCCAACGGAGGGTTCGTCACCTGCGCGAAGAGTTGTGAGAAGTAGTCGAAGATCAGCCTCGGCCGCTCCGAGAGCACGGCGCGCGGGGTGTCGTCACCCATCGAACCGATGGCCTCGGACCCGCCCACCGCCATGGGCGTGAGCAGCACGCGCAACTCCTCGTCGGTGTAGCCGAACATCTGCTGGCGCTGGAGCACGTCGACGTGCCGCGGATTCGTGCGTTGCGGGGTCGGCAGGTCGGCCAGGCGCAACAGGCCGGCCTGCACCCACTCCCGGTAGGGGTGTTGTGCGGCGAGGTCGCGCTTGATCTCCGCGTCCGGGACGATCCGGCCGGCGGCGGTGTCGACGAGAAACATGCTGCCGGGCCGCAACCGGCCGCGGCGCAGCACCTGCGCGGGCGGAATGGGCAGCACGCCGGTCTCGCTGGCGAGGATGACGCGGCCGTCGGACGTCTGCCACCACCGGCCCGGGCGCAGCCCGTTGCGGTCGAGCACGGCGCCGAGCAGGGTGCCGTCGGTGAAGGTGACGCAGGCCGGGCCGTCCCACGGCTCGATCAGCGAGGCGTGGAACTCTGCAAACGCCTTGAGGTTCGGGTCCATCCCGGGCTGGTCCTGCCACGCCTCGGGGATCATCATGAGCAGGGCATGCGGCAGCGAGCGACCGGCCAGGTGCAGCAGTTCGAGCACCTCGTCCAACGTCGCGGAGTCGGAGCCGCCAGGGGTGCAGATCGGGAAGGTACGTGCCAGATCGCCGGGGATCAGGTCTGTCGCCAGCAGCGCCTCGCGCGCCCGCATGCGGTTGCGATTCCCGCGGATCGTGTTGATCTCACCGTTGTGCGCGATGTATCGGTAGGGGTGCGCCAGCGGCCAGGCCGGCAAGGTGTTCGTGGAGAACCGGGAATGCACGACCGCGATGGCACTCTCGATACGCGGGTCGCCGAGGTCGGAAAAGAACGGGGCCAACTGATCGGTCGTCAGCATCCCCTTGTACACCAGGGTGCGGGCGGACAGCGACGGGAAGTAGACGCCGCACCCCGCCGCAGCGCTTTCGTGCTCGATGCGCTTGCGCACCGCGAAGGCGTGGCGGTCGAGCGACAATCCTTGCGGCGGAGGCTGCTCGTCGACGGCGAGCGTGCCGATGAAGACCTGTTCGAACGCCGGCATGGCGTCGCGCGCCGCCTGGCCGAGCCCGGACGCGAACGGCTCGGTGGGAACCGTCCGCCAACCCAGCAGCGTCAAATGCTCGTCGGTGACGACATTCTCGACCAATGCCTTGGCCCGGGCGCGCAGCGCCGGGTCGGTCGGCAGGAATGCGATCCCGGTTGCATATGCCTGCCCCGGCTCGCCCGCGGTGTCGCGCGTCGGCAGGTCGAATGCCGCCTCGGCCCGCAGCAGGCGGTCCGGGATCTGAATCAGCAGCCCGGCGCCGTCGCCCACATCCGGATCGGCCCCGGCCGCCCCGCGATGCGCGAGGTTGCGCAGCGCGACGATCGCGTCGGCCACGATCCGATGGCTCGCTCGCCCGTGGATGTCGACGATGGCGGCGACGCCGCAGCTGTCGTGTTCCAGCGCCGGGTCGTACAGTCCGTGAGGCTCCGATAACGTGAGTCCGGTTGGAACTGCCGCCATCGCAACACCTCTCCAACCGTCGATGCCTGCGAACGCGGTGGATCGCGTCGCCTCCAGGTGCCGTCCGCGCCGCGCGCCGGGTCCGCCCGTGCGCCGGGCAGCGTCACCCGATGACGTCGCGCGCAAGCATTGCGGCCTGGAAGGACACAGGGTACAACGTGCCGGCGCCTTTATTCCGTCGAGACTTCGCCGACAATTCAACGAAACCGACTCCGGGGCAACTGCTCCCGCCGCCCACGCCGAGGTCGGTGCCCAGTGCCGCGCAGGGCCGTGCGGCGAAGAATCCGGCGCACCTGCGGCACGCCCGGCGAAGATAATTGCCGTCGGGTGCCGTCGTGACGCTCAATTCTCATGCGGGTAGGGGTAGCCGCCGGATTCGAACGATCGATTATCTATCGGACAATCGTCACCGCTGAACGTGTTCGTGGTCCCAGATCAACCGGTTCGCCACCCGAACCTGCTGTGGCCAAGGTCATGATCGGCAGAGACCGAGGCCTTGCCTAGGCCTGCGTAGGTCTGGCCGGCGCAAGGATGTGCCCCGCCCACGATTGGTGGCGCGGCGATGTTCGACCCGGCCGGGCGCAGGCGGCCGAAGCTCCCATGGACGGCGCGCGTGCCGGCGCCGCGACGACCGCAGCGGAGCCGTAAGACGCCAAGGCCCCTTCCGGCTCATACCCGGAAGGGACCAGCGCACCCCTTCCAGTGTGCGACGGTTCGTCGCCTCGGTAGCGCAGGCGCCGCGGCGTGTCGGTGACGAATCCGTCACGTGCCAGGGCGATGCACGGCCCTGGCACGTACATCGTCGGCGGGGGGCAACGCGCGGTGCGGCACGGCACTGGTGCCGTCCGGGCGCCCGATCCGGCACAGTGGCGACATGGTGCAGTCGGTGGAGTTGCTGATCGAGCCGGAAGGCGATGCCGCGATCCGCGTCGACTGGGAGCGGCTGGAAGCTCTGGGGCTTCGCACGCCGGCCCGGCACCCGGTGACGGCGACCCGGCCGCACATCACCCTCGCGGTGGCCACGGCGATCCCGGAGGCCGTCGAGGAGTCGCTCGCGGGCCTACGGCCGGCCCTCCCGCTGCCGCTGGCGCTCGGCGGACTGGTGATCTTCGGAACTCGGCGGCTGATCCTGGCGCGCGGCGTTGCAGCATCGGGTGCCTTGCTGGACCTGCAGCACACCGTGGCGGAGATCATGGCGGCCGCCGGCGCGGTCCCGGGAAACCTGCAGCCCGATCGGTGGGCGCCGCACCTGACGCTCGCCCGCGATGTCGATCCGGAGGGGCTCGCTCGCGCCCTGACCGTACTCCGCGACAGGGCCGTCGTCACCGCCGCGATCGCCCTTCGTCGATGGGACGGCGATCGCCGTCGGGAGTGGCTGCTCGCGGAAATCGCGCCTTAGCATGCCGCTACTCGGCGTGTTTGCGCGACACGCCGAGAGCACCGAAGAATGTGCTCCGGACCCCTTGCTCCGCCCCGGCTTCCGCGATACAAATATCCCTGCACGGCAACCAAGGACACGGACTGGCGGGGCAACTCGACAGGCCCGATCGGATGGGAGCGGTGTACCGGACGATCAAGGTTCGGGTCGTACGCGACGGCGGCAACGCCAGTCGCCACCGGGTGCCACCGGTGGGCCAGGAACAGGTCGAACGGAAGCGCTCTACCCCCGCACCTGCGGACGGCAGCCCTCGCGGCGGCAGGTCCCCGGTGCGAGTCGGGTGTCACCCCGGCGTCGGCAGTTCCCGGTTCGCCGCGGAATGGCCCGGAGCGGGTGAGCGCACCAGCAGGGCCCCTTCCGGCTCATACCCGGAAGGGGCCCTGCCCCTATTTCGGGCCCCTATTTCGGGCCTCAATTCCGGCCCCTGTCCGGTCGCGCTTGTCGGCCCGGGTGCCACTGCGCGCATCTTGTCCGCGATTACTCACCGGCGCCGACGAGTGCGGCGAATTCCCGCGCCACCGCGGTGCCGAGCCGGGCGTTGCTCTTCACCAACGCGATGTTCGCCGCCAGGCTGGCGCCACCGGTGATCTCCACGATCCGGCCCAGCAGGAACGGCGTCGCATCCTTGCCGTGTACGCCGAGGGCGGTCATGTCGTGCAGCGCCCGATCGATGATGCCGGCGATCTCCTCGGCGGGGATCTCGTCCGCCTCGTCGATCGGGTTGACGACGGCCACCCCGCCGGCCATCCCGAGGTCCCACTTGGTGGCCATCACCGCAGCCGCCTCGGCGGGGGTGTCCACCCGCATGGGCGCGGCGTGTCCGCTGGAGCGGGAGAAGAAGGCCGGGAATTCGTTCGTCCGGTAGGCGAGCACCGGCACGCCCAGCGTTTCCAGACGCTCCAGGGTGAGCCCGATGTCCAGGATGCTCTTGACACCGGCGGAGATCACCGCCACGTCGGTGAGCGAGAGTTCGGTGAGATCGGCGCTGGTGTCGAATGTTTGCTGCGCGCCGCGATGCACGCCGCCGAGTCCCCCGGTGACGAAGACCGCGATTCCGGCCAGCGCGGCGAGCCGCATGGTCGCGGCCACCGTCGTGGCGCCGTGCCGGCCGCCGGCTATCACGAACGGCAGGTCCCGAATGCTGACCTTGGACACGTCGTGGCTACTCGCGAGCAGCTCCAGGTCGTCGGGGCCGAGGCCGATCCGTGGCCGCCCGTCGAGCACCGCGATGGTCGCCGGCACCGCACCGCCGTCCCGGATGATCGCCTCGACATCCATTGCCATCTCGACGTTCTGCGGATAGGGCATGCCGTGGCTGATGATCGTCGACTCCAGCGCGACGACGGGGGTGCCGAGGGCCAGCGCTTGTGCCACCTCGTCTGTCAGGACCAGCCGGGGATGCGGGGTCCTCGATGCAGTGCTCATGCGGTGCTCTCCTTTGTGGCCGGCGCGGGGCCGGCAATCGCCGACCGGATCAGCCGGGGCGTGAGGTCCGGTCGGACGGTGAACTCGCTGGCGATGGTCAATGCGGCCGCCGCATGCCCGAATTGGGCCGCCTCCAAGGGGTCTGCACCATCCATCAGGGCGTGGCAGAACGCGGCCAGCATGCAGTCGCCGGCGCCGGTGACGTCGGCGACGGTGGCGGGCGCCGCGGGGAGGCGGGTGGCGCCCGTCGGGCCGCTGAGCAGCGAACCACGCCGGCCGAGCCGGACCCACACGTGCGTCACTCCGCGCCCGTGCAGGGCGTCGGCGGCGGCCCGGAGTTCCTTGCCGGTGCCGGCGGGAAGGTTCGTCATCGCCGAGATCTCGTCGCTGTTGGGGGTGACGGTGTGCAGCGGCCTGGCCGGGTCGAACATGCCGGCCGCGGTGCCGAGCGCCGCGGCCTTGGCGACGCTGACCGGTTCGACCATGGTGCGGACCCCGGCGGCCTCGGCGAGATCGCGCGCGTAGCAGAGGGTGTCGGTGGCCAGGTTGCCGTCCAGGATCAGGAACGCGGCGGCGGCGATCAGGTCACGGGCCGCATCGAGCCCGGCCGGGCGGAGTTCGGCGGTGGCCGCCATGTCCGACACCGCGATCACCAACTCTCCGTTGGCATCGAGCACCGCGGTGTAGGTTCCCGTCGGAGATGCGCTGCGGTGCACATGTTCCAGATGCACGCCGGCTGCGGCGGTCTCCCGCAGCAGCGTCTCGCCCAGCGGGTCACGTCCTACTGCGGCGATCAGGTGGGTGCGGGTGCCCAGCCTGGCCAAGTTCTCCGCAATGTTGCGCCCGACTCCACCCGGGCTCATGGTGGCCCGGCCCGGGTTGCTGGTGCGCGGCGTGGCGCGCCCGGCACTACGAGCCTTGACGTCCATGTTGGCGCCGCCGATCACCACCACCCCCGGCTGCTCGGCCAAGACGTAGCCCCGGCCGCGGATCACGCCCTTCTTTCCGAGGTTCGACAGATGCACATTCACCGCGCCACGGGTGGTGCCCAGGGTTTCGGCGATGGCGTCGGAGCCGAGCATCGGATCGGCGCGCAGCAGGGCAACGATCTGCCGTTCGCGGTCGGTCAGGCTCATGCTAATGATGATAAGGTGACCTAATCGTAATAAGCAAGGGTGTTCGTCATCTCATTGCGATCATCTTCATGCTTCGCAATCGCGATCCGGCCCGAACGAACGTCACGCAGCGCGTTGCCAACGGCTAGCGCCGGCTGATGCCGAATCCCCGTGCCCGGGGGCTCAGATGAGACCGAGCGCGAGCATGGCGTCGGCCACCCGGACGAAACCAGAGATGTTCGCGCCCATCGCATAATTGCCGGGATCGCCGTACTCCTCGGCCGCCTCCGCGCATCGGCGGTGTACCCCTGTCATGATCTCCGCGAGCCGCTGCTCGGTGTACTCGAACGACCAGGAATCCCGCGCCGCGTTCTGTTGCATCTCCAGCGCGCTGGTGGCCACGCCGCCCGCGTTGGCGGCCTTGCCCGGCCCGAACAGCACTCCGGCATCGTGCAGCAGTCGCACGGCTTCCGGCGTGCACGGCATGTTCGCGCCCTCGGCCACGGCGATGGCGCCGCCGGCAACCAGGGCTGCCGCGTCCTCGGCGGTCAGTTCGTTCTGCGTGGCGCACGGCAGCGCGACATCGCACGGCACGTTCCAGATCGAACCCTTTCGCTGGAACTCGGCGTCCGCGCCCCGGCGCTCGGCGTAGTCGGAGACCCGCCCCCGCTCCACCTCTTTGATTTCGCTGAGCAGGTCCAGATCCAGGCCCTTGTTGTCGACCACGTACCCGGACGAGTCGGAGCACGCCACAACGGTCGCGCCGAGTTCGGTTGCCTTGTACGCGGCGTAGATCGCCACGTTGCCGGACCCGGACACCGAGACGCGCCGGCCGTCCAGCGAGGCGTTTCGGGTGGCGAGCATCTGCTGAAGGAAGAACACCAGGCCGTATCCGGTGGCCTCGGTGCGCACCCGCGAACCGGCATAGGAGAGTCCCTTGCCGGTCAATGCTCCGGATTCGTACCGGTTGGTGATCCGCTTGTACTGCCCGAACAGGTATCCGATCTCGCGCCCGCCGACGCCGATGTCCCCGGCCGGCACATCCGTGTACTCCCCGATGTGCCGGTACAACTCGGTCATCATCGACTGGCAGAACCGCATGACCTCGGCGTCGCTATTGCCCTTGGGATCGAAGTCGGCGCCACCCTTGCCGCCGCCGATCGGCATGCCCGTCAGGGCGTTCTTCAGCGTCTGCTCGAAGCCCAGGAATTTGATGATGCCGAGGTAGACCGATGGGTGGAACCGCAGGCCGCCCTTGTAAGGACCCAACGCGGAGTTGAACTCCACCCGGAACGCGCGGTTGATCTGGACCTGCCCGGCGTCGTCCATCCACGGCACCCGGAAGATGATCTGCCGTTCCGGCTCGCACAGCCGCTCCAGGATGGCGCGGTCGCCGTACTCCGGGTGACGGGTCACGACGGGGTTGAGCGATTCCAGAACCTCGCGCACCGCCTGGTGGAACTCCACCTCGCCACCGTTACGAACGAGCACGGTGTCGTAGGCGGACTCGAGGGCAGGGTGAAGTTCGGGCACCGACGAATCCTACCCACTGCCTGGCGCCGGTTGCCTTCGCCGAATTCGCAACCGGCGAGCACCCAGCAGGCAGTATCCAGATCCGATCGCGAAAGCGCCTGGCAGCCGTCGAATTTCTCGTGACGGACGGTGACGGCCGGATGAAAGCCGAGCGCCTTCATGCCATGTGGTGAGAACCACAGGCCATCGTCCGGCGTGGCCACGCGGCCTTGCCGCCGATGCGCCTCCCTCGTTCCCGCCCGGCGCCGGCTTGCCCGCGCCCGCGCGCCCCTATCGCTCGCTCCTGCACGCCGCGCCTTCCCGCGCCGATCACCGACCGCTGACCTGCTGGCTCCCCCAGCAAGTCGCCTCGGCTCGCCGCCGAGCACGGCCCCGGCTGCCTATCCTGGATCGGTTATGGCACCCAACGCAGGGCCGCCCGTCCGCCGTCGGCCGCCCCGAAGACGGTCCTCCGGTCGGCGCTCCCCGGGCCGCCGCATCGTCCCGCCGATCCGATTCCCGGCAGAGCTTCCGGTCTCGGCGCACATCGACGAACTGGCCGCCGCGATCGACGGGCACCAGGTCGTCATCGTCGCGGGGGAAACCGGATCGGGGAAGTCCACCCAACTGCCCAAGCTCTGCCTGAAGCTGGGCCGCGGGGTTCGGGGACGCATCGGCCACACCCAGCCGCGCCGGATCGCGGCGAGGGCGCTGGCGGAGCGTATCGCCGAGGAGACCGGCACCACGGTGGGCGGGCTGATCGGGTACACGATCCGGTTCGGCGACCACACCGGTCCGGGGACCGCGGTCAAGCTGATGACGGACGGCATCCTGTTGGCGGAGATCGCCCGTGACCCCGATCTGCGAACGTACGACACGATCATCATCGACGAGGCGCACGAACGCAGCCTGAACATCGACTTCCTGCTCGGCTATCTCGCCCGGCTGCTGCCCCGCCGGCCCGACCTCAAGGTCATCGTCACATCCGCCACCATCGACCCGGACCGCTTCGCCCGGCACTTCGGCGGCGCCCCGGTGATCGAGGTCTCCGGCCGCACCTTCCCGGTGCAGATCCGTTACCGCCCATACGGTCTTGATGGCACCGACGGCACCGGCGGTGCCGACGAGATCGATGAGGACGATCCACCAGCGGATGGCGACCGGCCTTCCGGCAACACGAGCGCCGACGAGGATCAGGCCGGGGCGATCGTCCGCGCCGTGGACGAACTCTTCGCCGAGGGCGACGGCGACATATTGGTCTTCCTCTCCGGAGAACGCGAGATCACCGATACCGCAGAGGTTCTGCGTGGACATCTGGCCGGTCGCGGTGCGCTGGTCGCGAGCACCGAGGTGCTGCCGCTGTACGGGCGGCTATCCGTCGCGGATCAGCACCGGGTCTTCGCGGCGCACCGGAGGCGGCGGATCGTGTTGGCGACCAACGTCGCGGAGACATCCCTCACGGTGCCCGGGATCCGCTACGTGATCGACCCCGGAACCGCGCGCATCTCCCGGTATTCGCCGCGCACCAAGGTGCAGCGACTGCCGATCGAGAAGATCTCCCGTGCGTCGGCTGCGCAGCGCGCTGGACGATGTGGGCGTCTCGCCGATGGCATCTGCATCCGCTTGTACTCCGACGAGGACTTCGCCGCCCGCCCCGAGTTCACCGACCCGGAGATCGCTCGCACGTCCCTGGCCTCCGTCATCCTCAAGATGACCGCCCTGGGCATGGGCCGGATCGAGACGTTCCCGTTCTTGGATGCCCCGGATCCGCGCCGGATCAACGACGGGATGACGGTCCTCACCGAGCTTTCCGCCTTGGAGCGGGGTGGCGGAGTTCCCCGCCTCACCCCGATCGGACGCTCGCTCGCCGCGTTGCCCCTCGACCCACGACTCGCGCGCATGATCGTGGAGGGGCAGCGCCGAGGTTGCCTGGCCGAGATCCTCGTCATCGTCTCCGCGCTCGCCATCCGGGACGTTCGCGAACACCCGCTTCAGGCTCGCGAGCAAGCGGCAACCGCGCACGCCCGGTTCACCGACCCGGCCTCGGACTTCCTGACCATCCTGAACCTGTGGGAATACCTCGCCGAGCAGGCGAGGTCGCTGTCCGGCAATGCGTTTCGCCGGCGGTGCCGGGCCGACTTCCTGCACTACCTGCGCATTCGGGAATGGCAGGACCTGCACGCCCAACTGGCCGGGGCGGCGGCGGAACTCGGCATGGACCCCAGCGCATCCGCGCGGACCTCGGACGGGATCGACCGGGCGGCCGTGCACACGGCATTGGCCGCCGGGCTGCTCTCCCACGTCGGTTCGCTCATCGAGGCGGACCAGCGCCCGGCGAGGGGTCGGAAGACGGCCCGCACCCGGGAGTATCAAGGCACCCGCGGTACCCGCTTTGCGATCTGGCCCGGCTCCGGCCTGGCTCGGGCCGGCGCGGGCTTCGTCCTCGCGGCGGAACTGGTGGAGACGTCGAGGTTGTGGGCCCGGACGGTCGCCGCGGTCGACCCGGGCTGGGTCGAGGAGGTAGGCGGGGACCTGTTGCGGCGCAGCTACTCCGAGCCCAGGTTCAGCGCCAAGCGGCAAGCGGTGGTAGCCACCGAACGGGTGCTGCTGCTGGGGGTCACGCTCCAAGCCGCGCGCACGGTGCTGTACGACCGGATCGATCCGGCGGCCGCGCGCGAACTGCTGATCCGGCGGGGACTGGTCGAGGGCGAATTGGCGACGCCGTTGCCGTTCCTGGCCGCCAACAACGATGCGCTCGACGCGGTGATCGAGCAGGAGCGCCGCTCGCGGCGCCGCGGTATCGCGATCGACGACGAGGCGCTGTTCGCGCTCTACGACGAGCGGATCCCGGCCGACGTCACATCGGGGCGGCGCCTGGAATCCTGGTGGCGCAAGGAGTCCCGTTCGAGACCGGACGCGCTGACGTTCACCCCGGAGATGCTCATCGCCGCCGGGGCCGAGTTGGCCGGCGCGGAGCAGTACCCGGACCGGATCCGTGCGGGGGAGTTGGAAGTCGAGCTCGGCTATGTCTTCGATCCGGGGGCGCCGGACGACGGGGTGTCGGCCACCGTCCCGCTGGCGGCGCTACCGGCGCTGGATCCGGGCACGTTCCCGGCGCAGGTGCCCGGCCTGCGCCGCGAACTGGCGATCGCGCTCATCCGGTCGCTGCCGAAGCCCGTGCGCCGCAGCATCGTCCCGGCACCGGACTTTGCCGACGCGGCGCTGGACCGAATCGGCGATGAGCCTGGTTCGCTGCCGGAGCAGCTTGCCGCCGCGCTGACCGCGATCGCCAAGACCCCCGTCACCGCAGGCGATTTCGACCCGTCCAAGGTGCCGGATCATCTTCGCATGTCGTTCCTGGTGGTCGACGATGCCGGGCGGCAAGTCGCGAAGAGCAAGGATTTGTCGGTGATCCAACGTGCGCTGCGGGCCGACTCGCGCCAGGCGCTCGCCCGTCTGTCGGCCGGATTGGAGCGCTCCGGTCTGGTCGCCTTCCCGGTCGACGGGCTGCCGCGCGAAACCTCCGCACTGGTGGGCGGCGGGCCGGTGACGGGCTACCCGGCGCTGATCGACGAGGGGACCACCGCCGGGATCCGGGTATTCGCCGACCGGGCGGCCGCGGCCGGCGCGATGCGGGCCGGCACCAGGCGGCTCGTTGCGCTCGGCGTGGGCGACGTCACCCGCGCGCTTGCCGGCCGGCTTCGGCAACTCGCGGCGCCGCGCCCATCCGCACCGGGGGCGGCGCCGGCGCTGTCCCGCGACGACCTGCTGCAATTGGCGGTCGCACCGCACGGCAGTTCGGCGGCGCTGCTCAGCGACGCGATCGACGCGGCGATCGATGCGCTACTTGCCTGGGCGGGCGGCCCGGCGTGGGACCTGCCCGCGTTCGAATCGGTCCGGGCGCGGATCGCCGGGCAGTTGGAGGTGGCCGCGCTCGACGTGCTGCGGGCCACGGCGGACGTGCTGCGGGCCGGCGCCGAAGCGGATCGGGCGATCGAGGGCGCGCGCGAAAGTGCCTCGGCCGGCGTCGTAGCCGACCTTCGGGCGGAACGCACGGAGTGGCTGGCGCCGGGCTTCGTCACCGCGGTCGGCGCCGCCCACCTGCCGGACGTCGCGCGCTATCTCCGGGCGCTGGCGGTGCGCGCGCGCCGGCTCGCCGAGAACCCGGAGCGCGAGCGACGGCACGCCGACGAGATCGTGGGACTGCGTCGTGAGATGGATGTGCGCCTGGCCGCGCTTGGGCCCGAACGCCAAACCGCACCCGACGTGGCAGCGCTTCGCCGGCTGCTGGCCGAATACCGGATCACGCTCTTCGCGCAGCCGATGCGCACCGCGGTGCCGGTGTCCGCCAAACGCGTTCGCGCGGCGATCGCCGCCTTGCCGGATTGACAGATTGCCGGATTGCCGGATTGCCGGATTGACGGCAGCGGCCGAGCCCGGGCTGGGCGCGTCGGTTACCGATGCGCCGGCCGCCAGCCGGGCGCGGCGCGCTACCGGCCGGGTGCGGCGGTTATCGGCAGGCGCGCCCGGGACGGCCCGGGCCGCGTCGGTTACTGCCCGGCGTCGGGATCCTTGTCGCCACCGAGCTTGTCGATGAAGCCGCCGATCGCGTCGCTGACCTTCTTGACCTGCTCCTCGTGACCAACCTTGTCCGCAACGAAGTCGCCGGCCTTCTCGACGCCCTCCTTGACCTGATCCGCGTGCTCGGCCACGAAATCCTGCGCTTTGTCCTTCAGCTCGTCGAAGTCCACCATCGTCGGCCTCCCAGGTGTGCGGGTCGGGGCGGATGCTGCGGCCGATCCTCATGTCCCTACTGGAGGGCGCAGATCCGGCTCTGTCTGCGTAGGTTAGCCGAATATTCAGGCCAGCCGCGACATCAACCCTTCGGAGCTGACGAAGAGCCCGTCGGGGTCGACCACGAGGTGCCGGGCTCCGAACGGTCCGGAGTACGCGATGTGGGCCCCATCGGCATCGACCGATTCGTTCCGCCCGCGGTGCATCACGGGCGACACGACCAGACCCGGCAGGCTGACGGAGGCGATCGTCACCTCGGCGCTCCCGCCCGGCTGCCGGTGCACGCCCAAACGCCGGATGGGCAGCGATGCCGCGAACGCCGATCCGACGAGGTAGACGTCATCGGCTTCGTCCAGTCCCGGTTGGGGCGTCGACCCGGTGGCGGTCTCGGCGATCCACGGCCCATCTGGGCTGCGGGTCAGCGACAGTGATCGCTCGCCGTCCAGGTCGTCGCTGCGAACCGTCATCCGGCGCGTCCGACCCTCGGCGTCGACGACGACCGAGTACGACGCGCCGTAAGGCGCCCCGCCGGCAGAGACGATGTAACCGGTGGCCCGTAGCGCCAGACCGGACAGCGCCACCCGGACGGTTTCCATCTGACGCCCGTCGGGCGACGAGTAGCTGATCATCTTGGCGGTCGTCGGCTCGGTCACGAAGGCTACCGTAGCGCGCCGCGGACAGCGCCGCCCGCCGATCCCGTACGCCGCCTCCACGGTGGGCCGAGCAGGCCGTCCGACCACGGCGAGACGGAGTCAGCAAGAGGCCGAAACATGTTCCACGGCAAGCCGAATGGATCAGCGATGGGCGCGCATCCGGCGGACGGAGGTCAGTGCCAGGCCGGCGGCCAGCAGCAGGATGATCATCCCGTCCAGGGCATGCGCGGCGCCGATCCATTGGTTCTCCGCCCCGAATTGCGCGAGGGCGTGCTGCGCGGTCTCGGTCAGCAGTCCGAGCAGGAACGCGCACGCCACCGTGCGCCACGATGCCCGCGCGACAAGCGATATCAGAAACAGCACCACCGCCGCGATGCCGAGGATGTTGCCGAGATCCTCGTGCGGGCCGAACCCCGGGCCGGCCGCGCCGCGGTGGTGGAACGTGCCGAGGCCGGCCAGGAAGACCTGTCCCAGGATCGCGGCCAGGAACACCACCGACAACACCGCGTAGGTGACGTCGAAACCGCGGCGGTATCCCTGAAGGGCCGGGTGTGCAGGTGCGGCAGCGGGTGACGGGGTGCGCGGCGGCGCCGGCTCCGGGATCTCGGTTGCGGGTTGCTGGATCTGGGACATGAGCATCTCCTTCGATCGTGACGATCTCGTTGACGTATACCGAGGCTGACAATTGTTGTGGCGCAACAAGGTTTTGTGGATCACGGCGGTGACGGGGCTCCCGTCGCCCACCACGCCGCGGGCAACGGCGCACGGTGAGCCGCCAGCCGGGACGCCCGCGGGGAGAAAGCGCGGCGACCCGGCGCGCCGCGGCACCGCACGGGGCCGCCGCGTCGGGCAGCAGCGGTGCTACGGGTGGGCGAACGCGGCTGCGAGAACCCGGCCGGCCGAACCGTCGACCGTGACCAATTGCCCGTCGACGAGGTCCGTGGTGGCACTGCCGGTGGCCAGAACGGCCGGGATCCCGTGCTCGCGGGCGATGATCGCCGAGTGGGTGAGCACGCCGCCGCCATCGGCGACGACCGCGCCGGCGACGCCGAACAGCACCGACCAGGCCGGGTCGGTGACCGCGCACACCAGCACCTCCCCCTGCCGCAGCCTCGCGAAGTCGTCGGGTGTGCGGACGATCCGTACCGTGCCGGTGTGCCGCCCGGGGGAGCCGGCAACCCCGGCGAGCAGGGTGTCTGGGTCGGCGGGCCGCGCGGGTGCGGCGGTGGGCCGGTCCAACTGCAGCGCCTCGTTCACGATGCGCGCGGGCGGGGGCAGGTAACGCAGGTCGGGCATGGGCGCCGGCGGCGGCCCGTAGAAGTCCGGCAACGGGTGCGCGGCAACCCAGGCGCGTTCCGCCTTGGCCGTGGCAACCGCCCGACGGAGGGCTCCGCCGGGCGCGCCGTTTCGTATCGCCGAGAGCACGGTGTCCGCCGGGAGCATGACCACGTCCCGCGGATCGTCGATGTGGCCGGCTCCTTGCAGTCGCGCGCCGATCCGCAGTACGGCTCGCCGGGCCAGCCCGGTGGGCATCGACAGGGCCCACAGCACGTTGTCCTCGCGGATCGGGTAGGCCCGGCGCGCAAACGCCAGTGCCGCCTCGAATCGCCGAAGATCCGCGGGCCGTCGGGCGAGGATGGCGCGGGCCCGTTCCGTAGTTTTCGCCGCGGATTGCTCGTCACCGCCTGCGCCGTCGCGTTCGTCGCGGTCGGGGCCGACGCTAGGTGCCCGGTCGGCGTCGACCGGGGCGCCGCCGCGCGTTCCGGGGCGGAGGATGTCGGGACCGCCACGGCCACCGGTGGCGGCATCCGAATCGCCAGTGCCCGTTGAACGGGCCGCCTTCCGGACCGACTCGAGCAGCAACCCGTCCAGCAGGCCGGGAATCTCGCCCAACGTCGGCGACCCCGGGTCGTCATTGGCGGTGCGCAAACCGTAGCGCCCGCACCAGGTTTCGAAATCCTGACCGAGCCGCGGGCGGGCCGACCGAAGTGCCGGCACCCCATCCGGCCCCGTCACCGCCGCGAGCGCCTGCGGATCGGCGGCGATCCGCTCCGCGATGTGGTGCAGCCTGCGGGTCGGCTCGTCGGACGCGACCGAGGTCCCGGTGAGCAGCGCCAGCGCGTCGAATGCCGTCCACCCCAACATCTCCGCGCACGCCGTGATCAGCCGGTGCACCCCGATGGTGTGTGCGGCCATCAACCGGAAATGGATGCGTAGGCCCCGGCGCACGGTCTCCAGCACCTGCTCGAGGTGGTCGGCCAGGTCCGCGTCGGACAGGCCGGCCGGGTCGACGGCGCCCAGCGCGTCGACCGATTCGCGGGCTTGGGCTCGCCCTTCGGCGTTCCACCGATCGATGTCCGCGGCCAGTTCCCCCGACGCGAGCAGTTGCCGTGCAATGCGGCACCGGCGGCGAAGGGCCGGAACCGCTCGGGCCAGCAACCCCAGCACAGGCGCCGGCGGGGGCGGGCCGCTCCGGCCGCCGACCGGAACGAACCGCAGGTAGGGGTGGCCGGCGATGTCGCGCATCTGCACGCGTTCGACCAGCGCCCCGCACCTGGTGAAGACCTCGGTCAGTCCGCGGCTGACACCCTCGGCCGCGAGGGACATTCCGAACGGCGTCATCCCATTCGGGTACCGGTTGCGATCGCACACCCACGTCCCGGGCGGCAGGTCGACGGCCGGAGGTGTGGGCAGCGCGGTGATCGGGCGGCACTGCACCAGATGCAGGCCGTCGGGGTCGATCGCCCACTCCACATCTTGAGGCGCGCCCTCGTGGAGGCCGAGATCGGTGACCAGGCGGGCGATGTCGACAACCTGCCGTTCGGTGAGCAGGCTGTCCGCGGCGTGTTCGTGGTGAACCGCGCCGCCCCTGACGAGCCACTGGTCGGCATCGGCCGCGCCGCCGACCAGGCGGTCCGCAAGACCCCGAACCGCGCTGACCCGGACGACGTCCCGCTCTCCGGTCACCGGGTCCGCGCCGAACGCAACACCCGCCGCCGTCGCGGCGATCATCGGTTGGATCAGCACCGCCATCTGCGCCCCGCCGGCCGAGTCGAGCACCCGGTGGACCGCGGCCGACATGTCGGGTTCGTGGGGCGGAACGTTCAACACCGTCTGGAAGCGGCCAGCGGCCGACGAGAGCGCGCCGTCCTCCGCGGGGGACGAGGAGCGAACCGCGAGCGGGCGGCCGCCGAACCGCCGGGCGAGATCCGCCGCGAGGCCGGCGGAATCGGCGCGGCGGCCCGCGGTCGGTTCGGCCGCAGTGTCGATGACGGGGATCACGAGGCCGGATGGAACCGGATATCCCGCCCTGCGCAGCCGCGCCAGCGTGGCGGCCTTGCGTCCGGAGATCGCGGGGTTGCCGGCCTCGCCGTCGTCCAGCGTGCGGAGCGGTCGGTTCGCGTGGCGTGGTGCGGGCGCGGCCTGCCGGCGCTCGCCTACCGCGCCGGCCACCAGCCCCGGCTTCGCAATGCTGGCGTATTCATGGCATTGATACTGACATGACTACTGAGGTACTGTCAACCGGTATGGAGACACCGCCGGGGGGAGCAGATGACGGCCCCCGCCGTTACCGCAGCCCGCTGCGGGCGGAGCAGACCCGGCGGACCAGAGGGTTGATCCTTCGCGCGTACGCCGACCTCGTGGTCGCCGGCGGCTCCTCGTCGGTCACTATGGCGGCGGTCGCCGAGCGCGCCGGGGTCGCCGAGCGCACCGTGTACCGGCACTTTTCGAACGGCCGGGCGCTGCTGGACGGGCTGTCGGCGCAGGCGAGCGCCGTGATGCGGGAGCTGGGGGCCGAAGGTCTGGCGGGCCTGTCGCTCGACGAAGCGATCGATCGGGCGGAAGATCTTTATCGGGGCTTCGAGGCGGCCGGCGCGCCGATCAAGGCGGCGATCATTGCCAGCCTGTTCGAGGGCTACCGCAGCCCCGGGCAGGGCCAGCGGGTCGATCACATCCGGGCGGCGTTGCACGCGGAGCTTCCCCATCTGGGCGACGCCGCACTCGCAGAGATCGTGGTGCTGGTGCGCTTTCAACTCGGCGGCTGGGCGTGGTACCTGCTGACCGAACGGGAAGGGCTGACCACCGAGCAAGCCGCGCGGCTCTCCGCGCGCGCGGTGCGCGCGCTGGTGGCGGATCTGCGGCGCAACAGCGCCGGGAGCCCGGCGCAGGAATCTCCCGGTGGTCAGTCCTCCGACGGGTACATGGCCTCCACGGTCAGCCCGTCATCCGCCATGCCGACGGCGGTGACGTAGCCGCCTGCCGCGCCCACCGACAGGAGCTGCTCGGCCATCGCGTCACCGCGCAGCGTCACGGGCCGAAGCGATGCGAACCGCGCGTCGAACGCCAGGCGGGAGGCGTGGCCCTCGGCGGTCAGCTTGGCCAGCGACCCGGACGAGGCAAGCGACGCTCGCGCCACGCCCAGTTGGCCGAGCGCCTCGTCCAACACGTGCACCAGTTGCTGGGTGTTTCCCTCGCACATGGCCCGGACGAGTTCCGGCCGGGTGGCCGCCACTCGCGTGCCGTCCGTGAAGGAGCCGGCAGCCATGGCGAGCGCCAGCGGGCCGCCCGCGCGGCCGACCGCCGCGAGCGTGTCCGCCAGCAGGTGCGGCAGGTGCGAGATCCGGGCGGCGGCATCGTCGTGGGCGGTGGCCGTGGCGGGGACCACCCGGGAGCCGACCGTAAGGGCCAGGGCGGCGATGGGCAGCCAGCAGTCGATCGGGCCGTCCTCCCCGAGCGTCGTCACCCACACCCGGTCCTCGAACAGCGCGGCCGATCCCGCGTCCCAGCCGGACTGCTCGGTGCCCGTCATGGGATGCGACCCGATGTACCGAGCCCGCGGGGCGAGTTCGGCGACCAACGCGGCGACCGGCGCCTTGACCCCGGCGACATCGGTCAGCCTGACGGTCGGCGCGATCTCGCGGATCCGGTGCAGCAGGCCGCGAAACGCCGTCGCCGGAGCGGCGAGCACGACCAGGGCGTCGTCGTTCGATGCCCGCTTCAGCGCGGTTTCGATGTCCGGGAGCGTCTCGTACCCGTCACGGGCGGCCGCTGCCCTGGTGCCTTCCCCGCGGGACCAGCCGAACACCGGCAGGTGGGGCGCCGCGGCGCGCATCAGCGAGCCGCCGATCAGGCCCATGCCGAGCACGCAGAGCGCGGCGGGCATCGTGGGCGGGCCCGCGCTGGTTCGGGTGGGCGCCCGCGTGGCTGTAGCGGCCGGGGTGGTGGGGGTCGCCGGGCGCGCTGCGGTGGCCGTTCGCTTGGCTGGTGCGGCGGTCGCCCGCTTGGCGGTTGCGGCGGTCGTTCGCTTACCTGGTGCGGCGGTCCGGCGGGCGGTTGCGGTCTGCGATCCCTGCGGCATCGTCACCTCTTCCTGCATGTTCGTCCTGATCCTCCTCTGCGGGATTCGGGTCATCCGTCAGCGACGCGCCATGGTTTTTCGCGCGGGGGTTCGTTGCCGGGGTCGGCACCGCTCCCGCCGCCATCTTCGTCGTTGGGGCGGGTCGCCGTCGGCGGCCTGGCCGTTTGCCGGTACCGGCCGGTGAATAGGGGCGTTTGCGCGTGATCGGTGCCCATCCGTGGCCAGGGCAGTGGCACTCACGTACCGTTTGCTTGTGGACACTGATGGGTTCGCGATCGCCGTCGCGCATGAGGAGGGTAGCTGGCGCTGCTCGTTGCTCGGCGAGGATCTGTTGGACGATCTGGACGGCGTGCTCTCCGCGCTGCGGCACGTGGCATCGACCGGGGCCGCGGTGTTCGCCCTGCTGTCCATCGACGAAGAGTTCTTCGCAATCGTCCGCCCGGTGCCGGGTGGCGCGTCGCTGCTGGTGTCGGATGCGACCGCGGCCCTGGACTACGACCTCGCCGCCGACATCCTGGACCTGCTGCAGGTGCCGACGCCGGATGAGGACGACGTCGACGACGAGCCGTGGCCCGAGGGCGACCTCGCCGTGCTGGCCGATTTCGGGCTCTCCGAGCAGGAGATGCAGCTCATCGTCGACGACGAGGATCTCTATCCGGACGAGCAACTGCAGATGATCTCCGAGCGATGCGGGTTCGGCGAGCAGTTCTCACGGCTCGTCGATGTCGATCGTGGATGACGGCAGCTCGTTGGATCATGTTGGGGCGCGCCCGTTCTCGTGCGGGGTTGGTTGGGTCCGCCGACACATGCCGGTGAGAGGCCATGCCGGCACCGGGGTGTGGGTGGCCCGACGCCGGAAATGTTGGGAAGCAGGTGCCGCGGGACAACCCGGCGGTGACGGGGATCCTGGTGCGGGCATTGCAGGCCCGACGGCGATGAGGTCGATCCTGGTGGGGCTTGGCTCGGCATCTGGGCGCTGACAAGGGGTCGCGATGGATGACGGGGAGCCGGCTGCGGACCGGTCCGCTGTGGCGGCCGGCGTCGGGGCGGCCGACAGTGCTTTGATGTCGGCGGCTCTCGCGCAAGCCCGGCTGGCCGGATCGGCCGGGGACGTGCCGGTCGGCGCGGTGGTGGCCTTCCCCGACGGGACCGTCATCGCCGCGGGATGCAACGCTCGTGAGGTGTCCGGGGACCCGACCGCGCACGCCGAGATCGTCGCCCTGCGCGCCGCCGCCGTCGCGATCGGGTCGTGGAACCTGTCCGGGTTGACGCTGGCAGTGACGGTCGAGCCGTGCACCATGTGCGCCGGCGCGGCGGTGGCGGCGCGGATCGAGCGGGTGGTTTTCGGCTGCTGGGAGCCGAAGACGGGCGCGGCCGGCTCGCTGTGGGACGTGCTGCGGGACCGGCGGCTGCATCACCGGGTGCAGGTCCGCGGCGGCGTGCTGGCCGACGAGTGCGCCGGGCTGCTCGCGGGGTTCTTCGCCGAGCGGCGCTGACGCGGGTTCTGTTCTTTGCGGCGGGTTCCCGTCGGGTCGCGGCTGGATTCAGATCGTCGGCGCAGAGCCATGTGCGTCGGCGTGTGCCTCGGCCGCAACCGTTGCCACGGCCGGGCCACGTCCCGGATTCCACGTGGGTCGGTTGCGCGCGGCACGCCGATTCGAACCGGCCCGGCCGGTCCCGGATTCTGGCGGGATTCTGGCGGGATTCTGGCGGCGGGCCGGGTCGGGATTCCGGCGAGCCGGGCACGCCCGGGTGTCCGGTAGCATCTCTCCCGGTAGCGTGTCCGAGCGGCCGAAGGAGCGCGCCTCGAAAGCGCGTGAGGGGGCAACTCCTCCGTGGGTTCAAATCCCACCGCTACCGCCACCAGCGTTGGGCTTGACTCTGGCGCCATCCCAGGTCAGGAGCCATCCGGTTGATCATGAGTCAAGATCGACATCTCCGATTGCCTCTCATCAGCAAGCGCGGCGGGTCGTGACCGGTCAGCGAGGGACTTGCGGCTGTAGGCGGTCGGCGAAGCGTGGTGCACCCGATGCGGCGATCTTCTCCGCCAACTCGCGGAGATTCGTTGGCGGGTTCTTCTTGCCAGCCGCCGGGTGAACGACTCGACAACACCGTGGCGACGAGCCGTGAGTAGCGGACTTCCGCCCGGCGCACCGGCGGGGCGCTGCGGGCGGCGCAATCCGCCCCGATGTGCGTGCCCAGTTGCGGGTCGTCATCGCTCCAGGCCACGTCGGGGTCGTCGCGGTGCTCGGTGGCGGTGCACCCGGCGCGGGCCATCCACTCCGCCAGCCGCAGCCGCGTATCGGACAGCATGCGCAGCCAGTCGGCAGCGGAGGTGGCCGGCTGGTCCTCCCCGTAGGCGAACCGCCAGGAGCCCCACAGGGCCGTGAGCTCCTCCACGACGGCGCCGTGCCGGTACCAGCACGGCGCCACCTCCCGCGACCGCAGCCGGAACCGGCGCACCAGCCACGTCACCCACCCAGCCAGATCAGTCCACGTGTCGAACGCCTCCCCGGCCGACAGGTCCGCCCACACCACCGGCACCGGGACCGGCTCATCGAACAACCCGGACGTCGCCATCACGCCCACCTCCGCAGTGCTCGCGACCGCTGCCGGAGGCTGTACTACGAGGTGGTGCCGTGCCCGCGCCGTTGGGCATCACCAGACGTCGCGCAGGGCTCCGCAGCACGACCCAACATCGCGCCGAATGCGCCACCGCGCATGTCACGCCCCGGCGTTAGGCTGGTCGACTCGCACCGCCCAGGGGCGCGGCAGGAGGGGCACGCAGGGTGAGGCTCGAGGACATCAAGACGGGGACGCGGCTGGCCGGGATCGTGCCGGGTGAGCCGGTCGAGGTCGTGGCGGCGGCGATGCGCGGCCGGGACGCCGCGGAACTCGCCTTCAAGAGGCTCGACGGGTCATTGGCGCAGCAGTTGCTCTACCGCGCCGACGAGGACAGCATCGAGCAGGCGTCGTCGCAGTCCCGCCCATTCGACGCGGACGCCGGGGAGTTCAAGCTGGCGGCCGAGGCCCAGCGAATCACGCTGGCGGGCTTGTTCGATCCGATGCTGGCGGTGGCGACCAGCGACGTGCAGCCGTTGCCGCATCAGATCCGCGCCGTGTACGGCGAGATGCTCGACCAGCGACCGCTGCGGTTCCTGCTGGCGGACGATCCGGGCGCCGGCAAGACGATCATGGCCGGCCTGTACATCAAGGAGTTGATCCTTCGCGACGACGTGAAGCGCTGCCTGATCGTCGCGCCGGGCGGCCTGGTGGAGCAGTGGCAGGACGAGCTGTTCTTCAAGTTCGGGATGCGCTTCGAGATCCTGACGAATCAGATGGTCGACGCCACCGTCGCGGGCAGCGTGTTCGACAACCACCCGCTGCTGATCGCCCGCATGGACCAGCTCGCCCGCCGCGACGACCTGCTGGCGCAATCAGCACACTCCGAATGGGATCTCGTGGTTGTCGACGAGGCGCACCGCATGGGCGCGCACTACTTCGGCACCAAGCTGGAGAAGACCAGGCGCTACCAGCTCGGCGAACTGCTGGGCGAGCGCACCCGGCATCTGCTGTTGATGACGGCCACCCCGCACTCCGGCAAGGAGGAGGACTTCCAGCTCTTCCTGCAGCTACTCGATCGGGACCGGTTCACCGGCAAGTTCCGCAAGGGCATCCACGACGGCGACGTGGCGGGCTGCATGCGCCGCATGATCAAGGAGGATCTGCTCACCTTCGAGGGAACCCGGCTGTTCCCCGAGCGGATCGCGCAGACGGTGCCGTATCGGCTCACCGAGGGCGAGTTGGACCTGTACGACCGGGTGACAGCGTACGTGCGGGACGGCATGAACCGCGCGGACGCGCTGGATGGCAAGCGGCGCAACACGGTCGGGTTCGCGTTGACGGTGCTGCAACGACGCCTGGCGTCCAGCCCGGAGGCCATCTACCAGTCGCTGCTGCGCCGCACGGCCCGTTTGGAGCGGCGCCGGCAGGATGTCGTGGACGGCAGAACCATCGGTGACGAGGATCCCGCCGGGGCCACCGTCCCGGACAACTTGGACGACGACGAGTACAGCGCCGAGGAGTTGGAGCACCTGGAGGAGGAGCTGCTGGACTCCGCCACCGCCGCCCGCACCGTCGCCGAGTTGGACGCGGAGATCGCCGACCTGCACGAGCTGTCAGCGGTCGCCAGGCGGGTGCGCGATGCCGGCACGGACCGCAAGTGGGTGGAGCTTCGCCGGATCCTGGACGACGAGACACTCACCAATGGGGGCACCAATCGCAAGCTGATCATCTTCACCGAGCACCGCGACACCCTGGCCTACCTGAACACGCGGATCACGGCCCTGTTGGGCCAACCCGATGCGGTGCAGGTGATCCACGGCGGCATCCGCAGGGCGGACCGCCGCGCCGTCACGGAGCAGTTCTCCAAGAATCCGCGGTGCCGGATCCTTTTGGCCACCGACGCCGCCGGTGAGGGGTTGAACCTGCAGGCCGCGCACCTGATGGTCAACTACGACCTGCCGTGGAACCCGAACCGGATCGAGCAGCGTTTCGGCCGGGTCCATCGCATAGGACAGACGCAGGTGTGTCGGCTGTGGAACCTGGTGGCGTCCAACACCCGCGAGGGCGCCGTGTTCGAGCGGCTGCTGGAAAAGGTGGAAGAGCAGCGCAAGGCGTACGGCGGAAAGGTGTTCGACGTGCTCGGCGCCGCGTTCGAGGAGACCCCGCTGCGGGAGCTGCTGATCGACGCGATCCGCTACGGCAACAGCGCGGAGACCAAACTCAAGATGCTGACGGTGATCGACGCCCAGGTCGGAAAGGGCCTGAGGGAACTGATCGAGCAGCGGGCGCTGGCGCACGAGACACTGTCCGAGACGGAGCTGGACGCGATGCGGCGCCAGATGGACGAGGCCCGCGCCCGCCGGCTGCAGCCGCACTACATCCAGTGGGCGTTCAAGACGGCGTTCACCCGGCTCGGCGGCCGGCTCGCCAAGCGGGAAAAGGGCCGCTTCGAGATCAGCCACGTGCCCGCCGCCCTGCGTCAGGGGCAGGGACACGGGCCGATCGCGACCCGCTACGAGCGGGTGACGTTCGACCTGGCCACCATCGACGTCGACGGGGCACCGCGGGCGGACCTGTTGGCGCCCGGGCATCCGTTGCACGACGCCGTCACCGAACAGACCGTCACCGATCTGTCAACCGCCCTGGATCGCGGCACGGTGCTGGTCTCTCCGACCCTGCAAGAGCCCCATCTGCTGGTCGGCCTGGCCGAGGAGATCGTCGATGCCACCGGCGCCTCCATCGCCCGCCGCTTCGGCTACGTGTGGGTGGGCGCGGACGGGCAGGTGGCAGATGCCGGCCCCGCGCCGTACCTCGATTGCGTCGCCGCACCCGCCGGACGCACCGCGAACACGGCCCGCGATCTGCCGTGGCTCGGTGATGCGGAGGGCGCCGCGACCGGCTGGATCATCAGCCACCAGTTGGCGGACTACCTCGCCCACACCCAGACCCGGCGGGGGGCTGAGTTGGATCGGGTGCGGGAGAAGGTGACGGGCCGGCTGACGTTGGAGATCAACCGCCTCGCGGGTGACGCGCTGGCCGCGTCGGCGCGGGAGGCCGGCGGCCGTAAACCCGCGCAGAGCTCCGACACGCTCACCCGCCGGGCCGCGGAGTTGCAGGCCAGGCTCGCCAAACGCACCGCCCTGCTGGACCGGCAGTCGCAGATGTCGTCCCGGCCGCCGCGGGTGCTCACCGCCGCCCTCGCGCTGCCGCTGTCCGCGGTGCAGGGCGACCTGCCGCGGACGGCCCCGATGCGCGCCGTGGAGACCAAGGAGGTCGAACGCCGCGGCGTCGAGTTAGTGCTGGCCACCGAACGCGCCCTGGGACGCACCCCCACCGAGCAGCCCTTCACCAACCCCGGCTTCGACATCCTGTCCGAACCGGCTGGCGGCGGCGGCCCGATCCGCATCGAGGTCAAGGCTCGCCTGGCCGGCGCCAGCGACTTCTTCATCACCCACAACGAGGTGATGACCAGCAAGAACGCCGCCCCCCGCTACCGGCTGGCGTTGGTCTCGGTGCACCCCGACGGTCCAGGCGGTGACGAGGTCCGCTACCTGTCCGACCCGTTCACCACGGTCGAGCTCGGCGACGCCGCCGCGACCGGCCTGCGCGTGGACTGGGCCAAGACCTGGGCCAAGGGCCAAGTGCCGTTCTGACCGGGCATCCCCGCGTGGTCGCCGTTCACGCGCAAACGTCAGGATGACTACATGCCCACCGGTTCCGATGCGCCGTCGCGATCTCAGGTCAGCAAGGCCGGGCGGATCCTCCGACATGCGCTTGCCTCGAATGAGCTGTTGAACCCGGACGTCCTACGGGATCCACTCGACATTCTCGTGGCGTTCCGGGCAGCTCATGCCTACCCGTTGCAGAAGGCGACCATGGGCCTGCGGTCGATGGTAGCCACCGAACACTGCCAGGTGGAGGTATCTCAACGGCTCAAGCGCATCCCGACGATCCTCGACAAGATCGTCCGCGAGCCGACGATGGCGTTGGCGAACATGCGGGACATCGGCGGCTGCCGCGCCGTTCTGGCCTCCGTCGCGGAAGTTCGCCGCGTCGAGGCGAGGCTCAAACGCAACCGCCCTCCCGACGAGTACAACGACTACATCAGCAGTCCACGGCCATCCGGTTACCGAGCGGTCCACATCACCGTGCTCTACGACGAACGCAGAATTGAGGTCCAGTTGCGTACCCGGGTGATGCACGAGTGGGCGATCGCGGTCGAGAGCATGTCGGGACGGACGGGGTACGACTTCAAGAGCGGCCGGGGGCCGGCGCCGGTTCTCGATTGGTTCCGGGCCGTCTCGGGAGCGATGGCGACCGAGGAGGCGGGCGGTACAGTAGAGGACAACGTTCTCGCAGCGGTGACGATGCTTCGGGAGGCTGCGCTTCCGTACCTGACAGGGAGGAGAACGACATGAGCGTGATCAAGAACTTCCTCCTGGTGTTCGATCACGAGCAGGGCAAGCTCGTCGAGGAGCGCGAGTTCGGCACCGACGTCGAGTCCGCGATGCGGGCGTACGCGGACACGGAACGGGCGTATCGCAACAACAATCGCGTCGAGGTCGTCCTGATTGGCTCCGACTCGCTCGACACCGTCAAGATCACGCACGCCAACTACTTCGACGGGACCGTAGCGGTTTCGCGCTTCCTCGCTGGCATCTGACAGTCGCGCACAGCAGGGTCCACCACCTCGCCGACCCGTTCACCACGGTCGAGCTCGGCGACGCGGGCGCAACGGGCCTGCGGGTCGACTGGGCCAAGACCTGGGCCAAGGGGGTGGCGCCGTTCTGAGGGCTGGTGACGACCGGCCCGAGCCTGCGACAATCAGGGCACGAAGGGAGGTGACGGACCGTGGGGCAGCCGCTTGATCTGGACCGTGAGGCGATCGCCGCGCTGTGCCGAAGCTACGGCGTGTCCAGGCTGGCGGTCTTCGGCTCCGCCGTCACCGACAGGTTCGACCCGGCACACTCCGACGTAGATTTCTTGGTCGAGTTCCGCGAGGACGCGCGAGTGTCGTTCCGGACATACTTCGCGCTGCGGATGGCGCTGGAGAAGCTGCTCGGCAGGCCCGTGGACCTGGTGATGACGAAAGCGCTGCGCAACCCCTACTTTGCGGCGGAGGTCGAAAAGACCAGGAGCGAGCTCTATGCGGCCTGAATCCCAGGCGTTGGTGCGTGACGCCATCCGAGCGCTCGAGCAGATCGAGCACTTCACCGCCGGCAAATCGGGCACCGACTTCGCGGCGGACGATATGCTCCGAGCCGCGGTCGAGCGCGGGTTCACGATCACCGGCGAGGCGCTGAACCGGCTTCGGCAACGAGCACCCGACCTGGCGGCCGGGATCGCCGGGCTGCCCGAGGCGATCGGCCTGCGGAATGTGCTCGTGCACGGCTACTCCGTTGTCAACGACGACGTGTTGTGGCTGACGGTGACAGACGACGTGCCGCCATTGCTGGCCACGCTGCGCGCACTTGTCGAATCGCACGACTGATCTCGAAGCGACGATGGCCCACCTCGCGGGGCGGTGGGGAGGCCTCACCCGAACGTGACGGGACGGTGACGTGCCGCTGTCGGCCGGTCGTGGCACAGTAAAGGCCCGGTTGTCCGGGAGCGATGCGTGCCGGGAAAGTACGAGACAAGGCGGTGACGGGTGTGACGGGGCTGCGCCGCAAGCTCATCGAGGTGTCCCTGCCGCTGGAGGCGATCAACACCGAATCTGCGCGGGAGAAGTCCATCCGCCACGGGCATCCCTCCACGCTGCACCTGTGGTGGGCCCGCCGACCGCTGGCAGCCGCCCGGGCGGTGTTGTTCGCCCAACTCGTCGACGACCCGTCCGCTCACCCCGAGAAGTTCCCGACCGACGAGGCGCAGCGCGCCGAACGGGAACGCCTGCACCGCATCATCGAAGAGCTCGTCGTCTGGGAGAATGCCACCGCCAACAAGAACAACATCCTCGACAGGGCCCACGCCGAGATCCTGGCCTCCACCGGCGGCAACCCGCCACCGATTCTGGACCCGTTCTGCGGCGGCGGCACCATCCCCCTGGAAGCCCAGCGGCTCGGGCTGGAGGCGCACGGCTCGGACCTGAACCCCGTCGCGGTGCTCATCACCAAGGCCCTGATCGAGATCCCGCCGAAGTTCGCGGGCCGCCCGCCGGTGTTCCCCGGCGCGGCCGAGTCACGGCTCGGCGAGTGGCCGAAGGCGACCGGGCTGGCCGAGGATGTGCGCCGCTACGGCGCCTGGATGCGTGACGAGGCCGAGAAGCGCATCGGCCACCTGTATCCCAAGGCGAAGTTGCCGGACGGGTCGCTGGCGACGGTGATCGCCTGGATCTGGGCCCGGACCGTGACGTGCCCCAACCCGGCCTGCCGCATCCGCATGCCGCTGGTCCGGTCGTGGTGGCTGGGCAAGAAGAAGGGCAAGGAGGCCTACGTCGTCCCGTCCGTCGTCAACGGCCAGGTGCGGTTCACGATCGGCCACGACCCGGCGCGGGCACCGACCAGCGACGAAGACGGCACCATGTCCGGGCGCCGCGGCGCCACCTGCATCGGGTGCAGCACTGCGGTACCCACCGACTACATCAAAGCCGAAGGCCTCGCCGGTCGGATGGGCGCCCAACTCATGGCGACTGTCGCAGAAGGCAACCGACGCCGCATCTACCTACTTCCCACCCCGGAGCACGAAGCCGCGGCGGACACCCCGAGACCGGAGGACGTGCCGGACCAGGAGCTCGGCTACGACCCGCGTAACCTCTGGACGCCTTCGTACGGGTTGACGCATTTCGCTGACCTGTTCACCAACCGGCAGCTGACCGCGCTCACCACGTTTAGCGACCTCGTCGGCGAGGCCCGCAAGAATGTACTGGCCGACGCCCTCGCCGCAGGCATGCCCGAAGGTTCCCGCCTCGCCGACGGCGGCCACGGACCCGCCGCCTACGCCGACGCCGTCGCGACCTACTTGGGCATGGGCACAAGCACTGTCGCTGACGACTTGTCGACGATTGTTACGTGGCGATCGACCCACGGCACGGGGGCAACTCGGTCGACGTTTGCTCGGCAGGCGTTGCCGATGAGTTGGGACTTTGCGGAGGCCAATTCACTCAGCGGAACTGCTGGCGACCTGTCGAACACCATCCCGGGTATCGCCGCGGTGATCGAACGCGTGCGTGTGGATGCACCCGGGCTGGCTACGCAGATCGACGCAGGTTCCCTTGCATTCACTGGGTTGGTCTCGACGGATCCTCCTTACTACGACAACATTGGCTACTCGGACCTGTCGGACTTCTTCTACGTGTGGCTGCGTCGATCGCTGCGAGGCATCTATCCGAAGTTGCTGAGCACCATGTTGGTGCCGAAGGCGGAGGAACTGGTCGCGAATCCGTACCGCCACGACGGCAAGGTCGGAGCTGAGCAGTTCTTCGAGGACGGATTCCGGCAGGTCTTCAGCAGCGCCCGGAAGGCGGCGTCCGGCGAATATCCCGTCACCGTCTTCTACGCCTTCAAACAGTCCGAGACCGGCGACACCGGAACGGCTTCGACAGGTTGGCAGACGCTGCTGGAGGGAATGATCGACGGCGGCTGGTCGATTACTGGCACCTGGCCGATGCGCTCGGAGCGGGGCGGTCGGATGATCAGCATTGGCACCAACGCCCTCGCGTCATCCATCGTGCTGTCCCTCCGCCCCCGCCCGGCCGACGCCCCGACGACCGACCGGCGGGGCCTGATCGCTGCATTGCAGGCGGAGTTGCCGGGGGCCCTGCGGACCTTGCAACAGGGCACGATCGCGCCGGTTGACCTGCCGCAGGCGGCGATCGGGCCCGGCATGGCGGTGTTCTCCCGCTACGCCAAAGTGCTGGAGCCCGACGGTACCCCGATGAGCGTGCGCTCCGCCCTGGCGCGGATCAACGAGATCCTCGATCAGGTGCTGTCCGAACAGGAGGGCGACTTCGACGACACCACGCGATTCGCCATCGCCTGGTATCGCCAGCACGGCTACGGCATTGGCAATTTCGGCGACGCCGACAACCTCGCCCGTGCCCGCGCCACGTCGGTGGAGTTCATGGACCGGGCCGGCGTGTTGACCAGCCGCGCCGGAAAGGTCACCCTCATCCGGCCGGCCGCCACCCCCGCCGGCTACGACGTGCTGGCCGACGCGCACGTCAGCACCTGGGAGGCGCTGCACCACCTGCTCCGCATCCTCGCCGCCGACGGCGTCCCCGCGGCCGGCCAATTCCTCGCCACCGCGCTGACCAGAACCGACGGCGCGGTCGAGGCCGACGCAGTTAAGGAGCTGGCGTTCCTGCTGTACTCCATCGCCGACAAGAACCGCTGGACCGCCGACGCGCTATCCTTCAACACCCTGGCCACCTCCTGGCCCGACATCCTCGCCGCCTCCCGCGCCGCGCCTGCGGCCGCCACGCAAACCGCCTTCACGTTCGACCAGGAGGATTGATGATGCCCGCAGCTCAAGTTGTCTCGGGTGGTGCCGGCCTCGCGGTGGTCCTCGACTTGCATGCCCGATTGCCCCCGAGTTTTGCGTCGCCCTGGCATGCCAGGGTGTGTGACAACTCCAGGAAAACTCGGGCACGAATGCGCTCGGCCGCCGCCGGCCTGCAGCTCGACTTCGATGGGAATGAGTGACCGATGGGATTCCAGACGCCGCAGTACACGGTCGCCAGGTACATCGAGTGGGCTCGCACCGGCCACTTGCAGCTTCCGGACTTCCAGCGGGGCTACAAATGGGAGGACGAACGCATCCGCCAGCTACTCGTCACCGTCGCAAGCGGCCACCCCATGGGCATCGTCATGCTGCTCAAAACGGCGAACGACCAGGGCGTGCGCTTCAAGCCGAAACCCATCGAGGGTACGGATATCGACGCGGCTGCGGAGCCCAAGTTGCTGCTGCTCGACGGCCAGCAGCGACTGACGTCGCTGACGCAGGCCCTGTCCGGCACCGGTGTGGTGGCGACGAAGGACAGCCGCGGCAAGCTCATGGACCGTCGCTACTACATCGACATCGCCACCGCGCTGGAAGGGCCGGATCGGATCGACGAAGCGGTCTTCTCCCTGCCCGGCGACGGCATCGAGCGCGAGAACTTCGGCAGGGACATCGTTCGGGACCTTTCCACGGAGGAACGAGAGCGCGACGCAGGATGCTTCCCGTTCCGGCTGCTCATCGACCCGATGCTGGCCGCGATGTGGTTGACCGCACAGCCTGGCAACGGGCTGTTCACCCAGTTCCTCGCGACGATCGTCCAAAAGGCCCAGGCGTACAGCATTCCGGCGATCGAACTTGACGAGTCGACCACGAAGGCCGCGGTCACCACGGTCTTCGAGAAGGTGAATATTGGCGGCCTCCCGCTGAATGTGTTCGAGCTCTTGACGGCAACCTTCGCTGGCGACGGTAGCTACTACGCCAAGCACGGAGTCGACTTCCGCCTGAACGACGACTGGCAGAGGACCCGGGCGCAATTTGCGCAGCATCCCGTGCTGGCAGCGGTCGAGAACACACACTTCCTGCAGGCCGTCAGCCTCTTGGCGACGTTGCGCCGCAACAGGCTCAGTGACGCGGCCAAGCCACCCGCGGTGTCGGCCAGGCGCGAGGACCTGCTCAAACTGACCCTGGCCGACTACCTCGAATGGGTAGAGCCACTTCGCGTCGCATTCGCATGGGCCGCAACATTTCTAGCAGACCAATACATCTTCGAAGACAAGTTCCTGCCGTATCCGACCCAGCTGGTCCCACTGGCAGCGATCAAGGTCGTGCTCGGATCCGACGCCGACCTGCACGGTGTGCGGACGCGGCTCTCGCAGTGGTACTGGTGCGGCATCTTAGGAGAGCTCTACGGTGGGTCGACGGAGACCCAGTTCGCCCGGGATGTGGACCAGGTGCCCGGGTGGGCGCTCGGCAAGGAGACGCAGGTTCCGCGGACGGTGCATGACGCCAATTTCGTGCAATCGCGACTACTCTCCCTGACCACCCGCCGGGCGGCCGCCTACAAGGGCATCTATTCGCTGGTACTTGCCAAGGGAGCGCGGGATTGGATGTACGACAAGGCGCTGGACAAGGTGCAGTACGTGAACCTGGCGGTCGACATTCACCACATCTTCCCGTACCAGTGGTGCCTGGAGAACGGCATCGACCCGGCCAGACGAGACAGTATCGTGAACAAGACGGCCATCGCCGCGTCGACCAACCGCGCCATTGGCGGCGTCGCCCCGTCGAAATATCTCGACGTGATAGAGAAGAAGGCGCAGATCAGCTCGGTCGATCTGAATTCGCTGCTCGAAACCCACGCGGTGAGCGCTGAAGCGCTGCGCGCCGACAACTTCAACGCGCACTTCGACCACCGCATGGGCGAGTTGATTGCGATGATCGAACAGGTCACCGGCAAGACGGTTCAGCGCGATCTCGACACCGACGAAGTTCTGGAAGGGCTAGCCCAGTTCGACCCAGAAGACGTCGAGGTCGACGCCGCCGGCGAGGGCGACGAGGCCAAGCTCGACGCCGGGGAGGCCTGACCATGGCGGCCTCGAATCGCGATCGCGTCGGGCAGATGCTCGACGTTCTGGCGCCGGCGCTGGGCGATTTCATCGCCGGCGTGCTCAATCCGCAGCTTCCGGACGGGCACGACTGGACGCAGTTGGTGGCGCTGAAGGACGCGGGCAAGGGTGCCCTCGGCAAGGAGTACTCCGCCACCGACCCGCAGGTGCAGTTGCGGATGCTCACGGAGAACATTCCGCATCAGGTCAAGCCCGGCTGGTACCCGTTCGACGGCCTGCTGAGCCAGGGTCAGCGGTCCTATGCCAGCGAGTTGCGTGATGTTCGCAATGCGTGGGCGCACGGGGATTCGTTCACCGACGACGACGCCTACCGGGCGTTGGACACGGCCGAGCGGCTGCTGGCGGCGATCCAAGCGCCGGCCGCCGTGGATGCGGTCGGGCGGATCCGGTTGAACCTGCGCCGCGTCACCGCCGAGAAGGACGATCGTCGCAGCCTGAAAAGCGCCGCCGCGCATGCCTCGTCGGAGGGTCTTCGGCCGTGGCGGGAGGTGCTGCAACCGCATGAGGACGTCGCGACGGGCAACTTCCAGGCATCGGAGTTCGCGGCGGATCTGTACAAGGTCGCCACCGGAGCGTCGGATACCGGCCGGGACTATGCCGACCCGGTGGAGTTCTTCCGCCGCACCTACCTGACGGCGGGCCTGCGGGATCTGATCGAGCGTGCGGTGCGCCGGTTGGCGGGCGACGAGAACGCCTCTCCGGTGATCAACCTGCAGACCAACTTCGGCGGCGGCAAGACCCACTCGATGCTCTCGCTGTGGCATCTGGCCGGCGGGCAGCCGCGGGGGGCGTTCCCGCAGGACGTGCAGGAACTCCTGACCGCCAGCGGCTACGACACGCTGTTGCAGACACCTGTGAACCGTGTTGCCATCGTGGGCAACCACTTCGCGCCCACCGGGGAGACCAAGCCGGACGGCACCGTCGTGCGCACGATCTGGGGTGAGCTGGCCTGGCAGCTCGGTGGGGCCGACGGCTACGCGCTGGTCGCGGAGGCGGATGCGAGGTCCACCCCGCCCGGGGCGGCCCTGCACACCCTGCTGGCGCGCTACGCCCCCGCGGTGATCCTGATCGACGAGTGGGTGGCCTACGCCCGCAGCCTGTTCGACCGCGACGATCTTCCCGGCGGCAGCTTCGACGACCAGTTCACCTTCGCGCAGGCGCTGACCGAGGCCGCGAAGGGCACCCCAGGGCTTCTGGTGGCCATCTCGATCCCGGCGTCCAGCATCGGTGCGGACGGCGAGCCGGTGGTCGGCAGCGCCGACGAGGTGGCGGGCACGCACGGGTTGGAGGCGCTGCGCCGCCTGCAGAACGTGGTGCGCCGCGTCGCGGACCAGTGGCGCTCCGCCTCCCCGGACGAGGCGTACCACATCGTGAGGCGACGGCTGTTCGTCTCGCCTGATGCGGCCGCGCTGGCCGCGATCGGCGCGACCGCCCGCACGTTCGTCGAGTACTACCGCCGCCATCACGACGACTTCCCGCGGGAGTCCCGCGACACGGACTACGAGAACCGGATCAAGCTGACGTATCCGGTTCACCCGGAGCTGTTCGACCGGCTGTATCAGGACTGGTCGTCGCTGGAACGCTTCCAGCGCACCCGCGGGGTGCTGCGCCTGATGAACACCGTCATCCATGCCCTGTGGGTGGGTGAGGATGCGGCGCCGCTGATCCTGCCGGGGTCGATCCCGCTGGCCAGCGCCACCGTGAATGCGGAGCTGACGCAGTACCTGCAGGATTCGTGGAAGGCCGTGATCGACGCCGACGTGGACGGGCCGAACTCCCAGCCGGTGAAGATCGACGCCGCGAAACCGCTGTTCGGGCAGCGGTCGATGACCAAACGCCTCGCCCGGGCGGTGTTCTTCGGGGCGACGCCGACTATCGGCTCGGCGCACAAGGGGCTGGACACGCAGCGGGTATTCCTCGGCACCGCTGTACCGGGGGACGTGCCGGGCAACTTCCACGCCGCGTTGACGGCGCTCGCCGACCAGGCCACCTACTTCTATGCCGGTTCGGGCAAGTATTGGTACGACCTGCAGGCCAACATCTCCCGCCGGGCGAAGGATCAGGCGGAGCGGCTGCACCGCGAGGACGTGTGGAAGGAGGTCGTGGGGCGCCTCGCGGGTGAGGGCAGGATGCTGGGCGGTTTCGTCCGCGTGCATGTGTGCCCGGAGGACAACAGCGATATCCCCGACACCGACGAGGCCCGGCTGGTGATCCTGCACCCGAAGCTGACCCACCGGCGGGGTGCCACCGACTCGTCTGCGATGGCGTTTGCGCGGCGGGCCACCGAGAACCGGGGCAGCGCGAACCGCGCCAACCGGAACATGCTGATCTTTCTCGCCGGGGACGAGGATCGCATGGGCGAGCTGGACAACGCGGTGCGTGATTTCCTCGGCTGGTCCTATGTGCTGGACAATTCCGCTGAGCTCGACTTGACGGAGAACCAGCGGCGTCAGGCGTCCGAGAAGCGCCAGCAGGCCGACGAAACCGCCGCATCGCGACTGCTCGGCGCCTACCAGTGGGTGCTGGTGCCCAGCGCGCCGGACCCCAGCGCGCCGTTCGTCATCTCGGTGACGAAGGTCGAGGGCCAGGCCGTGTCGCTGGCAGAGCGGGTCTCCAAGCGCCTGGGCAACGACGGTTCCCTGTCGACCCGGCAGGCCGCCGCGACGATCCGGCTGGCGCTGGACCGGGTGCCGGCGTTGTGGGAGTCCGGGCACGTCTCCGTCGGTGACCTGTGGGGCGTCTACGCCGCCTACCCCTACATGCCGCGACTGAAGGACCGTGACGTGCTGGCCTCCGGTCTGCTGGAGCAGCCGCTGCTGTGGCAGCAGGACGGCTTCGCCCTTGCCGCCGGTTACGACACCGCCGGTGCGCGCTACCAGGACCTGTACCTGCCTGGCGATCCACGCCCGCCGTTCGTCACCGATGCGACCCTGGTCGTCCAGCCCGCCCGAGCAGCCGCGCAACGCGCAACCGAGCTCGCCGAAGGCGCTGGGCAGACAGGCGGTGGCCGTGCCGAGACCAGCGTCGCAGGCACCGAGACCAGCGTCGCAGGCGGCGCCGACGGCGGGGGCTCAATGCCGCCGCCACCGCCGAAACCGCTCAAGACGCGCTACTTCGGAACCAAGGAACTCCCCGTCGACCGCTACGCGCTCGACTTCAAGAAGATCTCCGACGAGGTCATCGCCCACCTCGCCGCCACCCCCGGCATCAACCTCACCGTCCGCATCGAAATCGACGCGCACACTCGCGAAGGGTTCGACGACACCCGCGTCCGAGCCGTCTCCGAGAACGCCACCCAACTCAAGTTCGAACAATCCGGATTCGAGGAGGATTGAGTAAACTAGAGTCAAATAGCCGGCTCGCGGGGAAAATCGCTTACGGTCGCGATTGTCGCGCAATCCAGTTTCGTTACCTGCGTCGACTTCCGATACGACGCCACGTAGGTCGGGAAGGGCCTGCTGGATAATGAGGGTGCGGAAGAGGAGGCCGCCGACCATGAGTAACTCGCCAACGGTTTCGTCGGGGCGGAGCCGCTCGCGATCCGCGAAGACGGGTCGTTAGGTGCAGAAGGTCACGCCGTCGATGGTCGCATCCGCTCGTGCGCAGGTCACTATCGCCAAGAAGTTGGGGAAGACCGTGCATCCTGCGATCAGCAAGATCGCCAAAGTCGGCGCCGAATAGTCGCGCCTCGTTGCTGCCAGCGTTGCCTGGGGCGGATTCCGACCGGAGCCGGTCGTTGATTCCACAGTATTCAGCCGGGCCCATCTTCGCCGCCTGGTCGATCACCCCAGCAGCCCGAGCTGCGACTTCAGTTGCAGCACGCGCAAAGCGGCCGCGCCTACTTTGGCGCGGAATGCGGCGCTCCCCTTGGCCTTGTCCAGCAGCGCCTGATACATCGCGGGCACGGTCGACGGGTCCGTGGTCAGCACGAGGTCGCCGCCGTTGTCGACGAACAGCACCGCCCGGTTGGCCGGGCTCCACCCCTGGACCTGCTTCGCCCCGCCGAGGGAATCGCTGATGATCACCCCGGTGAAGCCCAAATCGCCGCGCAGCATGGTCTGCATGATCGTCGAGGAGAACACCCCCGGTACGGGCGAGATCTTGGAATAGATGGCCGAGGAGATCATCACGGCCTCCGCCCCGGCCTTGATCCCGCCCGCGAACGGTTCAAGGGTGTCGGAGTGCCGGGTGGTGACATCGTCCGTCACGCCGGAGGTCGTATCGGTGTTGCCGCGCACCCGCCCGAGCCCCGGGAAATGCTTGAGGGTGACGGCCACCCCGGCGTCCTGCATTCCGTTTGCGAAGGCGGTGCCCCGCATCAGGACATCCTTTGGGGTGTAACCGAACTCGCGGTCGAAGTAGCCGATCGGCGCATTGCTGGGCGCGAAAGAGCGGGTCACGGTGTCCATCACGGGCGCCAGATTCAAGTTCACACCGGCGCTGAGCAATTGCTTTCCCCAGGTGGCGGCGTTCGAGCGGATCGTCGTCAGCGACCAGTGCGTTCCCTGATACAGCGCGCTCGGCATCCGCGAGAAGCCGGGGCCTTGCAGCACTTGGACATTCCCGCCCTCCTGGTCCGCGGCGATGATCAACTGCGTGCCCCCGGTGGCGGCCGGTGACGCATGCGCCTGCAGCGCTTCCACGACCTGCTTGGTGTGCGCCACACCGGAATGGCTGCGACCGGTGAGGATGACGGAGCCCACGTGGTACTTCGCGATGTAATCGCCGGTCACCGACGAGGCGGAGCCAGCTGGGTTGCCCACCATCAACAGCTCCCCGACCAGTTGCGGCAGGGTCATCGCGTCGCGCACCTGCTCGGCTGATCCGCCGATCGAGGATGGGGTGGACCGGGAAGTGGCCGTTGTCGAGCCGGTATCGGGCGCCGTCGGAGACGGAGCTGTCGATTCGACGGTAGTGCTGGGCGCGCTCGAAGCGCTGGTCGGTGCGGTGGTCGACCGTCTCGACGTGCTCGGGGACTGCCCGGTGGGCGGACCTGTCGACAGGCCCGGGGAAGGCCCCGTGGTGCTCTCCGTCGGCGAAAACGGAGACAGGCTCGGCGGGGATGTGGTGCTGGACGGCGGTTCGGTGATGCTCGATGTCTGGGGCGCGGACGCGCCGTTGCCGCAAGCGGCCAGCAGCAGAGCGGTTGCCGTTAGCAACGCGACGACGAGGCTGGAACGACGCCGATAGGACCCCCGGCGCGCGCGTGAGCGAACCCCCTGATCAGCCCGCCGGCCTACACGGGAACCCGGGTCCGAAGCGGAGCGCGAGCTGGCAGGGCAGCCGAATTTCGGCTCGGCGCGCAAGCCCTCAAGGGAAATCGCCTGCTGGCCGGCGCGCCAGCCCGGGCGCGCATCCGTCCCGGAATGCGCGGCCGAATCTGAACTCGACTTCCACCGCAAGCGCGCCGCGGCGCCCGGTAGCCGGCGCCAGTACCACCCGTCGGGACGCATGGGCAAATCGCTCCTCTTGGTCGCTGGTCGGGTTCGAACGCATGCCGGGCTCCGCTTGTTACCCGGTGTTCGGTACCGGGTGTGTGTTACCCGGTTCGCCCCGGGGTAACCACCCGATGTAAGCCCGCCCCACGGACGCGCACGCGGTCTCGCCGGACGCAACCGGTACGCAGCCTACCCGCGGATGCGTCCGACCCGGGCGGTCGAGCGGCACGCCGCGGGCGGCCGGCAGGATGCGCCGCGGCGTTTGAAGCGACGGCGGAACGGGTTCTCCCGGATCATGAATGGCTCCGAACGACGCTACGGCTCGGTGCCGAAGGCGCACCGGAAGTTGTTCGCGGGCGCGGCTTCCGCTCTCGGCGTGCTCATCTTCGTCATCGGCTTGCTGGTGAGCTTCGCCGTCGGCGCCCCGCTCCGGTGGGGATGGCTGATCGTCGCCGTGGGGTTCGGCGTCGGGGTGTACTCCATCTACTTGTGGATCCGGCTCAGCGACTAGCGCGCCCGCCGCTTCAGGCCGGCTCGGCCGCTGCCCGGCTGGCCCTGCGTCCGACTGTCTCCGCGGCGATCGAGCCGCACGCGGTGGTGCGCCCCCCGCCCAACGGCACCCCCGCCCAACGGCACCCCCGCCCAACGCCACCCGCGTCCGGCCGCCTCCGCTTCCGTGTCGCAAGCCGTCCTCGGCCGGCGGTGAATAACCGAGCGCGGGCGGGTACTCAAGCCGGTATGCCGCGATCACGAATGCCGGCGCCACGCCCGCCACAGGCGAAGCGGGAACATCCCCAGGATCGGGGCCCGCTTCCCCAGATCGTCGGCGTCCGTGGCGCTCAACGCTTGCGCATATCGAGCCGCCGCAGCAGCGTCCGGATAGTCCTTGCTGCCGCCGGCCCCGCAGCCCCGCGCGCAGGACCACGACATTGTCGCGCCGGCCGCCGTGAAGCGATACCGGTGCCCAAAGAGCGTGCATGACATCACCCCCCTAGTCTTACCCGCCGAGCGTCAGCCCGGCTCGCGTGCGGAGGCAGGCCAGCGTTATGAGCGATACGGCGATCCAGACCGGCACCATCCAGACCCAGATTCCCGGGCGCTTGGACCGCTTGCCCTGGAGCAAGTTCCACTGGCGGGTAGTCATCGGACTCGGCACGGTCTGGATCCTCGACGGCCTGGAAGTCACCATGGTCGGCACGGTCGCCGCCCGAATCACCGAGAAGGGCAGCGGCCTCGACCTCTCGGCCGGCGATATCGGAATTGCCGGTGCGATCTACATTATCGGCGCCTGCCTCGGCGCGCTCTTCTTCGGCCACATGACCGACCGGTTCGGGCGCAAGAAGCTTTTCATGCTCACGCTGGGCATCTACATCATCGCGACGTTCGCGACAGCCTTCTCCTTCGCTCCGTGGTTCTTCTTCCTGGCCCGCTTCTTCACCGGATCCGGTATCGGCGGGGAGTACGCCGCCATCAACTCGGCCATCGACGAGTTGATCCCCAGTCGGATGCGCGGCCAGGTGGACCTCGTCATCAATGGAACCTATTGGGCCGGTTCGGCCGGCGGTTCCGCCCTCGCCCTGGTGTTCCTCAACGAGGCGTGGATTCCCGGCTGGTTGGGCTGGCGCCTCGCGTTCGGCATCGGTGTGGTGCTCGGCCTGTCGATCTTGCTGGTGCGGCGGCACGTTCCGGAAAGTCCGCGCTGGCTCTTCATCCACGGCAGGGAGCGCGATGCGGAGCGGATAGTCGACGAGATCGAGGTCGGCATCAAGGAAGAGACCGGGGCCGAGCTCGAACCTGTCAGCGAGACGCTGACCGTCCGCCAGCGTAGCGCCATCCCGTTCCGCACGATCGCGCACACCGCGTTCAGGCTCTACCCGAAACGCGCGGTCCTGGGGATCGCGCTGTTCGTCGGGCAGGCCTTCATCTACAACGGGATCACCTTCAACCTGGGCACGCTCTTTCACGGGTTCTACAAGGTCCCCTCGGGTGTCGTCCCGATTTTCATCATCATCTATGCGCTGGGCAATCTGTTGGGCCCGTTGACGCTCGGCAGGCTGTTCGACACGGTTGGCCGAAAACCCATGATCGCGGGGACGTACATCGGATCCGCCATCGTCACGATCCCGCTCGGGCTGGTGTTCCTCAGTTCCAGCGGCAACGAGTGGCTGATCCTCGGCCTGATCGTCATCACCTTCTTCCTCGCGTCGGCCGGCGCCAGCGCGGCCTACCTGACCGTCAGCGAGATCTTCCCGATGGAGACCAGGGCGCTGGCGATCGCGTTCTTCTACGCCATCGGCACCGGGCTCGGCGGGATCATCGGCCCGTTGCTGTTCGGCCAGATGATCGGCACCGGCGAGCGCAGCCTGGTGACGATCGCCTTCTTCATCGGGGCCGCCGTGATGGCGATCGGCGGAATCTTCGAGCTCATCTTCGGGGTGAAGGCCGAGCAGGCCAGCCTGGAGTCGATCGCGAGGCCGCTGACTGCCGCCGATGCCGAGGAGGGCGGTGACGGACAAGCCGGTACGGGCGCCGCCAGCGGTGACGGGAGAACCGGGACGGGCGCGGCCGGTGGATCGGGAACGGCGGCGATCGCGGGGCATGCCAGGACGCGCGCGCAGGAGTGCCGGGAAGGTGCCGAGCGGGCACGGGCGCGCGCCGCCGACCATCGCGCCGAGGAACTCGAACCGGCCGACGGCGCTGCACCGGATTCGGCGGACCGCCGCGAGCGCGCGTCGCTGCTCGCCGAGATCGCCGAACTGCGGGCGCGGGAACTCGACGAGCAGGCCGTTGCGTTCGACGAACTGGCCAAGCAGCAACACCCCGGCGCGGCAGAACGCGCGCAAGCGGCGGAGCAACGCGCCAGGGCGTTGGCCGAACGGGCCGGAGCGCTCTCCGCCGCCGACGATGCGGAGTCCGCTCAGCACATGGCGCGCGCGGAAGCCGCCGAGGACCGCGCCCGTTCGCGAGAACAGCTCGCCCTGGCCGAGCAATTCGCGGACCTCATGAGGTGGCCGCGCCGTCCCTGGGTCGGGCGGCGTGCCGCCCGGCTGGGGCGGACGATCGCCCGTGGGGGGCGGCACCGGCTGGTGACGTGGGCCATAGCGCTCGTCGTTCCGGTGGGTGTAGCGATACTGGTGTTCGGCGCCGTGCAAGCCCGCGTCGCGGCGCTGGCGCTCGGCGGGTCACTGTTGCTGGCGGATGGGCTGTTGGCCGGTGGTCGCCTCTGGGTGCGCGGGCGCCGCAAGCGTCGAGCCAAGCGTCGAACACCGAGCGGGGATCGCCTGACGGTGGACCCGGAGGCCGGCGCCCAGACCCGGGCGCCGGAGACTCAGAATCCGGAGCCCGACGCTTGAATCCCGACGTCTCGAACAGGGACGCCGAGGCCCCAGCGGCGGGTGAGTTGCCTCGAATGGATAGGCGAGTTGACCCAGACAAAACCATTTGCGGATCAGCGCTTTTCAAGCGCGGGTAGATTCTTCGATCTGCTGGCCCGTATCCGGCCGCACCCCTTGAATTGTGCGCGGGATTGTGGTGCTCTGGAAGGAGGTTCAGCAGGTAGCCGACCTGGCGTCGGGGAGGCCGCGATGGCCGTTTCGTATGACAAGCTCAGCGCTTACCACGCCGAGGACCGAGCGCCGACCGCGCCGGTGACATTTCCTCGTTCAGCCCCGGAGTGGGTGTTTTCGGTTGGGGCCTTCGCGGATGCGCGGCTGTCGACCGCCGCGCTCGCAGCGACACGGGTCGGCACCTGTGGCGACGACGGATGGGACGGATACAGCAACGCCGGTCCCGACGTCTACTGGCCCGACTTCCCGCCGCGTGCGTAATATCCCGCGTTCGTAAGCGTCCTCCCGGCGAGCATCGTCGAGCGCGTCACCTGTGCCGCTGGCCCGGCGGGCCGCCGGATGCGGGTGGCTCCGCCGAGGAACCGCGGCGCCTCATGGGTCTAGGAGCGTGGGTCAGTATTTCAAACTCGCTGGTTGGGCGTGCGCGGGCGGGGT